>JBMOHM010000147.1:0-1638 GCA_049317845.1 Nodosilinea sp. | reverse complement strand
CAAGCGGAGAAGTTGACTATCGGTATGGCGGCTAAGGTTCAATTACTCAGCGATCCAGACCATAGAATTCTGTCTGGACGAATTCAAACCATTCGTTCGGGCGTTGGTCGGGTGGTCACCGGAGACCAGGTGGCCGTGCCTCCCCCCGAGTTAATCCGCCGTAACCTGGCTGTCCGGGTTGTGCTGGATACCCCAAAAGACGTTAGCCCCGAGGAGTTTTGTGGGGTTGGCCGTAGTGTAGCTGTGACCTTTAAAGACCGCGGTCCATCCCTACCTTAGGGGGCTCTTCCATGGCTATCAACTTCAGCCGGGATACACCCCAATGGGCAAGAAATTCAGGGGCCAGTGGTCACGAACGCATCGATTTCCGTGGGGGCAGCCATGATTAAATTACGGTGGTTCACTGGGCTGCAGGGGGTCCTGTTAGGGATAGCGATCGCCCTCCTCTGGTTTTGGCAATTCCCTGCCGATAGAGCCCTGGATATGTTATCGGCTCTGGTTTCCAGCTGGCATCGAGTCCAGGCTAGTTTTGTGGTCGGTGACACTAACTGGTTGATTTTACTGCTGCCAACCATTTTAATCGGGGCGGTTCTATTTTCCTTTAAGGAAGTCTTTCCCACCCCAACCTGGTTTTCCCGGGCATTGATATCGGCTCTTTTGATTAGTCTGGGGATTCGCTACCAACTATGGCGCTTCTTTAGCACCTTGAACCTGAGTGATCCAATTAATGGATTCTTAAGCAGCCTCCTGTTTGTGATGGAGTTCATCACCTTTATTAACTCTGTAGGTTACCTCTTGCAAACCATTCCCTCCACCAATCGCAGTGCGGAGGCTACCGAGCTCTCCCTGTCGGTATTGAGGGGCCAATACCGACCCTGGGTGGATGTTCTGATTCCCACCTACAACGAACCGGCAGAAATCCTAGAACGTACCATCATCGGCTGCCAGGCCATGGATTACGCCCATAAACGCATCTACCTACTTGATGATCTGCGCCGCCCCGCCATTCGCCAGCTAGCCGCCGATCTGGGTTGCATCTATATAGACCGACCGGATAACCGGCATGCTAAAGCGGGTAACCTCAACCATGCCCTACCCCTGATTACCGGGGAATTGATCGCTGTTTTCGATGCCGACTTTATTCCTACCCGTGATTTCCTGACACGCACCGTGGGCTTTTTTCAAGATAGGAATGTCGCCCTGCTACAGACACCACAAAATTTCTATAACGAAGATCCCATTGGTGCCAACCTCGGGCTTCAAGATATTCTGACCAACGAGCAGGCCCTATTCTTTCGCCACATTCAGCCCAGTCGGGATGCAACTAACTCGGTGGTCTGTTGCGGCACCTGCTTTGTGATTCGCCGTCAGGCCCTGGATGAGATTGGTGGCATTCCCACGGAAAGCATCACGGAGGATTTCTTTACCTCCCTCAATCTGCAAGCCCGGGGCTATCGGATCAAGTATCTGAACGAGGGGCTGTCCGCGGGTATGGCGCCTGAAAGTATTGGGGCCTACATTACCCAGCGGCTGCGGTGGGGGCAGGGCACCATTCAAACCCTCTTCTGTTCCCTGAATGTGTTTACCCTGCCAGGGTTAAGCTGGCTACAGCGGGCTTCCCATGCCTTGGGTATTCTT
>JBMOHM010000146.1:0-1642 GCA_049317845.1 Nodosilinea sp. | reverse complement strand
GCACCCATAAAAAAACCTGACAAGGGCCGTAGCCCCTGCCAGGTAAGGGCCTAAGCCACCGCCTGTAACATCGATCGCCCCCCCTGATGCCGACCCAAGGTCAGCTTAGCGGTAATCACCAGGGACTGGGCCGTAGCGGGAGCGGGAAAGATCAGGGCCAGCCGAGCTATCACCTGGGGAGACCCCTTAAAGGTCACCGACTCAACCTGCCCAATCCTGGCTAGGGCCAAACACCGGAAGGGATTGCCGTTTGTAGGCAACAGCGCAGCAATCAAAATGTTGGTGTCAAAAACCACTGTGTATCGCACTAATCTTCGTGCATAAGTTCGTCAATAAAGGCTTCTCGCCCATCCTCGGTCATGGCATCCCAGTCCTGGTGACGTTCTTGAGCCACGAGCCTAGCCCGATCTGCGCCATAGTGGGATAGGGAGTCCCACTGCCCCCACTGTTGTAGCAGCAAGAACCTAAACACCTCAATCTGTTGCTCATTGGATAGCTGCTTGACTAACTCAATGACCTGTTCGTCGGTCAGGGTAAAGGTAGGCATTGTTCACCTTTAGGAGGTTAAGGAACCTGGTTTAACTTAAATTGTATGACTCAACATCGGAAACGTCCTGCTCACCTGGCTCTGACCAACAGACAGGCCCTGGCCCCGATGGACCCATCACCCCACCCTAACCATCCCATCGCCACCCAAAACCCCTATGGCTGGCTCTGCCACCACTGCCGCCTCGACCCCAGCTGCGCCATCCACCCCGGCGGCCCCCAGGGAAAATGCATAGACTTCAGGCTAGCCCCCCCAGCCCAACCTGACGACCTCAACCAGCCCAGCACCTACGCCGGTGAACCAATTACCAGCCCACCCAGGAGCATTGCCGAGGCCCTTGCTCTGCTCAATACCCATCCTCTATTCACCGGTCGCTGCCCCAACTGTGAAATGCCGATCGCGACGACCCAGAACCCTTGGCACTGCCCCCACTGTGGCTGGATAGATGCCTCTAACTCAACCCCATAAAAAAACCTCCAGCGATCGCTGGAGGCATTAAGGTTTCTTGAATTCAGCATACCCAACCCCACCCTAGCTACCCTACCGCAAATCTACCCGACCCCTTTGCTATGCTGCTACTACTGCCACCTTTCTTGAAACCATGACAGGCTACCTGGAATCCATCCACATCGGCGACCGCCTCAGCCGCCGCCACGAGGCCCCAGGCCCCCTGCTCAGTTGGATTGACCACCAATGCCAATTAATCATCAGCCTGGACAACCTCACCCCCGATGAAATCAGGGGAGTGCAACGGGGGGTATTTGAGCTGGGCCTGAACATCATCGACCACCTCCCCTTCGTCTGCTTTCGGATCTTTGAACTGAGCCAGAGCAAAGGCTTTGGCCAACCCCAACCCGCCCGCCTACTGGTACCCTGGCACGAATGCCCCTTCCACCTGTCTCGCTTCGACCCCCAGGCCCTGCCCAACTTTGACGCCTTCCGAGCCCAACCCGATATCCATTTAGCCCTCACCGTGATCTTGACCGACTGGCCCGGCATGGTGGTCAAGGCCCTGCGGCTGTTTACCGTCTCCCCCTTCTTCACCCAGAAACTGATTGAGGCCCTGCTCACCACCGCCACCGCCCACACCTACGA
>JBMOHM010000145.1:0-1648 GCA_049317845.1 Nodosilinea sp. | reverse complement strand
TTCCCCCCACCCCCTATTCCTCCCGGCCAAAAAGCTCATCCACCGTAAACCCAACATCAGGAAAAGCCTGGAACCCGATCTCATCACTGCCCCTCAACACCTGCATCTCCCCATAGCCCTTTTCCCCCGGTTGTCGATAAACCTGCACCGCCCCAGCCAGCAGATCCACAATCCAAACCTCCCCAATCCCATGCTCAGCGTAGATCGGCAGCTTCACCAGCCGGTCAAACTCCTCCGTAGTGTCCGCCACCTCCACCACCGCAAAGACATCTTCGGCCTCAGAACAATCCCCAGCATAGAAATAGACTCTCTGCCGCAGCAGAGCGATATCTGGTCGGGGAGCGGAGGTAGGGCCCAGCCCCAAGGGGCTTTGCACCCGAGAGATCGCCCTGAAGGCCAGCCCCAGCCCCAACAACTCCACCAAACGATGGATGCCCAGGCGATGGGCTTGACCCACCGCAGGCATTTCAACCACCTCCCCCGCCAGCAGTTCCAGGCGATTAGGGTCAATGAGGATACCAGCTATAACCATCTGACGGTATTGCTTTACGGTGAACTTCTTTCTCAGGATTTGGACAACCATAGCACCTGGGTTTTAGTCCTTTAGGAGTCACAGACAAAATGTCCGTGTCTTGTTGTATAGCTCCATGATGGCAACCATAATAGAGATACGCAAGTAATTTATAGATAAAGTGTCCGTATATTTTCCTCCCTCCTATGACCCGCCCTGGCCGTTCCCTTACCCTGTCGATCTCTGATCACGAAAAAGCCCAGCTCGAGCAGTTAGCCCTCGACTTTGACCAAACCTGGGGCGATAAACCCAACATCTCCCGGTTAATCAAAGCCATCGCCCGGGGCCACCTGCGGGTTGCCCCTAACCACGACTGGAACCAGGAGCGGATCACCAGCCTCAACCAGATTCGCAACCAACTGATTGACCTTGGCCGCCGTTCTGAAGCCCTAACCATTGCTACCCTTCTCCTTGAGCGTAGTGAACTGAACTATCCTCTGCGTCAAGAGATCCAAGCCTTTGTGGATCAGCCCACCGTACCCTGGCGGGTTGACATTGAAGCTTGTATACGGCGACAGAGACCCTTCTGTCTTATTTATCAGGACACCGCTGGTCAAATCCGGAACTTTTCTATCCGCTATGCAAAAATCGTTACATTAGAAGAACGGGAATACCTGGCCTGCTGGTGCGACGAAACCGCAGACAACCAGGATCTGCCGGAACTTCACCATAACTGGATCCTACGCCTCGATCGCATCCCCGAAGAAACCGTCATTACCCCCCTGGCTGGCCCCTGGCAACCCCAACTGGCCTTTATTGATGTAGAAGTCCACCTCTCTAGGGGCTTAGCCCTGGCCTACCGTTCTAAAACGGGCCATGACCTGATCAATCAATGGGACCCCGATCGCCAGATCCGCCGGGTGGTGCGCCGCATCAACCACAGCTTCTGGTTTTTGCGCGAGATTCGCCGCTACGGGTCCGACTGCCTGATCCACAGTCCCCAATCCTTGCGCGATCGGGTGGTCATTGACCTGAAGCACTGGTTAGAAGCCTGCGAAAAGGTTTAACCGAGTTGATCTCCCCACCCCACCCCCAATAAAGCCGTCGCCAACCCTAACCCATCCACCGGCCAAAAAC
>JBMOHM010000144.1:0-1721 GCA_049317845.1 Nodosilinea sp. | reverse complement strand
TTCCTGAAAGAGGCGCAGGATATCCTCGTAGGTGGGCTGGGCGGTGGACATAGCCGAACCAGGAGTAGTTTAGGTGTATTATAGCAGCACCCCCCCGACCTGTCCACCTCGATCCCGGTAAGAGAAATAGTAATCAGCATCCCTCTGTATCCAGGTTCCTACCCATAGGAGGGAGTGTTCAGAGAACCGTGGTAGATCGGGCTGAAATCATTGATTCCTGGTTGCCAGAACCAGGGTTTACCCAAAATTCTGATCACTCTCCTTACGCCAATAACCAGGCAAACAGATCTCTGATGGTAAGCTGTAGATCCGCCACAAACGACGGTACAGGAATAACCTCATCGGGCCCATCCAATACCTCAGGCTCCTGCTTGGGACGATAGACAAACACGGTTTGTTCCTCTGGATCGATCAACCAACCCATTTGGGTTCCATGCCGTAGACAATGAAGGATGTTCTTAGTGACTTTGGTTTGGCTTTGATCAGGCGATAGGATTTCAATAGTCCAATCGGGCGCCACAGGAAAGGTGTTAGCCACCTCTCCATTCTGATCACGGGGAATTCGGTGCCAAAGAAACACGGCAATGTCAGGAACCGTTGAACGACCCCCAAAGGTACTGCGTAGCTCAGGAAAGGCACGCGCAATCCGCTGGGACCTGACTATCCCATTAATGGCAGGTACAAGCTCCCCCTGGATAGCACTGTGTTTACCTTGAGGCATTGGTTTCTGAATAACTTGTCCATCTATGTATTCACTGGCAGGTTGGGTTTCTGGTAATTGCAAAAACTCCCTCAAGGTCAGTGTTTTCGATGGTGTTTGTACCATTTGGGTTTACCCCTCTATCAGCCAGATCGGAAGCTAACTTCTAGTTTACTTAGAAAATCAATAGGGTCGACCGTCAGTGGTCTGTTTACCTCCTGACCCCTGGCGTTCACAACCTGTCTCCCTCGGCGCATCGCCCTGCGCTCTCTAACCTTCTCCTGGTCAGCCAGGGTTAAACCTCACGGATGGAGTATAAGGCTCATCGGTAGATTGGGTGAATTCATAGGTGACGATTTCGCCAACGGCCCGTAAACGATGTCCAAGGAGGGCGGCAAACCCCATGGGACAGGCAAATACCAGGTGGAGTCGATCGGCTTGGTAGAGTTGGCGGTAGTGATCAATCAGCCGTTTAGCATCTTCAACCAGGGCAACTGCGTCAGCATTGGAGGCTAGGGCGCGATCGCTGGCTCCAGCACCCGTATCTGGCTCAAGATAAACCACCGCATTGATACCATGGGCTGGGTTCTTGTAAAGCTTCTGCACCTGGGGCCAGGATGGTCTAGATATGGCCAGGGCGACGCATAGATCTTTGCCAGCATGGCCGTATTCTTGGACGACATGGAATTTCAAGTTTGAGGGCTGCTCGCTGGATTTCCATAGGCTGGATGATCCGGTTGACTGCTCAACCTGTAGAATAAACCCCCGGGTTTCCTGGAAAACTGCACCGATGGCGAAGGCCCCGCTGAGGGGGATCAGGCCGCGCAAATCCAAGGTCAGATCTCGCCGTCCCTGGGCTAGTTGATCGCGAACCTCTCGAAGTTCAGGCAAAAGAACCTGCTGCCATATTTCTGGAGTGGCTAGCTGGCGAGGCTGGGCGGCAAAATCAGAGTACTCTGTCCAATCCAGAATTCTGTCAGGGGAATTGTCATAGACGCGCTTAGCAGAACCATTGACGCCA
>JBMOHM010000143.1:0-1800 GCA_049317845.1 Nodosilinea sp. | reverse complement strand
GCCTTTGGGGCTCTGGGAAAGCGTTTGAAGCCGTAGTGTCAGTCATAATGTTGCCTGATCCTGGTCGCGTCGTCTCACACTCAATACTCAACCACTAACGGGGCTGTTGACCCATAAGAGTAACTAATTTTGCCAATTTATTCACGCTTTTATGGGAGCCGTCTTCAAAATATTTGATTTCTAATGCCCTTAGCCATTCCTTTAACCTGCCCCTAATCAGTAGAGATTAGACTATGGGGGTTAAAAAAGCAGCCCCTGTTTGACCAGAGTCCTTCAGAACCGGTGGGTATGCCTAGCCCAGGGGGCGGGCAATCCATGTCTGCCAGCACCATGTCTCCAGCTTTACCACCAGCCTGTGCCATCGTTACCCCCAGCTATAGGGCTGACTTTGAACGCTGTCAGTTGCTGGTGGAGAGCGTCCAGACCTTGAGCCAAACTCCGCTGCGCCACTATATTATTGTCGATCAGCGAGATTATTCGCTGTTTAAGCCGCTGGCCAGCACGACCACCGAGATTTTGATCGCTGAGTCGGTGTTAGCCCCCTGGATTTATCGCATTCCCTGGGTCAGGAGAGCTTGGTTCAGTCTAAAATCACCCCCCATCCGCAACTGGATGATTCAGCAGATGATCAAGCTTTCATTTGCCAAAACTGCTCCAGAGCCGATTACGATTTTTGTTGATTCCGATGTCGTTTTTATTCGCCCCTTTAGCTTGGCTACTGTTGTCCAGGCGGGCAGAGTACGCCTGTTTCGAGAGCCAGACTACTACAACCCTATCTTTGAGCCGTTTTATCGATCGACCGCTCGGCTGCTGCGGATAGAGGGTTGTAGCTCCGGGATGCCCCGCCCCAACTACATTGGCAACCTCATTAGCTGGCGGCAGAGTAACGTGATGGCCCTGTGCGATCGCCTGGAGCAAGTATCCGGTCGTCCCTGGTTAGAAACCCTCGCCTGGGCCCGAACCATGTCAGAGTACTGCTCTACGGGGTATTTGTAGACCAGGTCATGGGAGAGTCCGCTGGCCACTTCCATGACCGGAACCCCCTATGCCATGATTACTGGTTGCCCCAACCCATGGACGATGCTCAGATGAGCCAGTTTTTTGCCGCTACACCGGCAGAAACGTTTGCGGTGATGATTTCTGCCAAAGCGCGTATACCCCCCAGTCGCTACATCCGCCACTTGCATCAATTCAACACCCCTCATTCTGCTGTTGGAACACTCTGATCCTGATGGGGCGTCGTCAGCACCGTAAATTGTCTACTATGAAGTCCGGGTCAGCAAAGGACTTCTGTCAGGCTGTCATTTTAGGGTTAACCACTGGCAAACAATGATCAGATCAGGGTTTCGTACTGCGCTGTGGGTAGTCGCTGCTGGAGCAGTCCTAGCTACCACCGTTACCTGTAGTCAATCGACCAACCTATCCACCAATCCAGTTCCCAAGGCTGAGGCCGAGGCTCCTGCCCAGGCGGCCCGCGATCCCCAGACGTTGCGCTTGCTCTATAGTCGGGCGGCCCTCACCCTCAACCCCCATTTGGCCACTGGCTACCAAGACTTCGAGGCCGCCCGCATTGTCTACGAACCCCTGGCCAGCTATAACCAAGCCGGAGAACTAGTCCCCTTTCTGGCTGACGAAATTCCCTCTGTGGACAATGGTGGAATAGCCAAGGATGGCACCTCCGTCACCTGGGCCTTGCGGCCCGATGTCACCTGGGCTGACGGTGAACCCTTCACCGCCGACGATGTGGTGTTTACCTTTGAGTTTATTCGTAACCCAGTGGTGGCCGCGGCCACGGCCCAA
>JBMOHM010000142.1:0-2004 GCA_049317845.1 Nodosilinea sp. | reverse complement strand
GCCGTGGGCAAAATCCCCATCCAGTTCAACCCCTGGGGCATCACCCTGCTCGCCCCCCTGCTCCACGGCGGCGGCCAACAACAGGGCCTGCGCCCCGGCACCGAAGCCTCCTCCACCAAGCCGTCCAGTCCATCCACAGCCTCACCACCGGAGTCCCCTAACTGTTGAGACAACGGGGTACATCTTATCTTTCAAACTGTCCTGCGGCCGTCAAGACAAAATTGCCCAACAACTCGACGCCTTCCCCATGAGAGTGAGGTCACAGGCAAATAGCCAGTGGGGTGAGCTTAGCGCCAATAACCTAGGAAATCTAGTTAAGTATAATATCATTTATTTATATGGCACTGGTTTGAAGTTATGACTGCTATAACTCAGGGAATCCTTAAGACTTTCGATGAGTTGCCTGACTCAGATCAAATTGAGGTTGCGCTGGCCATACTGAAGCGGATCATTCATTTTGATTTCTCTCCCTTGGATGATGAGGACTTAGTCTTGAATGCTGAGGAACTGTTTTTAGAGCTAGATCAACAAGAGTCAGAATCATGAGTAGCCCAGTTCGCGGTGAAGTTTGGCTTGTTGATTTGGGTTATGTAGCCAAAATTAGACCCTGTCTGGTGATTAGCATTCCAGCTCTGATGCAAGATCGAGCTTTGGCAACGCTGGTTCCTCATACGACAAGCCCAAGAGGCTCCCGTTTCGAGGTCGATGTCAAAGTAAGGTTTTTGAAACCAGGAGCTTTTGATGTTCAGAATCTTGTTACCATTCCCCAGACTAAACTGTTGAAGAAATTAGGTGAATTGGATTCAGAGCAGCTATCCCAGGTTGAAGATATCTTACTTTTCTGGCTGGGGTTTGAAGATATAAACTTTGACGAAAAGTCGTGATAACTTGGCGTCTACTGCTGCAGGCTAACGCTGCGTTGGTGCCGACGGTACAGAGATTTCCCCCCCAGGGAATCCCTCAAGATCGCCGCCCTGGCCCTGGTCATAGAAGACCCGATCATCCAATTCAAAGACCCGGACAAAACCCTGCCCCCCCTGATCACCCTGGCCCCTAACCAGGGCTTTCTCACCGACTGGCACTATGGCTCCCAGGCAGGGTGACTGGTCCTTACGCCCTGGCTCCCCAGGAGAATCACCCAGAAATCAGGGGTCAGACGGTCAGATCCAGGTTGCTGCCCAGTTGGGTAAACTAAAGGAGGATCTCTGGGGGGTAGCGACGGCCCTGCGATCGGCCCGACCTCTAACTAACTAGACAACGGGGTACTCCTTAAACCACTATGGTCCAAATCACCATCGATATCTCCGACGACCTCGCTCAACGACTTCACCAATTCCAAGCCCAACTGCCACAGGTTTTGGAGTTAGGTTTGCAAGAGTTAGCAAACCAACAACGATCCGGTAATTTTCTCGACGAGCAAGACATTATTCTTCTTCTGGCCAGTCAACCCACTCCGGAACAAGTTCTTGCGATTCGTCCTTCCCCAGAATTCCAGGCACGGGTCAGTGATCTCTTAGCTCAAAGCAAGACAGGCATCCTCTCTGCAAAGGGTGAAGCTGAGTTAGAGCGCTACCTAACCTTAGAGCATCTGGTGCGTTTAGCAAAAACCCATGCCCTGGAACAGCTTCAGACCTCCTGAGTACCTGCGTCTCCGCTACTCTACGCATCGGCCATAGCCTTTGGTTCCTCCGCCCGATCCGCCACTACGGCTCCGATTGTCTGGTTCACAGCCCTGCGGTCCTGCGCGATCTCAGGGTGATGGGAACCATAGCTCCCGCTGGTAGACGTCGCGATCGATGGCCATGATGACATCCCCCTGGATGGGGTCAGCCCCCTAGTGGGGAAAGGTCAGAGGATCAATCAATATCAAAATAGATTTCAATTGTAATTGAAGTAACTTGAAGCTGAATTATCCCTGTGCCATACTGCCACAGGAAAAGGTCCAGGGAAACCACTGAACCCTGGCCTTGGCCAGAACCCTGAGGGCCGGTTTGACCGGTTAAA
>JBMOHM010000141.1:0-2005 GCA_049317845.1 Nodosilinea sp. | reverse complement strand
GGGGGGGCAGGGGGGGTGCTCATATCGCACTTCACCCGAGTGAAATCCGCTATAGACATTTCCTTAGTCGCTTTCTAACCAAGGCTATGGATTATCACCAACCTGAAATCAGTCCACCGCTCATCCGCTTCATGACTCGATTAGCAATATCGGCGTACTTTACTTCACCGGTCAAAAGTTGTCCCAGCCGCTGAGTTGCCGTGGGTCGCTTAATGCCCACCCGATAGCCAATTCCTGGCACCCGGAAAAATAATCCAGCAATTCCCTTAGCCCACTGCATATCGTTGCCCCATTCTGTCTGCATGGTTGCGGTGTAGCTGGTCAAGTCCTCAGCCCTACCAGAAAGGACAGCGTCAATGGCGGCGGCAGCCCGTACACCACTGATCATACCGGGGCGAATTCCCTCGGCACTGAGGGGATCAACAATGGCTGCGGCTTCACCCACCACCAGTGCCCGGTGGGTATGGAGGGAATAGTGGCCATTCCACAGCTTCAGGGGATGGGTGTAAACCTGGCCTTGATCGTAGGGCAAATCTAGCGATTGAATATAGTGGCGCAGGTTTAATTGATAATCAGTAACGGCCTGGTCTAGAAAACTAACTGCACCGATGGAGTATCCCTGATACCGCGGGAAACTCCACAGACAGCCCTGCTTGACCAGACCAAACTCAAAGCCCAGAGGGGAATTAGGCGGCACAGGAGTAGCCGTCCTTAGATCCCAAATCTGGGCAGTACGCAAAGGGGCAGGAGCCAAGCCTAACCAGTGGGCCATAGAGCCCAGGGCTCCATCGGCACCCACCAAATAGGCTGCCTCCAGGAATCCAATGGTACTGGTAACCCGCCAGCGATCGCCCTTAAACTCAATTCCAGTCACCGTCACAGCATCCTGAAGATCTGCTCCCTGAGTCTGGGCCTGTTGTACCAAAAAGTGATCAAACCGATCCCGGCGTACAATCCAGATGGGTTCTAGCGTAGCGAGGGTTGCCTCAACCGGGTCTCCCAGTTTCCAGGTGTAACGGACCTGCCGCCGCTCACAATCAATTACTGGAGTAAAGTCAAAGTCAAAGTAAGCTGCTATACCGGGGGAGACAGCTCCACTACAGGGTTTATAGCGAGGTAGGGAAGCCTTTTCCAGAATTAAAACCGAGTGGCCATGACGGGCCAAATGGTAAGCAGCCGATGCACCGGCGGGGCCAGCCCCAACCACAATACAGTCATACATAAATAATATTTAGATAAATAAGAGTAATTTGAATTAAACTGCCTGACTGGTTAACCTAGTATAATCAAAAACGTTTACCCACCGGTTTTCAGGTAATGGATCTTGGCGCCCTACGTCGCAACTATACCCAACAAGGTCTTGACCTGAGCGATCTTGATCCCGATCCCTTCAGGCAATTTACCGGCTGGTTTGAGCAGGCCTGTCAGGCGGAAATTCTTGAACCCAATGCCCTGGTATTATCTACGGTCTCTCCCGCAGGTACTCCTTACCAACGCACTGTTTTGCTCAAGTATTTTGACCAGGATGGCTTAGTTTTTTTCACTAACTATGGCAGCCGCAAAGCCCAACATATAGGGGGCAACAACCAGGTGTCACTGTTATTTCCCTGGTATGCTCTGGAACGACAACTGGCGATTATCGGCACCGCCCATCGAATTTCATCAGCAGAATCCTTAAAATACTTTCTCTCCAGGCCTCGGGGCAGTCAGCTCGGTGCCTGGGTATCTCAACAAAGTACGATCATCTCTTCGCGGCAGTTGCTAGAGATGCAATTTGAAAAAATTAAAGAAAAATTCCTTAACCAGGAAATTCCCCTACCAGACTTCTGGGGCGGTTATCGTATACAGCCGACCAGCTTTGAGTTTTGGCAAGGACGCCCTAATCGTCTTCACGATCGCTTTCTCTATACCCTGAGTTCCGACTCCGAATGGGAAATCACACGCCTTTCACCATAGCCCTTAGGTAAAGGGCTATGGGTAAGCAAAAAGTCCAGAGTTGTAATCA
>JBMOHM010000140.1:0-2071 GCA_049317845.1 Nodosilinea sp. | reverse complement strand
TAACTGAGGTACCACGAGCACATCAGCTTGGACTACTAAACCATTTTCACTTATTAATTTTCTAGGATCTAGATCAAGTAATTCCAGGAATTGACGTTGGAATAAATTGTTTTGTGGAAATATAATCCAATCTACTTCGATGTTAGCTTCTTTGAATAGGAACCATCTACCTAGAAATTCAACATTAAAATGATAATAATTATTTTCTAACCCAGACAGTGAAAGATGTAAAACTTTCCCATCATACTTTTTATATTTTCTTATCTTAGAGACTCTCTGACCAACCATAGGGTTAGATTCTTGAGATGTTATTTCACCAATTACCCGATTATTGACTGTAAATACTTCCTCATTTCCTACTATGCATTTACCCCCCTTCAGCAAAAAGAGGTTAAGTTCCGGTATATCTTTTTGATATCCCTCAAAGATTTTCGCATCTTTGTCTTTGAACTCTCGCATTTCCGGCATGAAAAATTTTTCCGCTGAAAACACTGGGCAAACGGTAAGTGTTTTTTCCTTATCTATACTTATTGCACAAATTTTCGAGGTTAGTCTATTTCTGATTCGTGTTAATAAGCTAACCACACGCTTTTTCATCGTTACAAAAAAATACTACCTAGGAAATAGTGCTAGGATAAACACAGTAAAACCTACTTTTTAAGTATCAAATTAATTTACGAAGAACTACTCTAGAGCTGGTTGACTGACAAAACTAGTCGGCGGCATAGCAGTACGTGTGTATTTTGAACTCGATTTTGTAGGTGCGAAGGTCATGCTGTTTGCGAGAGGCCATGGCGGGTTCAGGGTCGCGGTTGTGGGTAAACCGGACATGACGGATGAGGGGCCAGTCTTGCGCTAAGGCGGTTTTCAGCCAATCCCAACCCATGCGAAAGTAGCTGTTGCCGCGAAACCAATGGGGGTCAACCCAACGGCGTTTGCCCGTCGCGACGACCTCGACGCCTTGGGCGGTGACATAGAGGGTGGCGACAGCGAGGAGAAACCAGAGGCGCGAGAGGGCACAGACCGAGCGAATCTCGGACTTTTGGAGATTCCATCCGTTGGACTGGTCATCGAGGAATGCTTCTTCTATGTCAAAGCGTAAGCCGTATTCCTGGAAGGTGTGCAGGGTGGTGGGTTCATCGCTGACGATGCCCCAAAACTGACCATTGACGTTGTTGTAGCCAAAGGCGACGTGCACGGGGCCGTACCACTTTTCTTTGTGGAGTTTCACGGTATGCCAACAGAGCGCCTCCCCCCGCTGAAGGTGAATGTCCTTCAGTTGACACCATCCCTGACCGACCCGCCAAATCCAGGTATCGCGCTTGATGCGGATACGGTAGTGCCACCCCAACTCAGTCGTCATCGCGGTCATGGCGTCGGTGTGGACGAAGCCCCGGTCGGCCAGCACCACCACCGTCACCCCGGATGGCAATCGCTCCGCCGCTTGATGGAGCATCTCCCGATAGGCCTCGAAGGCCACCGAGGCACTGCGATGCTTCAGCACGCGCCACACCACGGGCAAGGCTCGCCCCCGATGCACCACCGCCAGTCGCACCAGGCAATACTCATCCCAAAACAGGGAGGTGTCCAAGCTCAGGTACAGTCTGTCTTCAGCCCAATCCGCCAAAGCCGACTGAATCAAGGGCTTGTACAGGCGATGGACGTTCAGACGACTGTTGTGTAGCCAGCGACTCAAGCGCCGTTGTTTACTTTGGGCCTGCACCCCTCGACAGGGGATATAGGGTAGCCATCGTGTCAGGCTCACCTCCCCGCGTTGGAGCAAGGCCATCACCATCCACAGGCAGGTCGTCAGATGGGTGCGATGTGCCCAGGGCACCGATTGACCTAACCAAGTATTCAAGGCATCGTAGAGGGGGGAGTTTTTTTCACAGCGTTCACGGTTTTGAGTGGTATCTAAGCTTAGAACGCTGGCTCCCCCTTCATCTCTTCAATCCCTGAAACTACGGCACAGCAAGGCGCTCGGCCTCCTGAAACCAACTTTTGTCAGTCAACCAGGGTAGGGGCTCTCTACTGTCCAATCCTGGGTCTCTACCTGGGCTGCTTTTCTGTC
>JBMOHM010000139.1:0-2212 GCA_049317845.1 Nodosilinea sp. | reverse complement strand
GCCATTTTCCCCGCTGCCTTTTCCCCCAGTTGGGTGAGGGCGGGGAGAAAGGGGGCAAGAAAAGCAGTTAGTAAGGTAATATCCATCAATCTTACCCTTGACCCTATAGGCCTGCATGGTATTCTTCTAACCTAATCTGACCCCTACTGTAACGCGGCTTTTCTTAGATCACCCTTGCGGTCCTGATTGACTGACAAAAGTTTATGACCGTTACCCCTAATCCTTCCCTGAATGGCGTGAAACTCCTACGGCCAGGTGCTGGCGGCTAGGAGTAAGGGATTGGGGGCCTGACTCTATCGAAAACCGCCATAGCCTCTGACTTGTCAATTTCTTGATAAACAGCACCCTTTCTAATTTTCTCCTGATAAAATTAACCTAACCTCAGCTATCCATGGGCTGAGCGGCCATCCCCCGGATTCAACCCCCGTGAGCCCACCAGAGCCCCTACCTGAACCCACTACCCCCAGCGACAGTCCGCCGCTGGGGCCAACTGAAGCGGGCCAGGCCAGCGCTGCGGCAGCCCTTCAGCCAGCCCCTCCCCGGGTTGACCAGAGGGTGGCTGGGGATGGCAATCAGGTGATTGGTGATATGCAAGGCGGGACAGCGATTGGAAATGTTGAAACGCTCATCCTCAATCCCCCTGCTCCCCCAATCGCTCCTCCTCTGGAAACCTATTTCGGGGTGCCCTACCAGCGCAACCGCTTTTTTACCGGACGGGTAGAGATCCTGAACCGGTTACAACAGCAACTCCACCAGGACGGAGCAGTTGCCATCAACCAGATCCAGGCTATCCGGGGGCTGGGGGGAATGGGTAAAACCCAAACCGCCGTGGAGTATGCCTATCGTTCCTATGAGAGTGCCCCCCGTCCCTACGATTGGGTGTTGTGGGTCAGGGCCGATACGGAGGCGAACCTGATCAGCGACTTTGCGGGGCTGGCCACCCAGTTGCGGTTACCAGCGGCCCACCTGAAGCCAGAGGAGCAAATCCCAGCGGTACAGCAGTGGCTGGCCACCCGCGATCGCTGGCTGCTGATTTTTGATAACGCCGATACCCCGGAATGGTTGCAGCCCTTCCTATCAGGTCGTTACCAGGGGTGTGTGCTACTGACCTCCCGGGCCGATGTGTTTGACCAGGTGGGCATTGCTAACCCCCTCAGCCTCGATGTGCTGACGGATCAAGAAGCGGTTGATTTTTTGTTTCAGCGGGTCGGTCGAGACCGCACTGCACCAGAGGAACAGGCCGCGATCGAACTGGCCACCGAACTGGGCAATCTGCCCCTGGCCCTGGAACAGGCCGGGGCCTTTATCGTGCGGCAGAGGCTTTCGTTTCAGACCTACCTGAGCACCTATCGCAAACGCCGCCTACAACAACTAGAAAAGGTAAAACCCCAAACGGGCAAATATCCCGCTTCTGTGTTAACCACTTGGTCCTTAAACTTCCAGGCGGTGGAGACAGCCAATGCCGCCTCTGCAGAAGTGTTGCGGCTGAGTGCGGTGGTGGCACCAGACGCTATTCCCTACCGCCTATTGCTCCAGGGAGCGGCCCATCTGGGTGACCAACTGGCCCTATCCCTCCAGGCTGAAGAGGAGGCTGAAGCGGTGATGGCAGTCTCGGAACTGCTAACCCCCCTCAGCCAATACTCCCTGATTCAGTGGGAACCGGAGCAAGCACAATACAGTATGCACCGGATGGTGCAGGCGGTGGTGCAAGATGGCCTGACCCAAGACACCCAGCAACTCTGGGTGACGCGAGCCGTCAACGCCCTCGCTGCAACCTTCCCTGCCGTGGAGTTCCAAACCTGGGCGGTGTGCGCCCAGTTGCTGCCCCACGCCCTCAAGGTGATGGAGCAGGCAAACGCTCAGGGCGATGGGTCAGAAGCTTTTGCCAGACTCTTAAATCAGACGGCCTCCTATTTACAAGACCAGGGGCGCTACGACGCCGCCGAACCGCTTTATCGCGATGCCCTGCAACTTTATCGGGAGCTCTTGGGCGATTCTCCTGCGGAGACACTCCGTGAACGCCAACTTGATGTCGCCACCAGCCTCAACAATCTGGCCTACCTCTACGACTCTCAGGGGCGCTACGACGACGCCGAACCCCTCTACCACCAGGCCCTGGACCTGCGCCGGGAGTTATTGGGGGAGCGCCATCCCGCTGTCGCCACCAGCCTCAACAATCTGGCCGGACTCTACGACTCTCAGGGGCGCTACG
>JBMOHM010000138.1:0-2340 GCA_049317845.1 Nodosilinea sp. | reverse complement strand
TGCTGCGATCGCTGACCTGGGAGGCCATCGGGGCAAGCTTTGTCGCTGGGGCGATGCTTGACCCTGGGGGATTTACGTGTCTGTAGCTGGACCTAGCAGCGCTAGGGCGATCGCAGGGACCCTGGCGGAGAACTCTGGATGAGTCCCCGCTGGCCCTGGGGGAACTGGGCTAATGGATTATTGACCCGGTGGTTGATGAGTTTGGAGTAGACCGCTTTCAGCTCACCTCTGGGTTCTGTCAGGTGTACCGATCCACCAGGCCCTGTAGGGTCATGTTCTCGGCGATCGCATCGTGGGGAATCAGGCTATAGTGCCAGGGTTTACCGCCGTGGGGTTGCATATAGGCAGAGGCCTGCTGACACCAGGTCAGGGCGGCGGCTTTTTTAGCCAGTACCTGGGGGTCAGTGACCTGACTGCTCATCTTGGGTTCTAGCATATAGATCGCCTGGTCGGTTTCGGCAACAAAGTCTGGTTGGTATTCCGCCTGTTCGCCGTTCCAACGGTAGTAGATCTGAAACTGACCCTTAGCGGGTCGAAACCATTTATCTGTCTCCCGTTCGAGGATGACGGCTAACATTCGCTCGGTATTGGTATCAAACTTTTGGACGGGATAGAGGCATCTGGAGAACCCCCCGAACAGGTACTTACGCATATTGCTTTTATCCTCTGGGGGATGGCGATAGTCTAGGCAGGTGGCCTCGGTAGCGGTGTAGGCGCATTCCTTGAGGCTGGTAAACCCACGACTAATGTTGACCGTGTAGTCGGTGGCCTCTTCCCAGAAGTGGGGCTGCATCTGAACATGGATAAACCGGGCAATATCCCGCTGATGCACCCGTAGAATTTTATGGATCTCCTCTTCTGTTCGAGAAAGTTGCCGAAAGTGGTTGACCACCTGTTGAGCCAGATCGTAGAGGAGGTCGGCATGGTCGTCGTAGGCGATGTCATCAAAGTCGATCAGGCCACTGACGATATAGTTTTCCAACCGCTCTTCCTGAAGTCCCGCTGGGCTGACACCGACGATATCGCGATCGCCGGTGGAGAGGCTTTGTTGCCAGAGTTCCTCGGAGGGGGGTTGGTAACTTAACCCAGCCAGGTCTAAGGAAAAGGGATGGAAGCCAGTCCTGACTATCCCCGTCGGTACGACCAGAATTCTGGGAATATCAATGGTCTGCTGAACCACCAGGTCGGCGGTTTGGGCAATCACCGCCGCCATATCTGGCGATGGCGTCACCCCCTCTAGCGGCAGTTGCTCTGCTTGGTATTTGGCTTCCACCAGCTCTTTAATGATCTTTTGAACAGGCGCCGTTTGCAGGTAGGTGGTGGTGGGCACCAACTCCGGCTTGCTCTCCAGGTCTTGAATGACGGTGTAGGTAATCTGGGCAAGCTTCTGCTCTTCGGGGGTGGTAAACAGGGGGGGCTGATCGCCCGTGGTGCCGATCAGCCCAGCGGGGGTCTGGGCCGGTGTTTGGGCCGGTATCTGGGCACCGTCGGGGGATGTCGCCGACGGCGCTCCGAGCAGACGGGCCAGGTTTGGTTTAGCGCCAACACTCATTTTCGGGGTGTCCAGCTCGTCAGGATCTAGAATCACCTGTTGCAGGCGAATCACCGAATCAGGTCGCTTGGCCTCATCCACGATCTCCTGAAATCTGTCGTGGGCGATGATGTTTAACCGATCGACGATGGCTACCCCGGTGCGGAAGCCGTAGGGTAGGCGTAACCCCCGACCAAGGGTCTGCTCGATTAAGATCCGGGCGTTAGCGGCCCGTAGGGGCACGATGGTGTAGAGGTTGGAGACATCCCATCCCTCCTTGAGCATGTTGACGTGGATGACGATTTCGGTGGGTTCCTCCGGGCTTTCTACCTTCAGCAACCGTTCCACCAATTCGTCTTCCTTTTTGCCCGTAGTGCTGGAGTCCACTTGAATGACTTTGCCGGCATAGCGCCCGTTAAAGAAGCGATCGCTCTCCAGCAGCGCTAAAAGCTGGGCGGCGTGGGTGGTATCGCGGGCAATCACCAACACAAAGGGCTTGACGATGGGCCGACCGGTTTCGCGGGCATAGGTGATCAGTTCCGCCTTGATATTTTCATGCAGGCGCAGGCCGTCCTCCAGCTTGAGTAGCTCGATCGCCTCGGCGGTCATGCCAGCGGGGTTAAAGTCTTTGCGGGTAACTATGGCGGGGTCTTTGACAAACCCATCGGCGATCGCCCGCCCCAGGGGGTAATCATAAATCACGTTCTGGAACTGCACCGGACCTTTACTGGTTTCCACAAAGGGAGTGGCGGTCAGTATAATACTCCCAGGATTTCAGACAGCTTAACAAGATAGTCTTGCTGCAACCA
>JBMOHM010000137.1:0-2341 GCA_049317845.1 Nodosilinea sp. | reverse complement strand
CTATGAAATTAGCGGCGCAGAAATACTGCCAGATAACCGGCGCTTCGGGGTGCTCTGGATGGATCGCCAGGCCCTAGCCACCGCCTTTAACCTGCAGTCAGCCTTTAACGATGTGGTGCTGACCCTGACCCCAGGGGCCAACTCCAGAGCCGTCATTTTTCGCCTGGATAAACTTCTGGAACCCTACGGCGGTCTGGGAGCCTACGGACGGGACCAGCAACTTTCCCACCGTTTCCTCAGCGATGACCTGACCGGTCTACAGGTGATGGCCCTGATTTTACCCCTGATTTTTCTCTCCATCGCCGCCTTTCTGGTAAATATGGTGCTGGCCCGGCTGATCACAACCCAACGGGACCAGATTGCTGTGATGAAGGCCTTTGGTTACAGCAACCTGGAGGTGGGTCTGCACTTCTTCAAGTTGGTCATAGTGGTGGTCAGTCTGGGTATGGTGCTGGGCCTGGCTCTAGGCTACTGGCTGGGGGGGGCCTTTACCCAGTTTTACGGTCGCTACTACCATTTTCCCACCATGGAGTACCACACCAGCCTGACTGTGATCATAGGAGCGATCGCCCTGAGTCTGGTAGCCGCCCTGTCGGGGGCAATGGGAGCGATCGCTGGGGTCGTCAGCCTACCGCCAGCCCAGGCTATGCAGCCAGAACCACCGGCTAGCTTTAAGCCCACCCTATTGGAGTACCTGGGGCTACAGGGCTGGCTCTCACCACCGGAGCGCATTATTCTGCGCAACCTGGAACGCCGTCCTCTGCAGGCCAGCCTATCGGCGGTAGGCATTGCTCTGGCAGTCGCCATGCTCGTGGTGGGAGGTTATTTCAGTGACGGCATCGATCAGCTGATTAATCGCCAATTCCACGGCGTACAACGGGAGGACCTCACCCTTGCCTTTGTCCATCCCCTGGCTGCACGGGTACACTACGATCTGGCCCACTTGCCTGGTGTGATGGGCGTAGAACCCTTTCGAACCGTACCCGTAAGACTACGGTTTGAGCACCACTCCCGTCTGGCCAGCCTGACCGGCCTAACCAATCCCAGTACCCTACGGCGACTGGCCGGAGCCCACGACCAAACCTTACCCCTCCCCTCCCAGGGGCTGCTGATCACCACTAAATTGGCAGAGTTACTGCACCTCCAGCCAGGACAAACCCTGACCGTAGAAATCCTGGAGGGAACCCGACCTGTCCGTCAGGTTACCGTAGTCGGCCTGGTAGACGAATTGGTAGGACTACCTATCTACATGGATAACGACGCACTCCATCGCCTGCTGGGGGAAGCCCCTAGCTTTTCAGGTGCCTTTCTCAGGGTCGATCACCGGTGGTTACCCCAGCTCTATCACCAGCTTAAGGAAATGCCGACGGTAGCCAGCGTAGCCCAGCGTCAAAACCTGCTGACCCAGTTTGAGGCAACTATAGCCACCACCTTTGGGGTAATGAATGGGGTGATTATGCTGTTTGCCATCATTATTGCCGTAGCCGTTATCTATAACGCCGCCCGGATTGCCCTCTCAGAGCGCCGTCGTGACCTGGCTACCCTGCGTATCATTGGTTTTACCCAAACCGAAATCGCCCTGATTTTGCTGGGGGAACAGGCCCTGATTACCCTGGCGGCCCTACCCTTGGGGGGGCTATTGGGCTACGGCTTAGCCTGGTGGTTGCACCAATCACCCGCTCAGAATACGGAGGTGGTGAGGATTCCCTTTACCATCCAACCTTCTACCTACCTGTTCGCCACCATGGTAACCTTGCTAGCGGCTGGTGCTTCGGGTCTGCTGGTGGCTCGCCAGTTGCATCAGTTAGATTTGATTGCAGTGCTCAAAACGCGGGAGTAACGGTTATGAAATCCCTCCGTGGCGAACCGCAAGATGCCCTGCCAGAGCCGATCGCACGACGATCACAGTTATTCTGGCGACGCAGCCTCTACGGCTTACTGGGGGCCCTAGCGGTAGGGTTTATCATCTATGCCCTACAGCCCCAACCCCTGGTGGTAGACCTGGCCACCGTAGCTCGGGGGGATTTCCAGGTGACGATTAATGCCGAGGGTAAGACCCGGGTGCGCGATCGCTATGGAGTAACCGCCCCAGTCACCGGTGACCTCCAACGCCTGAGCCTCCGGGTGGGGGATCGGGTTAGGGCTGGAGATACCATCGCCCAAATTGATCCCCTACCCCTCAGTAATCAAGTCAAGGCGGCCCAGGGTCGGCTAGGGAGCGCCCAGGCTGAACTGGCGGGGGTCGACAGCCAGCGCCCCAAACCCGCCGCTGTAGCTCAGGCCCAAGCCCGGATTGAGGCGGCCCAAGCGGCCCAGGCCCAAGCCCAGGCCCGAGTCGAGG
>JBMOHM010000136.1:0-2370 GCA_049317845.1 Nodosilinea sp. | reverse complement strand
CACCCCACCCCCAATAAAGCCGTCGCCAACCCTAACCCATCCACCGGCCAAAAACACTCGGGCCGGGGCCGATGCACCGCCTGGGGACGACAACTCAGCCCCCGCTCCACCCATTGGGCCGGAATCGCCTCCAGCCCATAAACTGCTCCCATTTGAGCTGCTGGCCAGAGCTGGCACCGGCCAGCAGCAAGGCAATCCGTTCCCGCTGATATTCAGCGGCGAGCTGCTGCCCCAATGATCGAAAAAAGCGATGGGAAAAACCCAATAATAGCTCTAGAGAGCAGCTATGGGCTCGGCACCACAAACCTGGAACTGCAGCGGCTGGAACGCCAGCACGCCATCTGGCACGATGATGGCTACCCTCGACCAGCTCAACCGCCACCTCCGCCCCGACCAGGTGAAGTTTGCCGCCCTGGGCCTCAACCCCTCCTGGCCCCCCCCGGTCGGACTACTGATCCCAGCGTTACACCACCCACTGGCAGGAGTTAGCAACGGTTAAGCCTTGGGCACCTACCGCTAAACCCCAGAACACTGCTCCCATTTCCCCAGAAAGAATAGTATAGATGAAACTGAGAGTGGTTCATCTATGGGTTTCCCCCTCCCCGGCCATGCCATCGAGCCCAGCATTGATCTCAACCGCCACCTGATTACCAACCCCTGCCATGATTGCCTTACCCCAGTCTTCCCTCTCCCCTGAAGCCTACCTCCAGCTTGAGCAGCAGAGCCAGACTAAACATGAATACATCAATGGTGCGGTCTATGCCATGGCGGGAGCCAGTGATGCCCATGTCACGATCGCTGGAAACCTATTTGCCCGATTACTGAGCCACCTGCGCGGGAGCGGCTGTCGGGTCTATATTGCCGACATGAAAGTGCGGATCCTTGATCGCAATTGCTTCTACTATCCCGATGTCATGGTTACCTGCAACCTTCAGGATCAGACAACCCCGACCTACAAACAGTTTCCTAAGTTGATCGTGGAGGTGCTATCTGGCTCCACTGAAGCCTTTGATCGGGGGGATAAGTTTGCGGATTACCAAACTCTGGAAAGCCTGGAAGAATACGTTTTGATCAATACCCGACACCAGCGAATTGAGTGTTTCCGTCGCGACTCAGGGGGGCGATGGTTGCTGCAAACCTATACCCAGGCAACCCCCCGGTTTGAATTGCAAAGTGTAGATTTTGCCGATAGCCTGGCCGCTATCTACGAAGATGTCATCCTGGAACCTACCCCCCCGGGGGAGGGGGCCTTTTAGACCGTCGGGTAGAGGGGGCCCTGGTCACCAATACCGAGACCCACCCCCCGACGCCGTGAAGTTTGCCGCCCTGGGCCCCAACCCCACCTGGCCCCCCCGAGCCGACTACTTCTCCCAGTGTTACACCACCCACTGGCAGAAGTTAGCCACGGTGACAGCCTGGGTGCCACCGGTAGGCGATCGTCTGGGTTGTTGAAACCCAAGGAGCAAGAACACCCCTAACCACGGTGCCTGGCGATGGTCTCCCTTCGGGTTTTCTCGATGTGGGCTGGGTGGCAGAGCACCTGAAGGTTATCGAACCTGGTGAGCCCACCTTCGGCCATGGGGATAATGTGGTCGATCTGAAAATCTCGCCGCATGTGGCTTTTCCGTCCAGTAGCAGCACAGGTAATAAAACCGGCTGCATCTGTGTACTTTACCTCAGTGGTGATGTTATTCTGCCTCCTACTGGCTCTACCCTATTGCCGGTGGGCTTCCAATTAGATCAAGGGTCCGTTGGTCAGGTAGGCTTTCAAAATACTCGCTGAGCAATCGCTCGAACACTGAGCCAGGATCTAAGATCTGTGCAAACAGGGTGGCACAGGACCGAAGCTTCATGTCATCTGGGGAGCCAAAGATGTCGTAGCTCTCCGCCTGGGCCTGCACAAAGCGGCTCAGTTCGTAGGGATCATTGCCATCCACCATGAGAACCGCCGCCTCCACCAACGACCCCGTTTACCTATCCATCGCCTGAATGGATTCCAGAACCACCAACACGCGAAGGAGTGTACTAAACACCCGCCAGCTTTCTCAGTTCTAGAACTGGATCAAGGGTGTTGATGTTTAGGTTGGTCACAACTTCCTCTTCTTCCGCAGTACAGTCATAAACCACGTAGGTCCAAATGCCTGGATTTCCGGCTTCAGCACTTTCGCCCTCGTAGAATGTAACCGTTCCATCCTCCTCACAGTCAAAGTAAGCGGAGTAAACATCCTCCCATTCGCAATCAGATTCCTCAAGGGTTTCTCGGATATTAGCCAACACTCCAGCGATATGGTGAGGCTGAGACTCTACTTGAACCAGACGGACCTCTTCCCAGGTGAAATTGTGTAAATCAATTGCCATATCCGTTATCTC
>JBMOHM010000135.1:0-2377 GCA_049317845.1 Nodosilinea sp. | reverse complement strand
CCTAATGCTGAAGTGAATAAAATCCATCGGAGCCTGGTTTAGATAACCGCTGGAAGGTAAGCCAGAACCCCCACCTGGCCTTCAGCGGGCTGGCCAATGCGATACTATAGAAATGGGCCTTCCCTGCAATAGTTGCCCATGCACCCTACCATCCCCAAAACCCAGGAAAGGACCCTAGGTTGATTGGCTTCGGCCTGACCCTGGCCAGCTTTCATCTGAATCAAGCGGCTAAATCGGGTAAACACCAAGAGTGACTCCTATGAAAAATATCTGCCAGAGTTGTGGCATGCCCCTTGCCAAAGATCCCATGGGTGGAGGCACCCGTGCCGATGGATCTAAAAGTAGCCGTTACTGCAGCTTCTGCTACCAGGACGGCGCATTTATCCAACCAACGATGACGGCTACAGAGATGCAGAGGTTCTGCATTGGCAAGCTGGGCGAGATGGGAGTACCTCGCCCCCTGGGGTGGCTGCTGACCCGCAATATTCCCACCCTGGAGCGCTGGCAACAACCAGCCCCATGACATTGGTTCAAGCACCCCAGGGCAAGGCTAGATCGCAAAGCCCCCTTCCCATCTGAGGAGAGGGCAAAGTCAGCACTAAAAGTAGCGTTTGTGAACAACTAAATCCTCACCTAAACCAGAGGTTTAGGTTTAACCGAGCGATCGCCAAAGGCGGCCTTAGGAATAATGCCATGAACACCCCAGTTGCCGTCCACTACCTGGGTAATGGCGAAGTCGCTACCCACCGTAATTAGGGAGTAGGCTTCATCTTCGCTCATACTCATGCCATTCATCAAAAAGTCCCGAACCTTAGTCGAGCAGTCCTTCAGAGCGGGGTCTAGGGAGGACATCGAGAAGATTTTGGTTTGAGCCTCTGGCCCCAGCGCTTCCAGGTAGTTGGGGAAGGTAAAGCCATGGACAATCCAAGAGTCGGGAGTTTCTAGCAGAGGGTAATTCACCCCTTCTAGAATTGTGCCTTTCAGTTTACTTTGCTTGTGCAAAACAAACTGGAAGGTGCCAATCAGGGACGTTTCAATGGCGGTACCGTCCAGCTCAGAGTCTCCCTGGGCGGTATGGGCATCCCCGGCTGAGAATAGGGCACCCGGCACCGAAACCGGATAATACATGGAGGTGCCAGCCCCAACGTTGCGGTCATCTAAGTTACCGCCAAAGTAGCCCGGTGGAATGGAATTAACGATCTCTGCCTCCTTCGGAGCCACCCCCATGGCACCAATATGAAGACGCAGGGGGATCTTAATACCCTTAAGGGCCTCGGTGTTTTCCATCACCTTGCTGTGATCTACGATGATACCGGGGTAATCAATGGTGCTGTGCGGTTTGCCATCCGGCGTGGTTTGCTCAGTCCAGCGGTAGTTATAGACCGGTTTAGCCCAGCTACGCCGACCCGTGGCATCAATCTCGTAGATGGTAATCACCTCACGGGGCTTGGGCTCCTGGGACAGGTTTTTATAGTGAAACCCCCACCAGGCGGCCGCATTAGAGCCGAAGGTTTTATTCTTGTAGAGGGGGTTGCCACTGGGCTTAGGCTTCAGGTCGAGGATGCGGACTTCTAACATATCCCCCGGCTCTGCACCACAGATTTTCACAGGGCCAGTCAGGATATGGACCCCAGGCCCCCGGTTAGAGACGGCTGGCTGGGCTTTAGTCCATTGGTAGATACTCTCGATACCAGGGTCACCCTTAATCATGCGATCGTAGTCATCACCGGCATGGTGGGTGATCAGGTCCATGGTTACCTGGTCTTTTGAGTTGATGGTTAGTACGGGAGCCAGGGATTTACTGAAATACCCCCAATGCACCGTATCAGCATTACCAATTAAGCGATAGTGGCGTTCACCCTTAGCGGCGACCTGGCAGTTATCGGCCACTGGAGCCTCAATTAACTCCATGGCCGACGCTGCCATCATCGGAGCCACCTCTGCCTTTACGGGCAATAGGGTGGCCGCCAGGCTAAGCAGAAGACAGGAGAAAAGGCTAAGTATGGTTAGCCTACGACGTTTGAGAGAAAGGAAAGACATTGCTAACATTCAGGTAGGAAAGAGGATAGAAACCCTATGGGGTCATTTATCCACCAGATTGACTTGTGAGTTGGTATTTCTAATTACAAGTCAACAGCTCCATCCAAAGATCTTGACCGATCCCCTCTGTCCCCAGCGGGCTGGCCACAGCTATATTTAGGGCCCGATGCAGGCTGGGTAGGTGTCTGGCTCGCTTGAAGGGGGCCCCTTGCCCCTGGGGTACAAATCCAGCCCGATCCCATGGGCTATAATGGGAACAGCCATACCTTTCACTAGAAAACTGGGGCCAAGGTTGATCGGCGCAAGCTAGGCCTGGCCATGTATTCTAGGGTGCCGC
>JBMOHM010000134.1:0-2425 GCA_049317845.1 Nodosilinea sp. | reverse complement strand
TCGTAGGGGTTAGCGGGCACCATGGTGCCGCCCCCCAGGTCAAAGGCGGGCATCAATTGCTTAAAGGTGTCGCGGCGGGCTTCGGAACCAAAGTCGTAGCCGAGGGTGCCGAGGGCATAGGTGAGTTGGCTACCGGCGAGTTCGCTGGGGGCTTGGCTGGGGGTTACGTGGGCGGTCATAGGGGTGGGGGTGGTCATAGAGTTAGCAGGGGGAGAGGAGGGGGACACAGCCGCGGGGGTGGGTTCAGCCGTCGCTGGACCTGACCCGCAGCCGCAGCCGCCGGAGGCTTCAACGCCGGGTGGGGTGAGTTCTTCAGACATGGTGACTCCTTTGAGTAGGGTTAATGCTCCAGATAGATTGAGCTTGCCGGCCAGGCACCGCCGGGTGGCGGCGGGCATGGCCTCGTCGCAGGGCAGGGCGCTCTGCAACAACAGTTGGCGGACCTTTTGGGGATCGGGGGCCTCCCCCCGGCGCACCTGCTCGCTGAGCAGCAATGCCGCCACGCCAGTCACAATCGGGGTGGCAAAACTGGTGCCGTTCAGCCGTTCCGTACCGCCCCCTGGCTTGGCCCCGAGGATGTTTTCCCCGGGGGCCAACAGGCCCTGGTGCTGGTAGCGATCGCCCCAATTACTAAAGTCCAGCGGCTGGCCACGGGCATCCATGGCCCCCACCGCCAGCACATTGGGCAGGGCCGCCGGCACATGTAGACAGTCGCAGCCATCGTTACCGGCCGCCGCCACCAGCAAAATATTGCGCTCCTGGCAGAGGCGTACGGCGTTTTCTAGCCAGCCCTCCGCCTCGCCAAAGTCGGTGAGCTGGCCACCGCTGAGGTTGATGATCTGGGCCCCCGCATTGGCGGCCTGCTCAATGCCCCGGGCCAGATCCAGTTGGGTGGCGCTATTGCGATGATCGGCAAACACCGGCACAATCAGGCCCCGACACTGGGGGGCAACCCCCGTCACCGGGCTGCCGGGTTGGCCAAAGATGATACTGGCCACATGGGTGCCATGGCTCGACATCGCCCCATCCACCCGGGCCCCATCGGGCACCAGGGTGGGTAAAACCGTCAGATTGGCCCCCTGGAAACAGGGATGGGCCAGGTCCACCGGTCCATCCAGAACGGCAATGCAGATCTCGGGGTGGCCCAGGAGGGGCGATCGCACCCCCAAATCAGCGGCACCCGAGGGCAAGACTGGTGGTCCTAAACTATCAAGGCAATTAGTCATGGAAAACATCCATACCCACAACAAAACCAGGCTTGAATAACGCGAGATACAATGGTGAACCTCGCTAGCCCTAGCCAGGCAAAGCACCACCCCCATAGCAGAAATCAATTGGATCAAACCCAAGGGATTCCAGGCGTTTTTGCCAGGGCTATATAAATTGCCCCTTACAAGCACCTAGGGCTGACTCAGCCCGGTACAACAAAAGTGGCCAGTGACAGACGTTCAGGATGGGTTATAGCGGTTTAGATACCATTGGGGCCATGCAAGGACGTAGCTTCGATCCCAACCCTTTGCAAAACCTCAATGGATCAACTCCTCCAGTGACGGTAAGAATTGAATTTTCAGGAAGAGAACCCAGATAGACGCCATAGCGGATTTCACTCGGGTGAAGTGCGATATGACTACCCCCCTTATCAAGGGGGGTTACAGCGTGAAACCCTAACAGCCAGCCGCTGGGGGGTAGGACTGAGCAATTGGGTGCCTCACTCTATCGAAAACCGCTATATCTTCATTTAAAAATTGTGTAATACACCTCTGAATCTAGACTAAATATAGACTAATAAAACTTCTAGCAATGTTAGTCGTGACTTTTCAGGAAAGGGATGACGGGAAAACCACTTGCGTCATTAGTAGTAATTGAAGCGTAACTCCCGATACATTGTCCAGGCATCGTTAACATGTCTTCAAGTTTTATTGGCTTTTTAAATTTTTGCCTCTGATTCTGTCCTGTTCTGTAGCTTTGGCTCCATTTCTGCTAATCAGTCACAGCGATCCTAGGCTGTATTGAACGATAGTTATTTCTCCGATGTAAGGCGTAGCCCCTTGTTTGGACAGTTCAAGGTTAGATCGGTGGCAAGGCGAGAGGTAACCATTGGGACTCAGGTTCCCTTTTCGTCAGTGACAGGCTTATCCCATGCCAGAAAGCTATCCGGTGGCTAGCCCCGTAGGATGGGCAAAGGGCTTTAGCCCGTGCCCCTATCCATAGAAAGAACCTGGGGAGGAATAGAAGGAATGGGCATACTTCGCCTTGCCTATCCCATAGGGCTTCTCAGGTTGGGTTTTTCTTGCCGGGGGAATGGCGATTTCCCCCGGACCCCCTCGCCCTGGGCGTGCCGCCGCCCTGGACCTCGCGGAAGGGGTAGAGGGTGGGCGGCCGATCGCGCTTCGCATTGGTCTCAGCCTGTAGACCTGGGTTGGGT
>JBMOHM010000133.1:0-2439 GCA_049317845.1 Nodosilinea sp. | reverse complement strand
CACCTCACTGGATTGACCGGGCTGTATATACCGTCCCGATCGCAGCACAAGGTCATTGAGTAGGGGTTGGGGTTGGCTGGGAATGGAAATTAGCCGTCCCATGGCCGGATCCGCCAGACCCGCTACATCAAGGGTGACATTTTCCACCACCCGCGATCGCCCCTGACTCACCCCCGGAATCGCCCTAATCTCCTGCATCAGGCTTTCTGGGGCCCGCTTCAGAGTAGCAAACAGGTCGGTAAAGCGGTACTGAGTGTAGTACTGCTGCTGGGAGAACAGCAGGGATTGGTAGGTGCTGGTCATGGTTACCAGGCTGGTGATGCCACAGGCAACAATCAGGGCAATGGCGATCACCTGGCCCTTAAGGGTGCCCAGGTCGCGGTAAAGCTTGCGATCAAGGGTGAGCATGGCTGACCAGAGGGTATGATCGGTTTGGCCAGAAGGCTACGGACAGAGTTGATAGATCAATTTGATGTCCCGTCACTGACCAGAGGGTCTCGGGTTAGGAGACTAGGGCTTCAAAATCTGAGAATCTCTCTAATGACTCTCCTCAGGCTGCTTGAGATGCCGAATATTGCCACAATATTCTCTAATATTCACCCATTAGTATAGTTTTCATAGTTTGTTACCCGCTTTAGCCATGTCTCTTCCCTCCGATCTCCAGGATGATGCCCTTGACCAGCCTACTTCCAGTCATTCCTTAGGGGATGAACCCGGCGATGGATTGAGTCTTTGGCAACAAATCAAAGAAGACTGGATTGCCCATGGACGGGATTGGACTAAACCGGGATTTCGGGCCGTTGCCATCCATCGCTTTGGGGTGTGGCGGATGACTGTAGAACCTAAACTGCTGCGAGCTCCCCTCAGTATTTTGTATCAAATGCTATTTCGTAAAGTCCGTAATACCTACGGCATTGAACTGCCCTACACCGTGCAGATGGGCCGACGGGTAATCTTCGAACACCAGGGCGACATTGTTATCCATGGCGATTGTGTAATTGGTAACGATTGTATTATTCGTCAGGGGGTAACCCTGGGATTGCGCCACCTGGATCGCCTGGCTGATGCTCCCCGCCTGGGCGATCGGGTCAATGTAGGAGCGGGAGCTAAGCTGTTTGGTAAGATCCAAATTGGCGATGATGTCAATATTGGAGCCAATGCGGTGGTCCTGGAGGATGTGCCAGCAGCCGTTACCGTTGTGGGAATTCCGGCCAGAGTTGTGAAGAAATCCCAGCCCTCTTAATTAGTCTTCTCCGGGGCTTGGCGTAGAATCCATCCCTGGCCTACAGGTGGGGATAGCTGAGCTTACTGGGTTGATCGATAGATTTATATTCAATTAAAGCGGGTTGCCGATTAAACCAGCGGGACAGGTAATACCGGGTTTGCCCAATCATTTGGGGGACTTTAGATAGGGCGCAAAAGCAGGCATAGAGACGGGCATCAGCCCGGCTGTCGCGATAAACCCGTTGACGATAACGATAAATTTTAAAGATTAACACCCCATAACCCAGCAGCAAGAAGCCACTCAATCCCTGGGTAGGTAAGGCTAAACCAAAGGATAGCAAGGGTACAATCAGTCCCCATAGCCATCCGCTTTTTTCTTCGCGCACCTGGTATGCAATCGGGCTATTGCCGTACATAGCTCGCCCTTCTGCTACATACCAACCACCCCGAATAGAGCGTTTCCACCATTGGCTAAATCGAGTAATGGCGGCATCGTGAAGGGTCATATCGGCCTCAATCCGCTGAATCTTCCAACCCAGCTGCCGCAAACGAATGCACATTTCTGGTTCCTCTCCGCAGATCAGACTGGGGTTAAACCCATTCACCTGCTGAATCGCCCCACATCTGGCAATAAAGTCACCCCCGCAGGCAGCCGCCTCACCCACTGGGGTGTTCCACTCCATATCAGCTAGACGATTATAGACAGAGGCCTGGGGAAATCGTTCCCGCCGTCGGCCACAGACAATTGCCCGATTTTCGCTTTGCTGTAGGGCAGTTAAGCCCTGTTCTAACCAACCAGGTAACAGTTCACAATCGCCGTCGACAAATTGGACAAATTCTAGATCGGGATTGATCTCGAGTAGGTAGGCAAAACCCGCATTCCGTCCCCGCGCCATGGTGAAGGGAATGGACATATCAAGCTCTAGGACATGATTAATCAAGGCGCGAGCATTTTCAACGCTGTTGTCGGTGGAACCGGAATCTACATACACCGCCAGCAGATTATCCGTGGGTAATTGGCAGAGTAAGGAATTTAAACAGCGAACCAGACGCTCCCCTTCGTTACGTCCAATCACGACGACGCCAACATTACTCATAAAAATCAAAAAAGACTTAAAAGAATAACAAACACTGAATGTAGCGGTTTTCGATAGAGTGAGACACCCAATTGCTCAGTCCTACCCCCCAGCGGCTGGCCGTTAGGGTTTCACGCTG
>JBMOHM010000132.1:0-2449 GCA_049317845.1 Nodosilinea sp. | reverse complement strand
GAGACTCCGGGGTATTCACCTGGGTAGCCTCTAGAGCAGGGGGAGTCATTTTGCCCGCCACATACAAGACCGGCGTTAAATGCTCCGCGATGCCCGCCATCTGGATGCTGCTACAGGCGTACTTGAAGGCAAACTCAATGTCTCGCCCAGCCCCCAGAGCATTGTAGAAGCCCACGGCAAATTCCCGGGCGGCGGTATCGCCGATCGCCTGTTTCATACCAATCACGTAGGGGATATGCTGGGCGATCGCCTGGCCCTGGACCTCGGAATAGCAGGCATTCAATAAAACGCACTGAACTTGATCGGCAAACAAGGCAAACAGGTTCGCCAGGGCCGCTGTGCTGACCAACTGTGCCTGACCCTGGCCATCCTCCAGCACCAGACCTCTTTCCCCTACCCCATGGCCAGAGAAATGGACGATCTGGGGTTTCAACTCTAAGATCGCTAGCTGCACATCCCTGGGACGGGCCGCCCAGCGTTGCACCAGTTCAAAGCGATCGCGCTGTTGTGCCCGGATCAAACCTTCCTCAATGTCCCGCACCTCCTGATCTAACCGTAGATGGGGGGTATTGCTTGGATTGGCCGCCAAGATCAGGATTTTTATATTTGCCGAGGGGCATTGAACTGGGCCGCTAGGCTGCTGGAAGTAGTTCTTTCGCAAGCCCTTGATCAACCGGTCCATATCAGCATGGAAGCGCGGGTCATAGCCGACCTGGGTGCCGTTGCGGCGGATTAGGGGATGGAGAGATTCGGGTAGTTGGTCTTGGGATGGTGGGCCGGTGACGCCCTCCAGGAACACGGGCACCACCGGGATACCCCGACCCAGGGCTGACTCTATTTCCAGCCGGACAAAGTCATCGGGGTTTTGCAGGCGGGGTGTCACCCAATTCTTACCCATCACCACCAGCAACACCTGACAGCGGCCCACCTCCTGGTCGATGTGCTGGGCAAAGTCCACGCCGAAGGGGATGCTGTCCACGTCCTTGAAGACGTTATCGCTGCCAAACTCCTGGGCCAGGCAATCGTAGATTCGGCCTGTGTCACCAGCGCTATCGTCCTGACGGTAGGAGATGAAAATCTTCCCGGTGGTGGTAGTCATCCGCTATGATAGAAAAGTATTTTGACTTACACAAAAGACGGCTCTAACTTGGCGGTTGGGGGCCGTTTTTTGTGTCTACCTCCATTAAACCCTAAGCTTTCAGCGGCTGGGAAGGGAAAATCTGGAGCGATCGCGTTTTCCTTTGGGGCGCTGGACCCTCACCGCCGCCCTGGTTGCCTACCAGGGGCATGGACTCAGCTATCCTGCTCAACTTGCCCGCCCGCCCTGCTCATCATGCGATCGCTCGACAGAACCTGGGTTCAATAAAAGAGATGCACTATCAACACCACGGCTCCGCCCTCACCGGTGGGGTTTTTATTGGCCCGCCCTGGTAGGTTAAGCCCTTCACAGGCGATAAATTCACCTCGCCTTAGACGGCAATTTAAGGCGGGAAGGGACACAACAAACCAATACCTTCCCTTGCCCGCTCCTGTTTAGCAGTCTGGTGCGGCGTCAGTAGCAAATTAGTCAAGGGCGCAAGCGAAGCGAGCGGCATTAAGCGAGCCCTTGACAAGTCGCCTGCGCCGCTATCATGGCTGCAGTGGCGACTTGGTGATCTATCCCTCCAAGCGCGATCCCCTGGATGGGGAGGTGGGGGTGGTTGGCTTTGAGATTCCCTTTAATCGCCATTTCTATGTGTTTCAGCCGCCCCGCCCCCTGGAGGAGATTGACCGTGACCTCAAGGCCTGCACCGATCGCATTAAGCAGATGATCGAGGAGTTGTCGGCATGAGGGCCAATGGGCTTAGGGATACCATAGAACCAGTACACAGCAGGTTTTACCCATGACAACCTTGTTAGAAATTGCCGCGGCTATCCAAGACCTACCAGAGGCAGAGGTCCGGGAACTGTCAACCTGGTTGCAGAGTTATTTAGATGAACGGTGGGATCAGCAGATTGTTCAGGATGTAGAAGCCGGTAGGTTAGATCATCTAATCGCCAGGGCTGAGGCTGACATTGCCCCTAATCAGGGGAGGGAGCTGGATGAAATCCTTCGCGACGGCTGATTTTCGGCAAGCCTACGCTAAGCTATCGCCCAAGATGAAAGAACAAGCCCGCAAAGCCTATCAGCTCTGGCAGGAGAGCCCACTGCACCCGTCGCTGCATTTCAAAAAAGTAGGCAAGGATCTGTGGTCTGTACGAATTAGCGGGGGCTATCGCGCTTTAGCCCTAAAGAAGGGTAATGACTATTACTGGATCTGGATTGGTAGCCATGATGAATATGAGGCACTGCTGAAATGATCATTGAGGAGCTATCAGCAACCGTTGGTATAGCCCGTGCCAGCGTAGGGGAGGGCTGTTTCGGCGACCCGGTTGGCGGCCACGGCCAGACCGTCGCTGCCGGTCATGT
>JBMOHM010000131.1:0-2554 GCA_049317845.1 Nodosilinea sp. | reverse complement strand
GACGAATACCCCTGACCTCCAGGCGATCGCACTAAACTAGAGGCCCCATTGGCGCGGTCAACCCATGGTTCAACCTCAGCCTATCCAAATCCACCCCGGATTGAGTCATTGAAGTGGTTTTTACCAGCGGTGGCATCAAGAAACTGAACCTCTACCCAAGCCTGAATATCTCTGAGGTTTGGTTTTGGCAGGATGGGGTGTTTAGCTCGTAGACATCCACGGGCGGGTGGTACAGGGTAGGGGGATCGGGAGTCAGGCGAAGGCACCATGGTTTTCCCCGGTAGAGATATCGACTAGCCTCCTCGACCCCTGGGGTAGACTGAAATATCAGGGGCATCGATTATCCACCACTACAAAGGGATCCTGAGGATTGTCACCTATGGTGGTTAAGACTCGCTCCTGAATCTCGTTGCGATCGCCAGTATCAGGATCAAAACTAACGGTCTTATCGTCAAATATGGGGCTCTTGACTATGGGGCTCTTGACGGAGTTATCGGTTGTCTGTGTCCCCAAGTTAGTTAAGTAGGTTCCCAGTTTATTTCTGGTTACCTCACCCCGTAACCCTGCCAACAAAACATAAACCGCCTCATAGGCAAGGGCCGTCACCCGATCAACAGTCCCACCCCAGTACTGCTGGCTTCTGTTAACAAAGTCCTTTGATCCACAACCTTTATGCCAATCCGTGGCAATGAAGAAACGGTCTCTTAAATTGTTCAAGCCAATAGAGTTAAGAAGGGGCTGAACGACATTTTTATTGTTGTAAAGAGGGTTAGAGCCATAAACCAGTCTCTCGCCCCGATTAGCCTTAATCAGTTCCACGGCGTTATTAAGGCTAATGCTATCTTTATTATTGCCATCTGGAAGTACAATCATAATGTTAGAATTCTCAATTCCAGATTCTTGCAAAGAATTACTAGGGTTATTAATATCCTTAAGCTGGCGTTCAGCAGTGATGTTAGCTACCTGATCCCCAATCAGATTTCTTACCTCGATAAATACATCTTTGCTAGAACTATCGTCAGGATTGTAAAAAATAGCAACGTTAGGTCTAGAAGAAGGGAACTTTTCCTTTATATCGTCAACAATAGTTTTGACTTGAACCGCTGCGGAAGAGGTATTACGGAAGACATAATTCGGTCCCTTGTCTCCACCACAGGTCTTGCGCAGGTCAGTTCGGTTGCTGAGAGGAACAATCACAGGTACACCAGCCTCTCTATAACCTTGTTCTAAGGCTTTACAGGTGGCATCGCTAATGTAGTGACCCACCACAGCCAAGGGGGCAAACGTTCCCCGATCTGCCATCAAAACCTGGGCCAGGCTTCCGGCCTGGTCTGGGTTGTTCAAGTCGTCAGCGAGCCGCACCTGAAGATTAACCTTAGGTACAGAGTTTGGATATTGTTTGTCAGGGTCACACTTGACCGCCTCATCCTGAGCCTGGGCAATACCCCGTAGCATTTTGGCGCCAGTATCGAGCGCGTCACCTGTGAATGGGCCAGCGGCGACAATGGTATAGATAGGTTCCCCAGCCTGGTGCCGTTTTCTGACACAGGCATTATTACTAAAAATTAAAAACTGGGGTAGCCGTGGGTCCTTGTCCTCCTTCAGCTTTTCATACAGGTGATGAAAGGCTATCTGAGCATCTCCATAGTTTTCCTTTGAAAATTCCTGAACAGCCCTATTAATTTCATCTTTATGAGAATCACCAAGACCTAGGAAATTGATGTTTTCACCATAAGTGATTAATTTTTTGCCTATATCTACCTTATCTATACCTGCCTTCTCTGATTCTTTTGATGTTGGCTGTTCTGGAGGTGAAGGAGGATCAGGCTGACTTCTAATAAAGACGACTAAACTTACCAGCGCTACTAAGGAGCAACCGACCAGGGGAACTATAAATGGCTTGAGTTTTATTTTTGATTTTATTCTTTCCAGGAGAGTGTTTAAGGTACAGCGAAAAACACTCCGCTCAAGTGCATCAGCATCCTTCGACTTGAGTCCTAAATCTGTGCGAAGCTGCTTTAAATCTTCGATTTCCCTAAGCTGACTATTCAGGGGTTTTCCTTTCCTTGACTGATCAAAGTTTCGCAGCTCTTCCTCATACTCTTTTTGTTTTTGCTCGTATGCCCAAAAAGGTTCTAAAACCTCTGCTTCAATCGCCTCAGCCCGAGAATCTGGGATTCCTAGGTCCCTCCGCTTCCGGGTCAGAATTCCTCTGGCCGCAACAGTAAACTCAGGCCCTTTGGCTAATTGGTCAGCTTGTTTGCGATATGCCAGTTCCGGATCATCCTGTTGGCTTACCCTCACCAAGGGAATGAGCCAGGCCTCGTCCTTAAGGGTGATCAGTGTCGGGCTCATGGCCGGAGAGCTGATGCTCACCTTTTGTTTAACATAGCGGTGTAACTCACCAACGGTAATCAGTCCATCACCATCGCCGTCTGCCGCCCCCCCTATACCCTCGACTAAATAGCGAGTATAGGTGGATAGGTCCGCATCCTTTTCCTGAAAGGAATAGTCCACCGCACTGGTGGAGGCCAGCACCACCCGCCCCTCTGCC
>JBMOHM010000130.1:0-2558 GCA_049317845.1 Nodosilinea sp. | reverse complement strand
TGCTCAGCCTAGCCGAGGCCGATCAGGTGCGCCCCCTTCAGCTTAAACGCCCCATGTTGATTACCCCCAATGGCATCCATCGCCAAAATTTTGAGCCCCTGGTCAGTCCTGATCGTTTCCTTCAGCGGTTTCCTGACACCCGCGGTAAAACCCTAATCCTATTTTTAGGACGCATCGATCCTAAAAAAGGGCTCGATGTACTGGCCCCGGCCTTCGCCCAAGTTAAGACCCAATTCCCCTCCGCTCACCTGGTTATTGCCGGCCCCGACAACGTTGACTTCCTCCCTACTGTTCAGCAATTCTTTGCAGAGGTTCAGTGCTCGTCAGCCGTTACCTTCACCGGTATGCTCACCGGCGATCTAAAACAGGCCGCCCTGGCCGCCGCCGATGTCTATGTCGCCCCCTCCTACTCCGAAGGGTTCAGCATGTCGGTGCTGGAGGGTATGGCCTCTGGCCTGCCCTGTGTGATTACCACCGGTTGTAACTTCCCCGAAGCCGCCGCCGCCCAGGCCGCCTACGTGGTAGACCCCAATGCCGACCAGATTGGTGCGGCCCTGAGCCGCTGCCTGCAAGACCCAGAGGCGGCTAAAGCCATGGGGCAACGGGCCCGCCAGTTTATTTTCGAGCATTACACCTGGGATAAAATCGCCACCGATTTAATCCAGGTGTACGAAGCCATCATCGAGAAAAAACCCATTCCCCCAAGCCTGTTGGCCCCTGCCTAAGGCCGGTGGTGAACTCTGAGCCCCTGTCAGCCCCTACCTTGAAAACTCCCTAAGCGATCACCCTATCCCCATTCTCCTACCACCCAACCCTATGAGTACGGCTACGATAGCCCCCAACTCGGTTTTCACCACGACTTTTTAATGCCTCCCCTATTATCTTTGCTACCCCAACTCAGCACAGGCAAAAAGCTACGGGTTTTAGACCTGGGCTGTGGCAATGGCAGCCTCAGCCATGCCCTAGCTGAACGGGGCTATGAGGTGGTCGGCTTAGAAGAATCTCCCTCTGGGGTGGCAATTGCCCAACGCCACTTTACCGACTGCCGGTTTATCCAGGGCAGCATTTATTCCCCTCCGCCAGAGCTCTTAGATCACTCCTTTGACCTGGTGATATCCATGGAAGTGATTGAACACCTGTTTTACCCAAAAGAATTACCCCGTCTGGCCAAACGCTGCCTCAAACCCAATGGCCGCCTAATCCTCAGCACCCCCTACCATGACTACCTTAAAAACCTAGCCCTGGCCCTGACCGGCTCCCTGGATAGCCACTATGGGGTGCATTGGGATGGGGGTCATATTAAATTTTCTCCGTCAACAGCCTCAGTCAACTGCTGACAGCCGAGGGGTACTCGGCCCTGGAGTTTAAATTCGCTGGCCGACTACCCTACCTGTGGAAAACCATGCTTTGCTCTGCCCATCTCACCCCCTAACCGATCAGGCATAGTTGTTATGGACCTAAGTACGATTACCCCGCTGATTCTCACCTACAACGAAGCCCCCAACCTCGATCGCACCCTCCAACAGCTCACCTGGGCCCATCGCATTGTCGTCATCGATAGCCAAAGCACCGACGAAACCCTGGAAATTCTTAGCCGTTATCCTCAGGTTGAAACCTTTCAGCGCCGCTTTGATACCCATGCCCAGCAATGGAACTACGGCCTTGAGCAAGTTAATACGGAGTGGATACTATCCCTCGATGCTGACTATATCTTAACTAATGCTTTAATTAACGAATTTAAGTATCTTTCCCCACCGGTCGATATCGCCGGTTATTTCGCCCGATACAGGTATTGCATCTTTGGTAAACCCCTAAGGGGCACCATCCTACCGCCTCGCCAGGTACTGTTTCGTAAAAGTCGCTCTATCTACATTGACGATGGCCATACCCAGCTACTACAAGTAAACGGCAACTCTGGTCAGCTCAAGGGCTACATTCACCACGACGATCGCAAACCCCTCAGTCGCTGGCTCTGGGCCCAAAACCGCTACATGGTGATCGAAGCTAAAAAACTACTGCAAACCCCAACCGCCCAGTTAAGCCTGGGGGATAAAATCCGCAAACAAAAGCTGCTGGCCCCCTTTGTGATTTTGATCTATTGCCTGATCCTCAAAGGCGGTCTCCTCGACGGCTGGCGAGGCCTCTACTACGCCCTTCAACGCATGTTTGCCGAGTTACTGCTCAGCCTGCACCTGATCGAAGCCGACCAAAATCCGACCAACCACCGACCCGGCTAAATTCTGTCTAGCCCTGGCCACCGGGTGGTGGGCAAACTTCAAGCCCCAGTGGGCTCCCCCCCTCGAACCTGTGCCCATCCCCCTACTTCTCAGGCCCTGGCCAGGGACCTACCGTTCATCGGTTTGATTTTCCCTGACTCAAACTGCCCATACCCTCTGCGGTGCCCCAGCGGCCTACCCAGCCCTATGATCAGCCAAAACCCCAGAGTTCAGTTAGCTAACTACCATCCAGGCAATCACTACAGCCCCGGCGCTCCCCGCTGGCAACAACTGCTCTGGTACTTCATCGGATCCCCCCTGGTTTCCACCCCCTGGCTACCT
>JBMOHM010000129.1:0-2584 GCA_049317845.1 Nodosilinea sp. | reverse complement strand
GCCTTATCGGCGCTGGGCTGAGGAATTAGCTCGGCTGGGATGCGGGCGGCAATGTAGCGGTTGTAGAGTTTGCTATTCCAATGGCGGGCAAAGGGGTTGTCGTAGCTGGCTAAAAACCGCTCCGGCAGGGGGGTGTCGTTGATGGTAATGCCGGTGTGCATACAGCCATTCCAGTTGTTGTTGTGTTCCACCAGGTAGAGCAACTTGTCGCGCCCGGTCCAGCGGTAGGGCACCATTAACTCCTGGTTGGTTTTAGGGCTCAGGTGGGTGTAGACATCACCATTCCATCCCTCAGATTCCTTACCGCTGATCCAGTTGGTGCCTTTTCCGCCGTTCTTGGTCCAATAATAGGCCTGGGCCGATAGAACCGCATGGCCCCAGGGGTTGGCGCTAAAGGCTAGACCACTGAACCACAGACCACTACTACTGGGGCCACCAATTTCATCCACCAGCAGCACCTGGCCCGATCTCCCCACGGGGATGGGCAGCCATTGGTGAGCATAGGCGTAGCCATCGCTGAGGGAGCCATCGGGGCAGTAGCAGTTGGCAAATCGCCTCCCCCCTGTCCAGTAGCCCAACTCCTCCTTAGCGCCATCGATAAACTTGGCGCGGATACAATAGTGTGAATCTCCGGGCACCCGCACCCAGAGGGTATCGTAGCCCTTGGGTACGCTGACCAGGGCCCCCGCATCGCCGCTGGCCTTTTCGCCAAAGCAGATTAGACGGCGGTCATTCCAGGCTGTCGCCTCCGTGGCATGGCGAGTATCGTTATACCCAGCCGGTTGCCCCCGTTTCTGAATCGCCTTGGCATCCCTGGCGTCAAAAATATCCTGGTAGACCAGGGGGTCGGCGGGGTACATGCGGTGGCGCATGGGGTTGGTGGATTGTAGATGGCGGGCCCGCAGGGTACCGTTGATATCCACCAGGTGGGCGGGTTCCAGGGTACCGATGCCGATGTTGCCCGTATCCCGCTGAATCACCAGCCGGGGGGTTTCGACGCTGGCCCGACTGGCGATCAACTTAATCAGGGCGGAGGGGTCCGCCCCTTCCGCCCCTTCGGTTTTCCAGCCGTAGAGTTTGCCGTCGGCCTGGGTGGTGAGGGAAATGGTGGGCTTTTCCTGGGTGGGGGCATTGAGGGCGGACAGACGCTCTACAATGCGATCGTCCACGTGGGCCTTGACCGCCTTTTCGGAGGGCACCACATCGCTGCGATCGTTCTGGCGGTCAATTGCCTCAGAAATGCCGGCCAGGGTGGAGTGGTGGCCCAGCTTCAGCACCCCATCCAGGGTTAGATTCCCCTGAATCGCCAGGGCACCGTCTTGGGTTTGCAGCCCAATCTCCCCTCGGGAGCCATTGGGCAGGCGCACCCCCGAATAGTGCCGCACACTGGGGTCAATGGTGACCTGATCTTGACCCGGCGTTAGTTTAGCCAGGATCACGGTTTTGGCGTCTCGGGTTTCAATCGCCTCCAGGGTTAGCAGGGGGGCTTCCACAAAGCGGGTGAAACTATCGGGAATTTCAGGCTGCTGGAGTAGTTTGGGTTCTTCGTGGTATCGCAAACAGAGCCAGCCCTGGGCATTGATCAACCGGGTGGCGGCCTCGGTCAAAATAATTAAATGCCCCTCACCGTCAATGGCCGTACCGGGCTTGATGATCACCTCGGCCTTACCGGCAATCGCCTCCACCTCCAGACCTTCCACAATGCCCGCCAGGTGTAGACGGCTATTGATATAGCGCTGGCGATCGTTGAGGTATCGATGGGCTAACTCAAAGTCCTCATCCAACAGGTATTGCCCAGGGAAATAGTTGGGCCGATGCAGAGCGAAGTTACTCCAGTCTTGCAGGTATGTCATCCGGAAATATCCTTTACAACTCGAGAAGCGAAAAACAAAAACTAGCCCAGGTCAGCGACTCCTATCAGCGCCAACTTTCTTAATAAAAATTCCAGAGAAGTTCACAAAATGAATTTACAAAGCGCAATCATCAGCATAGAAATTCTCTAGGTGATACGGTAATATCGGTCCAGATTAAAGCGATTACCCATGCTTAGAAAATCAGACCAATAGCCCACGTGAGGAATAATTTATCATACTCCCCAAAGTACAAGCACCCGGATAAAAACTTCATAGAAAAATCAAATAGTGATACTTAATCCGCCAAAAACCTTGATCCAGGCCACATTAAAGATAGAATTTAGAGAAACCTTAAGAACTTTTTAAGACAAGATCGTGCAGAAATTTCAAAAGCCTTAAATTAATTTTAATCAATAAATTCTTCCACCTTTCTAATATAAGGCATTGGTAGGATGGCAGAAATTACAGTTTATTAAGAATTGATCTGCATTGATTCAGGCTATTTCCTATTGTATTTATTCCGGCAGCTTTTGACTAAACCCTGACGCTGGGTAGGTGCTCTGACTCTCCCTAAAGGATATTTGAAAGCTTCGACTACAGCCTTTAATGGAATAAGTAGAATTCACCCGCACAGTCTTTGCCCCCACCTTTACGGCCCCGTTACCCGTAGCTACGGTTTCTGGGTACGGTTACCCCTAGACTCTCCAGCCCTGGGGAGGGTCTAGACTAGA
>JBMOHM010000128.1:0-2689 GCA_049317845.1 Nodosilinea sp. | reverse complement strand
GACGGACCTCTTCCCAGGTGAAATTGTGTAAATCAATTGCCATATCCGTTATCTCTCTAAGTCGAAGCTACTTTATAGTTAGAAGACTAAAGACTTGGTGACACCTAACCCCTCAGAGGCCATTAATATCAACATTTACAGCCAGGTATTTTATTAAGAATCCGGCAGATTTTAATCACCTGGCCTAGTATGCTGGCTGGTTTCAATGCCGAGGACGTTTTTTGCATCACCAAGGGTAGATAGTTTCAGCGTAGATACCAATGGGCTGAGATGCCTACCCATTCAAAGAATCTTCATGTTGAAGACAGGATCACCCAGGGAAACTTCACTTTCCCAACAATGTATCTGCCACCAATCCCTAGGCCTGGTTTAACCCCTACCCCCACGGGTGACAACGATGGGGAAGAAGTGCCAATGTCAACGCAAACCCAACTCGCATTCGAGACTCAACAGGCTAGCCTGTTGATCTCAACCAGTAGAGGAGATTTAGTAGCACAGTTCTACTGGAATCAGTTTTACCGCGATCGCCCACCCCTACGCAGGGTGGTAAACCCCATAGCTGAGGCCTGAGTCAATGGGCTATAAGGGAAGAATCTCTTAATCTCTCCCATGGAAAACCACCTGCACGGCCCCAACCTGGATGACCTGGACCATAGCATCATTGAGCTGATGAAGAAGAACGGACGGATCACCTTCAAAGAAGTCAGCGATCGCGTTAGCATCCCCGAAGCCACCGCCCGCTATCGCGTCCAGCGCCTACTCAGCAGCGACCTCTTGCAACTTGAAGTCTGGGTCAATCCCAACCAGATGAAGGCCCCCAACTCCGTCATCGTTAACTTGACGGTGAAGAATGGTCAACTAAACCCCATAGCCGATCAACTAGCCCAGTTAGAGGAGGTCCAGTTCCTCTCCATTGTTGCTGGCCGTCATAACATCGTCGTTAACGTTAGCTTCGACACCCAGGATGATTTACTGCGGTTCTTTAACAAGCTTGCCAGCATCCGGGGCATCATCGATTACGAAACCCAAATTGTCACCCGATTGGTGAAGGCTCGCTATGATTACCGCTTCAACTAACCCGGTAGGAGGCAGTTACTCACCGTAGGGCCGGGGCTCTAGCGATCGCCCATAGGCCAAGATATCGCTTAATGCGGTAAATCTTTAACCGTAACTTCACATAATCAGATCCTATGGAAGGTTTTGTTCCCGATCCTCCGGATGGGGGCACCCTAGGCATGAAAAAGGAAGGGAAACTTTTTGTTTTTGGTGATGCCTCCAATGCGACGAGCCGATAGACGTACTGCCTCCAACGATAACGCCATCAATCATCCAAAAGCCAGGCCCCCTGTACCTACATCTGTACCTGCTAATGAGCTTCGGCAACTGCTGATGACGGTTCGAGCCGACCGGGACGAGGCCAAGGGGCAGGTTTTGGAGAAGACCCGGGAGCTAGAGGAAACCCAGCAACTTTTTCAAGAGCAACGGGAGAAGTTGGAATCGACCCTGGTTCTTTATCAGGAGTCTCAGGAGCAGGTTACCGCCTACCTGGCCCTCTACACCGACGAAAAAACCCGTAGCAGCGAGTTTGAGGTTAAGTACAATGAGGCTCGCCAGGAGTCTGAAAACTACTTGGCACTGTATAAGCAGATTGAGCAGGAGCTGAAGGTTGAACGGCGATCTAAGGCCGGAATCAAAAGCTGGGAAACGCGCAGAAAGCGGGAAAATGAGCGCCTCAAGCAGGAAATTGGTCAAATGGCACTACTGCTTCAGGAGTCTTTAGGTAAGAAAGACCAGGCAATTGCTAACCTGGAGGAAATGGCTGCACGGATAGACCGGATCCAGAACCTGGTGGACTCAGTCGATGGTGAGGTTACTAATAATCCGGTGGGGATGCTGCAGAAACTACAGCGTATCTGGACCGTGATTAAGGAAATTTTGGCCGAATAGAGCAACAGCACGAGGAAGCAATGGGTCAAGATACAGTGTCAATAGTTTCCGACTCGCGACCACTAACCCTGGGCGACCGACTACGGGGTATTGCCCAAGAGTTAAAACAGGAAACCGATACTCAAATTCAAGCCACCTCCCGAATATTGGGAGCAGCGGCCATGATCGCCCAGAACCACGATCAGCTGATTGGTGAAGTGGTTGAGATGGTCGAGGAGGACCTGGAGCGGGGGCAGTCGATTGTCACCTACAACGTTACCGTCCTAAAGCAACAATTCAAAACCCTCAAAGCCGCTAAAGCCCATTTTGGTATTAAGGCCAATAGCTGGGATACTCTGGCGGCTAAATTGAACGAAGGGAATAGCTATACCGCCGATGTGCTAGATCCCTGCCAGGATGAGGTATCGAGGCGATTGGGGGAAGTAGAAGCCGCTGTTAAGTCCTTACAGGCTAGTGTGGACCAGGTCTTAGGGTTGTTACAGCAGATGGTTGATCGCCGCTAAATAGCTCTGTTGATGGGTAAAAGTGGCTAGTTATTGCTGTCGATATAGCAGTTCTTAGTCTGATGAAGTACAGTTGCAGCCTCTGAAGCTATTAGCTGAAAGGTTTTCCCCAATTCAGGTGTATCTCATACGTCCAGGGACCGCTATATCTAAATCAATGGATAGTCGTGAAGCATAATCCTTATAACTTAGCATTAAGCTATAGCTAACTTACAGTTCATACTTGGTATACTTATCGA
>JBMOHM010000127.1:0-3100 GCA_049317845.1 Nodosilinea sp. | reverse complement strand
GACCAAAGCCACAGATGATGATAGCCGAAGAGCTACGCAGGTTAGGACACACTGTGGAGAAGTTTGATTGCCATGATGCCTTTCCTGAGTATCATGCGTGGTCGCCCCTATTATTAAGGATATTTGGCCCCTTCCTGCCTGACTTTTCCCAGAGAGCAATAGCCTTTATTAAGGCTAATGGCCACCGCTTTGATGTTATCGACGTTCATCAGTATTGTTTACCCGTATCAAAGCAACAACTGGGTTTTACGGGTTTGGTAGTGGCCAGAAGCGTAGCTCTTTATGCCTTCCATGAAGAATTTCGACAACTAGCCCTGAGAAAATGGCCGAAAAGGGGGTTGAAAAAACTGCCTGGAGCTATTTTAAGAACCCTCAGAAAGCCCCGAGTCAGACGCAATATAGCCAGGTGCATAGCTACTTTCAGCCATGCAGACTACATTATGGTGCCCAACCAGGATGAGTGGGACTATGTCAACTCGGTTCTTAAGCTGGGGTCAAAGTGCGTATCCATACCCTACGGCTTGACTAAGGCCCAATTCGCTGCCTTTGCCTCCGCAGCTGTTGATTGTAAAGATAGGTTGGCCAGGAAAACAGTGGTTTTTATTGGCTCCTGGGGGCCTGGGAAAGGCTCAAAGGATTGGCCAGGAATCATTAGACATCTTCAAGCCTGTATTCCAGAGGTACGACTTCTCTTTCTGGGTACATCGGGCTATTCCCATGCCAGCCAGGGAAGAATTATTCAGGAGCTTGATTTGCTGAATTCTGAATGCATTAGCCTTGTCCCCCGGTTTTCAGATGATGAATTTCCCCAACTCCTCAGCCAGGGGACTGTGGCAGCCTTTCCGAGTTACGTGGAAGGTTTCTCTATTGCGGTCTTAGAGCAACTTGCTGCTGGTCTACCCGTGGTAGCCTATGATATACCTGGTCCAAGGGAAATGCTTAAACACCTAGAGGGATCCTTCCTTGTTCCCGTAGGAGATACTGAGAACTTTAGCCAGAGGCTGGTTGACGTAATAAATTTAGACGAATCAAACTATACACAGCTTTCCAGACAATGCATTGAGATTGCCCAGCAATTTGACTGGGAAGATATTTCAGAAAGAACCTTGGAGATATATAGCCGTAGCCACCTTCCCCAGAGGGCGTGACCACCGTCACTAGCCAAAGGAGCTCTACAATCTATGTGACTTCGCCTTGGGTAGTTGTGGCTCAAACTGCACCGAAGAATTGACATAGAGATTCGTAGCATGGGGTCTTGCACCTGGAGTCGCCAGGATCTGGCTAAGGGTGAGTATCAATCCATTCCCACATCGATCGCCCTGCCGATGGTGACGCCGGCGATTTTAGAGACCTGGTTAACCCAGGCTCAAACCATGGGCGAAACCAGTTGGGCCAGGGCGATACGCCATTGGATACAAACCCTTGAGCCCAGGGCTGGCTGACCGCTGTCTTGACGACTTTGATACAGTTCCATGCCAAGCCGCCTCACCCCTTGCAGCACTGCCCGAGCCCCCTGGTCTCAGGCCGGCCCTATTAACTTCTGTTGATTACCATTCAAGACAGGCCTTTGTAACCATTGACCTAACTATATGAAAAGCAAACATATGAGTTTTTACACCCAACCCGCCGATCGCCAATTTCGTTGGTTGTCTAGCACCACCGGAGATCCAGCGGTGCTGGCAGCCCTAAATGATCGCATGGCTTGGTTTTATGGTCAGCTGGATGGGCGTTCCTCCTATCAGGAGATGTTGGAGGGTATTGAGTCCTCCCCCGAGAGTGAAGAAAGTAATGATGGGCAGTGGTTGCCGGACTACATATGTAGCTTACAGCCCCAGTCGATTTTAGAGGTGGGATGCAGTAGTGGCCGACTTTATCGTCAGTTGCGGGGTCAGGGATATGCCCAGGCCTATACCGGCATAGAAGTGGCGGATTATCTGATTCAGCACAACCAACAGCGACACCCTGAAGCGACATGGAAATGTGCCGGTGCCTACGAAATTCCCTTTGAGGACGGGCAGTTTGATGTTTGTTTCTCCACCTATGTGCTGGAGCATCTGGTGTATCCTGAGCGGGCCCTGGAGGAAATGCTGCGGGTGATTCGTCCGGGGGGATGTCTGGTGTTGGTCTTTCCAGACTTTGTAGTGTCGGGGCGGTTGGCCTCCCAACAAATGGGCTGGTCCCCCGTACCTAGAGCATCGGAGAAACTTAAGTCAGGGAGGCTGGGGGATGCTCTGCTGAGTTTGTTTGACAGTCGAGTGCGGATGCGACGGGCCCTGAAGTCGGTCCGTCACCGGGTGGGCCCATTTCCCATCAATGTGGCGCCGATCTGCCTGTCCTACCCGGAGGTGATGGGGGCGGATGTGGACGCGGTGTATATTGCCTCAAAGCAGGAAGTGGCGGATTGGGCTAGGGCGAGGGGCTATTCCGTGGACTATCCCTGTGGAGTTGAAGATATTTTTGCAGAGACTAGCTTTATCGTAATTTATACCTAATTAGTCTTGAGAAAAGATGATGTCCTATAAACGTATTCTTGACTCTATTCATCGCAATTTAGCTCGTTCATCATTGGCTACGAAAGTAGCTATTTTATTGAGGAACCAGTGTCGTCGAATCATTGCCTGTCATCTGTCTGAGGGAGCGAATGCAGCAGACAATGGTGAAGATTGGCTGATTTCGGTGTTAGCGCCGCAATCACTCACGTTTGCAGATGTAGGGGCTAATCGGGGAGACTGGACGCAGTCATTTTTAGAGAGAGCCTCGAGTTCTGTAAAAGGTCTTTTATTTGAACCTGGTACAGCTGCATTGAATCTATTGCATCAACGCTTTGACTCTGTCAATAATCTAGAAATTATTGATGCGGCAGTTGCAGATTATGTTGGAGAAGCCCTCTTCTTTGAGGAGCCAGATATGGGTGTCGCTTCATCTCTGATTTCGTCCTGGGCAAATCATTCTTCAAAAGAAAAGAAATGTCCTGTAACAACCCTCGAGACTGAACTAAAAAGGCGAGACTGGGACTCTATCGACTTCCTAAAGATAGATTGTGAGGGGAGTATCCCACTTTTGCAGTGAGTACAATTGCTTAGAGACATTGCAGTAAATT
>JBMOHM010000126.1:0-3168 GCA_049317845.1 Nodosilinea sp. | reverse complement strand
CTTCCTTAACCCACTGGTGAATCCGGAAGATGACAAATTCAGCCGGATTAATAATCGAAACCCCAATTTCGGCGATCACCTGGCCCAGGGCTCGACTGTCAAAGGGGTTATTTTCGGCATCGCACTTCACAAAGAAGGCCTCCTGGGGAGTGGTGCCCAGCAGGGCCCCCTTACGCCATTCATTGGTGAGAAAGGCACCGACATTGCGGCGAATTCTGGCCCAGAGCTCAGGACTATTGGGTTCAAACACCACCCATTGGGTGCCCTCGTCAATGGATTCCCGCAGGTAGAGAAATTGACGACGAATGTTGATGTATTTAAAGTCCGGGTTATCTTTACCCGCCCCCAGGGTGCGGGCCCCCCATACCCGAATGTTGCCATTCAGATTACGAATGCAGTTAACCCCGACATCATTCAGCGGCTCCTGCTTCACCCGGCTAATTTCCTGTTTCAGCCCCACCGCTCCTAAAATCGGTTCGTTGGCCGGAGCCTTATGCACCCCTCGCCGATCATCAACCCGGGCGTAGATGCCGGCGATGTGGCCACTGGGGGGCACATAGATCAGACTTTTAGCCACCGGATCAAATACCTGAATCCAGGGGTGGTAAAGGGCGGCATAGTCGCTGTTGCCCGGTAGTTTGTCGCTGCCGGGTTTGAGTTGCTCCAGGGTAATGGTTTCTTCGGCGTCGATCACCGCAAAGCGATCGCCCATCCGCCAGCAATGGCCAATCACCTCCCCCAAAGCAGTTTTGTCCGTTACCCCAGGGGCTGCCACAATGGCAATTTCATCGATCGCCTCAAACCGCTCTAAAACCTCAGGCACCCCCACGTTATCGGTTACCCAGGCCACGTAGCAGCGGGTACCCCCATTCCGGAAGAAACCATAGACCGCATGGCTGAGGATGCTATGGCCTGGATTTTCGGAGAAATCACCAAAGGCCACTTTAAACTCCGTAAAGTTGGTACAGAGCCTCACCTCGCCCACCGGAGTCGGCATCACATCCTCCGCTTTGACCGGCTCGGGCTTGGCCGCCTTGCCCTTGGCGGGAGCCTTCACCTCCTCCCCCGTGGCAGCGGCCGCCACCACGGCCTCCTCCCTAGTTTCGGTTGCAACGGCAGCCGACCTGAAGGGTAGGGCCAGATTAATAACCCCAATAAACCCAGCGGTGCTGGTGCCAACGCCGACAATGGGCGCTAACCCAGAAGCCACTTCCTCAACATAGACGCCAGGGGCTCTATAACTATCGGGCATGATTACATTTCCTCGCTTAGCTTGATGATGAAAGAACAACTGACCGGGATCTTCAAAACCACCGATTTCCTCCCCTAGTTACACCGGAGGCCCGGGCTAAATCGACAAGATTCCATCGGTAAAATTCCTAAAGGGGAACCAACTGCATATCAAGGGAGTTGTTCGCTCCCGACCGTAAATCAACTTTTTTCTGGATCGTTTCATAGCCCTGAGCGGTAACAATGAGCGTGACTACAGCATGGTCAGAAATAATGCCAACAAATTGGTAATTCCACTCCCGATCGGGGAGCTTGACAAACTCCTCTGAACTAAACACGTAGGCCTGGGTTTCAGCAATTTGCACCCTGGCCATGCCAACTGGCTCCGTCGGGTTAGCCCCACTCACCACCTTGCCCTGCAGGGTGGTTGGCGCCAGCTCAAGGGTGACCCGCGATTGGGCAAAGGGGTTAGCCACCCCCTCCACCACCTCCACCTGGGCCTGGGCCAAACCGTAGCCCATAGCCGAACCCGGCACCGAGGCCTCTAACTGGTAGGGCCCTGGGGGCAAATCGACAAAGTAAAACCACCCATCGGGCCGGGTTATCCTACGGTCCATCCCCGGTTCAGGCCTGGAGGAACCCAGGGCCAGACCATCAAACAGAACCTGCAAAACCTGAAATTTATCTGAAGGACTGAGGCTTGATTTTTCTAGATCATGGAGCCACAGTCTTAGTCTATCTGTATAGTTAGATGGGGTTTTTTGAACGATGGTATTAAGCCTACCTAAAGCCTGATCACTTAAAGGCTGGGAATTTTGATTATTCTGATCACCGATCACCTTTTCTAAGCCATACCATTGCAGGGGAGTTAGGGACAGATCGGCAAATTTAAGTTTGCCCAGGAGCTGTTCTATAAACTTCCCAGGGGCAGCTTTGATTTTTACTCTGGCTGCGCCAATGCCCTGGTGGGTGATGGCATCTTTGACCTGACCCACCAGGGCCAATCGGGTTGGTTTATGAGGTAGTTGAATCTGTGGCATGGTGGTCAGGGCTACCGGGTAGAATGCAGGCCAAAGTTTCGTTCTAAAACCAGGGGTGCCTCGATCGCCCCTTGCTCAACCGGCACCGCAATGGTCACGGTGTAGCTCAGCGCTACCTTTGGCCGCCCCCCCATGGCCTGCCAAAATTCCCCCAAACTTTGCAGGTAATTGGAACGCAGACCCGTGGTTACGGGCAACGGTTCCTGGCCCCTCAGACTCCCCTGCAAAACCGCCTCGGGTAGGGTGCGATAGGTCAACAATAACCGCATCAACTGGCCCAGAAGGTGGTGCTCCTGTTGGGGGTCCTCGGTGCTGGTCCACACCGTCACCATATAGGAGCAGTCGATGCGAGCGGGGGGTCTTTTCTTCACCGCCGTCCCATTTGCCCGCCGTTCCACTGACCATTCGGCATTGCGTAGATCTAGATTTTCTCGCACATCGTAGAGAAACAGGTTGATGGCGGGTTTTTGCCGAATCAACCCCTCCAACGGCGGATCAAAACAGATCCCCAGGGCTGTCTCCGTTGAGCGCTGAAAGTCAGGCAACTCCTGGAGCAGCAATTGCTGCAAACTACTATCTAGATCGTCAAGCATGGGTTAGACCTGCAGGTGATGGGCTAGGCTGGGGTAACCCCCAGGGGGTCCAGAACCCCGGTATTGGTTTCAGGCTGGTGCCCCTGGCTACCCAGGGGCTGGGGTTCTGGAGATTTCTCCAGTTCCTCCTGCAACACCTGAATGGCACCGCCAATGCGGAGCAAGGTCTCCTTGAGTACGGCTTTTTGAGCCTCTAAATGGGCTAGGGCCTTTTGACCAGCTTCGTACTCCGCCTGTAAGGCAGTCAGGCGGCTTGCCAGTTGTTGTCTCACGCCAGGTAACTCCTGTTTCTGCAATTAATTTCT
>JBMOHM010000125.1:0-3243 GCA_049317845.1 Nodosilinea sp. | reverse complement strand
CAAATAGGGAAGCTAGCGGTTCCTTACCAACTGCGAAACCAATTCCCCTACGACCTGCGGTCAGCATGCCACGCTCCTCTAAGGAAAGCGACAGCCCCCCGAGCCTTGAACGGCGATCTCTCGGTGGGGGTGGAGTTGCTCTTGGCGGCTAAGCTGCGGCAATTAGGAATTGATTCGGAGCAGGTAGGGTAGGGATCAGAATTCAGAAACCAGGAGTTTGGCGGACTTGAATTCGGGAATGTTGAGGAAACTATGCCAGATCAGGCTCAAAACTATTGCTCTCCCGTTACTAAAACGAGGATTTACACAAAATTCTGATCACTACCGCGCCCGCGCCAACACCAGACCACCAGACCCATGCCGATTAGCCCTGGCAATAGGGCCGGTGTGGGTACATGGGTGGGAGAAGGAGGATTGGTGGTGACGGTTACCCGCACGTTGTCCAGGGCGGGGCCAAAGGCTGTATTGGTGAGGGAGGTAAACAGCAGGGTGGTGCTGGTGCTGGTGGCGGTGAAGTTGTAGGCTACGGTCTGCCAGCCCATGGCGGTGAGGGTTTTGCCGGTGGTGTCAAAGCTATAGTCTTGGGCGGTGCCGCCGGTGGCAGCGACCCTTAGCCGTTTTTCCACCGGGTTGCCCGCCGGGTTACCGGCCAGGTCAAATAGCACCTGGTACCGTGCCCCCAGGATAGTATCAAAGGTTTGCTCAATCCTACCGGCTTCCATACCACTGAGGTCTAGACTGCGGCTTCCGTCGGAGGCTTCCCAGAGGGAACCAATATAGTCTATGGTTCCACCTACCACTGTCCAACCGGGTAGGCTAATGCTGCCATCAGGCAAGATCAGCAGTTGTCCCGGATTAATACCCATCTCGAAGCTACCATTGGCAAAGGTAGCAGCATAGGCTGATCGATTACCAGGGGTGATGCTGGCAATGGCCAGGGTGACCCCTAGAATAGTTAAAGACCTGATACCAATACTCATCACAGTGTCCTCCTGGGGCTGACATGGAATGGGTTTTGGTATAGGGTAAGGCCTATAAAGTCAGCTTTTGTTAGTCACCCAGAAAAACGTCATGAAAATTTGAGCTCAAAACGAATTTGAGCAGTTTTATAAAGGAATCGTTATTGAACTTAAACTTCTCACTGGAGAAAGTTTGTTTAAAAAAGATTTAATCCGAAAATCTTTGCTGATTTTTTTCAAACAGCCCTTTCAGATTAACTTATGTGAACAGGGTGGAGGGGCCGAAAAATGGCTTTGGTCAGAACGCTGAGTCCAGGATAGATCGATAAAAGCTAAGACTGGTTAGGTCTTCTGGCCCGCCCTTGTTTTGTTGCAGATGGCTAGGGCTATAAATGGCTAAGGAGAAATTTAACCGTCCCCTCAGTGAAGGGGACGGTTAAGAAGGTAGGGAAAAGTTAGAGCTTAATCGGCCTGAAGTTCTCCCTGGCGCTTACGCCAGGCCGCCAGACCCATGCCAATTAGCCCTGGCAGTAGGGCCGGGGTGGGCACACTGGTAGGAGAAGGAGAAGGAGAACTGGTAGTGACTCGCACATTATCCAAGGCTGGACCGAAGGAACCGCCAGCACTAGAGAAAAAGCCCAGGGTAGTACTGGCGGTAGTGGCGGTAAACTCATAGGCCTGGGGTTGCCAGCCCATACTCGCGAAGGTTTTGCCGGTAATATCAAAGGTAAAAGCTTGGGGTACCAGAGCAGGGTTCAGCAAGTCTTGGGGAGTTCCACTAACCGCCAGTACCCCCAGGGTCTTAACAGCTGGAATACCAGCAGGGTTACCAGCCAGATCAAAGAGAACCCGATAGGTGGTACCGACCACGGTGTCAAAAGTTTGGGCAATACCGCCAATGCTCCCGCCATTCAAGTCTAAACTCTTAGTGCCGTCAGTGGTTTGCCATAGGGAAAAGACGTAATCAACATCGTGGCCGAAAACAGTCCAACCAGTAATGGCCGTACTTCCAATGCCCAGATTCGCACCGGAGGTAGGACCAAGCTCAAAACTACCGTTGGTAAAGGCCGCAGCATGGGCAGCCTGGGTCATACAACCAAGACTAAGGGTAGTAGCCACCAGGGCTGAATTAAAGACTCTAAATTTCATGGGGGCAGATGAATATTGAGTAAAGTGATTGTATACATACAATGAAATCTTATAGTCTGTCCAGAGAAATTTATACGATCTTCATAAACGAGACCCTGGGAGAGTATCTGAACCCGCTCCACCCCTCTCAACCCGTACCATTGGCCACCCTCAATACTCGATTGGAGGATTCCACCACGGTTAAGGTCCCTTGTCCTATCTTCAACACCTGGACCGAGTTACTTTGCCATGCCGCCTGATGGAATAAAGTCGAGATGGGAAGTTAGGCGAGAAAAGCCAGGCAGTTATACTTCTTTATAGAATCAGGCTGCTACAAATATCGAGTACTGATAAGATATGGCCCCAACCAGGGCTGGCGGAGCGCAAGCTGAGAAAAATTTGTATCTCACTGAACCGAGAGCCGCTATAGGGGCTACTCAAGTAGTCGGTTAAGTACTTGCTGAACAGATTCGCGCCAGGAGACTGGTCGGTATTCTGTTTGAATACGCTGGACCAGGGTATGGTAGAAAGCAGGAGACTCGAGTAAACGGCCAAGTTGGTGTACTAACTCAGGGAAATTATAGGGATCGAAATAGAGGCAAAAGTCGCCTCCAACCTCTGGTAGAGATCCCCCCTGACTGGCAACGACGGGTTTACCTCTAGACAAGGCTTCCACTACAGGCAGACCATAGCCTTCATAAAAAGATGCTTGAACCAGGCAGAAACAATGCTGATACAAAAACGCAATTTCCTGATCGTTTAACCCTGATAAAATGTGTAGTCGCTTTCCATAGAGGGGGTGTTTTGTAATCAGGCCATCGGTTTCAGAATGCCAACCCCGATTGCCAGCAAAGATTACCTCCAGATCTGGGTAGGAATTTTGTAGCTGATTAAAGGCAGCAATGGTGGCCTTAATATTCTTGTGGGGGGATAAACTGCCTATGACTAGGAGGTACTGCCTGTCTCTAAACTGCCTTACCGGGCTATCTTCTGCAATAACTGGGTTAAGCATTTGGGGCGTAAAATCGCTACCCAGGTTAAAGGGTAGTACGGCCTGGTCTGGATTGTAGGAAAGTAGGCCCCTACCTCTGGCCTCCAGGAAATCATCTGCCGTCCTTTGGGAATTACAGAGGACCTTGTCAAACAAATGGGCATA
>JBMOHM010000124.1:0-3647 GCA_049317845.1 Nodosilinea sp. | reverse complement strand
GCCGTGGGCAAAATCCCCATCCAGTTCAACCCCTGGGGCATCACCCTGCTCGCCCTCTCCGCCCACAAACTCTACGGCCCCCAAGGGGTCGGTGCCCTGGTGGTGCGGCGCGGCCATCGCCTCGCCCCCCTGCTCCACGGCGGCGGCCAACAACAGGGCCTGCGCCCCGGCACCCTCAACCTGCCCGGCATCGTCGGCCTGGGGGAAGCCTGCCGCCTCCGTCACCTGGAAATGGCCACCGATGAGCCGCAGATTGCCCAACAGCGCGACTACCTGCAGACCCTACTGCAAAGCCACATCCCCAACCTGGTGATCAACGGCGATCAACACAACCGCCTGGCCGGCAACCTCCACATTGCCATCCCCGGCATCCCCAACAGTGCCATCATCGCCCGGGTCCGCCACCACCTGGCAATCGCCACCGGCTCCGCCTGCACCTCAGGCACCGAAGCCCCCTCCCACGTCCTCCGCGCCATGGGCCTACCCAGCCCCATCCTCGACAGCGCCCTCCGCCTCAGCCTGGGCAAATTCTGCAGCGACAACGACCTGCACCAGACCGCCACCCTCCTCCACCAAGCCCTCCAGGCCATCCACAGCCTCACCACCGGAGTCCCCTAACTAGAAGGACTACCACTCCCCTTTACTCCATCACCCACCCCACCCTACCCCCCCACCAGTAGAGCAAACCGGTCGAACCCTACCTCCACCACCTGTCGCCGCAGGAGAATCACCCAGAAATCAGGGGTCAGACCCAGGCTGATCCCCTTGCGGCCCAGTTGGTTAAACTAAAGGAACTGGGGGTAGCGACGCCCCCGTGATCGGTCCAACTTCTAACTAGACAACGGGGTACACCTTATAGTGCTAATCATCCCCAGCTATGGTTATTCAGGAGAGATTTAAGGATGACCCCAACTGAAATACGCCATAAACTTCACCAGCAGATTGATCAGCTCCCCCTTGACCTCTTATTGCTGGCCGCTGACTTTCTAGATTTTCTAAAATTCAAGCGAGTTAACGCAAGGGACTCAACTGAAGGATTGGCTCAATTCTCTCGACCTACTACTGCTGATGGTGATCAGCCGATTCTAACAGGCTCAACAGGGGCAGATTTACTTCAGTTTTCTGGTACATGGCAGGGGGATGATTTTGAACAGTGCTTGCAAGCAGTCTATGAAACCCGATCGCCCGCCCAGTTCTAACCATGTATTTACTCGATACCAACCATTGTAGCCGCATCATTGCGGGAGATCACCCCCTTATCCAGCAGCTACAGGCTCATTTAGAAGATGGAATAGCTACCAGTGTCATCGTGCGGGGTGAGCTGCGCTTTATGGTCTACAAGTCTCAACGGCAGGGAGAAAACCTGCAAGTCGTCAATGCCTTCTTACAAAGGATCGCCCTGTACCCCATCAATGGGGCTGTTGCCGATGTTTATGGCCAACTGAAAGGTGACATTATCAATCAATTGGGGCCAAAGGACAAAGCTCAACGGCGCAAAACCACTGTTCAAGGATTAGGATTTAGCGACAACGACCTCTGGATCGGCGCTACTGCCATTTGTTACGGCCTTACTGTTGTATCCGCTGACCAAGACTTTCAGCGCCTTCAACCCATTCATCCCTTGCCCGTGGAGTCCTGGCTGTGATTCCCTACCCATCTCCCAACGGGCGATCAACACAACCGCCTGGCCGGTAATTTGCACATCAACCTCCCCGGCATCCCCAACATTGCCACCGGCTCTGCCTGCACCTCAGGCACCGAAGCCCCCTCCCACGTCCTCCGCCTCAGCCTGGGCAAATTCTGCAGCGACAACGACCTGCACCCCACCGCCACCCTCCTCCACCAAGCCGTCCAGGCCATCCACAGCCTCACCACCGAAGTCCCCTAACTGTTGAGACAACCGGGTACATCTTATCCTTCAAACTGTCCTGCGGCCGTCAAGACAAAATTGCCCAGCAACTCGACGCCCTGGCCCTGGTGGTAGAAGACCCGATCATCCAATTCAAAGACCCGGACAAAACCCTGCTCAGGCAAGCGATCGCCAGCCAAAACCTGAAAGCCACCATCACCCACCTGCGGCGCTACGTCCCCTTTCGCCTGATCATCCCCTTCCTCGAAGCCGACCTGGGGCAGGTCAACCGGGGCAAGGGCAACCAACTGGATGTGGCCAATCACTACGACCTGCTCAACCTGGAACGACTCCGCAACGCCTACGAAAAAACCCTACCCCCCCTGATCACCCTCGCCGCTAACCAGGGCTTTCTCACCGACTGGCACTACGCCGCCTAGGCAGGAGTTAACGGGCCTTCACACCCCGTCGCCTCAGGAGAATCCCCCAGAAATCAGGGGTCGGACCCAGGCTGATACCCTTGCGGCCCAGTTGGTTAAACTAAAGGAACCCGAGTCCCTGGGAGTAGCGACGGCCCTGCGATCGGTCCAACTTCTAACTAGACAACGGCGGGGGAAACCCTAATCTTAGTCAAGATTGAGGAAGCCAGGACTGGCGATCTAAGGCATGGCGATTTCCTGGTAGGTGCCAGGCTTAACGCCATTTACAACCGATTGAATTAGATCGAGGTGTTGCTGAATCCGAGGCCAGGAAGTAGTTATCAAAACCACGATAGCTAGTTGGCGACTGGCTAAGTTTTGCTGATAGCGTAGGTTGCGATCGGTGGTAACCAAAACCTCATATCCCTTTTGCTCTGCTATGGCCAGTAAGGCACCGTTAGCCAGGGCTGACCAGCCCTTTTCATAGGCCGTATCAATCGCGTGTTCCGATAGATAACGACGTAGTGGCACCGGGGTACCCTGGTCAAACAAGATTTTCATTAACTAACCAATTGGTTTAATACTGTGAGTTCGTAATCTAACAGGGCCTCTACTTGAGCTCGGGTGACGCCAGGAAACCATTCTAAAAACTGATCAATTGATGCACCATCTTTCAGATTTTCAAAGAGGGCAGATACAGGGATGCGAGTACCTCGAAAAACCCATGCGCCGCTCACCCTGTCAGGGTTACGCTCTAATATCTGGTTCAGAGTTGCTCGGTTATCCATAGGGTTTACCCTTATTGACAGGCCATTATTGCTATCTCCAGTCTAGTTTCTCTGGTGGTAGGCGACGCCCCCGCCCCCTAGAGATGACCGAACACTCAGGGGTCAAGCATTAGGGGTCAGATGGTAAGCTTCAGGTTGCTACCCGGTTGGGTAAACTAAAGGAGGGTCCCTGGGGGTGGCCACTCGCCGCCCTGTGGGCCATCTTTCACCGCCTCTAGGCCAGCGATCGTCCCCCACGCCGTCATCTTTTCCTGCTTGACACCATCCCCAGCATCCGCATTATCGAAGGTAAGGAGGGCCGATGATAGACGGCTTTGAACTCTCTGAGCACGCCCGCTTTCAAATGCAAGAGCGCCATATCCAGCCATCCTGGCTCACGCAAACCCTTTCAGCCCCCGATCGGCTTTTGCCCCTGGCCGATCTGTATGGCAACACCCATTACCTTAAGCAAATCTCTGACTTTGACGATCGATGGTTGCGGGTTGTCATCAACCCAACGGTTGATCCTCAGCGAATAGTCACCCTCTTTTTTGATAGGAGAGTCAAATGAAATTAGTAGTTCACAAGGATGACGACGCCCTTTACCTGCGG
>JBMOHM010000123.1:0-3817 GCA_049317845.1 Nodosilinea sp. | reverse complement strand
TCATGGCCATACTCCCCCCGATGACCATAGTCAATCAGGCCATAGTAGGGCGGACTGGTGAGCACATAGTCCCACCCCCGCCCCTGGGATAGGAGAGTCTGCAGATGGGTAAGGGTATCGCCCTGGAACAGGTCAATCATGGATTTAATCCGAAGGGAGCAGGGTTACCCCCAGCCAGAGCCAGGAGCCAAAAAATCAACCAACCCTCAAGCCCGTTGGGAAGCCTGGGAACTGGCCAGACTGGTAATCAAGTCCACCAGGCGATCGCAGTCGTTAGAGGACAACTGACGTGGATTCGTCCGCCCATCGAACTCCGTGGTAATCAACGTCCGCACCGACTCCAGATCTAAGCCCGCCGCCTCCCGGGCCAACCTGACCCGCCGCGCCTTACTCTCTGCACTCTCCTCCATGGGACTACCATCACTGAGCCAGAGCATCAGGGTATCGGCCAGGGACTCCCCCGGATTAGCATGGGTGGTATTGGCCAGGGCCGGACAACGGCTCTTAGAAATGGACAGGATATGGTTGAGGTCCATCTCCCCCGCCAGGTCAAACTCATACTCAATGCCAGAGGCCTGAATCGGCGCCATCCCCACCTTACGGGGCATGGTCTTACCCCGTTGGTCCTCTTCTAATACCCATTCCGTCTTCGTCCGCATGGTGCCGATGATATGGGCCGGAGACCCCAGCATTTCATGGATCAAGGCCCGCTCCAGCTTGCGCACATCCCCCCAGGCGGCAAAACTATTTTGGGCCTGACTGGTCTTATCTAACTCCCAAAACCAGGCATGGCTGAGGGAATCAATAATGATCACCTCATACTCCGCCTGGGCCGCCTCCCGTAACAGATTGATATAGTTACCGGGATGGAAATCACCCAATTCACAAACATCAAACTCAAACCGGTCCGCATACTTACTGGCACTGCCATGCTCGGTGTCAATTACCGCAATCCTTCTACCCAGATGCTGGGCAATATTGAGGGCGCTGTAGGTCTTACCACAGCCACTCGGCCCCGATAGGGCCAACCGCAGACGGGATTGGTGTTTAGTGGCCTTCTTAAACATGGTCAATCTCCTTAGTGGGTTACTAAAATTCTTCGACTTCAGACCTGTTCCCCCTGCGATCTCCGGACGCTGTCCGACTTTCTAAGGGGGTTTTCTGGGCAAGCATCGGCAAACCAGCCAACTCACCCTCAAAATCATGGAAGAGCGCCCCCACCACCGCCAGTAGACCCCAGCGGTCTACGATTTCTTGCAGGTGAGCCAGGTCCAATTCCCAGGCCTGGGCGCGTTCATCCTCGATTCGCTCCTGTTCAGCCTGGTAACGCTGATAGGCCAGTTCAAAGGGTTCACGGGCAATCATGATCACTCCTCTTGAGTCAGTTATCAGGGACCTTTTAAGGCCCTGGCCAGGGCCCCAACTTCTGTTCTGGGGATAACCCCCACCCTTAGCCCTGCCTCAGGGCCGATAGGGGCTGAGGCAGGAAGTGTAGATCCCGCTCAATTGGTAGCCCCAGAACCTTCACCGACTCCAACTCACTCAGGCTGAAATAACCCAATTCTTCTTCCAACCCCTGCACCAGGCCAAAAAATAGGTCTTCCCCGTCAAACTCGATGACATACCAGCGGAAGGTAGACAGGGGATGGAAAAACTTCACCTGAGCAATTGGATCCTCTACCTCTTCTTGGGAATAGAGGGTAGGAAGGGTTTGACGGATGGTTTTAGGTAGCAGTTCCATAGATTTAGTTCCTTTTTGATTGCAGATTGATTAGGCGGCATAGACCGCTACAGCTTCATGAACCCGGGGAAATCGGCTGATCCTTTGGGCCTGGAGGTACTCATTTAAGGAACTCCAGCCAAGATGGCTAAGAACTGCGTAGCCATGCTTACAGCAACCCCGACTAAAAAACTCCAACTGGTTATTAAAATCGTCACAGGTGCAGAAAAACCCGTCAGCCCGTTGCTCAACCATGTAGGCGGTACTTTGGCGAGGATTACGAACGGTGTAATGATTAGCCAGATCTCGGCGTCGGGTAACCCTGAGCCCTTGACCCTGGGCCTTTCGCCACTCCACAAAATGCTGGAGAAATACTCCCTTACTGATAAAGGTGGGCCGCCGTCCCTTCACCCAAACCCAGATCACCCAAGCAAATTTCTTGAGTTGAATTTGGGCCGAGGGATTTAGCCCTAATAGACGACGCACAGCGGCAGCAGAATAGAGGATGTTAAACGCGGTAACCATGATGATGAAGGAATGAAATTGATAGGTATTCAGGAACAGCCCCCTGAGGTGTTAGCAGTCGCAATCATTGGGGCTGTCGTACCCGCCCCTTAGGTAAGCCTGACTGAGCAAGCTCCAGCGCACCTCAGACCCAGGCCTAACCCGCCTATGGATGGCCGCCACCTGCTCTAAAACAGCTCTGGTACCCCATTGCTGGACCATGGTTTCTAGAGCGATACGATCAAGCTCCCAGCCGGAAATTGAGCGCCCCGGATCGTCGGGTTGATATTTGGCATCAGATTCAAAAACAAGCATGACTTTCCCCATAACTAGAAACTTTGAACACCCTTCCCGGTAAAAGCCTTTGCAGTGCCTCCGCTTGAGCTACAGCCAGATCAAGGGTGCTGACTACCCCGAGAGAAACCCACCCGTGAGGCCGCTTAATCCAAAGCTCTGCCATATTGCCTCCCATGGTTTTAGGGGTAGAAAGCTGACTCAAGCTCTTTAGACAGTGCCTCACTGGCTGACCAGCCAGCTAATCTGTTTACGCGCGATTTTCGGTCTAAATTGCTTGAGCCGAAAGACTTACCAGAACTAACAATTGCGTTTGGTCGCATTTCTCTTTAGCGTTTCTGTGGGAGTGATAACAGCCTGTAGACTTCGCGCCTACTCTGTTTTTAACCAACACAGATTACTGTTAAGAAACTGAGCGAGAAGGACGCAACCCCTTAGCTGGAATTACCTTGCTTTCTACTAGAACAATTGTACTATATTTATCAAGGTAAATCAATGGATTTACGGTAGATTCGAGTCATTTTTTAGAAAAATAGGAGTGGTTTTGATGTTGGGGAAAGCCTTGTTTTTATGCATTTCGGGCTTTTATGGGTTTATTTAATTGGGTTGGTAGGTTAGTTTTCTTAATGGAAAAAAGCTTGAAAAACTAACCTATAAAAAATTAAAAAAAGTCCGAAAATTCTTGACAAAAAATATCCCCCGGTCTACCCTTTTGCCCCCGAGCCAGGGGGCGTGGGGGGCTGGCGGCGAAGCCCCCCACAATTCAAAAAAGTGACCGAAGGGAACACCCTTGTGTGCAAGGGGGACGATTCCCTGATGGGTCTAACTGTAATCGTCGTGAACTAAGATTTTTGCGCCCATGACAGAAGACGCACGCCTAGTAGGGCGCAAGGTTTGCCCTAGCCAATAGCAGGGGCGAATACCTCTCAAAATGGCCATTGCTGCCCACCCGCTGCGCTTTGGCCCCAGTCTGGAGGCAATGGCCCAATCAATAGGCATGAGCGACCACCCCGGGCGACGGGCAAGGGTTACCCTACCTTGCGCCTGGCCCCGTGTGCGACCATAGACCATTGCGCAAAAATCGCCCAGCGAGTCGCTTACTCTAGCTAATCTACGTTGCAGGAAGAATACTGAGGGTAGCCGGGCGCAGCCTGGCCTACCCGCTACCTCACCTAATCCCTCCTGGAGACAGACCAGAAGGCGGGGCGTCAGCCCGGCCTGACCCATCAAGCCCTTAGCCCCTCCTAACCCCAAACCATCCAACGAGAGACTTTGGCACCCATAAAAAAACCTGACAAG
>JBMOHM010000122.1:0-3873 GCA_049317845.1 Nodosilinea sp. | reverse complement strand
TTGATGCCCAGGCCCACTACACCACTGGGGTTGCCCCAGAACTGGTGGAGGGGGGTCAACTGCTGGCCCTCTACAACCCGGCCCTGGACCAGAAACTCTTCAAAGATAAAACCACAGACGTTTTCAATATGCCCGCTAACGGCAGCAAGCTCAACGTCAGTCTGCAGATCAAGTCTAATGCGGTGAGTGAGGTGGGGGTCTTTGTGGTAGACAACTCCAGTGGTGCTATCCGGGGTGTTTTGCCCGGTGCCCCGGGCTATGAGCAGTTGGCCCTAGAGCAAATCGGTCGGGGCAATGGTCGGGTGATTGCCTCTAACCTGGCCTACCTGCCCAATGGTTTCAACCTGAATCTGGGGGATCTGACCCGCGTTCTGCCCTTTGCCGCCGATAGTAATCTGCGGTTCTATTCCCTGGCGGCCGCTACAACCACTGACGATGCCCTCAACGGTAAGGGTACCTTTCAGTTCTCCAAGGTGCAACAGGTTAAGGACTTAGGCGGTGGTCAGTTTACCGCTGACTTCAAGGACCTGGCCTTGAGCATCACCACCACCACCACTTCCACCCCCACGGGTACTGTGTTACAGGGTAGTAGACAGGCGGAAGTACTTGACCTGCGGGACTCCCTGACCGCTGGCGGAGCTTTTAAGGCCAGCTTTACCGTTAGCCGGGATGCGGTGCTCGACAACTTGCTGGGCTTCTACGTGGTGGATGACCAAACTGGACGCATTGGGGCCCTAAAGCCCTCCGACTCCGGTTACCTGCAAGCTGCCATGGCAGCCCGGGTGCCTAACCTGAACCTGCGGGTATCCAACCAGGGGACGGCGGTCTTTGACACCCAGCTCACCACCGGTAAACTCTATGCCCCCTTTATGGTGGTGCAGGACACTGTAGAAGGGGTTCTGGCTGGTCGCACCAACCAGGTTTATTTCCCCTACGCCAGCGCTAATCCAGATAGGCAGGATCATATTCGCCTGCTGGGTAACAACGTCTTTGGCTTTGAGGACCTGGGGGGCGGCGGTGATGCAGACTTCAACGACATGCTCGTTAAGGTCCAACTAACCGCTTAGGTTGCTATCTCAAGGCGCAGTTACCAGGTCAGACCTGGATTTCCTAGAGGTCTAATTTTAGTGGCTGGAGCTACCCTCAGGTAGCTCCAGCCACTAAACCTATGGAAACAGTAAAGGGTCTCGGGGAGTGGGATGGGGTATGATGTAGCCCTGGTTTAACTATCTGGTCCGGGCCTGGGGCTTTGGTAAAACCTGTGGTGAAGGCCCAGCCCCAGGATTTCTGCTGATCTGACTCCCCAACTGTATGTTGTGTAATTTGAATAACTATCCCTACCCCTCTCGACGGCGCGTGATTTTAGGCCACCGAGGGGCCGTAGCTACCAGCCAGCATCTCGCTACCCTGGCCGGGATGGAGATGTTTTGGGCAGGGGGAAACGCTGTGGATGCGGCGATCGCAACGGCCATTGCCCTAACCGTGGTAGAGCCCACCTCCAATGGGATTGGCTCCGATGCCTTTGCCCTGGTCTGGGATGGTCAATTACATGGCCTCAATGGTTCGGGCAGAAGCTCGGCTAATCTATCCATGCAGGACTACGCCGACCGGGCTGAGGTGCCTACCCTGGGCTGGCTCTCGGTCACCGTACCCGGTGCGGTGTCCGCCTGGTTTCAGTTGTGGCAACGCTGGGGAAAACTACCCTTTGAACAGCTTTTTGCCCCGGCCATTCGTTATGCCGAGACCGGCTTTCCAGTCTCGCCGGTAACCGCCCTGGCCTGGCAACAGCAGGAAAAGGTGTTTTTACCCCTGCAGGATCCAGAGTTTCAAGCCTTTAAGCAGACCTTCTTTGCCGCCGATCGGGCTCCCAGAACCGGCGAAACCTGGGGCAGTTTGGCCTTTGCCCACACCCTTAGGGAAATTGCCCGCACCGGGGGCGAAAGTTTCTATCGCGGTAAACTGGCCACGGCGATCGCCAATTTTTCTGCCGCTACCGGGGGCCCCTTCACCCAGTCCGACTTTGCCCAACATCAATCGGACTGGGTTGATCCGATTAGTACCACCTACAAAAACCTGCGCCTCTGGGAAATTCCCCCCAATGGTCAGGGTATTGCTGCCTTGATGGCTCTGAATATTCTGGCCGGACTACCGATCGAAGCCAGTATTCGGGATTCAGCCGCCAGTTTTCACCCCCAAATTGAGGCGATGAAACTGGCCTTTGCCGATGTCTATGGCCATGTCGGCGACCCCGCCGCCATGCAGGTCCGGGTCGATCAACTATTGGACCCCCAATACGCCAGGGAACGTCAGGCCCTGATCGGCGATCGCGCCCTTCCCCTGGCCAAGACCGGCCTACCCCGGGGCGGGACGGTTTATCTCTGTACCGCCGATGCCGACCTAATGGTGTCTTTTATTCAATCCAACTACGAGGGCTTTGGCAGTGGTATTTTAGTGCCCGACACCGGCATTTCCCTACATTGCCGAGCGGCTGGATTTTCCCTAGAACCTGGCCATGCCAACCACATCGCCCCCAATAAGCGGCCCTTTCACACCATCATTCCTGGTTTCCTCACCGAGGCCAATCAACCCCTGGGGCCCTTTGGCGTTATGGGGGCTCCCATGCAACCCCAGGGGCACCTGCAGATGGTGGTCAATCTGGCCAATTATGGTATGAACCCCCAGGCCGCCTTAGATGCCCCTCGATGGCGCTTCCTCCAGGGTCGGCAAATCCTTGTGGAGGCCGGAGTTGGAGCTGGGGTCGTGAATGGGTTGCGAGACCGGGGCCATGATCTACAGGTGGCTCCTGAAACCCAGTTTGGTAAGGGCCAAATGATCTTGAGACACCAGGGAGCACTGGTGGCGGCCTCCGATCCGCGATCGGATGGTCTGGCCCTGGCCTACTAAGAGAAATCCCGCTCCTCACCGAACTCCTATCATGCCCCAACCAACGGTTCCAGTGATTAACTACGGCGATCTGGTCAGTACCGACCCTGATACCCGGAATCGAGCGATCGCGGCCATGGGCCTGGCTTTGGAACGGACCGGCTTTTTCATCCTTGATCAGAGCCCCGTTGCCCCGGAGGTACTGGGTCGTGCCTATCAGACGGCCATAGAGTTTTTTACCCTACCGGAGGCGGTCAAGTTGCAGTACCAGCATCCTGGCCAGGGGGGATTTTCTGCCTTTGGTAGTGAACAGGCCAAGGGCTCTAATCGGCCTGACCTGAAGGAGTTCTGGCATGTCAACCGGGTCAGCCTGAGCCATGCAGAGGCCCTCTGGCCAAGGGAACTACCGAACTTTCGACCCGTCATCACCCGTTTATACGATCAGCTCTACAACTGTGCCATGACCCTGCTGGAAGCCTGCGCCCTCTACCTGGGGCAGGCCGACCAATGGTTGGTGGCCATGGCCAGGGGCGGCAATACCCTCCTGCGTTTGGCCCATTACCCTCCCCTCCTGGCGAATCCCCCAGTTGGCAGTTTACGAGCTGCCCCCCATGAGGATATTAATCTGATTACCCTCCTCTGTTGCGCCACGGCGCCGGGGCTAGAAATTCTCAGTCAGGAGGGTACATGGCTCCCCATTCAGGCCAACCCTAACCAGGTGGTGGTAGACACGGGGGATATGCTGCAAAACCTCACCAATGGACTGCTGAAAAGTACCACCCACCGGGTTGTCAATCCCCACCGGGGAACACAGCGGCGGCTATCCATGCCATTTTTTGTCCATCCCCGGCCTGAGGTTGATTTATCTCCCCGACCTGAGTTTATCCACCGTACTGGCGGCATTCCTTGCTTTCCAGCCATAACCGCTGGTCAGTACCTGCAGCAACGCCTGGAGGAAATTCAGGTGGGGGCTAGGGAAGGGTGAGAAGG
>JBMOHM010000121.1:0-4301 GCA_049317845.1 Nodosilinea sp. | reverse complement strand
GGAACCTGAAAAAGAAGTTCAAAAGGTTTTACCAGTTTGGCTTTACCGGCACACCGATCTTCCCGGAAAACGCTCTAGGGGCCGAAACCACCGCCAGCGTGTTTGGCCGTGAGCTGCATGCCTACGTGATCACCGACGCCATTCGCGATGAAAAGGTGCTCAAGTTCAAGGTGGACTACACCGATGTGCGCCCCACCTTCAAAGCCATTGAAACCGAGCAGGATGAGCAAAAGCTCAGCGCGGCAGAAAACAAACAAGCCCTGTTACACCCAGAGCGGATCCGCCAAATATCCCAGTACATTCTGAATACCTTCCGGCAGAAAACCCATCGCCTGCAGGCCGGTGGCAAAGGCTTTAATGCCATGTTTGCGGTGAGTAGCGTGGATGCCGCCAAGCTCTATTATCAAACCCTGAATCAGTTGCAAAAAGACCAGGATAAACCGCTGCAGGTGGCCACCATCTTCTCCTTTGCCGCCAATGAAGAGCAGGATGCCGTGGGTGACCTGCGGGACGAAAGTTTTGATGTCTCCGCCATGAACTCCAGCGATAAGGAGTTTCTCAGCGCAGCGATCGCTGACTATAACACCTACTTTAAAACCAACTTCAGCGTAGACAGCAACGGCTTCCAAAACTACTACCGCGACCTGGCCAAACGGGTTAAGGCCAAGGATGTCGACCTGCTGATTGTGGTGGGCATGTTTCTCACCGGCTTTGACGCCCCCACCCTGAACACCCTGTTTGTGGATAAAAATCTGCGTTACCACGGCTTAATGCAGGCCTATTCCCGCACCAACCGCATTTATGACGCCACCAAAACCTTTGGCAATATCGTCACCTTTCGTGATTTAGAGCAAGCTACCGTAGACGCCATCACCCTGTTTGGCGATAAAAACACCAAAAACGTAGTGCTGGAAAAGAGCTACAGGGAATACATGGAGGGCTTTACCGATGCCATGACCGGGGAAGCCAGACGCGGTTTTATGGAGGTGGTAAACGAGTTAGAACAGCGTTTTCCCGATCCCGCCGCCATTGAGAAGGAATCTGACAAGAAACAATTCGCCAAGCTTTTCGGTGAGTACCTGCGGGTTGAAAATGTGCTGCAAAACTACGATGAATTTGCCAGCCTCAAAGCCCTACAAAACGTGGATAGCAGCGACCCAGCGGCGGTTGAGGCCTTTAAGGCCCAGCACTATTTGAGTGATGAAGACCTGGCGGCCCTGCAAAGCATCAAAATCCCCGCTGAGCGGATCATTCAGGACTATCGTTCAACCTACAACGATATTCGCGACTGGCTGCGCCGCCAGAAGGCCGTCGCCGCTAAGGAGACATCCACCCTCGATTGGGATGATGTGGTGTTCGAGGTCGATCTGCTCAAATCCCAGGAGATCAACCTGGATTACATCCTGGAACTGATCTTTGAGCACCATAAAAAAAACAAAAGTAAGGCAGACCTGGTTGACGAATTGCGGCGGGTGATTCGAGCCAGCCTCGGTAATCGGGCCAAGGAAAGCCTATTAGTGGACTTTATCAATCAAACCGACCTGGACCCGATCGGTGATAAGGCCAGCGTCATAGAGGCTTTCTTCACCTTTGCCCAGGCCGAGCAGCGACGGGAAGCAGAGGAACTGATTGCCACCGAAGAACTCAACCCAGAAGCCGCCAGGCGCTATATCACCACCTCCCTAAAGCGGGAGTTTGCCAGCGACAATGGCACCGAACTCAACGCCATCTTGCCCAAAATGAGCCCATTAAACCCGCAATACCTCACCAAAAAACAAAGCGTGTTCCAAAAAATCGCCGCCTTTGTTGAGAAGTTCAAAGAGGTGGGTGGGACAGTTTGAACTGTTACACCCACACCCTACCAGGGGGAGTAAACTACCTGGAATTGGTCGGCGCTTTGCTTCCTAGACATGGCACCCGCACCCAGGGCGCTTATTAGTTGGAGATGGCAACTCAATAGCGGTGATCCTCGAAGCGCCCTCCGCCTGGGGAAGTTAGCCGTAGCTAACCAGAATACCCCCCTGGTATTGGCTTTTTCATAGCTCGTACCACAGGGGACAAGGCTATCAGTTACGAACCATGAAGGAGAGGAATAGGGTTAGGATAGAAAGGCTGCTTGGAGATTGTCTGTGTTTTTTAGTGTTGTCATCCCTACCTATAACCGCAGGCCGATTCTAGAAAAATGTTTGACGGCCCTAGAAAAGCAGCGTTTCGAAGGAAATCTGGTAAGGGGCTATGAAGTCGTGGTGGTAGATGACGGTTCCACCGATGGTACGGTGGATTGGCTCCGCCAGTCCCCAGATCAGTTTCCCCATGTGCGGTTATTTGAGCAAAACCATCAGGGCCCAGCGATCGCTCGCAACCTGGGGGTACAGGTGGCCCAGGGAGATATCATTGCCTTCGTTGATAGCGATCTGGTGGCGGTGGAGGGGTTTCTCCAGGCCCACGCTACGGCCCTGGCCACCGCAACCGATCGCCATGGCAGCGATCGCTATTTCACCTACGGCCAGGTCATCAACACCTGTAACTTTGATAATCCTATGGCGGAAGGCCTGAAGCTAACGGATTACTCCCGGGCTTTCTTTGCCACGGGTAACGTGGCCATTGCCAAACACTGGCTGGAGGAAGCCGGGTTATTTGACTCCCAATTTACCCTTTACGGATGGGAAGACCTGGAGCTGGGTGTGCGCTTGAAAAACCTGGGACTATCCCTGGTTAAAGCTCCCCAGGCCATCGGTTATCACTGGCATCCTCCCTTTTCCCTGGATCAAGTCCCCTCCCTGATCGATCAGGAAATTCAACGGGGTCGCATGGGAGTGGTGTTTTACCAGAAGCACCCCACCTGGGATGTGAAGATGATGATCCAAATGACCTGGATTCACCGGGTATTGTGGGGTGTGCTCACCCTGGGGGGACGGCTAAATGAACGCACCCTGGCCCCCTTACTCAACTGGCTGATTAACCAGAATAGGCCCCAACTGGCGCTGGAAGTGGCCCGTCTATTTTTGAACTGGTATACCGTCAAGGAGGTTTATGCCGCCTATAACGAACTACAAAGCTCTTAACCTCTGACTACACGATTAATTAGCCAAATAGCGTACTCTTGCGTTGAATCGATTTACATCTATAGCAAATTATCGTCTAATATATATAACTGTCAGGGTAGGGAAAGTTTTGCTAAGTAGTCAATGCAAATGTACCATGGCCCGTTATATCAGTTATCTTGATGTACCTGGATTCGGTTTAGATAAGGTAAATGCAAGCCTACAGGTATCAATTTCCAGGGTTTTAGAATCCTGCAATTTATCCATTGTTTATACCTCCGATGATTACCTGGTTGCTAAGGAAAGGCCTGGACAGATCAATTTATCAGAATTGACAACCATTGAAATTCTGATTCAACCCCCCAAGCCTGATTCCTCCCAGGTTCAATTAAATCTGGTGGTAAAAAACGATCAACTGCCCCTACAGAGCAATAATCACTGTAAAAGAATATTTGACTCTGTACATCAGGCAATTCTGGCGGGCGTAGCCAATCCTTAAGCTTCAGCGGTTTCGGGAAAATCCAGTTGATCACTATCATCGTTTTCCCCTTCTTCCACCATGTTGGGGCTGATCAAGGTGATATCAAACTCATCTGGTGGAAAGGTCGATTGGCTATCTCGCTTGAGCTGATAGTATATGGCTCTAGCCTGGGGTCCAAAGACGATTTCATCTTCGTTTTTCAGATCATGGGCCAGCAACTTACGACCGTTAATTAACATACCGTTGGCACTGGGTTTGCCCTTGAGGTTGCCGTCAACAATCCGGTAGTAGAAGGTATCGTCATCCTTAGGTAATTGCACCAGGGTGGCGTGGTGCCTGGAGACAAACTGAGAAGATAGCCGAATGTCACATTTGGGGTCTCTACCAATGGAGTAAACTGACCCGTCTAGCACAATTTCCCGGCGGCCTTTGCTATCTTCGACAATCAGAATATTACTAAGTTTGTGATTCAATGGCATGTTAATTAAAAAATTACCGATAACCCTAAAATAATGACGGCCCCACTATAGAGCATGATTACTGTGTTTACTAGTGTAGCAGTAGATTTTCGGCTAGTTCTGAATTCTGAATATAGATCAAGCTAGGGTGTCTACCATCCACCCATGGCAGTGGGGCGACGGCTATCAATTCACCATAATCCCCAGGCTAGGGAACTTAGCTGTCAGCCATGGAGGTTAGCCGCAAACAGTTTGAGAACCTGCTGCCAGGCATCCTCAGCGGCCTCTGCCTGGTAACTGTAGCGTTGGTCGCAAAAA
>JBMOHM010000120.1:0-4330 GCA_049317845.1 Nodosilinea sp. | reverse complement strand
GCCCTGAAGATTTGGTGGGGGGTGAGTTTAAAGCGATCGCTGAGACTGTCTAATTCCTCGGAGGCGATGGCAATCTTAGCCTTTTCCAGGTAGTGACCCCAGTAAAAACGGCGTTCGTCAACATCCGCCATGGAAAACTCAATGCTAATTAAGCCATCACAATTAAACCGGTGATACCAGGGGGTATCACCAGCTAGGATCAGGGTTTCTCCGTAGTCGTTAAGGCGTCTCAGAATCAGTTCCCGGTGAAGCTGGTGGTCAGGGTGATTGAGTTTTTCCAGGTCTTCTATATAAAGCAGCGCCGAGCGAAACTGGGCTTCCCGCAGCAGAATGTCTAAGGTTAAACCGTAGTCGACCTTGCTATTGAGCAGGTGGGCTAGGCTAACCCTCAGCAGGGGGGCTGGCAGGCGACTGGCGATGGCTAGGGCGGTTCGCCCTTGGCTATCCTGGTCGGGGCCGTAGAAGTAAAGTTTGAGATGCTGTTGGGACTGCCAGTAGGATTGTACCCACTCCGGTAGGCGCTGTTGAACACTGACCGGCCCAGAAACCAGGGGTGGCTCTGGGCTGGGTTCGATCAACTGGCAGAAGCTCCGCAACCGATCATCTAACCCTGGGATATCCAGTAATAAATGCAGCACCTGGGGATCGAGCTTCACCAGGTGGGCCAGCAGGCTGGGTTCGGGTTGATTTGGATCGGCAATCAATTGAATCAACCGTTGCCGTACCAGGGGCCCCTGACCTGCAAAGTCAGACCGCCGCATCAGTTTTTCCGTAGCGGAGGAGCACAGCAGATGCAGGCACAGATCGACGGTGGGCCGTTTGCAGCGGCCATCGTCCTGCAGGTAGGCGTAAAGTCGTTCGTAGCGGCGATCGAGTTCTGGGGCGAGGGCAATGGCCAGCACCCCCAGATCAAAACTGCAGAGCCCAAACTGGGTTTGTAGCCAGATTAGGGCAGAGTCCGGTGCAAAGTGATCGAAGCTAAATCCTCCCCAGGGGCCGGCTTGGGGAGAAAAGGTCGGGTCTCCTGGCTGTTGCTCCAGGAGCCGCTTTACCTCTGCCTCATCAATGTGCACCCCCCGATAGGGGTTATCTTCCCGTCCAGCCCCATAAAGAACCTGAGCCTCAGCTATGGCCAGGTCTAAGCGCCGGTCAAGTTGTTCTAGCAAACCTAACAACGGTGGGAAAGGGGGTTGAGGGGGGCGTACCATCCGGGCTAGAACGACTCAGGGGCAGGAGTACTGGAGTGGTCTTCGATGCTAGCAATAACCGTTTCGGCAGAGCTATCGGTGAAAATCATCTGTAAAATTCCGGGCAAGTACTTCTCCATAGTGAGTACATTAATCAGCAAACATTGCTCAATCATTTCCGGCACCAGAGTCTCTCCAGCAAATTGAAGGCTGGTCTTAAAGCGAATCTCCCCCGTGTCTAGATCGAACTCAAAGTTGCCAATTCTCAGGCCAAAATTAGCTCGAGTCAGAAACTCTTGAACAGCATTACGCCGGAGCTCGGGTGCTTTGTTAGCAGCGATCGAATAGATAACTAACTGCCCGATCTCCTCCAGTGCTTTAATCAAAACCACCCAGTTGGCCGCCTTACCATCAATATCAATCTTCAGGGTGGTTTCATCCAGGCTCTGAAATGGCCACTCCTGGATCTCTAGAATAGTCTTTGTGTTGTCTAATATCATAGATTGCGGTTTGCTCTGATGAAATATGAACAGACTTGCTCAATTTTTTTGGTGAATAGATAGACAAAAACTTATTCTTTCAGATCCTCGAGATCTTTCTCTAAATCATTTTCAAGGCTCTCTATCTCCTTGGCTAGAGCCTCAACATCAAGATTTTCAGCCTTCAATTCTTCTTCTTTAATCTTGATTTCTGTTTTGTTTTCATCTACTAGAGTTTTAACCTTCAGAGGTGTTCCTAACTCCAATTCACTCTTCTTTTCCTTGATAGCATTCTCTACATTCTCAAGAATTTTTTCAGATTTACCTTTGGCGATTTTGGCGGCGCTAAGCAATTCAAGATGATGGTTGAGTTTAGCAGATTTCTTCGAAATGAGACTATCTACTCGATTACTTTGTTTTTCTATAGAGTTTTTCAGAGAGGTCGTATTGCCAGATTTTAGAGCTATAGAGCTTAATATTCTAATACCTTTTTTTCCTCCGTGTTTTGCAATAAAGTCCGTAATCTTGCTAGATCTATTAGCATTGCTGTTCTCAGATTGTGAACTCAACTTTTCGAGTGTTTTTTGGTAGAAAGCTCGATCTTCACCAAGTTCAGACAATTTAGTATTGTATTTATCTCTTTTCTTCTCTTCATCCTTGATCATTTCCTTGGCGTCTTCAATTACTTTCTTATAAGCATCTTTGACTGCCTTGATTCGTTTTCTGCGCTCCTCACCACTATTTGGAATATCCTTGGTGGCGTCTAACAGAAGGGCTTCAGCTGCTTCCGCTGACTCAAGCGTATATAAAGGGCCTGCACCATTTTTGTTAAACTCTCCCTTTAGAAGACCGCCAAAAGTTGGCTTTGGTAGACTCAGTTTTCCTTGTTCATTCAAGATGATTTTACCGGTGATTGAGGCTTCGCCCAAATTCCATTCACCCAGTTTTCGACTGTATAGTTTTTTCTCGAAGAAGTAAAAAGCTTTAGCCTTAACACCAGCCGAAATCTCGGCCATGACCCCAGCCCTAACACTGTAGCCTGAGGTTAACTGATCAGCCTTAATCTTTCCGCCATCATAGGTAAGCTTGCCTGTAAATTCAACACTACCCGTAGCTTCAGCCGTACAGGTCCCTTGTAGGTATGCCTGCAAGGCTACCGCATAGCTACTACCTACCGCCGTTGTAACCGCGAGACCAACTGTTAGGGAGCCTTTAATTTCAGGTTTGACTTGAAAGTCCCAGGCCGGCTGGTCAGCATTTTTGTTAATAGAACCTTCTAAAACACCACTGAGACCTCCATTGATAATTAGCTCAAGACCACCTTCAAAGACGCCTGGTATTAAGGGGTATTGAAAACTAATCTTGGGCCATTCCATGAATTGACCCGGCAGGGTCATTTGCCCTTTAGCTGTCAAACCTGCCTTTTCGATTTTGAGAGGGTTCTTCTCGTCGGTTCGATCCAGTTTGACGCCCCCCGTACCCCCACCTTCCAGGTACTTACCAAACTTGAATGTAGCGCCGCCTTCCAGGTAGGCGCTATACCTTTCCTTCGCTCCTGCCACCATGACCGTGGGTTTAGTGACTTTAAAGATATCCCCGAAGGGAATATCGGGGCCAGTCACCTGAATCTGATCCCAGTCTAGGCCGGTGGCCGTTATCTCGACCCCGGTTGCTTTTACAGCGGTCCCCTTCAGCTTGGGAATCGCTAGTGTCGCCGATGCCTCCTTAACCTTGAGAGCTTTAGCATTTTGATCGTAGTCAATGTCGGCGGCGGTTAATGTTACGACCTTAGGAATCTCCGCCGTCACACTCACCCCTTTAAAGCCATAGGTGAGGGCCTTATTGGCGTAGCCCAGGCTGGCTTTGCCCTTGACCGTCAGGCTGCCGATGTCCCCATCCCTGAGGTTGAGGCCCAGCCCCGCACTGGCAGCAAAAGCATAGTTTTCCCCCTTACCCTTCACTGTGCCCTGAATGTCTTTAAGGGTGAGGATACCGCCCAGGTTAATGGGGTCGGTGGTAACGGCGAGTTCCTTCCAATCCAGACCGTCCTTACTAACCTTCCCTTCCGTTAAGGTGGCCTGGGTATTATTGAGAGCCGTTGATGACAGGGTACTTTTCTTGATCCCTAACACCTGACTCGTATTGTTGTAGCTAATCTCTGTCGCGGTGAGGGTGACCAGGTCAGCGATGTTAGCGGTGATGTTGCCGTTGTCAACGCCGTAGGTCCAGCCTTCAGCTTTGCTGCGCTTGACGGTCACCTTACCCGAGGCGGTCACCTCCGCGATGCCCTCACTGGCAATGGCAACCCCCAGGGTGCCACTGGCGTCAAAGGCATAGTCACCTGTCTTGCCCTTTAAGGTGCCTTGCAGGTCGCTGCCGGTGACCTTGCCGTCTAGCAGGCTCACCTGGCCAGCGCTCACTGTCAGGGTATCCCAGTCCATTCCCTGACTGTTGATTTTGGCGTTGGTCACATCCCCTTCCACATCCTGTAGACAGGGTAGGGTGACGCTGGCATGGCCAAAGGCTAATTCCTTCTTCTGGTTGTCGTAGCTAATCCCTGTCGCGGTGAGGGTGACCAGGTCCTTCACCTCACCCTCCACCGTTACCTTCTCAAAGCCATAGGTGAGGGCCTTATTGGCATAGCCCAGGCTGGCTTTGCCTTCG
>JBMOHM010000119.1:0-4340 GCA_049317845.1 Nodosilinea sp. | reverse complement strand
CCGCTGGGGGGTAGGACTGAGCAATTGGGTGTCTCACTCTATCGAAAACCGCTATGTAAAGTTGAAGCCAACCGTTAAAGGCAATGGCAACAGGTTGAGAAATATAGCCTTGGCCAGAAGGCTAAGGACACAATGGATCGGTGCCAGCAAAGCCAGGGTAGAGGTTCGGACAACAGTGATCGGATAAAACCAATCTGCCCAGCTACCTTCCATCCCATGGGGGATGGCGTCACTGGACAGACCAATTTAGGTTTACACAGCTTCAGAAGCCTCAGGACAGAGTTGATCGGTCAGATGGCGAGACCTCCCAACTCACTGCACAGGGAGTCAGAAAGATTTGGCCAAATCCTTAGATTGAGTCGCCGCTTCAAACATCTTCTTCCCCGTGGGACTACAGCTATACTATGAAGACTCTTAGGAGCAACATAGCCAACGCTCAGAGAGACAGACCGTCTCTGGTATCGACTACATCCGCTGAGATTGTGCTTTTCAGTCAGCGAACTGAAGCAAAACCCTTATGCAGTCAACGTAGACAGGACCCGACCTAGCTGGTGGTGTCATCGCTAACGCGGCCACTGCCCCGCCAGCCAGTCATAAGAGCCTGTAAATCGGGAGAGTCAGCAACCAGACGGCCACTGCCCCGGTCTTGGTCGGTAGACCGCAGGGCCTGAATCATGGCCCCTGATCGGAGTAAGGAAATTTGCCCTACCAGAGGCGCAGCCGCTGCCACCAGCAAGCTAACGCCAGTCAGGGAAGCCAACACAGTGTTCTTGGAGAAAATGGAAGAAAGTCGCATAGGTTTTTAAGGTTCTCAGCGCATCTAGTCCTAAATACAGAGGTCATCGACCGAAATCAGGAAGATATTTATCCGTAGTTCTACGGATTTTCCAAATTCCCGGGATAAGGGGTACTGGCTGAGCCAGTACCGCCCGACGGACGATGGTGGAAAGTGGCAATTTCTCAGGGGTTTTCTGGTTCCTAGCCACCCCAGGTTAGACCTGGAGATGACCCACACAATTCTGACAACCCTGCCCAAAAAGCCCAGGGGAAAGATTAATTTTTGTGACGATTGGCTTACCCCATCGTTGTTGCCATCTCCAAAGGGAAATGGCAACCAACTTTTGAGGATGCTTTTGGGGATACTTTGCAAATAGCCGGTCCCTTGCCAGGGCATCACAGACTTGCAAGATGTCATGAACGCACTTACCAGAATATATGGGCACAATCTACCCTAAAGGGAATTTCCATTTATGGGGTGTATGGTCATGCCCCTCTTTTTTCAAGAGTTTGCATAAACAAACACAGTGAACGTTCAGGAACAATCTACCTTAAGAGAATTTTCGATTTATAGGATCAATGGTGATGCCCCTCTTTGCCAGGATGTTGGCAATTCTTGATGGGTTTTGAGTAATAAATCAGGTAGTTAATTACCAGAGACCATCCAACTAGTGTCCCAAAACCTAAGCTGTTAAGGGCAACGTGGGGAGGACTCAACCGGGCAAAGCTGAGGGTTATCAAACTTCAGGGACGGGGGATTTTATATGGCTTTGGCCAGAAGGCTAAAAACAGAATTAAACGGTTAAAACAGAGTCTGGGTAGGTTTCTGACTTGCTTCCGTCCCCTTCAAGGGGGCTAGGGCTAGGGCCGCCATCCTAGATCGATTTTCCGTGGCCCCCCGACACAGGGGCAAGGATAACCTCGATCCGGGTAGGATTGCCGATCAAAAATGTTGGGATGTCATGAAAAAGCCGATCGCAGGGGTCAGAAAGATCTACCCTAGGTGTCATGTTGGTTTTGCGGGACTCCTATGCCCTCCCTTTCTCTGGCCAGTCGGGTGAATCGCGTCACCCCTTCTCTTACCCTAGCCATTGCGGCTAAAGCTAAGGCAATGAAGGCTGAAGGTCTGCCGGTGTGCAGCTTTAGTGCAGGGGAGCCGGATTTTGATACCCCCGATCACATCAAGGCGGCGGCCAAGTTAGCCCTGGACCAGGGCAAGACTCGCTACGGTCCCGCAGCTGGGGAACCGGCCCTGCGCCAGGCGATCGCCAATAAACTGCGGCAGGACAATAACCTCTGCTACGGGCCAGAAAACGTGATTGTGACCAACGGCGGCAAACACTCTCTCTATGGCCTGATCATGGCCCTGATTGAGGCGGGCGATGAGGTCATTATTCCGTCCCCCTACTGGGTAAGCTACCCAGAGATGGTGAAACTGGCGGGGGGAACGCCCGTTCTAGTGCCCACCAGCGCCGAGCAAAACTATCGTATTACTCCCGCCCAACTACGGCAGGCGATTACCCCCAAGACCAAGCTATTTGTTTTAAACTCTCCCTCTAATCCCACGGGCATGGTCTACGCTCCCGAGGAGATTCGGGCCCTAGCGGAGGTAGTGATTGAGGCCGATATCTGGGTGGTGTCGGACGAGATCTACGAGAAGATTCTCTACGATGGGGCCACCCATCTGAGTATGGGGGCGGTATCATCCCAGGCCTTCGATCGCACCATTATCAGTAATGGCTTTGCTAAGGGCTATTCGATGACGGGCTGGCGGGTGGGCTATCTGGCCGGGCCAGGAGAGTTGATTCAGGCGGTCAGTACGATTCAGGGTCATAGTACGTCTAATGTCTGTACCTTTGCCCAGTACGGCGCGATCGCCGCCCTGGAGGGCCCCCAGGATTGTGTGGCAACCATGGGTCGGGCCTTTGCAGAGCGCCGCCAGGTAATTCTAGAACGGTGTCGCCAAATTCCTGGTTTAAGTTGCGGCACGCCTGAGGGCGCCTTTTATCTCTATGTTGACATTGAACCCCTGGGGATATCTTCTCTAGAATTTTGCACCCAACTGTTAACCGATAGGTATGTAGCCGCCATTCCAGGCATCGCCTTTGGTACCGAGGGGACCATTCGACTCTCCTATGCCACCTCTATGGAGACAATTCTAGAGGGTATGGATCGGCTGGAAGCCTTTGTTAAGGAGAAGTTTAGCTAAATCTAAAGTCCCCGGGGCTGATCGCCATCGGGTTAGGGAGGAATGGGTATGGGTTAGGAGGTAGGCAAAGACCAACTTTAAACGCCCTGTACCCCTCATCTTGATCTGGGTACTCGCTATCAATATTGGGGTACTCGTGATCAAAAAGGGAGTACCCACGGCTAAGAAAGGCTTTAGCTTTAGCGGCAAAGGCCTGGGGTTTACCATCTGCAGAAACATGCCCAGGTCAATCACTGGCGATCGGTGACTAGGCGGTGGGTATTTCCTACTATGGCCGCACCTACCAGGAGGGTAAAAAGATCGGCTGGCGGGATGGCTTGCGAGCCGTCTATTGCATTCTACGTTACAACCTGTTTGATTGATGGGTTAATAGCTTTGAACAGAACGCTGAGGACACGGTTTATCGGCCAATTTCATGTCTCGTCACATAGGACAAGCCTATCAATTACAAGACATGAAAAAGCTAATGCGAAAGATTACTAGTACATTAGCACTTTCATCTCCGTTGACTGTTCAGAGGGTGGGAGTTCCTGATAATTTCTGATCAGTTATAGCGGTTTTCGATAGAGTGAGACACCCAATTGCTCAATCCTACCCCCCAGCGGCTGGCCGTTAGGGTTTCACGCTGTACCCCATCTTGATAAAGGGGGGCAGGAGGGGTGATCATATCGCACTTCACCCGAGTGAAATCCGCTATATCTCCAGCGCCATTGCTGAGTCAAACCCACTTTCGGATGATGAGTAACATAGATGTACTGACGTAGTCACCTAGTTGTAACTTAATGTGTTGGCGTCCATCTCCATAATAAGGCAGTCGATCAAAAGCGACGTCATGTTCAGCAGAACCTGGATCAAAGTCCACAGCCTCTAGTGCACATCCAATTCGCCGTAGGCGGAAATCTAAGGATTCAATATCTTTCCTACGGTAAATAACACTATCACCTATTTCAATCGTGTCTTCATTGGAAGATACATTAAATTCAGTGGTATGCACAGCAACACCACCTTTTTTCAGACAAGCTATGGAATTGATAAGAAATTGAAGGCCTACCTCAATGCTACCCAGATGCTCGAAGGAACAAGAGCTCCAACTGAAATCAAAAGCATCCAGGGGAACGTCACCAAGCTGGCGCATATCAATATTCTGATAGGTCACCCGGTCACAAAAATCATCAAAAGGCAGAAAACCGGGCCAATGGATGCTTTCGAGTGAATCAGCCAGTTGCCCGGTTGAACCCCAAGTCTGGGATGGGGTGTTGTCAATGAAGTCTGATGCGATCAGTTCAACCTTGCGGGATGCAAATAGGGAAGCTAGCGGTTCCTTACCAACTGCGAAACCAATTCCCCTACGACC
>JBMOHM010000118.1:0-4447 GCA_049317845.1 Nodosilinea sp. | reverse complement strand
CACTGGAACCACGTAGGGACTTTGACTGCTGCTGGGGCCGGTCAGGGTAGTGGCCGATCCCTGGGGAATTGGGGTGACCTCAAACTGGCTGAGAACTCGGGGAGTCCGGCCGGCGATCGCCGTGGGATTAGTCAGTAACTCAGCTTCGGTATAGCTATCAATGCCATAGGTGGTGACCACCAGTTTCTGAGTGGTTGGATCAATATCAAACTCAGACCAACTGTAGCTATGACCCACAAAATAATCGCCCTGAAGGAGTTTAGCGTTAATCAATCCATTGGCCTGGGGCAGGTTGTCATTCAACCCGATGGGGTCATAACCCAGAGGCTTCAACAGGTTGTCATTAATCGCCTGTTTGACAAAGTCGTCTTTGTCGTTGGGCAGATTATCGGTATCCGGTGCATTCGGCAGCGAATTGTAGAAGGCCCGTAGCTGGGGATTATTGGCTGTAAACAGGTTACCCAGGAATTCGCCCGTTGGCCGTTCGTAGGCAACGGCACCGGTGGTAATTTCAAAGGCGCTGGTGGCAATCTGCGGGCCAAACGCTCGTTCCTGATAGGTGAGGTTGTTGACAAAGGTACTGTGGACATCAGCAGATACAAAGACAACGTTCTGAATACCGTTACTTTCGATAAACTTCAGCAATTCGGTCCGCTCAGCGTTATAGCCCTCGTAGGCGTCGGTATTGATACCAGGAAAGATATTCTGAATCGGCTCCGGCACCATGATGAATTTCCAGGTAACCTTGTTGCTTTGGGCTGTCAATAGGTCCCGCTTCAGGTCGTTGAGTTGGGCTTGCCCCAGCAGGGTTCGTCCTGGAGTGAAGGATTGGGTCAGGACGCGGGCAACTTCCTGAGGGTTGGTAAAGTCGGAGGGCCCTGTAATTTCCTGGTCCCGGAAGGAGCGGGTATCCAACACCATCACCGCCGCGTCCTTGCCATAGGTGTTATAGCGGTAGAGCTTGCGTTCCCCCGCTGTGCGTGGATCACCGGTATTACCGTAGAAGTCATCCCGCAGGGGATTATACTCCTGGAAGGCTTGTAAGCCATTTTCAAACAGAGCGGTGTCATTAATCAGGCGACCCGGGGTATTGTCCTTAAAGCGGGGATCGGAACTGGCGAGTTCACCACCGGCAAAGTCATTGGTGACTTCGTGGTCGTCGATGATGGCTAGTACAGAGGTAGACGCCCGTAGAGCGGTCCAGGTGTTGAGACCAAAGCGATCGCTGTAGACCTCAGCGTGCTTCAGACGGAAGTCATTCAGGGTTTCAGCCTGCTGCTTGAGGGTGCCATCCAGGTTCTTCAGGATGGGGGAATCATCATCGGCATAGATGGTGTCCCCATGTTCTACGAAGAAGGCCAGATTACGCCCGGGGACGTTGGCGATGGCTGGATAGGGAGCCAGTTCACCGCGCCAGTCACCGGCAACCCCAAATCGCAGGCCGGTCTGAACGCCAGCCGCCGCCGCGGTAATGAATTTGCCCGCTTCCTGATCACCTGCCACATCCGTCACTCGATAAAAGTATTGAGTATTGGAGGTTAAGCCAGTGATGTTGACTTTAACGGGTTGCAGCGGGTCAGTGACGATCGCTGTTGTTGTCCCGGCGATGGTTCGGAAACTCGCATCTGTGGAGTATTCAAACTTAACCGGGCCGACCGAGCTACTGCGCGCCCACAGTACGGTGGAGGTTTGGGTGGTATCGCCACTGGCGATACCGTTAAGTAGGGAAGGGGTTGGCACCAGATCGGCTCCTAGGGTAAGAATCTGGGTGAACTGAGTCGCACTGAAGTTGTTATCGCTCACCAGCACGATCGATTGCCGACCGTCGGGCAGCTTCGGTCCAAACGCCAGCCCCTCAACGTTATCCAGTCCTGTAGTTAGCTTCAAATCATCCAGATTTAAAATCAACCGTTTCTGCGCAGGCTGAATCGTTGCTAGTTGGGTCGGAGTCAGCGTATTGAGCGAATCGTAGAAGCTGATGTCTGTGGCTCCCTGGAGCGAAATTTCGTAGAGCCGAATGGTGTTGCCTTTACCCACAGCAAAACTGCGCTCTAGGGCCAGCAATGTCCCCCGGTTATCGATCGCCAGCAGGTCTACTAGCCCATTGTCGGCAGCAGCCGTTGTTGGGTCGGGCGCTTTGGGAATAGATTCTGTGACGTAGAGGTATTCTTTTTCAGGTTGCCCGGTCGCCAGGTTATATTGCAGAATTCGAGTACGCGCACCATTGGTTAAAGTAGCGATCGCCCCATCCTGAAGCAGGGCACTCTCTGTCGCTGTGAACAGATAGCGCTGATCCGGGGTAATCGTCAGACTTTCAAACGCAAGATTATTTCGCACGCCCAATGTTTGGGTATCACCCGCATCAATCGCGCCGCTATTGTTAGTGTCCTGCACGACGGGGACAAACTTGCCAGGCACAGGCAGAGACCTGACAAAAGCACCTGTCGCTAGATTATATTCATTCACAAACGGACTGGTCACCCGGCCAGCGGCCGGATTGACCTCCCCTTCAGAGGACACAAAAACCGTTCCTTTCTGGGTCAGGGCAATGCCTTCTGGATCCAGACTAAGGGCTGGGTAGAGGCTACCATTAGGCTGTTGCAGGGGGGTGGCATTGGTAAAGTTAACGCTGCTTAACTGACCACTGGGACTAACTGCCGTAGTGAAGGTATAAAATCGAGCCGGGCCAACCTGAGAGCGATCGTCGGAAATCGCATAAAACCGATTATTTACGCTGTCATAAGTAACCCCCGACAGGCCACCCATAGCCGTTGCTACGCCGTTTACCGTACCCGCACTACCGCTGGGGATAAAGCCCGTGGGAAAGGTCACCTGTCCCTGGAAACTAGCCTGTGGGATCGTATTGGCAGTTTGGGGTTGCAGCTGAATGTCAGAAAAAATCAGGCGGTGATCAGAACTGGGAAAACCATTCCACTGGCTGGCATTAAAGGTTCCCACCAGAGGAAATAGGGGATCGGTATTGAGGGGCCAGAAAATCCCTCCATCCGCCTTTGTTAGGTTGGCAGAGGGTAGAATGTAATCAGCCCGTAGATTGCCTGGTGACGTGTCAGCAAAATCGGCGGTATCGAAGCTTGGATTCCCCCGGTGAGTGGTATTGGCACCGCCTTGAAGGGCTGCTTGTTGGGGGCCACCGGGGCTGGTGGGAATAAAGTTGGTGTTGATGTTTGGATTCTGCAGCAATTGCAGAATTGCATTCTTGTCGCCCACCCGATAGGCGTCACCGTCATAGGCTTCGGCGTTCTGGTCACCCATGATCACAAAGCTGGAACCAGGTTGCAATCCACCCCTGGTACCTTTGTCATCGTAGATGTAGTCTCCTTTGCTGGCAGATACATAATCTGCCCAAAAGCGAATTTCGTCAAAGTTGCGTTTGCCATTGCGGTCTTCAGTGCCATCGAATACCGGCGGTGTAGGGTGGCTGACCAGGGCATGAATGATTTGCCCATCCACAATAATGGGGACGTCCCAGTGGCTCTTGGAGGACAACCGCAGAATGGCCTGTTCCTCAGGAGAGTAAAATTCCCCCAGATTTTCTTTTACTGCTGTAGCGGGGTTATCAATGGTCGGATCGTTGGTGAGGAGATTGCCTGGCATATCCTTCCAGAGAAATTTCTGGAAGGTGCGAACATTGGCTGTGTCGATGGGGTATTTCGACAGCAACACCATGCCAAATTGCCCTGGAAAAGCACCAAAGCCAAAGGCATCATCGCCGTAACCCGTAGCTCCGATGCCATTGGTGATACTGGTAACAGCCGCACCGTCGTTATTCAGGTCAAACCCGGTGGCAATGCCGGTGTTGGAAGATGCAATGTAGAAGTAAGGATAATTAACCGGAGCCGCCCCGTTTTGGCTCACCGAAAGGAAATTCTGCTGAAATAACTTTACCGGCAGTTCCGGATTGGGGGTATAAAAGTCAAATTCGTTAATCAGCAACACATCGGGACTGGTGCGCTGGATAATTTCAGCTACATTACGAGCCTGTTGAACTCTTACCGATTGGGAAGTGGTGGTCCCACGAGTGTCAGCAATGGCGGGATTAGAAAAATCATTAACAATTTGCCCTTCTGCAGCACGGTTGAGGGACGCATTAAATTGGGAGAAGCGGATGGTTGGGGGCATGGTAGTCAGATCAGATTAGGGACAGGTAGAAACAGACAAACAGCTCAAACATTCGGACCCAAACAGGACGCCAGCATTGAATAGGGGCGATCTCAATCAATCAGGGGAAAATTCAGTCCACCCCTGGGCCAAAGCCAACCGAATCAAACCAGCAAAAATACAAATTTGCCCGCCAGCTGCACTTGATCAGCCGGGGTTAATTACAAGCAACACAAATCAAAAACTCAAGAGTCAAAGGCTAACGAGCAGTTACCAGGTCTGACCTGGTAACTGCGCCTTGAGATAGCAACCTAAGCGGTTAGTTGGA
>JBMOHM010000117.1:0-4759 GCA_049317845.1 Nodosilinea sp. | reverse complement strand
AGGGCATGGGGTCGGAAGCGCACCGGCTGTTTGTCCAGACTTTGGATCTGAGGTAAGGGTAAACCCGCTGCCAGGTTGCTTGCCAGGCTTTTCGCCCCGTCGGTAGATTTCTCCGGCCACCTGACGCCCTGGGCCCTGGGCCTGTCGCCCCCTCCACTCCTCCCTGAAAGGATCTGTGGGCGTGTTGGAGGTATCGAAGAGCTAATACGGTTCAAATTGAATGTTATATGCAAGTCCGTGTTCTCCGGTCGTTTCAGGAGATGTCTGCCTGGTTGACTGACAAAACTTAGTCAGAGGGACTGTTTAAGGAACCCTGATGGCTCAGGCTGAAACTATTGATTTTTCCTTGCTAGGACCAGGCTTTACACGGGGAAAAGCCTTGACCAAAGGTGTCAATTTACCTATTTATACTTAAACCTTGACCGATGAAAAAACTATTAGTAACCGGTTCCTCAGGGCTGATTGGTTCTGAGGTTTGTGTCTATTTTGCGGAACAGGGCTGGCATATCCACGGGGTTGATAACAACCAACGGGCCATCTTCTTTGGCTCCCAGGGGGATACCCGTTGGAATCAACAACGTCTGCAGGAAACCCTGAAACACTTTACCCACCATGAGCTGGATATTCGAGACCGGCCAGGGGTTTTAGACCTGATTAAAAGCCTGCGCCCCGATGCGATCGTCCATACGGCGGCCCAACCCTCCCATGACCGAGCGGCGGCCATTCCCTTTGATGATTTTGATACCAATGCGGTGGGCACCCTCAACCTATTGGAGGCCGTCAGGCAGTTTTGCCCTGAGTCGCCCTTTGCCCATATGTCGACCAATAAGGTCTACGGCGATCGCCCGAATTCTATCCCCCTGACGGAGCTAGACACCCGCTGGGACTATGCCGACCCGACCTATGCCAAGGGCATTGCCGAAGACTTTAGCATTGATCAGTCTAAGCATTCCCTGTTTGGCGCCTCTAAGGTGGCGGCGGATGTGATGGTGCAGGAGTATGGTCGCTATTTCGATATGCCGACCTGTTGTTTGCGGGGGGGCTGTCTGACCGGGCCGAACCATTCCGGCGTGGAGCTGCACGGTTTTTTGAGTTATCTGGTGAAGTGTAATCTGGAGGGCCGCGAGTATAAAATCTTCGGCTACCAGGGTAAGCAGGTGCGGGATAATATTCACTCGTTGGATGTGGCCCGTTTCATCCATGCCTTTATTGAGGCCCCCAGGGTGGGGGAGGTGTATAACCTGGGGGGCGGTAAGGCCAATAGCTGTTCGATTTTAGAGGCCTTCAAACTGGCTGAAAAGTTTAGCGGTAAGGCCATGGGCTATGTTTATCTGCCGGAGAATCGCATTGGCGATCATATTTGCTACTACTCAGATTTGACTAAGATGCGGGCCCATTACCCTGGTTGGGATATCTCCATATCCCTGGAGGAAACGGTTGGGCAGATCGTGGCATCCTGGCAGTCGCGGTTAGTAGCCCCACCATCTCTGCCTTAAGGAGCGCCTATGCGACTGCTGATTACGGGTATCTGCGGCTTTGTCGGTTCTACCCTGGCCAGGGCTCTCCGGGACTATTTTCCGACTGCTCAAATTATCGGTATTGACAACTTCTCCCGTGCTGGTAGCTGGTTAAATCGGCAACCCCTAGAGGATCTGGGCATTAAGCTGTGGCATGGTGATCTGCGCCAGGCCAGTGATCTGGAAACCTTGCCGCCGGTGGACTGGGTGATTGATGCGGCGGCCAACCCCAGTGTGCTAGCCGGGGTGGATGGTCAGACCAGTAGCCTACAGTTAGTTCAGCATAATTTGCTGGGTACGGTTAACCTGCTGGAGTACTGCAAGCGCCATGGGGCTGGTTTTGTTTTGTTGTCCACCAGTCGGGTGTATTCGATTCCTGGGTTGAGTGCCCTTCGAGTCTTTGAAAAGGAAGGGGGGTTTGTGCCCGACCCTGCCCAGGTGTTTCCCCAGGGGATTTCCCCCCTGGGGGTGGCGGAGGGTTACTCCACGGCTCCGCCGGTGTCTCTCTACGGCAGTACTAAGGTGGCCTCTGAGCACCTGGCTTTGGAGTACGGCGCCACCTTTAAATTTCCGGTATGGATTAACCGTTGTGGGGTGATGGCGGGGGCTGGCCAGTTTGGCCACCCTAACCAGGGCATTTTTGCGTTCTGGATTCATAGTTTTCGAGAGCAGCGCCCCCTCAAGTACATTGGTTTTGGCGGCAGTGGTCACCAGGTGCGGGATTGTTTGCATCCGTGTGATTTGGTGCCGTTGCTAGAAAAGCAGTTTGCCGAACCCCTGGGCACAGAAAAGCCTCGGGTGATCAATGTTAGCGGTGGCTTGCAAAACAGCCTGTCGTTAAGGCAACTGACCGGTTGGTGTGAAGCCTGGTTTGGCCCCAATCCGGTAATCGAGACGGCTATAGAACGGCCTTTTGATATTCCCTGGATGGTGTTGGATGCCTCTCAGGCGATGCAGCTATGGGGATGGACTCCCCAGATCGGCATTGATCAAGTGTTGCGGGAAATCGCCGAGTTTGCAACAGCCCACGATGACTGGTGTCGGGTTTCTGTTTCAGCATAGGTCAAGGCTAGCCCCATTCCCTACTTCAGGTCTTACTCCCATGACTCAACCGCCGGAACTGATTATCGAAGCAGGCCGTACCGAGAAACAATACTGGAAGGATCTCTGGCGTTACCGAGAATTGTTTTACACCCTGGCCTGGCGTGATATTGCGGTGCGCTATAAGCAAACCGTGATCGGCATTGCTTGGGCGTTGATTCGCCCCTTTTTGACCATGGTGGTGTTTACGATTGTGTTTGGCAAGCTGGCCAAGCTACCGTCAGAGGGGGTGCCCTATCCAATTTTGGTGTTTGCAGCCATGCTGCCCTGGCAATTTTTCTCCAATGCCCTTAGCTCTGCTAGCGAGAGTTTGATTGCCAATGCCAATCTAGTTTCTAAGGTCTATTTCCCGCGACTGGTGGTGCCCACCAGTGCGGTGGTGACCAGCTTTGTGGATTTCATGATATCGGGGATGATTTTATTGGCCTTGATGATCTGGTATAACTTTGTACCCAGCTGGCGGATTTTGACCCTACCGTTGTTTACGGCTATTGCCTTTGCGGCGTCGATGGGGGCGGGGTTATGGTTGTGTGCGCTGAATGTAAAGTATCGAGATTTTCGTTACATTGTGCCCTTTATTGTGCAGTTTGGCCTGTATATTTCGCCGGTGGGTTTTAGCAGTAGTATCGTACCCCAGCAATGGCGATTGCTCTATTCTATTAACCCGATGGTGGGGGTGATCGATGGGTTTCGCTGGGCGATTTTAGGGGGCGAGGCGGCGATTTACTGGCCGGGGTTTTTGCTATCTTTGGGGCTGGTGCTGGTGATTTTGTTGACCGGGGTTGAGTACTTTCGTAAGACCGAACGTACCTTTGCGGATGTGATTTGAGCCTACTGGCTGCTCCGTACTATTTTTTAATTCACTATGGCTGATACTGTTATTCGGGTTGAAAATCTGGGTAAGAAATATACCCTGGCGCACCAGCAAGAGGGTAAGCGCTATAGAGCCCTGCGGGATGTACTGGCCAACCAGACGAAATCTATAGGCCGCCGCTTTAAGTCTTTTAAACCCTACTCTTCACGCCCCACGCCCCACGCCCCTGCTCAAGAAGAGTTCTGGGCTTTAAAGGATGTCTCCTTTGAGATTAAGCAGGGCGATCGGGTGGGGATTATTGGCCGTAATGGGGCGGGGAAGTCGACACTGCTGAAGATTCTCAGCCGCATTACGGAGCCGACGACGGGGCGGATTAGCATTAAGGGGCGGGTGGCCAGTTTGCTGGAGGTGGGCACGGGCTTTCATCCGGAGTTGACGGGGCGGGAGAATATTTTTCTCAACGGCGCCATTTTGGGTATGAGCCGGGTGGAGATTAAAAGGAAGTTTGATGAGATTGTCGCTTTTGCCGAGGTGGAGAAGTTTTTAGATACACCGGTGAAGCGGTATTCGTCGGGGATGTATGTGCGGTTGGCCTTTGCCGTGGCAGCCCATTTAGAGCCAGAGATTTTGATTGTGGATGAGGTATTGGCGGTAGGGGATGCGGCGTTTCAGAAGAAATGCTTGGGCAAGATGGAGGATGTGGCAGAGAGGGAGGGGAGGACTGTTTTGTTTGTCAGCCATAACATGGCTGCCATACAACAACTAACTAACTTGGGGATCTTGCTTCAGAATGGACATTCAGTAAAAGTTTCAGACACTAAAACTGTGATTGAAACATATCTTAGCCACGAGGAGAGAGCTAGTAGCATCTACTATATTGAGAACGTACATCGGCGCTTCTCGGGAATGTCTCGAAAAATTGAGTTCCTAAGTGTGGAATTCCTGAACTCTACTTCAAATCTTTTCAAAAGTGACTCGGATATTATCTTGAAATTTACTGTTAGCGCCAGAGAAGCCATTAATGAATTCCGCTTTAATATGACATTCTTTCGTATAGATGAAACTCCTGTCGGGAGTTTTTTTGGCCATGAAAGAGAATCACTGCAGAAAGGCGAGATTGGATCTTATAAGCTTACTTTAAGTAAGTTGAATCTAGCTCCAGGAAAATACCATTGCACTGTGGCCGTCGGCAAGGGACACTATACGTCGACTTTTGAAGACTTCGATGTGATCTTTGATGTTTTGCACTTTGAAGTTATGCCGCCTGAAGGAATAGATGGCACGCAAGCCTTATGGCATGATAGTTGGGGGCCGATTCGTTTAAATA
>JBMOHM010000116.1:0-4951 GCA_049317845.1 Nodosilinea sp. | reverse complement strand
CCAGCTCGGGGGGAATGGCAAGGGTCATGGGCGGCGAGCCGATCTCAGCAGAGGGTAAGCTCTCTACCATCTGTTGTAATTCCAGGGGAATATCGGGGTCGTAGCCTGGGCTAACCGATGGCGACCGATCGGGAGGGACGTTGATGCCATCAATAGGGACATCGGGAACAATGCCAGCGGTAATAGGCCCCGTACCCGTGGGCAGAGGTAGGGTTGGCTCTCCCCCCAGACTGAGGACACGGGCAATACAGGTCTGGGCTTCGGCCTGGCGACCCAACTGCATGAGAGCCTCGGCTTTGCCGGACCAGGCGGCGATCGCCGTTTTATCCATCTCGAGGGCACTATCAAAGCAAAATAGGGCCTCCTCATAACGCTCCAGTTTGGTTAATAGCCGACCTTTACCCAGCCACGCTTCCGTATTACTGGTATCAAAACCCAGGGCAATGTTATAGCTCTCCATCGCCTCTGCGGCCTGTTCCATTTGCAGTAGGGCGTTACCCCGCTGGGCCTGAGCCTGGGCAGCAATAACATTAACTCCTGCCATCGGCGCACCGTTGGCTGAGATCTTCAGCCGTTCTAATTCCGTTGCCTCAATGGCGCTATTGAAGCGAATTAAGGCTAGATCATAGCGTTGCTCTCGCATCAGCCGCTTACCTTCCACCAGTTCCGATCTAGCTTGCTCAAGCTTCCCAGGTATGGTGCTATCCACTGCAACCTCAGCTACGGGGACCAGAGCCGCTTCGGGTGGTAGGCTTAACCCCTCACCCCCAGACGGTTGCTGTCCTATCCCAGAGAAATCAATCCCCATATCGGCGCCCGGTAGGGGCTGCACCGGGGTTTCGGTACTGGCGGTTTCATTGGCGGTTTCATTACTGAGGGATGGGCTACCGGGCTTAGGTTTCGCTTGAGTTCTAAACAGCGATCCCAGTATCCCTAGCAGGAATAACACCACAGGCACTGCCAGTAGAATCCACCAGGTGTTGGGCGGTAGGGCTTGAATACGAGCCCATAGATCGGCTTCTGGAGGAGGAGGCGTAGCAGGATTGCTATTAACATCGACATTATCCCGGCCATCCCGGATCTCTAACCGGTTATCGGCAGTGCCCACCACCACCTGGCCATCCGGGGTAAAGCCCAGAAAATTGGCGGGGGAGTTGAGGGTAAGGGGGGCTGATGACAGGGGAACCCCATCTCCTCCCCAGAGGCGTAAGGTCTTATCGGCTCCAGCGGTAGCTACGGTAGTGCCATTGGGGCTATAGGCCATGGCGGTAACAGCGCCATTATGGGCAGGGATGGGCTTAACCTGAGGTAGTAAGGTGGCCTGATCCCAGGACCGGACTACGCCGTCACCGCCCCCGGAGGTAATCACCTTGCCATAGGGGCTGGCGATGATGCTGGTAATTCCCCCCTGATGAGCCCCATCCACTCGCTTTAACAGTCCCCCCTCTGGAGACCAACGGGCCAGACTACCATCGCCACTACCGGTAAAAAAGTTTTTACCCTCGTCTGCATAGGTAATAGCCTGGATAGGACTATTATCGGCAGCAATGAGCGGACTTAAGGAGGTGCCATCGACCACAGACCAGCGCTCTATGGTGCCGTTCTGATTGCCACTGATAAGGGTTTGACCATCGGGACTGAGGGCTAGGGCGCGAATGGCTCCGCCCCGCCCTGGTATAGCCTTTCCCAGAGGTTTGCCGGCCCGGCTCCAGCGCCGTAGGGTACCGTCTACACCGCTAGAGATGGCCGTTTGGCCGTCGGGAGTAATAACTACCGCTGAAATCGCTCCTTGATGGGCAGCGCTGACGGTCTGCCATACCTTGCCCTGACCGTCTAACCATTCCAACTGGCCAGATTCTGTACCCCGCACGATCAACTGGCCATCATTGGAGAGGGCAATTCTACCCGGTGGTCGACTGGCGCTAGCAGGTCCATCGGTATTTTCAGGCCCCTGGGCTACCCTGTTTTGCAGCGTCAAGCTGGGGGTGGCCGGCTGGTCTGCCTGGGCAAGCCACTCCTCCGGCGATCGCAAAGCATGCACAGGTATGGTTGCGATCGCACCGATCAAAGCTATGGCCAATAAAGATGGCTTGAGGGACTTATCCATGGGGTACCCCAGACAGGATCACGAGTAATTCTGCTAAAGGATACACGCAGATGGGGAGTTTGGCTTGTTTTTCTGAGGGCCTTAACCCGGTGATTTTACCCTCAGGTGAGAGCTGCGATCAGGGCCTGGGAGTCAGCTACGGCCCCAAATACCCCACCCTGCATCTTAATCATCTTTAAGGCCGCCAGGTAGTTGCCATAATCAGTAGCGCCGGTACAGTCAGAAAGTAGCAAACATTCGTAGCCCCGATCGTTGGCATCCCGCATCGTGGTATGGACACAGACATCGGTGGTAATGCCAGTCAGGATAATGTTGCGGATAGCTTTTCCCTTCAGGATTAGATCTAGATCGGTGGCATAAAAGGACCCCTTGCCGGGTTTGTCAATAATCACCTCTCCCGGCAAGGGAGCCAGTTCGGGAATAATTTCCCAGCCCGCCTCCCCTCGCACCAAAATGCGGCCACAGGGACCCGGGTCGCCGATGCCGGCCCCAATCTGCTGCGATCGCCAGCGCTTGTTGGCCGGTAAATCTGACAAATCGGGACGATGTCCCTCGCGGGTGTGGATTACCGTAAATCCCAACTCCCGCATCCGGGCCAGGACCCTGCCGATAGGCTCAATTGGAGCCCGCGTCAGGGAAAGATCGTAGCCCATCTTGTCGACGTAGCCCCCGGTTCCACAAAAGTCGGTCTGCATATCAATGATGATCAGGGCCGTGTTATCGGCCCGAAGATCGCCATCAAAGGGGTAGGCATAGGGGTCAGCGGCAACGTAGCAAGTCATGGACCAATCTCCAATTCAGACAATTCCAATTCAAACAATTCCAATTCAAACAATGTTGTGGCGGTAAGGGAGTTAAAAATCATCTCGACTGGCGATCGCTCGACTCACCCGATCAATGACCTCAGTTACGGCCAGTGGGCCCAACTCTCCCTGGCTCCGGGTCCGCATATTCAGGCTGGTGGTTTCTACTTCCCTAGCCCCCACCACAGCCATCACGGGAACCCTGGCTTTCTCAGCATTGCGGACCATTTTACCGAGGCGATCGCCACTGCTGTCCACCTCCACCCGCACCCCAGCAGCCCGGCATTGTTCCCCCACCTGTCGGGCGAACTCCAGTTGCTCTTCGGTTACCGGCAAGATTCGCATCTGTACCGGCGCTAACCAGAGGGGAAAGTCCCCAGCGTATTCCTCAATTAGAATGCCAATTAACCGCTCCAGGGAGCCAAAGGGAGCCCGGTGAATCATAACCGGGCGCTGGCGCGATCCATCCTCCGCTACGTACTCCAGATCAAAGCGTTCCGGCAGGTTGTAGTCCACCTGAACCGTACCCAGTTGCCACTCCCGATCCAGGGCATCCCGAAAGATAAAATCTAGTTTAGGGCCATAGAAGGCCGCCTCCCCTGGAGCCTCGAAGTACTCCATACCCAGGGTTTGGACCGCCCGTCGTAAGGCCCCCTGGGAGGCTTCCCAGACGGCATCGTTACCGATGTACTTAGTTGATTCAGGATCACGAAAACTCAACCGCGCCTTAAAGTTTTTCAGTTTCAGGCTGCGGAAGACCGTCAAGATCAGATCTACCACCTTGAGAAACTCATCGTCTAGCTGGTCGGGACGAACAAATAAATGGGAATCATCCACAGTAAAGCCGCGCACCCGCGTTAGCCCACCCAATTCCCCCGATTGCTCGTAACGATAGACGGTGCCAAATTCCGCCAGGCGCAGGGGCAGTTCTCGGTAAGATCGCAGATCACTTTTATAAATCTGAATATGAAAAGGACAGTTCATGGGCTTCATGACAAAGCCCTCCTCCGCCAGGCGATCGGCCTCATTATCAGCCATTAGGGGGAACATATCTTCTCGATAGTTCTGCCAGTGACCAGAGGTTTTGAACAGGTCTACCCGGGCAATGTGAGGGGTAACCACAGATAGGTAGCCGCGCTTAGTCTGCTCTTCCCGGAGAAAACTCTCCAGGGTAGAGCGTAACACCGTTCCCTTAGGAGTCCATAGGGGTAGCCCCGGCCCCACCACATCGGCAAAGATAAACAGACCCAACTCCTTCCCCAGTTTGCGATGATCCCGGCGCTTAGCTTCTTCCCGCCGCCGCTTGTGTTCCTGAAGTTGCTCAGGGGTTTCCCAGGCTGTGCCGTAGATGCGCTGCAGTTGGGCGCGCTTTTCGTCACCTCGCCAGTAGGCTCCAGCCACACTTTCCAGGTCAAAGGCTTTGGCATTAAGGTCGGCGGTATTGGCCACATGGGGGCCTGCACATAGATCCCACCATTCATCTCCTAGGTGATACAGGGTGATAGGATCCTGCAAATCCGCTAAAATCTCCAGCTTATAGGGCTCCCCTAGGGCTTCTATACGGCGCTGGGCCTCGGTTCGTGTCACGGTTTCCTGAATTACCGGTAGACCCCTATGGATAATTTTCACCATCTCCTTCTTAATGGCTTTGAGATCTTCTGCCGTGAAGGGATCGGGATTATCAAAGTCATAGTAGAAACCGTAGTCAATCCAGGGGCCAATGGTGACCTGGGCCTGAGGAAAGAGTTTTTGCACCGCCATCGCCATCACATGGGAAAAGCTATGGCGAATCCGCTTGAGGGCCTCTGACTCGCTGGTACGGGGTAGCACTAAGGGGGCAGCAGTAGCCGGAGTAGACTGAACCATGACAGGAAGAAAAAAGCAAAGCCATCCCCAGTTTAGCGAGTAATGATCAGCCAGAGATAATCATTCGAAGAAGAATTAGGGGAGGTAGGGTTTTCCGCCCAGGCAAACTTTCTCTTTCAGGGCAGAGAGAGCTTAGGATTTTCTAAGGGAAAACATTTACTTTTTTAGTGAGTCT
>JBMOHM010000115.1:0-5024 GCA_049317845.1 Nodosilinea sp. | reverse complement strand
CCGGCCAGGGCCACCCTGCCCACCATGTACGACCTCCCCAGCGAAGACCCGGAGGAACCTGGTTTGCCCGATGAGTTTCATCTTCTCCAACTAGAATTGCTACGGCTGACCTTTAAGCCCCCCACCTACCCCAGCGATCGGGTCTTCACTGCCAGCGCTTATTGTGGTGGTTGAGTTGCTCTAACCGGGTAGGGAAGCTTAATATTTAGACCGAACCCTGCGGGATGCCAGCCAACTGCCCAATCAATCAATGGCGTATGAGCAAATTCTGAGAATTCCCTAGTACATATTGTTTAGATCTATAGCTTTATCACCTCTCCCTATCGATACCTGCTCCCGTGCTGAGATCGGGTATGCCCAGTGCCTACAAATCATCTTTTCACTGCAATAGAAGCCTTGCTCTATGGACTATAGTCTACCGTTTTCCCGCCCTTCCCAGACCTACGTTCCCTTGATACTACACCTGCTGCTGTGGGGGGTTGTGGCATCTACGGTGCTAGCTTTTTTGCCCCTCAACAACGAGTTTTTAAACCCCAGCGGCTGGTACTCCCCCGAATACTATAAGCTCAAGGAAAATATAAATGGAGTGTCTCCTCTATTGCGGGGCCTCAAGGATGGACTTGCCCTATTGTTGCTGGTGGGTAGTCTCGGATTTAAGCCAACTAACCCCAACCAGCGACTGCAGCACAATGGTGATCTAAAACTTTTATATCGTGTGGGTCTCCTTCTTCTAACCATAGCCCTACTGCGTGCCCTCACTACCCCCCTTAGCCTGGCTCAGATCTTCACCACCCTACGCCCCTTAATTATTTCAGCGGCAATTTTTGTATTTTGCTATCGCCACCTTGACCCAACCTACCTGCGCTGGCTACTCGAGGCCCTCAACCCCCTGGCCCTATTGCAGGTTTACTATGCTTATAGGCAGCGCAACAACTCTGTAGACTGGCACGGGGTAAGCTTTTGGAGCCACGGTGCGGTGCGATCGGTAGGTACCTTTGCCGAGCCTAACAGCCTGGGGCTATTTTTAGCTCTAGTGGCTTACCTTAACATCTCCGTGCTGCCTCCCCATCCTCTCCGCTACGTCCTGGTGATAGCCTATGCTGCGACGACCATCTACTTTGCCGATTCAAGGACCGCTGCCCTAGTAATAGCGATCGTGCTAACCCTGGAACTTTATCGACACTTTAGTCGTCTAGAGCGCCTTCTTCGCAACCCATTGGTAATCGGGTTTATCTTAGGTCCTTTGATGCTAGGGTTTAGTTATTGGTTGCTGGGGCAAGTTAACGCTTCCAGCGTTCGAGGAGGTATGAGTGATGCCTCCGGTGGACGGTTTGAAGCAGTTGTGGGTGCGATTAACAGTTCAGGTCCTATTTCCATACTGGTGGGTAAGTACCTGGGTGCGGGGTCTAACATTTTGCAGGTACTCAACCAGGCTGACAGCAGGGACGCTACAGACCTGATACTCTCTGACTCGACCCTGGCGGCCCTAATTAACCAGGTGGGGTTACTGGGGTTGATGGTGTTCGTAGGAATTCTTTATATTCTGTTGAGGTTACCCACCCGTGGTTTGCCCCTTCCTGGCCCAGAGGACCGCCACCAACCTGCTCCTCTCCGCCAAGAAAGGGTTGGCGTAGCTGCTATTTTGTTGGTGGTGGGCCTGACCAGTGTAATATTTGAAATGTACGCTATCTGGCCCATATTAGTACCACTGATATTTCCCTGGAGGTGGGCAGAAAAACCAGTTGCTTGAGCACCTTGATTAAGATCCTATGGTTATTCATCTTTGGGTACCGATTCTATTTGAACTGAAGGGTGGTATCCAAACCTATTTATTGGATGTGTTAGCCACTTTAGCTGAAGGTTTTGCAGATTATCGGGTGGAGGTTATCGATAAACTTGATAGGGATTTACCAGATGAAGTGGACCTGCCAGAGGGCTTCTCTTTCTCCGGTAGTGGAGGTAAATTTAAGGCTTTAACCGGCCCACAGTTTGTTTTTCAATTGGTAAGAAGGGCTTTTTTGCATCGACCGCAGCTGATCCTATGTGGTCATGTTAATTATGCTCCAGTGGCCCACTGGCTCAACCAGTTATTGGGTATTCCCTACTGGGTGTTTGTCTATGGCATTGAGATCTGGGATCTGAAGAGCCGCAGCAAGATCAAGGCCCTGCATGGCGCAACGAAAATCATTTGCATTAGCAACTATACCCGCGATCGCCTGATCAAGGAACAAAATCTATCCCCCGATCAGTTTGCCCCTCTGCCGGTCACCTTCCATACCCATCGCTACAGCATTGCAGGCAAACCTGAGTTTCTGTTGCGGCGCTACGGGCTGACCCAAGACCAGCCGGTGATCCTGACCGTTGCCCGTTTAAGTGATACCGAGCGCTATAAGGGCTACGATAGAATCCTTGAGGCTTTACCCACCATTCGCCAGTTCCTGCCCACGGTGCACTACCTGTTGGTGGGCAAGGGGAACGATATGCCCCGCATTCAGGCCATGGTGGATGAATTGGGGCTAGGGGGTTGCGTCACCCTGACTGGCTTTATTCCCGATGAGGAGCTGACTGCCCACTACCAACTCTGCGATGTCTTTGCCATGCCTAGCAAAAAAGAAGGCTTTGGCATCGTCTATTTAGAAGCCCTGGCCTGTGGCAAACCTACCCTGGGGGGCAATCAGGATGGCGCCCTGGATGCCCTCTGTCGGGGGGAACTGGGGGCCCTGGTGGACCCGGATGATGTGCAGGCCATTGCCCACACCCTGGTGGAGATCTTGCAGGGCACCTACCCCAACCCCCTGATCTACCAGCCTGAACAATTGCGCCAACGGGTGATCGATATCTACGGGTTTGAACGGTTTAAACGTACTCTGAAGGGCTACCTTGATGACTTCATGGAAACCGGCATCTAATCTAAGGGGGGCAAGGGGGGGTAATCATATCGCACTTCACCCGAGTGAAATCCTGTATATAATAGTTAATAGTTAATAGTTAAACTGCCCCGTTTCTGAAGATTTTCATCAAATTTTTCGTCAACAAGTCGTTGAAAGTCAGAGATAGTCTAAATTTTTTCGCCCGTTCTATGACAGAAAACGGGAATACTCTTATTATATTTATATGTGTGGAATTGCTGGAATTATCCACGAACGGGGCGGCTATTCCCTGGATGTGCTGAGCGATCGTATGCAGACAGCCCTGCAGCATCGCGGGCCCGATGATCAGGGTACCTACCTTTGCCCCTCCGGCCAGGCCGCACTAATTCATACCCGCCTGGCCATTTTAGACCTTAGTCCCGCTGGCCACCAGCCCATGGCTACGGCGGATCAACGCTACTGGATCAGCTTTAATGGGGAAATTTACAACTTCCGGCACCTGCGGGCTCAGTTAGAAGCCCAAGGGGAAATCTTTTGCTCCCAAACCGATACGGAGGTGATTCTCAAGCTCTATCAGCGCCAGGGGCCTGATTGCCTGTCTCAACTGCGGGGCATGTTTGCCTTTGCCATCTGGGACGCCCAGGAAAAAACCTGCTTTATCGCCCGTGACCCCCTGGGTATTAAACCCCTCTACTACTGGCACTCAGGGGATACCCTGGTGTTTGCCTCCGAGCTTCGCGCCCTATTGGCCTCTGGCCTGCCTGGCCGCCAACTTAACCCCGTCGGGCTCTATAGCTATTTAACCCAGGGCTTCGTCTCTGAACCAGACACCCTACTGCAGGATATTTATTGCCTGCCCGCTGGGCATTGGCTGAGGTGGCAAGCCGGGGAACACCAGGTTACCCGTTATTGGCAACTGACATTTGGCTCAGAGCCCATGGCGCCAGTCGATGCCGTGAGCCTCCTCCGCAGCGCCCTATTGGATTCCATCCACCATCACCTGGTCAGCGATGTGCCTGTGGGTATTTTCCTCAGCGGTGGTATTGATTCCACCGCCGTTACCGCCCTGGCTCGTCAGGTACAGGGCAACACCCTCAAAACCTATTCCATCGCCTTTGCCGAAAGTCAGTGGAACGAAGCCCCCCTGGCTCAACGGGTGGCCCAGACCTTTGCCACAGATCATAGCGAACTGTTGCTGACCCCCCAACTGGGGCAAGACCTCCTAGGCAAATTTTTACACTCCGTTGATCAACCCAGTGTTGATGGTTTTAATACCTTTTGCGTGGCACAACTGGCCCACACCCAGGGTGCCAAGGTCGTCCTGTCGGGGCTAGGGGGCGATGAACTGTTTGGCGGCTACCCCTTCTTTAGACAATTGCCTCGCCTGCTTCAGGCGGGGCAATGGGTGCAGCGGTTACAGCCCCTGGGTAATCTCCTGGGTAGGGGTTTGGAAACCTACGGCCGCTCCCCCAAGCAAAGGCGCATAGGTAGTTGGCTGCAGCAACCAACCCGTATCACCACCATTTATCAAAACCTTCGTAGTATTTTTTCCCCCGTCGAAGCCCATGCCATCCTGGAGCACTATTGTCCGGGCTACAGGGTTGATGGGGGTAACTCTGGCCCAGAGCCCCCCGAGCAACCCTGCCTGGCGGATACCCTCAGCTGGCTCGAAATTAACCGCTACATGGGCAATCAATTGCTGCGGGATAGCGATGTCATGAGTATGGCCTGGGGCTTAGAACTGCGGGTTCCCCTGGTAGATCGGGCTCTGCTAGAGGCCATCTCTGCCATTCCAGCCGGCCTCCGCCTGGCTCCTGGCAAACACCTCTTGACCCAGGCCGTCCCCGAGGTGCCAGATTGGATTATTAATCGACCTAAACAGGGGTTTGTCATTCCCTTTCAACTCTGGATGGAAACCAGCTGGCGGCAGCTGTTTGACGACATCCCCCCCCTACCAGGGATATCCCTGCAACCCTGGTATCGCCGCTGGAGTCTGGCGGTACTCCAGCACTGGTGGCACAACCTGGCGGCCTAAGGCAAGCTAATTTTCCTGATTCTTTCTGAGCGGCTTAATCCGTGAAAATACTCCACGTCATTCCCTCCGTTGCCCCCAGCTTTGGTGGACCCAGCCATGCTCTGCTATCCATGGTCAAG
>JBMOHM010000114.1:0-5033 GCA_049317845.1 Nodosilinea sp. | reverse complement strand
GTGACTCCAATATTATCTGCATTAAACTGATTGCCGACATTTTGACTTGATTGATTAAAGTTGCTCACTCTATGCTCCTTGTTAAGCTTCAATCGCTGCTAGAAAAGACCAATAACAAGCTGAGCTAATTTATTCAAAGCTGTTACAATTTCACTCGCAGCAGTTGCACTCTCAAGAATAGACTTAGCATTATTCAAATATTCTGTAATGTTTTTCTTGTTCGGTTCTGGCTTTTTAGCTTGCTGAATTGCCTTGGTCATTTGATAGTCAGCATCAGTAAAGACATCGGCATCTATCACCTGAGCTTCAGCAGCTTTTGAAAGCTCAGCTTTGAGCTTTCCCAGTTCTTCAACAAGTTGAGTCTGATTCTGAACAAAATCTAGATTAATATCGCCCGCGGCATTGTACTGATAATTTACTTGTTGACCGCGTTGATCAAAGACCGCCATACTTCACTTACCTCTTAATACTAAATTTGAGTAGTCGGGTAATTGAACTCTCGTCAAAAACTACTTGATTACGGACTTATTAACAAACCAGAGAAGCCTAACGGTTCGAATCGACGAGTGCCGTAGTTTTGTAACTCACCCAAGCCGTTTCGGTCAATTCGATGCACTTGAATGGTTAGCTTGCGCCAATTGTCCGATCATTATGAAGTATAGCACTTAGTTCTTGGGGAGCATAAGGAGGGCTTTTCAAGTGAATGACAGCATGACAGTTTGGACAAACAGGAATTAAATCAGCGATAGGATCTACAATATAAGACTCACCAATCTCACTCATTGGTTTGATGTGATGCACATGGATAAGAGTTTCAGCGATAGCGCCGTAAATATCACTGAGCTTTACATGGCACACCTGACAAACATAACCATAATGAGATAGACAAGCTTCTCTCGCCTTTTTATCTCTTTCATACTTGTTCACGTTGATTCGCTGTACAGCCCCTTCTTGATACTGGACCCCATCAGGTAACTCTTCTGGTAGCTGAATATCATGAATAACCTGTTTATAGCCATTAAGCGAAGATATTCCCTTGGGCACGTTGATTCTTTTTGCGACAGAAACCCCAGGTATTTTCAGGTTGTCTTCATTATTAAAAATGATATATCCTGATCGATCCCAAAGAGCGCAAGGGTAGGAGTGGACTAAACCGTAGAAATTACCCCAGTGACTGTATCTTGATTGAACAACATTCAAGCCGAATGCTTTGCTTCGCTCATCTGCTTTTTTACGGTTCATAGTAACGCACCATTTATCAGAATCCCTGTCAGAGCCAGGGGTATTACAAAATAGGGTTTAGATAAAAGGGTTTCCGTAGTCATATGAATGATAATAAGCTAATCCTGGATTTCCAGGGATTTAACAAACTCAAATCGGTCTCCGATTTTATTCAGACAACCTGCCAGAGGAGAAGATAGCTCAATCAGAAGATCTCTAACAAAACCTCTCTTGAGATCAGAGTTTAGATCGATGTCTAATTTGGTCAGATGGCAATACATAGAAATGTCATCAAGGTTGACGGGTTTGCCTGAACGACTTTCCTGAACCAGCCTAACCCGCTCTATCCATTCAGAACGCTCCTTTAATTGCTTCCAAATATTTTCGATAAAATCCTTAAGTCGATCATTGGCCGCTTCGCCAAAAGGGGCTTGCTCAAATACCGGTTTCAATTGGTAAAGATTGACCGCATTGGGATACTGTCGCTTTAAAACAACTAACCGTTGTAGTTCTTCTGGTCTGATGACGTTTATCTCATTATTTTTAGAAGTGTTTCTAGCACCGTCAGTCAGTTTTCCTGCGACAACAATGATTTTAATGCAGTCATTGTATTGACTTTCAAGATGATTATGACCTAACTTAATTAGCTGCGCTGAAACTCCGTCGGGTACTTTTTCTGTTTTTGTAGCCTTGCATTCACCCACCACCGGGTAGGGAAGATCGGCGAAAAAGTCCAGACCGCCCGCACCGCCGGTTGAGTTATAGTCCAGATTCGCCTTGGCGTGAGGTTGGCTATTAGAGAACCCCAAAAATTGCAAACTCTTCCGCACCAGGCGCTCAAAGGTGGTGCCGTCGCTGGAGTTACCCACCCGACTAATGTGGTCATACCAATCATCGCTGTTGACCACATCGGGGGTGCGGGGTAGCGATGGGGCGGCTGTCTCCGTCGCCGGGGTGGCATCCTCTGGAGAGTCGTCGGGGATCTCGATCGCCCTTAAGGCCGGTTTTAGATCCAGCAGTTGCCGTTTATGGCGGAGAAAGTCCGCCTCACCCAGGGCCGGGTGGCTTTCATCCACATCCAGGTAATCCGCCAGGGGCACAAACCCACCCACCGGGCCATTGTTAGCCAGGGGTAGATCGAGGGGCTCGGGCAGGTGATAAACCTGAAAGAACGCCATAAACACATGGCCCACCTGGTGCAAATACTCCACCAGGGCTGCGGTTGACCAGATGGTGTGCTGGCTAAAGGCCCTGAGGGGGTCGGCTTCGGTGAAGTGCTGGCACAGGTCACACTTAGCCCAGGCCCTGACTCGGTTGGTCTCCGTTGAGATGGGGTGCAAGGCCAGAACCTCGGGGCGGTAGCGATCGCTGGCGGTGGGGTCCGGCTGCTGGCTGGGGCACAGCAGAAACCGCTTGCCGGGGACGATAAACCGCTGGGGCATGGCCAGGATAGATTGGCCCTTGATCAGGGCCTCAATATCCAGGGGGGGGAGGCTGATGCCGGTGTTGAGCAGCGCCATCTAGGCCACCCCTAGCGCCGTCAGATCAAGCTGGGTGGGCATCTCCAGTCCATCCGTCGGGATACTCAGATCCTCCAGGTGCTCAATAATTTGCTGGGCCTCCGCTTCACTGTAGAGATGGTGCACCTGATCGCCCTCCAGGGCTGTCTCTGACACCTGGCCCTTCGGCTGACTCAGGATCTCCCGAATCAGGGGATTTTGGCTGAGGCGTCTTTGCACCTCCGCAAAAGAATCCAGCCGCTTGTGGCTGAGGTCAAATTGCTCGTGGTTGTCGTAGATATATTTCAGAGCAAATAGGGGCTGCAATTCCTCCGCCTGGAGATCTACCCATTCTCCACCCTGCTTTACTAGATCCTCGTAGTAGCCGTAGGCATCCCACTGGCGCTTGAGTTTACGCTCTTTGTTACGGATGAAACAACTCCGATCACACCCAAAGGTTTCGTAGTCCAGCAAGCGCCGAAACGCCGCCCCGACCGAGAACCCCCCGGTTTGCTGCACCACCGCCACGGCGATCTTCACCGACTGCCCCGCCTGGGTTCCCAAAACCTTGAAGTGGAGGTAGCCGTTGTTTTTGCTCTTAGGCTTGATGTCTTCGGTGCCCGTGATCACCACATCCTCAATGGCAGTGCCGTTAAGCCTGGCGATCTGGGGAATGCGATCAAAGCAGAACCGCAGTACTTCCGCAATCTGGTCATTATTCTCTAGATCCTCGGGAAAGAACTGTTCCTGGGCTTCCCTAAGCGCTTGCTCAAATCGCTGGGTAGGTGAAAGTGAAAGTGAGAGGGGCTTGACGGGAACAACGGCATCTAGGCTTGCTTGGAGAACCTTATCGCACTGCTCTAACGCCTCCCTCACCGAGAGCTTGAGTCGACCAAGCTCGCTCAGGTCTTCCATCGTAAAGGGATAAATCGGTGTCGGAGGATTGAAACTTCGCGTGCGATAAAAGCCGCCTAACCAAAGACTAACCAGCTCGACTAGAGTATCGGTATTGAGGTACTCCAGGGCAATAGGCTGATCGGCCCCGGATAGCACTTTGGCTTTTGACACCTCCTTCTCCCCGCTAACGATAGTCCAGAGGTCTGACACGCTAACGGTTAACAGACAGACGCCTTGACTTTCCTCAGATTGTTGAATGGAATCAAATAACTTTTTGACCAGGTCATTAATGACAATGGCGGTGGGATACCCGAGGCTGTTGCAACCGATGGTATCTAATTCGTCAAAACATATAATCACCTGCCGGTATTCACTAATCAACGAGAGAATTTTGACCAAGGTGGATAGGGCATCCGCTTCCCGTTCCCTTTCCGTCTTTTGGTTGGGGGGCAATCGCAGGTCAGCGGCGTCCTGGGTTTCCAGGGCTTCCCCCGCCAGCCACTTCACCGCCAACAACCCCCGCTCCTGTGAGAGGGTCCAGAGGATGGCTCGCAAAATGTATGGATCGTTGCCAGGATGGAGCTTACTCACTAACCGGGTGATCTCACTAACCAGATCGTTACCCTTGGCCCGGTGGCTCCCCACCCACTGATCAAAACGGTTCACCAGATCGACGGGGCTGGGGGCCTTGGCCGCTGAATTAAGACTCTGAACAGCTCGGGCCACCATGGCGGCGGCCACGGTTTGCCACTGGCTGACCCCCTCACTCCAGGGTCTTTCTAAACTGCTGGCCAGCGATCGCAGCACACCGCTGTTAATAAAATCCAGATCGCCGTACTCATCGCCACTGGCATAGACAAACACCGCCTCACCACTGGTTTGCAACCCCTGGCGAATCCGCCGGATCAGGTGACTTTTACCCACCCCTCGGTCAGCGGTGATCACCAGGGAACTGATCTTTTCTAAGGGTGAAGTGGCGGTGGCCAGTTTACTCAATGCGGTAAACACCGCCTCCGAAGCATGGGCATTGAGACTGGCGACATCGGCAAAGGATTCGCCCCAGATGTTTTGGGCCTTCACCACTGGAGGTCGGGCAAAGGGATTGTGACTACGCAGGTCAGCCAGAATTTCTGGGGTCAGAGTGGGAGGATTCATAGTTCAGAGCGTTGATTGCAAGCTAGAGGCCATGGTGACAAGAAAGCAGTAGAGACCCGGTGATTAGATGTCAGGGCTTATAGGCGTTTGACATAGAAACGAATTCTGCCCCCGGGCATCATGATGGAATCTTCCCGTTGATCTGCCGTTGAGTCCTGCATTACCCCTCCCATCAACTGCACCAGATCATTGGCCTGCATCTCCAGCAACCACTCCGTAAACTGGGGGCGGGAGATGCGATCGCCCAGGTGCCGACGAATC
>JBMOHM010000113.1:0-5120 GCA_049317845.1 Nodosilinea sp. | reverse complement strand
GGGCGAACCTGGGTATGGAAGTGATGCACGAGCGCAATGCCCACAACTTCCCTCTGGACCTGGCTGCGGCTCAGGCTCCTGAAATCATCGGTTAGATTTAGCTGACTGAGGTTTGAATAGGGCGCTCCCCAAGGAGCGCCCTATTTTTCTTGGGTAGTTTTTATTGCTTTGGCCAGAACCCCTTCCCCTCCTGCCCTAGCTGTAGCCATTTAGCTCAACCCACCGGGTCAGTCTGTGGCAAAGGAATTTAACCATCGGGTGACTCCTTAGGAGGGTGTCCAGTAACCGGCTCTGGTATAACCTGGGATGGATTCTGGGATTAGGGCGGGGCCACAGCATGTTTTCACTAAGGCATCGGTGTCATCCACAACCAGGATCGGGCAGTTAAGCCCCTGACTGACCTCGGCAACGCTCATATCATCGAGGAAGCAACTATCCTGGAAATCTCCAGAGTCACTGGACTTGAGCATAACCGATGGTAACAGTAGGGCCTCTCCCAGGTAGCGATCGCCCAGCCCTAGCAACAGATCATGGCCCGTTAACAACCCGGTAACGGTCATTTCTCGACCCCAGTAGTCACTGGCCAGGGCGGCCAGATCCACCCTTAGCCCCTCTACCTGGTTAAGGCGTTCGACTACAGGTTGAAAGGCCATCTCCACCGCATTACCCACCACCCAGGTCAGCGATCGCGGTGGGGTTACAGTCTGGGGCAGGTAGCGTCGCGCCGATTGCTTAAACTCCTCTAGGAACTGGCGAATAGAACCCACCCCATTGCCAATCTGGGGATAGTCCCCATAGGCACTGGCCTCAGGTAGGGGGCGTCGGGCAATCAAGAACCACTCATCGGCAAGCCAGATAAAACGACTGCCCCAGCGATCGTAAAACTGGCTCTGTAGAGCCTGAACCTGATCAATAACGGCCTCCGCCTGGGCTTGGGTGACTGGCGACAGCTCATCTCCTGAGGGACGAAAGCGGGTCAGCCCTACGGGTACTACCGCCACTGAAATGACCGTGGCCCCTTCACCCTGGTGAAAGGCCGCTAGATCCTTCAGGGTCGTCTCCAGGTGCACCCCATCGTTGAGCCCGGGACACACTACGACCTGGGCGTGAATTTGCAGCCGCTGGGTCCGAAACCAGGCCAGTTGGTCAAGGATTTGACCCGCCCTGGGATTTTTCAATAGACGACAGCGCAGGTCTGGTTCCGTTGCATGCACCGAAACATAGAGAGGAGAAAGCCTAAGCTGGCTAATCCGTTCCCACTCCTGGGGCAGAAGGTTAGTCAGGGTCAGGTAACTACCGTAAAGAAAACTCAGGCGGTAGTCATCGTCCTTCAGGTAAAGGGTCCTGCGCTTGCCTGGGGGTTGCTGATCAATAAAACAAAATGGGCAAGCATTATTGCATTGCATCAACCCATCAAACAGGGCTGTCTCAAATTCTAGCCCCAGGTCTTCATCGATATCCTTTTCAATGGTTATGTGATGGGTTGTACCCTGACTATCCAGCACCTCCAGCACCAGCACCTCATCGGCGCAGAGAAAGCGGTAGTCAATCAAATCTCGGGGACGCTGGTGGTTAATGGCCACCAGGGCATCACCGGGTTCGAAGCCAATCTCTGCCCCAATGGAATCGGGCAAGACTCGAGTAATGGGGGCGGGACGAATGGCCAGGGTACCCATGGCTTGACATAGAAGGATAGGACCAGACTGGGACGCCCTTTATAGCCCTAGTCCCCTTTAACGGGGCGAAGACGTGTCAGAACGCTATACCAGAACACTACAGGATCGGGGTAACCGGGGAAAGCGAAGCCTGGGTAGGTGTTCTGGTCAGAGCTATACTAGCGGCTGAGGTCCAGAGCTAAAGGGTCCTAACCATAAATTTTAAAGGTTTTGCATCTTACCGGTGGCTATGGCCACTAAAATAGCCAGCCCAAAGGCCAGACGATACCAGACAAAGATCCAGGTGCTGTGTTGTTTCAAAAAGCGTAGTAGCCAGAAAATCGCCAGGTAGGAAACCACCAGAGCGGTAACCAACCCTACCGCCAGTGGGGCCCAGCCTGCCGTAGTATCCAGACCGGTTTTCAGCGAGTCCTTCATCTCCACCAGCCCGGCCAGGGTAATGGCTGGAATCCCTAGAAGAAAGGAGAAACGAGCCGCCGTAGAACGCTCCAGGTCCATAAATAGGCCCGCCGTCAAGGTAGAACCAGAACGGGAAACCCCTGGAATTAAAGCCAGGGTTTGAGCTAACCCCATGATCACCCCATCCTTGAGGTTGAGATCGGCGAAGGGCCGTTTATGCTTACTGACAATTTCGGCCCCCGCCAGTAACAGAGCCATGATAATGGACACGATGGCAATGGTAGAGCTGCTGCGGAGGGGAGAGTTATCAAAGTCGGGGATGAACAACTTAATCAATAGCCCTCCCAACACAATGGGAATCGTACCGAGCAAAATTCCCAGACCCAAACGAAAGTCTTGGGCGGCGTAGTCACGCTGGAGCACGGCCCGAACCATACCTTTCACCACTCCGCTCAGGTCCGCCCAAAAATACCACAGGATGGCCGCAATACTGCCTAATTGAATAACGGCTGTGAAAGCTACCCCCGGGTCTCCCCACCCTAAGACAACCGGCACCATCTTCACATGGGCCGTACTGCTAATCGGTAGGAACTCTGTTAGCCCCTGGACAACACCAATTACAAATGCCTGAAACAGGCTAATATCCTGCATTAAACCTGAGCCCGGCGCTGTCGCCTGGGCCAGAATTGCGGTCTGAGGTATGACCATAACCATAGGGTTAATTCCGTTTAAGTCTTTTTAAAAGTTAAATATTCGCATCGGGTACGGCATTCAAGGCTGACAAGGTACAGCCAATGAACCTTAAGTATTTTAGGGGATTTATCCTCCTTTATTCTCGAAAGAACCTATATTTCCCATGGGCCGATGGGTGGCAGACCCCAGCTCTATTGCCAGAGGAACATGCTATGTTACTAATAATTAAGTTCACTTTCATAATTCCTTGAGTCTTACCTATAACCCAGCCATTGCTAAAAGTGTTTCTCTAGGGCTAAACCTGGTCCAAGCTTGGGCCGCTCGCTCCTTTCTCCAAATCCAGGTGCTTTTAGCAGCTTTGGGTTTGGTCACCTTACCTGTATTTTTACAGGCTCCCCTGGTCAGGTACTTTCCCTGGGTGACCCTGGTCCTCACCACTGTCTGGTTAGCCCTGGGTTCTTACCTGCTCAAGCGTCGAGGCGGAGAAGTCTGGGGAGATTTATTAATTGGTTTTGGTTGGATCTGGCTAACCGGGTCTATTTACTGGGGTTGGTTTCGCTGGGAACCCGTGGTCCATTTGCCCATAGAAGCCTTAGGCTTGCCCATTGCCCTGGGTTGTCTCTACCTGGGGGTTGGGCGGGTTGGCAGTTACTTTTTTCTGGGTTCCTTATTGGGGACAGCCATTACCGACCTCTACATTAATTGGATGGGCTTGTTCCCAGTCTGGCGTCAGTTAATGGCAGCAGAGCCCGAGTTGACACCGGTGATTTTGCAGGCGGCGGCGGCGGGATTACAAACCAACGTAGCCGCCGGGCGGGCAGTGGTACTGGCCACCTTTTTACTGGTGGCAACGGCAATTTCCCTGGTTACCTCGCGCCAACTAGCCTGGTGGGCCTTTGGTGGTGCTCTGTTGAGTACCCTGGTGGTGGATGGGTTGTTTTTTATCGGCGCGATTCTTGCCTAGGGCACCGGTACAGAGTTCAGAAGTCTACGCTAACCACCCATCTACCCTTACTAAGCCTCCTCTCAACCCGCCGGATCTACAGGCTGATTGAGCAGGGGTCAGGAGCCCTTTCCACCGACTTCCTCACCCTTAGGAAGTTTCTGCCCACCCCACCCAGGTCCACAGGCTGAGAGCAAAGCGAAGCGCGATCGCCCGCCCACCCTCCACCCCTTCCGCGAGGACCAGGGCGGCGGCACGCCCCGGTCCGGGGGAAATCGCCATTCCCCCGGTAAAAGAAATAGTCATCGAGTGGTCAGTCATCAAAGGTCAGTAATGTTGATGGGTACGGGCTAAGGCCCCTTTGCCCATCCTACCTCCCCCTACAGATAAAGCCAGCTAGAGTCACCTTTCCGACAAAAGTCATAGAATAGAACCATCTCCATCCCTACTGCCATGGCCGAACCTATTACCCTGGCGGATATCTACGCCCTATTCCAAGCCTCCCAAGCCGAGGCCGACCGTCGTTTTGCCGAAGCCGATCGTCGCGCCGCCGAAGCGAATCGACTAGCTGCCGAACGGGCCGCTGAAGCTGACCGTCGTGCCGCCGAAGCGAATCGACTGGCTGCCGAACGGGCCGCTGAAGCTGATCGTCGCGCCGCTGAAGCAGACCGTCGGCTACAACAGTTAGAAAAGGTGGCGGCTAACACCAGCCGTGAAGTCGCCGGGCTAACCACCCGCTGGGGCCAATTTGTCGAAAACCTGGTGGAGCCCGCCGTGGTGCGCCTGTTTCAAGCACGGGGCATTCAGGTGAAGGAAACCGCTCGCCGGATGACCTCCAACCGTCTTGAGGCCCCCATGGAAATTGACATCTGGGCCGTGGATGGAGACGTAGCGGTGGCCATCGAGGTTAAATCTCGCCTCAGCCGGGGAGATGTGGATGGGTTCCTGGATACCCTCAGCCGTTTTCGTCTGGCCTTTCCCCACTACGGCGACTACCGCATCTACGGGGCCGTCGCCGCCATTGAAATCGATCGCGGCGTAGACCGCTACGCCTACCAGCGGGGGCTGTGGGTGATTAAGCAAACCGGCGACACCGTCACCCTGGCCAACGATGCAGAGTTTCAGCCGCGATCGTGGTGAACAGTTGGGAAGGACGATAAGCTGAGGGGTCAGTAATCAGTGCTCAGTGATCAGGAGTCTGTTTCACCGACTTCCTCACCCTTACAAAACTCCTCCCCACCCAACCCAGGTCTACAGGCTGAGACCAATGCGAAGCGCGATCGGCCACCCCATCCTCCACCTCGGCAATAAAAACCCAACCTGAGCAGCCCTTTACCCATCCTACTCTTGCGGATTCAGCGGTTAAAAGGCCCTGGGCTCAAAGGCTGGGGCTACCTCTAGATCAAAAA
>JBMOHM010000112.1:0-5328 GCA_049317845.1 Nodosilinea sp. | reverse complement strand
TTCTACCAACCCATTCCTAGGGTTTGGGTACCCCCTGGGTTGAAAGGGGGTACCGTTTGGCTGGGGAGTATGGGCTTCAGGGAAGGCCCAGGAGCCTGGCCTCAACCACCTGGCGGACCAGGTCCCTGAGGCGATGGGCGCTGTCTTTGACCGCTAGATGACCCGCCGCTTCCCCCATTTGGGCTAGGCTTTGGGGCGTCTTCAGAAGTTGGAGCACCTGCTCTTCTAAGGCTTGGGGGCTGAGTTGCCGCTGATCCAGCAGCAGGGCTGCCCCCGCCTGGCTAAACACCCTGGCGTTAAAGGTCTGGTGATCATCGGCGGCAAAGGGGTAGGGAATCAGGAGGGAGGGGGTTTGGGTGACGGCCAACTCCGTCAGGGTGCCGGCCCCAGCTCGACTAATCACCAGGTCGGCTCGATGGAGGAGGGCCGCCATGGTACTAAAGAAAGGGCGATGAACGTAATGGGGATGGGCCAGGGTCTCACTGTCGGGATCATGGCTACCGGTTTGATGGACAATCCAGGCTCCTGCCTGGAGCCAGGCTGGGGCTGCCTGACGCACCTGCTGATTAACAGCAACGGCCCCCTGACTACCGCCTACCACCAGAATTAGGGGCACTCCCTCGGGGATCGGAGGATCGCTGAGAAGAGGGGGTTCAGGAGTGAGAAATTCCGATCGGACTGGGGTACCCACCACCAGGGTGCGAGCTTTGCCCAGATAGGTTTGGCTGGCGGCAAAGCCCAGGGCCACCACACTACACCAGGGGCCCAGCCAGCGAGTTACCTTGCCGGGGAGGGCATTGGCTTCATGGAGAATGGCTGGTAGTCCCAGGGACCGGGCGGCCAGGATAGCTGGGGCGGCAATATAGCCGCCGGTGGTGAATACCCCTGCAAACTCTCCTTGTTTTAGGATTCGGCGAGTTTTTAGGGTGGCGCCGATAAACTGCACCAGGGTTCGCAGCGTACCATAGCCCCACCGTCCCTGAAATCCCCTCATGGCCACTGTATGGCGGGGAAAGTCAGAGGGTACCAGGGTGGTTTCCAGGCGGTCAGGCACCCCTAGCCATTCAATCTGGTAGCCAGCCTGGCGTAGGGCTTCAGCCGTAGCGATCGCCGGAAATAGATGACCACCAGTACCGCTGGCGGCCACAAGGAGTCGAGGGAAGGTCTGGGCCACAATTAACGCTCGAAAGGAAGGTAGGCAAAATTTATCTTAATCTCCTATGGCCCTGGCTCCAGGTAAGGGGGCAGAAAGGGGGTGGGAAGAGGCCCTTAATCTAAGAAGGATTTTTGCTCAGGTTTTCAAAAATCCCTGCAGGCGAGTTAGAATGCCTACCTAGACTAGGTCTTACCCATGAACCGGGGTCTCGGCCTTGTGGCTCAAGCTATTAACCTCGTCCCTGGGCCAGGTTGGAGAGATAAAACGCTTTTAACTATACCAACACAGAGGACATTGCTATAAGCTTAGGCTAAGCATTTTGTAAGGGCGTGAAATCCATGGGGTCCCCTATCCGAAGACTATTATCGACCTGCACCCTGGTTTTAGGATTAAGCCCTTGGGCCACCACTGTGCTGGCGGCTTCACCGGCAACCGCCCCAACAGAAGTGGTTCAAGTCTTGAAGAATATTGAGTCTGCTGCCAATCGCCATGATCTGGATCAGGTGATGCAATATTATGGCGCTAGTTTTGACAGTGATACTGGCTTTAACTACCTCCAGTTGCGCCAAACCCTGGCCAGCCTTTGGCAACAGTACCAGAGCCTTGACTACAAGATTGTCCTGCTTTCCTGGGAAGCTACCGGTCCCGACAGCTACACCATAGAAACCCTGACCCGGGTGAACGGGACCCAGACGCGTCCCGATCGCCAATTAAATCTAACTGCAGAAATCACCTCTCGCCAGAACCTGCAAAAGGGACAGGTGAACTACCAACAGATCCTGGCGGAAACCAGTCGCCTTATTTCGGGTTCCCACTCTCCTACGGTACAAATTCAGTTGTCCCCCACCCTGACGCCGGGCCAGTCCTTTACCTTTGATGCGGTGGTAACCGAACCCCTAGCAGGCCGTTCTCTCATGGGGGTAGCCGTGGACGAAGGGGTGAGGGCAGAAGACTTCCTTACCCCCCGACCCCTAACCTTAGATGTCCTGTCGGGCGGTGGCCTGTATAAGGTCGGTGTGGCCCCTGACCAGCCTGGTAATCGCTGGATTTCCGCCGTTCTTCTCCGGGAAGATGGCCTTGTGATAGAAACCCGCCGAGTCAAGGTTGGTTCCTAATTGGTCGGGTTATTCTGATAGTGTTCCGCCTCCAATTTTTATGGCCCGCTCCCAGCGATCCTCCCCTTCCCACCCCCAACCCAGGAGAGGGAATAACTTGATCCCTTCCGCAGGTTGGGCTGAGGCTGGCGGCCCTACCCAGGAGGGTTCCTCAGGCCCGAGTAAACGCCTAAGCCCTTACTGGTGGTTGGGATTTTCAGGGCTTTTAGCTCTACTGACGGCCTTGGGGGTTGGATCGGCGATTAATTTGCTACGCCTGCCCAACTTACCCAACTGTCGAGCTATTTTCTGGCCTACTGCCTCCGCCGCAACCCGCTTGCAGTGCGCTGAGGCCTACGCTGACCAAGGAACGGTAGAAAGTTATCTGAATGCCATCGACCTGATTGAGTCCCTGCCGTCGGATCACCCCCTCCATCAGCAGATCAGCCAGCGAATCGAAACATGGTCCAGGAGCATTCTAGATCTGGCGGAAAAATCCTTTCAGGCCGGTCAGATGGAGGCGGCTATCGCCGTAGCTCGGCGGATTCCCAGTCGCACCGCGGTGGCTCTGGTAGTGACGGAGCGGGTGCGTCAGTGGCACCAGGTCTGGAAAGAGGGAGAAACCATTTATCAGGCGGTGGAAGGTCTTCTAGGAAAGCTAGCGTTTCAGCAGGCTTTTACCCAGGCAACTCAGTTACTTAATTTGAATAATGCCTACTGGAAAACCACGAAATACGATGAACTGATTCAAAAAATCACCGCTGCCCGCGCCGATCTGGACAAGTTGGGTAAGGCCAAACGGCTGGGTAGCCAGCGCACCCTGTCGGCCCTCCAGGAAGCTCTAGCTATGGCCCAGGCCGTTGACCAGAAAAGTCCCGTCTATGATGAAGCCCAGAAAGTTATCCAGGAATTGGGTCAGGATCTCCTGGCTATGGCCCGATCTGCCTTAGCTGATCGAAATGCGGCGGCGGCCAGGCAAATGTTGGATGCTATTCCACCACAGCTTGATCTGGGGGGCCAAATAGCTGACATGGGGATCATTATTGATGCTAGCCAACTGGCCTGGCAGGCTAGTGTGGTGGGTCTAGAGTCAGCCATAGCCAGGCTGCAAAGCCTGGGAAATGATCGCCCCCTTTACGGTTATGCCCAAAGCCTGATCAGCCTCTGGCAAACTGAAATTGGCGAGCGGGCCCATCTAGACTGGGCTCAACAGTTGGCTTTAACGGGGGGCCCATCTGACCTCCGGAGGGCGATCGCGGAGGCAGAAAAGGTCTCTTCTAACACGGCGGTTTGGCCAGAGGCAAAGGCCGCTATCGACGGCTGGCGGCAACAAATTCAAACCTCTGAGGACAGTCCAGTTTTGACCCAGGCCCAGCAGCTGGCGGCAACTGGTAACCTGGCTGGTGCCGTGGCTATGGTTGATCGGATTGCTCCGGGGCGATCGCTCTATGGGCAAGCCCAAATCCTTAAAGACCGATGGCAGGCCGATCTAGAACGGACAGAGGACGGTCCTCTGCTTACCCAGGCCCAACAGTTAGCCCTTTCTGGACGCTTGGCTGAGGCCATTGCCCTGGCCTCTCGCATTGCTAAGGGGCGATCGCTCTACGATCAAGCCCAGGCCAATATAGCTACCTGGCAGGGGCAACTCGGGGGTGAACAACCCCTCCAGGGCGCTTACCTGGTAGCCCAGGCTGGTACCGTCAGTGGGTTAGTCAAAGCGATTCAACTCGCCCAGCAGGTATCTGGTTCTAGTAGTCATCGAGAGGAAGCCAATCAGCTGATCTCCGAATGGAGTTTCGATCTGCTCCGTTTGGCAGAACAGGAAGCGCCACTAAACCGTGCCCGCGCCATTGAAATTGCCAGCCAGATTCCTCCCCAGAGTCAGGCCTATGCCCAGGCCCAGTTACGTCTGCGCCAATGGCAGACTCCTTAAAGATTGAAGTCGCCAGTGGTAAGATGGCGTGTTACCATTAAAAGCTGTGTTACTTTTGACCAACCTACATGCTGGGGGAGCGTACCTATGGGCCGTAAATGTGAATTAACTGGGAAGCAGGCTAATAATGCCTTTAGTATTTCCCACTCCCATCGCCGCACCAAACGCCTACAAGAGGCTAATCTCCAGGAAAAGCGGGTTTGGTGGCCCCAGGGAAAGCGCTGGGTGAAGTTACGCATATCTACAAAGGCTATTAAGACGCTAGCCTCTAAGGGTATTGATGCTATGGCTAAGGAAGCGGGTATTAATCTCAACAAGTATTAGGCTCGTAACGGCGACTAATCGACTAACCTGGCTGAATAAAGCTGCCTTCCGTTAAGAGAAGGCGGCTTTTTGTTGTGACACAGTATTCTACAGCCGTAGCCATCTTCAATGCGGTCGCAAGGATGTTTGGAAAAGGCGCTTGAATCAAAAGGCCTTTGGGGAAGCTAGCACACACCCTTTGAAGCGAGCCAGACCGTCTTTCAGCCTTAGCTTTGACCGATTGACCCTAGCCTCAGGGACTAACCTAACACGGTGCTGAAGGTCAGCCCTAAAAGAAATCCAAGGTCTATTCTCCGATCCCCCCTGGAGAAGTTGGTCAGAAGCCGTCCGACCAAAGCTATGACTTCAGTTCCTTGCCTGAGGAAGGCAAGGCCGTAGACCCTCTTCTGAGTCACCTCCTAGCTCTTCTGGAGAACTCACCAGTCAGGGTCGCGAACGCCTCCCACCCCCCCTTCCCAGAGGCCGCCGCTGCCCACCTGGGTTAAGTTCTGCTGCCCTTAATGGACCCATTACCCTGTTTTAAACGCACACTAATAAGCCTGTATAAACTACTCCCATGCAATCTCCTCAAATCTGGGAGCAGAGATCGTTCTGCCCGCGCTTGAATCAAGCTGGCTGCTTCTAAACCAACAACTCCCGACCTGTCGGTTTAGGCACACTCAACGGCATGGAGGAAAGCCAAAACCTCTATCCGGCAGAACTTTAGCCGATCAACTCTGTTCTTATAAGGTTGCGACCAAGGCTATAGAAGCCGGAAGGAAACCTTGCCCGAGGGATTTTCTTAAAAAGGGGGGTGAGGGGGTATTGACAGTTGTGGGTAG
>JBMOHM010000111.1:0-5403 GCA_049317845.1 Nodosilinea sp. | reverse complement strand
TGATCAGAGGAACTCCCATGCTCCAGCCCCTTCATTGTAACAAGGCTAGGCCTGGACCGTGCCAACTAAAAAACCTGGCTGGATAGCCAGGCGATGGGGGTGGGGCCATGCTTATGACAGATTCTCCAGGCCCTGCCCCCCAGCCGCGTCACCCGGTTGACCTACGATCGCGGGGTCTTAGAAATCACCATGCCCCTGGAAGACCATGAATTCTCCCTGCGGTTAATCGAACTATTTATCCGCGTTCTGGTCTTTGAGATGGGGATGAAAATCAGAACCCTGGGGTCCGGCCGGGAGGACCTGGATCGGGCCACAGAGCCCGATTGTGCCTACTACATCGACCATCAGCCCCAGGTGGCCGGTCGTCAGATTGACTTTGCCACCGACCCGCCCCCCGACCTGGTGGTGGAGGTGGATATCACCTCCACCGATCTGGATAAAACCCGTCTCTACGCCGCCCTGGGAGTACCGGAACTGTGGTGATACAACGGGCGACAATGGCGGATTGTCCAGTGGCAGGATGGCGACTACCAGGAGTGCGATCGCAGATTCAGGCTTGGGTAGAGGTTCAGTTTCTTGAGGCTACTGCAAACCATCCAACATGGTCAGAACAGCGATGATCCCCAGCAGGGCCAGGCAAATACGCCAGAAGAGCCCAACATGATCTGGTAGATCATCAAGGCCTGGGCCCCTGCACCGAAGATGCCAGCAATCACAACCATAACGGTGCAAATGAACAGGGCACTAAATAAAAGCTTGATCGTTTGACCCAGCATCTCCATGGGCGAGTTACCTAGAAGCCGTTGCCGTCGCATAATTTATTTATTCCTCCCTAAGGTTGGTTACTGTCAGTCAGGAATCAGGGTTATCAACTCAGCCAAGCCTGGCTGGTTCCTTGATCCCCTATCCCTACGGGACATCTGGAGGGCATTATGATTTTGCGATCAGGTTTGAAAATCCCATAGCCAGGTAACAGCAGAAGGCGAGACATTTTATGGCTATAGAAATTTCATGACTATAGAAGTCGTGAAAAATCAGAACGCCAGCAAACTCCTGACGGCTGACTTCTGAATTCCTGACCGATCAGCGCATCCCGCCTTACGTTGATACCCCTTAAGTGGATACTTGTACTTTAACCAAAGATTACCACTACCAAAAATAGGGTGATGATAAAGAGCAGGAAGTTCCCCAGGGTTGGGAGGCCGCCCCGGGAGACATTGCGCTCCCAGTTGCAGTTGAGGCAAACATAGTGGTGCTCCGCCCGGGTCACCACAGTACGATGACCGCAGCGGGGACACTCTAGCTGTAGAGGATGGAGGGTATCATCCTGGGGATATAGAATTTTCATGGTAGTCTCCTTGATGGTTCTTGGTTAGGGAGTCGAGAACCAGACCAGGGCATTTCTTAATGATTGTGAGAGTAGGCTGTGAAGGAGTAATTCCCCCACCCATCAACTGCAAAGTTTTGCAGTATCCTCATAGATGTCATTAGAACGACATGTCTGGTGATCAGCGACCAGGGAACTCTGCTTGCCGGCTGACTCCCTGGTACGCCTAAACTCATTGTTAGGGATTAATGGTAATCTAAGGAATTTTCCTGTGGTACGGGTCAAGGTAGGGCCCCCAGAAATTCTGGCAAGAAAAAGCCAGTTTTTGGGTGCCTTTGAACCCTGAAAACTACGGAAACCAGAGGCTTGCCAGATTTTTGTAGTCACCTATACAGGTAATCCCTGCGGTTTCTGGGATGGTTAACCCAGGGCAATGGGGGGTTAATCCTCAGTTTCGTCCAAAAAAGAAAAAGTCTGTGGGTTATGTCATGGCCAGGGCTAGGGAAACTGGGGATATGGACAGCCGGCGCAGTCAGCATCTCTACCGCTATCTGTGTACTCAGTTTGCCCTCGCCTATAAAGGGAATGGGGCGGTTAACGATAAACAAACGGCCGACAACTTAGGTGATGAAAACCTTCGTAAAGTCGTTGGGGCGCTTTTCCCGCCGCCGAAAACCCCAGACAGAGAGGCGCATTTGCCGAGGCGAATCACCACGGGTGAACTGGTCGAGATACTCACCCACCTACGGTGGAACCCAAGCTCAGTCTCAAATGATGCGAAGGCCCCCCTGCGGCTTCTGTCTAGGGAGGATGTGCTCACCGCCCTGTACAAACTGGTGGAGTTAACCCCAGAGGAGCGCCGCGCTCTGGGTCTACCGGCGGGGGATGGTATTACCCTGCTGCAGCGATCGCTGTTGATATTACAAACCACCGGTGGGCTAGAAAACCATGGGATGCTGCTGAAGATTTACAAGGCGGCGATCGGTCTGGACTTTGGCCGGGCTGAAGACTCCCTACAAAACCTGCAAGCGGTGAACGACCTGATTGCAAAGGTGGTGCGGGACACTCTGCCCGAGCTAGATACTTCTAACCTGAAACCTAGATTTAGACCTGGAGCGTACAGGTATAATGATAAGGAAATCCTGTCAAAACGCACCGAGGAACTGACCCATAAGGCTCAGCGTGAAATTCGCCGGTTAATAGCCCGCAGCGGCAATCAGCAACTGGCGGGCAGCGGCGACGGCCAGGCCATGGTTAATGCCTACATTAGACGTTACCTGCAACCCGCCTTTGTCCGAAAGCTGACCCAAACCCTGGTTACCAACGAGGATCTGACCGACCAATTTCCCCTCTACCTGAAGCGAATTACCCTACTGCCGGCGGGTCCCTTACCCTTTGCCGATAAACAGTTTCTCGATCAACGGGTTGATCGAGAATTGGATAAGCATAGGCTGGATGAAGGTCCCTACCCGTCCCTGCTGAATTTGGACCTGCACCACCTCCCCCCAAGAGCCGCTAGTCAGAAACCATCGGGCTCCCAGGAAGAGCCCGGACCGATGGACTACGAATTAGCCTCCCAGGAAGCCACCCGGGTGATCCTGGAGTTTTATGTCAAGGTCCCGGAGGACTATAAATCCACCATTGATGTCTACTATCTGACTAGCGAAGACCGGAGACGGATTGATTTTACCGTCAGCAGCACTGGCATCGGTGGAACCCTGTCCCACGTGATTAAGGTGATCAATCGGGCCCTGCTCCATGATATTCCCTGCCTGGCGGAGTACTTTCCCATTGCCCACGATGTCACCTCCACCCAGACCATTGTTCAGGATAACGCCGCCTCCCCCGTCTGGGCCCATAGCCTGGTGAAGCTCTGCCGTCGGGATACCCTGGGGGAAACCCTGCAGGCTTTTCAGCCGGAGAGCTTTAAGGAATACGAAGAGTACTCCTTTGCCGACCCCCTTGGCCAGGGGGATTACTGTGGCTTTGACTTTCTCCTGTGCCAGGCCCAGGCGGCCCTACAATCGCGGTTAGACGCTATTCGTAGGGCTGGGGTCAGACCGGAGCAGTATATTACCGAGGTCTGCCAGCAGCAGGAGCGGTCCCTGGTCATGGAGGAGGCCCGCAACTGTTTGCTGGGTTATCCCTTTTCATCCCTGGCGATGATTGGCCTGGTGCACGGTAAACTGCTACCCCACCACCATCCCACCCAGCTATCCACCGCTGACCCAGACATTTACTTTGAAGCCTATCTCACCATCATCGAAGCCCTGTTGGATGAGGGGGCCTATCGACGAGCCCTGGACTACCTGCGTTGCCTAACCACACTGGATGATCTAGTTAAGCAAGGTCTGGAGGAAGAACCGTCCCAGCATGAACCCCTGGCGGTGTTTTCCGGCACCCTGGTGATCCGTTATCTAATCTGCCTGGCCCATTATTATTACCTCTGTGACCCGGAGGACAGAGCCTATTTATACGGGTGTCCCCAAGATGCTAACCGTCAAACCCTGGTGCAGGAAGCCTGGCAGATTCTAGAGAAGGCCCAACGCCATATTGATCTACGGCTGCGCAAATACGTTGCCCTGAATGAGGTGTCCCAGGGAACCTTCTATCCCCACTACCTGCTGCTCAGCCGAGTCTCCTTTCTCAGGACCCAGTTACTCCTATTCTTCCCCGATCAGGTGCCCTTTGATAAGGGAGGCAGTTACCTACCCACCGACGAGTCCAGGTCTAAGTCAGCCCAACAGCGCACGGAGGAGTCTATTCACCGGGGGCGACTTTATCTAGCTGAAAAAGCCAGACTCTACGCCGCCGCCAGTGGCGACAGCCAAACCTACGCCTGCTATGCCGCCATGCAGGCCTGGATTTACCTGATTGCCAGTTTTACCCTAAACGATGACCCCCCGTCAGGGAGAAGCAGAGGTTCTACCCCCTTCAGACGGATTTCCCCTGAGGACTGCTTAGCATGGGCTCGTAGACTGCGGGATCATGCCCTGATCACCTACGCGGAGGCTGGCCGTAGCGCCTATTACCAGATCAAGGAAAAAAGTGGTTTGCTTAAAGAAAAAGAAACGGTAGACAGCTTTGGGTTCTATGACATTGAAAAAATCCCAGCCATTTTTGAGAAAACCAGGGAGAGTCAGGCTGCCCCTACTGGAGGAGAGGAGAACTTCCTGGTGCTGGATATGGCATTACTGTCGGTGGACCCGGCGGACCTACCTAAATTATCCCCCCACCACCCCACCCGTAAAATTTATTTATTTGGCACCCGGGCTTGCTATCTGTTTTTCATTCGGGGGCTATGGATGTTGTGTAGTAATGTCAACCAGGAATTTGATCTAGACAATTCTCCCCCAGAGGCCATCGACTGGTTGGCCAAGTTTAGCCATGCTTCCCGTTTACTCCACGTGGCCTGGACCATGGCGGAGGAGGGCGGTATGGTGCATAGTAGCAAGGACTCTCAAGACGGCGCCCGCCACTTTCACATTTCCCGCCCCTTTTCCCATTCCTCCGACTTTCCCGTAGGGTTCTCCAACCGGGAAACCGATGCTATCCGCGATCTCTACCCCCAGCGGGTCGGAGAAATTGCCGATCTGGCCAAGGTTTTTGCCGTAGCGGGTATGGTTCTCCAGTTGTTCCTACCGGAGACAAAGGTTGATCGTTCATCCCTGGAAAAGGATATCGATCGGCTGCTCGATAACCTCCGCAGTTCCCATAACCTCACCCATTCCCCCCCCAAAAATCGCCGTACCCAACGGGCGCTGCTGAAGCAAAAAAACCGCTATAACCCTCACCTGGAGAGCTATCTGGGGGAGGTTGATCGCCGTTTGCAGCAATACAAAAGGGATGCACCCACCAATGACTCAGGCATGGATACCCCCAGGGACATTCAAGATCGCCGCGATCGCCTAGTGAGGGAGCTGTTTTCCGCCCTGATGAACAAATAACAAATCGGGTAACGACTTCAATGACTAAATCGGGGATGGGTTTGGAGGGGCTGAGGTTGAACCATGGGTTGACTGCGCCAATGGGGCCTCTAGTTTAGTGCGATCGCCTGGAGGTCAGGGGTATTCGTC
>JBMOHM010000110.1:0-5491 GCA_049317845.1 Nodosilinea sp. | reverse complement strand
CTTTTATTAGAAGCAGCAACAACCGTAGAAACCCACTGCCAAAGCATTTACGATCGCCTGAAACAACGGACTGAATCTCTGGTACTAGAAGGAGGTGTTGCCTTTCCAGTTTCCTTTAGCTGGAAACTCAGAGTCGGTGGTACACGGGGGTTTATGGAACTGTTACTCCCTGTTTTCCATCCCATTTTTGGTGTTCCTTATATTCCTGCATCTTCCCTTAAGGGAGCGGCAAGAGCGTGGGCAAGGCAAAATGGTGAATCTAGAAGTGAAATCAACAAGGTCCTAGGTCTTCTAGAAGGAAAGGAGGCTCAAGCCGCCAAGGTAGAATTTCTTGATGCGTTTCCTACTGGAAAGTGTCTGAGTATAGATGTAGCGACACCTCAATGGCACTGGCAAAATGATATTGTTGCATATAAACCGGAACCACATCCGCTATTGAGCTTAGAACAACCACAGTTCTTAATTGGTTTACGCCCTACCAAACCAAAGCATTCAATATACATACCAATTGTTCAAGAATGGCTAGAAAATGCCCTGAAAGCAGGTATCGGTTCTCGTGTTAGCAGTGGCTATGGTCGAACTTTAGGGCAATCGGCTACATTATCTCACAGCCAATCCTATAATTTTGAGCTTTGGACGCAAGGCATGTATGGTGTTGAGCCACCCTCCAAACAAAACGGATGGAAAGGTAATGCTGAGTTTCGTCCAACGGCAATTCGGGGCATTCTGCGATATTGGTTTCGAGCAGTTGCGCTGAGCCTCTATGAACCAGCCCTTTGTCAGACATTAGAAGACGCGATTTTTGGAAAATTGGGACAACAAGGCAAGGTTTTAATCAGTAGTATCCATAATTCTTCTTCTCGTACAGTTTCTCCCTATCGATATGATGGCAAGATTTGCCTAGAAGCCGCAGAGAAGGAATATTTGAATCTTATTAGTCAGTTGCTGCTACTTGCATCTCATTTGGGAGGAGTAGGACGCGGCTCTCGTCGTCCCTTACATTTACTAGATGTTGACGGGCGTAAGTACATGAGAGGTTGCCATTGGATTGTCGATGCTGAAGAAATTCCTCTAGAATATAATCAAACAACTTGGCAACAACTATTCACACAAGTTAAAAATGCCTTTAAAGTTTTGCAAGTCCCTACTACAGATCGTAATAGCGATCCTGGTAGTCCCGGCAGAAGAAAACAAGATGTTTTGGATGCCAATGCCCAAGTTTGGTTGATAAAATCGCCCAATCAGATTTCGCCCGATAAAGTTTCTAGTTGGGATAAGGAAGGTATTCAAGATAATGTCCGGGGCAAAGCCTTAAGCCTTTTCTATAGTGACAATCACTTTAAGGGTGAAAGAAAATACGAAGAAAATGGCATAGAGCATAGAGTTGGTAATCCCAAAGTGGGAGGTGCTTTAAAAACGCCATCCTTCGTTTGGATCAAGTCTGTCTTTCCCCGTAGTGGTAATCCCTATCAGGTGGTAACAATTTTTGGGGTTAATCAATCTGACCGACTTGATTTTGCTAAGGAACTCTATAAATTAGCTAAAACAAATCCATCAGAAGCGATCTTGGTATTTGGAACGATGCCAACTGAGAATAATCCAAATCGTCCGCATCGGAGATAACAGGATCGATCGCAATTTCTCTCTGACCTCGCTAATACCCCCGGAGCCATCCATCTTTTTGGCTTATAGCCCTGAGTCAACAGCCAATTAACCCCTTAGTCACCATGAACAGCATCCTGCTATCCTTCGTCGGCAACCAGGACCCCTTCAGCAAAAACCATACTGAAGGCTCAATCATCAGCTTGGTGCGCCACCTTAAAGCCGAAAACCACCCCATTACCCAGGCCCTTCTGCTCCACACCAGCAACACCGCCAACAACGCCCAGGAAACCAAAGACTGGCTAGAGTCAGACCTGAAACTACCACCCCAGGCGATCGCCCTGCTGCCGGTGGTCCCTGAGTTCTCCGACGACCCGATTGATTTGTTACTGGCCAGTCAAGAGGCCCGTAGGGCCATCCAGACCCTATCTCCCAGGGATGCCACCACCACCCTGGAACTCAACGCCTCATCGGGCACCCCGGCGATGAAAGCCGCCTGGAGCATCATGCAAGCGGCGGGCTATGCCCCCCACAGCCGCATCTGGCAGGTGCGTAACCCCCAGGAAACCCGAGCGGGGCAAAGCCGGGTATTTGCCAACAGCGTCAACATCCTTAAACAGGAGTTGGACCTGAAGGTGATCCAACAGCAGGTACAGGATTATAACTATCGGGGTGCCCTGCTCACCCTAAACCAGAGTGGCCTGCTCACCCCAGCCCTGGAGGCCCTGTTAAATTACGGCTTTTACCGGCTGGCCTTTGATTTTGATCGGGCCTTTTCTAGTTTGAATGGCCATCAGGCCGCCATTGAGCCCGAGTGGATGCAGCACATTGCCCCCCTGCGCCAGGGCGATCGCCGGGCCCTACTCAAGGAAGCCTATTTTAAGGCTTTGATTCAGCTCAACTGCCACCAGTACGAAGACTTTCTAGTCAGCCTGTTTCGCTTGCAGGAAAATATCCTGCGGTTTTTAGTGGTGGATAAAATCGGACTATCTATATCGGGCCATTACGGAGAACGGGAATCATCCTGGCAGGTGATTCGGCAGGTGGATCGGGGCCAACTTTACCAACACCTGCAACAGTACACCCTACCCAGGGGGGGATCCTTGCGGATGGGAGAAGCCATTAATCGCTATGTCTTCCTAGCTATTGTGGAGTATTATCCCCAGTCTGCCGCCATTGTGCAGTCCCTCAAGGCTCTGAATGACTATTGTGACCAGCGTAATCAGTCGGTACATAACCTGGTGGGGGTGTCAGCGATCGCCGATCAGGAGACCATGCTGGCCCACCTGAATAAAGTCATGCGCCAGGTGGTGGGTAGCCCAGCGGACAATCCCTTCGATCGCCTGAATCAGTCCATTTGCGATCGCCTGTAACCGATCTACTTCAGTTTCGTCCTTCGCATTAAAACCCTCGACGTTTCCCCCTGGCCCTGGCTACGGTGGATATATAGGTTTGACTAGGACATTTAGAACAGGGTGAATCGCTCAAAGGCAAGGGTAGCAGGCTTTCTAGCTCGCCTCCGCCCCCTTGCCGGTGGCTACGGCTATATAACCCACGTCATGGAGAACTTACTCATGTTCCTTTCCCCCCAGGCTGCCCTGGTGCGTAATGCCTTGGTAGCTGGCACCAACGGAGCCCTTACCCTGGTGATCTTGCTGATTGCCCCCCTGGGGTTAGCGGCGGTTTTGATCAATACCCTACTGGTGGTGGCGGCTAGTTTTACCACCGCCTGTTTCAGCGATCGGATAATTTTGTTTTTACAGCGCCATAACCCTAACTCCTCCCTGGGATTGAGGGTGCCCCCCGTCTCGGGGGATAGACTGGGTCGCCGCCGTGGCGATCAGGAGCCCCGCTAGGCATGGGAACCCTCTATGTGTCGCGCCAGGGTTGTTACCTGGGGCTGCGGCAAGAGCAGGTGGTGGTCCGCCAGGGGGAAACGGTGCTGGATAGGGTGCAATTGCCCCTGCTGGAGCAGATCTTGATTTTTGGTCAGTCCCAGGTGACCACCCAGTTAATCCGGGCCTGTCTCTGGCGCGATATTCCTATCGCCTATTTGTCGCGGTTGGGGTTTTGCTATGGGCGCATGCTGCCCATCACTCGGGGCCACCGCCAGTTGGTGCGTTATCAGCAGCAGGTGGGTTTTCCTGACCGCCTGTTGGTGGCCCGGCAAATTGTCCAGACCAAGCTGAAAAACAGTCGGGTGCTGTTGTTACGTCAGCAGCGGCGGCGATCATCCCCGGCCTTGGCGGAGGCCATTGATCGCCTGGAGGAGCTAAGTCAGCAAGCCCATCGGGGGGAGGCGATAGATTACCTGATGGGGGTAGAGGGGCTGGGGGCCAGGGTCTACTACGGGGCCTTCGCCGATTGTCTGGATAATCCAGCCTTTAGCTTTAGCCGCCGTAGCCGCCGTCCCCCCGAAGACCCGGTTAATGCCCTCTTAAGTTTTGGCTACCAGGTGGTGTGGAACCACCTGCTCAGTCTGATTGAGTTGCAGGGATTGGACCCCTACCTGGCCTGCCTGCACGAAGGAAACCACCAACATCCGGCCCTGGCCTCTGACCTGGTGGAGGAGTTTCGCGCCTCGATTGTGGATTCCTTGGTGTTGTATTTAGTGAATCGCCGGGTGATGGATGCCCAGCAGGATTTTGAATATGACAAGGGCGGTTGCCTGCTCAACGATGGGGGCCGGCGGAAGTTTTTGAGAGCCTTTGTGCAACGGATGGAGGAACCCCTCACCACCACCGATGGGGAATCCCATCCCCGCTGGCATGGGTTAAATGCCCAGGTGAAAGCCTATAAACAGTTTGTCTACGACCCGGCCTGTTCCTACCGTCCCTATCAGATTCGCTGATGTTGTTCTACGTGGTCACCTACGATATTCCGTCGAACCGCCGCCGCAAGCAGGTGGCGGATCTGCTGGAGGGCTATGGCCGACGGGTGCAGTACAGCGTGTTTGAATGTGTGTTGTCGGCGAAGCAGTACGTAGAGTTGCAGGCTAGACTGCGATCGCGGGTTAAGTTAGAGGAAGATAGTGTGCGGTTCTATCCTCTGTCTCAGCATACCCTGGCTAAGGTAGAGGCTTGGGGTGGGGTGCCGGTTACGGATCCACCAGGGTCGGTGATTATTTGAGGCGGGGGTTTGCGAGGGATAGCAAAAATGGCTGGAATGACGGTTTTTCGTTCTATCCCTCGATGGCTTGTGGGGCAAGGGTTTGAGGGACTTCAGAGGGGTGATTTTGGAGGTCAGATTGGTGGAAAATAGCTATCCCTCGCAAACGGGGCTTGAAATACCCGTCCCGTATGGGTTTTAATGGGGTAGAGTCCCCACTCGCTGGGGATCCCAATTGAATGGAAACTCTACTGCGGTATCCCCAACGGCAAAGTTAGAAGTGGTCCCCACTCGCTGGGGATCCCAATTGAATGGAAACGGGAGCATGTATGTCCCCTCCACAACAGACTCGATCTCGGGTCCCCACTCGCTGGGGATCCCAATTGAATGGAAACTCTAGTAAATCTTCTATTAATTCTGGTAACGGTGTAGTCCCCACTCGCTGGGGATCCCAATTGAATGGAAACAATTGCATTGGGGTAACAGGACGATCTCTATGATTCCAAGTCCCCACTCGCTGGGGATCCCAATTGAATGGAAACAATGTTGGTTTCTGATCAAGGTCTCCCACTCTCCCTCAAGTCCCCACTCGCTGGGGATCCCAATTGAATGGAAACTACATCGGCAGGGCACCAGACGGTGTTGACCTTGGGTCCCCACTCGCTGGGGATCCCAATTGAATGGAAACGGCCCTAGAGGTTATCTAGGACGGTGGGAGTGCGTGTGGTCCCCACTCGCTGGGGATCCCAATTGAATGGAAACCTTATTTACGAGGTGGAAG
>JBMOHM010000109.1:0-5647 GCA_049317845.1 Nodosilinea sp. | reverse complement strand
TCCACCCTATCCTTACCACCCACCCCCCTACCCCCCAGCGCATCCCTCAACATCGACGCCCTGGCCCTGGTGGTAGAAGACCCGATCATCCAATTCAAAGACCCCGACAAAACCCTGCTCAGGCAAGCGATCGCCCACCCGCCACCCATTCCGCCAGGTCCAGGGCGGCGGAACGCCCCGACCGGGGGAAACCGCCATTCCCCCGGCGAAAGAAATTGAAGGGTCAGAACTCAGTAGTCAGGGGTCAGACAGTACGCTTCAGGTCACTGCCCAGTTGGTTAAACTGAAGGAACCCAAGTCCCTGGGAGTAGCGATCGCCCTTGCGATCGGCCCAACTTCTAACTCCCTCAACAACGGGGTACGGCTTACCTATTCATCCGCTATGATCAGTTAAACCAACGCATGAGTGTAGAAGGGAATAGTGAACGTCAGTATAGAGTTACCCTCTGATCTGGAAAATGAACTCTCTGCCGAGGCATCCCAGCTTAAATTGCCTTTGGTAGATTATATTCTTCGCGTTCTCTCCTTTCGTCCTTTTTTGCAAAATCCCCCCCAAACCGGGCTAGATCTCGTCGCTTACTGGGAAACTACAGGGGTAATTAACTCTCGACCCGATATAGCTAACAGCCAGGAACATGCCCGTAGGTTGCGTAATCGGGCTGGACATCGTGAACAATCCTAGGTAACTAATGTACTTAGTCGATACTGATATCATGATTGACATTCAGCGAGGCTTTGAGCCAGCATTGGCTTGGTTTGCATCTCTTTCAGAGCTGCCCAGCATTCCTGGTTTTGCGGTAATGGAGTTAATCCAGGATGCTCAGAACAAGCAACAGGTGCGTCAGGTTCTACAGCTCGTAGCGCCATTACCCATTACCTGGCCCACTGAGATTGACTGTGCTCGCGCCCTATCTGACTTTACGGCTTATCATTTATCCCATAAGGTTGGCCTCATCGATGCCTTGATTGCGTCCTGTGCTGTTGGACGTAGCCTTACCCTCTGCACCTTTAATGTGAAGCATTATCAAGTTATCCCAGGCCTGAGCCTGGAGCAACCCTATAGCCGTTAAGCCGCCTGCGTCCCCTGGCGATCGCCACCCAAGACCTGAATCTATAACTTTGGCCAGAACGCTGAAGAGCAGGGTGATCGACTAAAGCCAAGACTGGGTAGGCGCTCTGGCCTGTCATCACCCACCCGCCACCCCTTCCGCCAGGTCCAGGGCGGCGGCACGCCCCGGTCCGGGGGGAACCGCCATTCCCCCGGCGAAAGCAATTGAAGGGTCAGAACTCAGTAATCAGGGGTCAGACAGTACGCTTCAGGTCACTGCCCAGTTGGGTAAACTAAAGGAGGGTCCCTGGGGGTGGCCACTCGCCGCCCTGTGGGCCATCTTTCTGGGAGAGTCAAATGAAATTAGTAGTTCACAAGGATGACGACGCCCTTTACCTGCGGCTTGATGATGCCCCCATCATTGAGTCTGAAGAAGTGAGTGATGGCATTATTTTGGATTACAACGCTGCAGGTAAAGTGGTTGGCATTGAAGTACTTTACATCAGCCAGCGCAGCCCTGGCTCCTGGCAGCAAATTCTTTTAGAAACGACTCCATAGCAAGGATAACGAGTCATCACAAAAGCAAGCACCGCCGTCCACCCTATCCTTACCACCCACCCCCCTACCCCCCAGCGCATCCCTCAACATCGCCGTCCTGGCTCTGGTGATAGAAGACCCGATCATCCAATGCAAAGACCCCGACAAAACCCTGCTCAGACCGGCGACACGGTATCCCCTGCCTTTGCGCTGCGGTAACCCCTGGGAGCCACTACAGGGTTGGCTAAACTGGAGGGGAGGGGTAAAATAGCCCGTGATCTGGCCTACCGGCTTAATAGCTTGGGCGATCGCAAAGGTTGGACCCAGGCGGCGATCTCCTACACTAGACAACGGGGTACACGTTAATCTCTATTCAGCCAACCCCCTATGAGCTGACCTCTAGCCCCTGAAAGTACCATGACCCTACAAGACTTGCTCCAAGAGGCTACCCAGCTATCCCTCAAAGAGCAACTGCAACTCGCGACTCAACTGCTGCACTTAGTCGATCTCCAGATCGCCAGCCCCCAAACCTCAGCGTCTGAGAATTCAAGTAATATCGACGATCAAGAAGGCTGCTGGCGACCCTGGGCATTCTCTACACCTCTTTGGCTTTTCAAACAACTTCTAGGGCTGGTTTTTTGGGGGGTGTGACCGGGTCTGAACCAATTCGATGAAGCGATCGCTGACAGTGTGATCCTTGGTTTGCACGGCATGGTCAATCAGCATTTCTCGCAGTTGCAGGGCGTTATCCAGGGGTAACTGGGTGGCCAGCAGCAGGTATACCCCACGAAAGCGAGGGTCCCCCAGGTGCTGGGCAGGGCGCTCGTTACCCTGGCCCCAAAAGGTCTGGACAATAAAAAACTCCTGGATTTTTTCATGGCGAAAGCGCCATTCCGTCAGGGTGCTGCCCTGGGCATCGGTGAGCTGACGGCTCAACACCATGCGGTAGGGCTCCATGGCGCTCAACTCCTTAAACCAGGGTTCGGCCGGAATGGTAAAGTCATCCGCCAGGCGCATCTGGTAGGCCATTTCCCCAAACTCCACCAGGGGGAAGGGCTGGTGCAGGTGAATGTGCTGATAGCGGCGGGCCATGGTGTCGTACTGCTGTTGTTGCAGGTTGAGCAGGTCGGGCTGTTCTCCCTGCGCCAGCATCTGGGCCACCAGGGTGAGTTCCATGGGGTTGGAGAGGGTTTGGGCCATGGCCTCCCGGCCCAGGCGATCGGGGGCCAGGTGGGCTAGAAAGTTCTGGCAGGCCCGATCGTAGTCGGCCCCCTGTCGGGGTGCGGTGGCCGGTAGGGTAGGCCGGCGCGATCGCAAAAATTCCCCCACCTGGGTCTCGGTGAGGGGCTGGAGTTGGTAGACTCCGGCGCTGGCGGGGGGCACCCAATCCATGGGTTGGGTCGCCATCAAAATGTTGCCCTTGAAGTAGGTTTCGGCAAAAAGGGTGATTTTGGCCCGGGTATCGGGGGTAACCTCGTTGAGCCCGTCAATGCAGAGATCGAGGGCGCCACTGTAGATCAGGGTTTGCAGAAAGTCCGTATCCTGGGCGGGGCCGTGGAGGCGATCGCGAATGGCCTCGATCACACCCCCTGCGCATTTGCGGGCGGGTAGGTACACCACCAGGCGACGGCTACGGTTGACGAGTTGCTTCAGGGCCATGGTTTTACCCAGCCCCGATTCCCCCTCCAGCACCATCTGCCCCTGCAATTCCGGCAGGGCGGTCATCAGCGGTAGTCGCTGCCCAGTCTTCTGCACCACCACATCGGACCCAGGGAAGTATGGCTGGGGGTCAACCTCCTCCAGGTTGGCCTCCGCCAGCAAATGGGCCCGAAAGGGGGCAAACAACTTAGCCCGCAAAAAGGGCACCCAGGTGAGGGCCAGGCCCACGTAGCCCAGCCCGAAGATCTTGCGTACCCTGGGGTTCCAGAAAAACAGGGCCTGCACCTGGGGCGATCGGGGGTATAGGGCCACCAGGCCCAACCAAAACAACCCATGGAGCAGTAAAGTGGTGCACCCCAGGCGTGCCGCCTTAGCCAGCACCGCCTCGAGGGAGGGATAACCGGCCTGGGTGGCGGCGATCGCCTGGTGCAGCTCCCGTTGCAGCTCCGCCGTGGCCTGGGGGTTTTGCTCCAGGGTGGCCAGGCCCTGGTTGAGGCTGGCCAGGTAGGTGGATCGCTGCCCAGGGGAAGGGTTGGCCGGGGCCAGCGCCGCACTCCCCACCGCCAGTAACCCCACGGTGTTGCTCAAAATTGTCGGATTTGACTGCTGCAGTTGGCGGGCCAGGGTGTCCAGGTGGGGCAGTAGCAGGGCGCCGGTTTCAGCGGGGGCATTAGCGGCGATGGTGCGCAGCGCCGTGGAGGACTCCACCGCCAGATCCCCCCCCTGCCCCTGGATCTCAGCCACCAGGGTCGCCACCACCGCCGGGGTCGGCAGCCGCAGCCCCCGTAGCCCCTGGGCCACCGATACCCTCTCCGCCTCTGGCGCAGCCTGATTCTGGAGAATGGCCACCAGGGGCTCGGCCTGGCCCCGATCGGCCAGGGCCCGGGCCGCCGCCGATCGCTGCTCAGGATCGACCTGGGGGTTGTTGAGCAGGGTAATCAGCAGCGGGTCTATCAGCGCCGCTTCCCCCCGCACCTGGCCCAGGGCGTAGGTGGCCTCAATGGCCACGGATGGGGGCGGGTGGGGTTGGCCCAGGGGGCGGATTAGGGCCTGGGCGATCGCCCCCTGGCGGGAGGCCTGCTCCGACAGGCGGGCCACGCTCCCCAAGGCCTTCGCCGACTCCGCCTGCACCTGGTCATCGGCATCACTCTGGAGGCGGGTGATCAGGGTTTCCGTCAGGGCCGGGGTACCATCCACCCAGGCCGGCTCAGCGGTGGGGAGGGCCAGCAAACCTTGGAGGGCCGCGATCGCCTCTAGTCGCAGATCCCGATCGCCCTGGTTAAGGGCGGTTACCAGGCCAGGGGTGGCCTCGGCCCCACAGGCTTGAATCGCCTCCATAGCCGACTGCCAACCGCTGCTGTCAACCATCGCCTGCAGATGGCGTCCGATCTCAGGCTGATCACAGGGTTGGGCCAGGGCCCGCCCGCCCGCCCCCAGCACCGCCAACAGCACCAGGCCCATCAGCCAGCCCGAAACCAGCCCGGGGGAACTGGGGCAATTCCGCCCAGGGGCAGACCGGGTAGGGGTGGCAAGGGGGCGGTGGGGAGACAGGGAAGCCATCAGGGCAGAAGTTTACGTGATCAGGATTTGATTGATAGGGAGGGATGATCCGGGGCGATCTCCCCCTTGGCTGCCGCTCCAGATTACCGGGCCCAGCCCTTAGGGACAGGCGATTGCCGAAAGAGGGCATTGATGTCGCTACCGCTAAGGATCAATTGATTATTGTCGGGGTTGCTATCGTCGTTGCTGGGGTTACCGTCCTGGCGAAGCACCTTGCTAAGGCTAAGGATGAGTTCATAGCTGGGGGGAAATTCCCCCTCTGCGGAGGAGGAGGCCTGCCAATCCCGGGTATAGGTGAGTTCAATGGTGTTCGGTGCCGTCAGGCTATCGAAATCCGCGGTGGCCACCAATTGGCGGCCACCGCCAGGGCTCACCTCATAGAGCAGGGCCCGCTGCAGGCCGGGGTTGGATCGGTAGGGGCCGCCCAGGTTCGCCACCCGTCCGACGATTTGCACCTGCCCGGCAAAGGCGGAACGGCGGTTGAGCAGGGTGAAGGCAATCTGGCTGGCGCTCAGGTCTGGGGGGGAGGAGGGCTGGCTGGCGTTCAGACCTGGGAGACCGGGTAACACTTCAATCAAGCGCCGAGCCAGCTCGCTCAAGGCATCCTGGTTAGGGTTAGGTTTCGGGTCTGGGGGCAAGGAGGTGTCAGCCGGGTTAGGGTTCGGGTCTGGGGTGAGGGCCTCCTTGAGCAGGGCCTCCCGATAGGTCTGGTATAGGCTTAGCTGGGGAGCCATTTCCGGCAACCAACCGTTGGGGTCAAGGAAGGTGGTAATTTCGGGAGAATTGGCGATCGCCCGGCGCTCCTCCCCTGAGAGGGGGCCATAGCTGGGACCGACCCCCTGG
>JBMOHM010000108.1:0-5666 GCA_049317845.1 Nodosilinea sp. | reverse complement strand
CCAGAACCGCCAGATTCACTAAAACCAATCCAGGCTGACCTCAGGGTTCTGGCCAAGGTTGTACCATGAAAGCGTCAAGGATATTCAGGATTAACCCCTATGGCTGGTAAACAAAGGTTTCCCCATTTATTGGGGTCAAAATGGACTGCGCGGCAGACAACGGAAGGCTGGCGCCATTTTCAGGTGCTAAATCGCAAACAGGAGGGAGCCTGGATATTTGCTGAACTGGTGGCCGCCTGTGATCCAGCCGTACGGTTATGGGTGAATGCCAAGCAACTAAAGAACCGCCAACTCTGGCAGGCTGGATGGCAGCCCTTGAACCAGACGGAATCTGAGGTGAAACAGGAAGACCTTTAAAATTACGCTAAGATGAGGACAGTCAAGGACTCTACCGGGGGCTAGGGTTTATGTGGCAAATTCTTTACGTTATCGCCTTTGCACTGCTGGCCGTTCTGGCGATCGCTAATTTAATCAAGAACTTAATTCTTTTCGGCAAGAATACCGCCAGTCCTCAATCCAGGGCTAATATACCCAGAAAAGGCATACCACCCCATCCTGAGTTATTGGATGAAACTGGGCAGGTAATTCGTGAACCCTTGCTGGTTATGCGATCTATCTCTGTTAAAGATGCTCGAGAACAGCTAGATGCCTTATATCATAAAGGCAGTAGCTCTGTGGACGGGTCTGAAGATAGCACTACCACTCCAGAGGACTGAAACCTGTAGCGAGAATTTACAAAACCCGCAGTACGCTGGCTACACTCTTAATTTCAGGAAAATCGCGAATTTCATCCAGGGCCGTGTGGAAGTTGGCTTCCATGACAGCGTGACTAACAATCACAATTTCGGCGTAGTCATCCCGCATACCAGTTTGCACAATCGATTCCAGGCTAACGGCGTGGTTACCAAAGCACAGGCCTAATTTACCAATGACCCCGGGTCGATCCCTCGCCATCAGGCGCAGGTAGAAGCGACTCTTAATATCTGCCATGGGTAGAATTTTGCAGTAGTGCTGATGACTGCAACTCAGCAAGGGGTTCAGGGCGGCGGTGGGTCCTGCCATCAGGGCAGCGGCGACGGCTATTAGATCGGAAACTATCGCACTGGCGGTAGGCCCCTCTCCTGCTCCAGGGCCAAAAAACATCACCTGCCCGATGGGATCCCCTTCCACTAAAATAGCGTTGTAAACGTCGTTCACCGCCGCCAGGGGATGGGATAGGGACAACAGGGTAGGATGGACGCGTAATTCCAGCTCCTCCAGAGCGGGGTGGGTATCGGTACCAAGCTGCCGCCGGGCGATCGCCAGAAGCTTAATCACAAACCCCAGGCGCTGGGCGTAGGCCATATCAGCTGCGGTAACCTGGCGAATTCCTTCACTATATACATCGGCAAGTTTAATGCGGCCCCCGAAGGCAAGGGAAGCGAGAATAGCAATCTTATCGGCGGCATCAAGTCCATCGACATCGGCGGAGGGATCGGCCTCGGCATAACCCAGGCGCTGGGCATCAGCCAGAATGGATTCAAAGTCACCCCCCTCTCGCTGCATGCGAGTCAGAATATAGTTGGTGGTGCCATTGACAATACCGGTCAGGGCATGGATGCGGTTAACCCCTAGAGCCTGCTTCAGGGGCTGCACGATGGGAATACCTCCCCCCACGGCAGCTTCTATCATCACATAGACCCCAGCCTGGTTGGCGGCAGTAAAGATTTCGTCACCATAACGGGCAATTACCGCCTTGTTGGCCGTAACCACGTGCTTACCGTGGGTGATAGCTTTGAGGATTAGCGATCGGGCCGGCTCCAACCCTCCTAAAACTTCTACCACCACAGCGATCTCAGGATCGGTAACAATACTTTCGAGATCGGTGGTGAGACAACTAGCGGAGATGGCTATTGGGCGGGATTTATGCAGATCTCTGACACCTACCCTGGCCAAATTTAATTGACCTATTAAGGGATGACGCCCCACCGGGTCCAGTAAGATTCTGGCGGTTCCAACCCCTACGGTGCCTAAACCCAGTAGCCCAACGTTAATGCTCAAGGTTGTTAATTCCTACATCAAGATCTATTCCGTTATCAGTTTAAAGGGTCAGGGACATACCGTCGCATGCCCCTGACCCTCCTAAACTATCTAACAGATAACCCAACAGGTTTAATAGGTTTCTACGTGCCAGCGGTGATCTTTCTTCATTTGTTTACGGAATTCGACCCAATCGACACCCTTCTGGCTGGCTACTGCCGACAGCGCCGCGTCAATGCCATCTTCCATTCCCTTGAGACCGCACATGTAGGTGTGAGTGTTGGGTTTCTGCATCAGTTCCCAGAGCTCCACCGCATGTTCGGCTACCCGGTCTTGGATGTACATACGCCCACCCTCAGCATTTTGTTGCTCCCGGCTAATGGCATAGGTTAATCGGAAGTTATCGGCATACTCCGCTTGAATCTGCTCTAATTCTTCTTTGTACAGAATGTTAGGGGTATAGGGAACTCCAAAGATAAGCCAGGCTAGACCCTTGAATTGATAGTCGGGATTAGCTCTACGCTCAGCCTCCTTAAACATGCGCCACAAATAGGCGCGGAAGGGTGCAATACCAGTACCAGTGGCAAGCATGATAATGGTGGCTTCAGGATCATCGGGTAAGAGCATTTCCTTACCGACCGGGCCAGTAATCTTCACCTCTGTCCCCGGCTCAATGTGACACAGGTAAGTCGAACAAACCCCGTAGACGGTTTCTTTAGTTTCGGGGTGCTGGTACTCTAACTGGCGTACACAGAGGGAAACAGTCTTATCGTCCAGGCGATCGCCATGGCGAGTGGAGGCAATGGAGTACAACCTTAACTTGTGAGGCTTACCATTTCCATCAACACCAGCCGGGATAATGCCAATACTCTGGCCTTCAACGTAGTGGAGATTACCTTCCGACAGATCAAACATAATATGCTGTACAATCCCCGAGCCTCCCTCACCTACAAGGGGTTCATTAGAAATCACCTTGCCGACAAAGGGAGCATTAGGCTTGTACAGATTGACAGGAATACTGGCAGCAGGGGCCTTAGGGGTAGTTTGGGTCATGGACTTGGATGGAGTTACAGGTTGGGAAGACGGTGCTTCAGTCAAAATAGGCGTTGCATTGCTCTTGGCACCGTCGCCATCAACAGGGCGAATGCTAACAATTTTGCCTCCCATTCGCGTAATCCGCTGCATCTCTTGATTCATTCGGACATAAGGAACAGTGATAAATATACTGCCACTTTTGCGAATAGGATTAGCCATCTGATCGGTTTCGACACTCTGGCGTAGACCCTGAACTTCGTATAAAAACAAACGGCTTCCGGCCAGGGAACTGGAGTTACCGCCGCTCACGCTTGGATTGTACATACTCAACTTGCCACTCTCTAGACCCAACTAGGCATAACATCACCATGACTCCATGGCTTGCTCCCTTAGGAGATTGTGATCAGGGTAACCCTTGATCAATAGTGATACTCTACACCTTAGAGTATCACTGTAGGAGGACCTAGAGACTAGAGGCAGTAGGTCGTTGACAAAATCAATCAGAATCTTTGACCTAAGACAAACTTTCCAAACAGCTTCTGATTTTGCACTGATCGTGATCTAATCTAGGCAAAAGTCCTTACTAAAGACTGTATTCCTTGCAGCACAATCAGCAATTAACTATTTACTTAACAGAGCTACTTAATACTACAGACCCCTAGAAAGCGATAGGAAAAGGCGCTGATAAAGGCCATTCGGGGATAATCAACTGCGATGATTATAGGTCTCCCCTTTAATCGAAGGGCCAAAGCTACATACTTCAATGAACTGAAACAACCCAAGTCGGTTCAAAAATCCAACAGTGTAGCTTTGGTCGAAATAGTCAGTACCGAGTAGATCGGTCAATGTGACAGCTCATCACGGAATCAGTGGGGCTCAGGCTAGGAAATATCAAAAGCAAAGACCGGATAGGCGTTGTGCCTCGCCTCCGGTCCGCTACCCATGGCCAACGATGATCCTGACAGATACCAAGCAGCCCCTTGAAGAGCTTGATAAATTCAGTTGTGAGGGATACTGTCTTCTGATAAAATCTAAGGGCAATGGTAGAAATACTTACCCTTAACAGATACTGGTCTAAACAGACAGGTTAGATCTGTTCTGTATCAGGGTAATAGATTTAGATTACCTGGCCTCTGGGTTCAAGTAGATTATTTGACCCCGTTCTTTCATAAGTGATGGGATTGGCTGGGATGATCAAAATCGCCTACCACAGGAGGTTCTTTGACGTGATCACACCTGTTCCCGACTTCCAGGGGCGATGTCGGCGTGATGCTATCGTGAAGCCTGCTTTTATAGACACAACATTAGGCGAAATATTTTTTTAGATATTTCGTAGAGCTAGTGGCAATATAGTTTTACTAGCAGCCAGCCAGTGTCTTCTTTGAAATTCGGTGCATTGCATCTAATGCATTTAATTAGGAGTTGTATAGAGGGAAATTTATGATCAGCAAGCCAGACAGAGTGGTTTTAATCGGTGTTGCAGGGGATTCTGGGTGTGGCAAGTCTACCTTCCTAAGACGGCTAAGCGATTTATTCGGGGCTGAACTGATGACGGTCATTTGTTTAGATGACTATCACAGCCTTGATCGAAAGCAACGCAAAGAAGCTGGTGTAACAGCGCTAAATCCTCAAGCCAATAATTTTGATCTGATGTACGAGCAGATCAAAGCTTTGAAAGAAGGCAACAGTATTAATAAACCTATTTATAACCATGAAACTGGTGAAATTGATCCTCCCGAACGGGTTGACCCCAATCGTATCGTTGTAATTGAAGGGCTCCACCCCCTTTATGACGAGCGCGTACGAGAGCTGATTGACTTTAGCGTCTACCTTGACATTAGCGATGAAGTCAAAATTGCCTGGAAGATTCAGCGAGATATGGCTGAACGGGGTCATCGCTATGAAGATGTTTTAGCTTCAATTAATGCCCGTCGCCCTGACTTTGAAGCCTACATTGATATTCAAAAGCAATATGCCGATGTAGTCATTCAAATCCTCCCCACCCAGCTTATTCCCAACGATGAAGAGCGAAAGGTTCTCAGGGTTCGGTTAATGCAACGGGAGGGCGTCGTCGGTTTCGACCCCGTCTACCTATTTGACGAAGGCTCTACTATCGACTGGATTCCCTGCGGTCGTAAACTTACCTGCTCCTATCCCGGTATTCGCCTTCACTACGGTCCTGACTCCTACTATGGCAACGAGGTATCAGTCCTTGAAGTAGATGGTCAGTTTGATCGACTCGAGGAAATGATCTATATCGAGAGCCATCTCAGTAATACCTCCACCAAGTATTACGGAGAAATGACCGAGCTGCTCCTGAAACACCGGGAATACCCTGGCTCCACTAATGGCAGTGGTCTATTCCAGGTTTTAGTAGGGTTGAAAATGCGTGCCACCTATGAGCGCCTGATCGCGGCAGGTGCTCCCGTAGCTACTGCTCGAGTCTAACGATACCGGTTTTAAAAATAAAAAAGAGGAGTGTTGTATATAATGCTCCTCTTTGTTCTTATATCCCTAAATCCGTTCAAAGCGACCTGGAATAGGTAGGACTGGTGGAATCCTTAAACCAGGGCTGGAGTCCGATTCTTTGAGTCATCTCTAAGCCAGAGTAA
>JBMOHM010000107.1:0-5671 GCA_049317845.1 Nodosilinea sp. | reverse complement strand
GCATACACTATCGTCTATGATCCAAAATGTATCGCCGTCCGCTGAAGCTCAAGCCGTAACACCACCACCACCCGAGCCAGGCGGGGCGATCGCCCCGCCTTCTGGTTTTCTAGCAGGAAAGGGTAGCCGTGGGATCAGGTAAGTCCGGCTTCGCCCGGCTCATCTTCACAACCTCCCTGCCCCCAAGGCCAGAAAAAGCCCCCAGGGGCTGGAGGTGGCTAGTTCACCAGTCTCAAGGGTTCCAAGCAGGACCAGTGATTTGTTCCTCGACTTGGCCAATCATACCTGACTGATTTTAATTCGGTTCAGATGTACTGACAGGATCACTGGAGTTGTAGGGGCGATCGCTACCAAGCCGCGATCTCTCCTACAACTCCAGCCCCCTAATGACGATTTCCTGGAGCATGCGATCGCTGTTCTTTCCCGCTTGTGATCGCTATCCTGACCGGTTAGGATCCTGCTTCAGCGCCAGCATAGGACATTCCTGCTATTAACTCTCAGTCCCCAGAACAGGGGACTTTTGCCCTGGATCATCCTTGCATGACGAAAAAAGCTAGTGCACCCATTTGTCTCCAAATAGGCACTAAGATGATTTCAGCATTTTTAGGTTTTCTTTCCTAAGCACCGGTCTAACTTTTCTCTAGAATCACCAGCCCATAAGCCTTTAGACCATAGATTAACGGGAGCACTTTAGGTCAAGGACATCATGGATCCTAAATTTTTAAATATTGAGAATGTTTAAGAAAGTGTACTTGCTAGTGTCCAATGGTTTCTTTCTCACCTGTGGCTTAAGTAAGCAAGCAATGCCCATTATCAATTGGTACGTAATGGGTACGCGAAAATTTCAAAGAACAGTTTTAAGTAATAGCGCTAATGGCTGGAAATCTTTCAGTGCTTGAGTTTCAGGTCATGGACGTAACTGGACTCGAACCAGTGACCCCCACGATGTCAACGTGGTGCTCTAACCAACTGAGCTATACGTCCTCCGGTGATTAAAATTAACACATTCATCTCAGCCAGTGCAAGCCAATTCCTATGCCGATTCCTGACTTTCCTGCAGAAACGCCCCCTGCCTACTGGCTCCAAAATGTCCGGTTACCGCTGGCCTGTTTAGATGATTCCATCCCGTGGGCAGCCCCGATCCCAGAGCTGTTTGCCCCTCCCCTGGCAGAGCCCTTGGTAGCGGCCCATTTAAAAATTGAAGCGGGAAAAATTACCGCTATCCTGCCGATCGATCAACCCCTAGACCCCCATCAACCGGCCTGGGATTTGGGCCAGGGCCTGATCTGGCCCTGCTTCGTTGACGTTCACACCCATCTGGATAAGGGTCACATCTGGCCGCGCCAGCCTAACCCCGATGGTACGTTCGAGGCGGCCCTTGACTCTGTGGTCAGCGATCGCCATCTGCACTGGAGTAGGGAAGACCTCTACCCGCGCATGTCCTTTGCCCTGCGCTGTAGCTATGCCCATGGTACCCAAGCCCTGCGCACCCATCTGGACTGTGGTGATGGCCAGGAACACACTAGCTTTGCCCTACTACGGGACCTACAGGCAGAATGGGCCGATAAAATTACTTTACAGGGAGTTCCCCTGGTAGCGATTGACTACTACGATCGCCCCGAGAGCGCCGATCTAGTCAATCTTATTGCTGATTATGACCGTATCCTGGGGGCTGTTCTCTATCCCCAACCAGGACTGAGGGAGAAAATTGAGGGAATCTTTCGTTTGGCCCAAGCACGAGGACTAGATTTAGACTTCCATGCCGACGAAAGTCTGGATCCAGAGGCTGAAGGCCTGCGTCTGGTAGCCCAGACCCGTTTAAAGCTGGAGTTTACGGGTCAGGTTACCTGCGGCCATTGCTGTAGTCTTTCGGTGCAGCCAGAGTCAACAGCCCAGGAAACCGTTGATCTGGTGAGTCGGGCTGGGATCGCGGTAGTCAGTTTACCCATGTGTAACCTCTACCTGCAGGATCGGCGGCCGGGGCAAACTCCCCGTTACCGTGGGGTGACCCTGGTTAATGAGCTGGATCAGAGTGGTGCGGCAGTAGCCCTGGCTAGTGATAATTGTCGCGATCCCTTTTTTGCCTATGGTGATCATGACATGGTGGAAGTGTTTACCCAGTCGGTGCGTATTGGTCATTTGGATCATCCCCTGGGAAATTGGCCTCGAGCTATCACCCACACTCCAGCCGCGATGATGGGCCTAGGGGACGTCGGTATGATTGGAGTCGGGCGTAGCGCCGACCTGGTTCTGTTTAAAGCCCGGACCTTTAATGAGATGCTATCCCGGTCCCAGGGCGATCGCATCGTATTACGCCGGGGCCAAGCTATTGATTCTACCCTGCCCGACTACAGCGAACTAGATGAGTTACTAGCTTGCAAGTGAGCTGTTTTGGTATACCACCAGTCTTGGGTGTTTTGATCAAAGCGTACGGTATAGAGGGTGGTGACAAAGGGTTCACCATGGTAGGCCTGGCCAACAATTTCGACACAATAGGAGGGCGATCGCCGGGTGGCCATATCGGCAATCAATCGCTTCCCAATCCGTCGCCAGCTGGGTTCCTTGCCACGCCACTGAATCCGGCAGCAGGGCCAGGGAAGTTGTTCCCGATCGAACAGCCGGCAGCAGGGGCCAATCACCCGATAGGTGAGATGGGCCCCTGGACTCTGAAAAATATGCCCCGTCGGCCAGGGGTGTTCGATATTCTCAGATAGGGGAGGTATCATGGAGCTAGCGGCCCGTGGGCTGGGTGGGAAAAGATAGGTTTGGTAAGGACCCTGAGAACGGGGTCGAGCCATCTAAGGGTTAGGTCTGGATAGACGTTCCGATCTTCCAGGGAAATTATTAAATTATTGATGTAGTGTAAGAGATTTTTTATGGCTGAGCCAATTACCACCGCCGTTAGCGATCGCATCTGCCGCCATATGAATAAAGACCATGGTGATGCCGTGCTGTTCTATGCCACCGTGTACGGCAACCAACCCGCCGCCACCACCGCCACCATGACCGCCATCGATCCGGAAGGGATGACCCTGCAAGTGACCGTAGGGGGAGAAGAAACCTCCCTTCGAGTCCCCTTTGACCACCGCCTGGAGGGAGCGGAAGATGCCCACCATACGCTGGTAGCTATGCTCAAAGCCGCCCGAAATAATTCCCAAGCTAGTCATGACCGTACTGGTTGAGTTTCTCCCCGAGGCCGTTATGATTACAGCAGAGGTGGGGGAGCCTCTGCTTAAGGTGGCTGCCCGAGCCGGAATAACGATTCCCACTGGCTGTTTAATGGGATCCTGCCATGCCTGTGAAGTAGAACTCGAGGGTGAGGCTGAACCCATTTGCGCCTGTATTAGCGTCATACCTCCTGGGGTGGAACACCTGAAAATTAACCTGTATACCGATCCCACCTGGTAATTCCATCCAGGTTCTGCCGAAAGCTATGGTTGCCCTGTTTGACTGACAACACTTGTTAGCCAGATTCTCTAAAGCTCACCCTTTAGGAGAAGGATTATAGATACAAAGCAGCTTATCTATGAATGAGCCATAGACTATCGGGATAGTCTATCCCAGCAGGGGTAGTAAAAAAGCCAGGGTGATACCGCTTAATACAACGATCCTGACAATTCTGAGGGGAAGATGGCGGTGCTTCATCGGGGTCTCCTATCGACCAAGGCGTTGCCGTAAATAACTGAGCCAGAGGGCCGGAGAATCCTCTGGTCGATAGGAGACTTTTACCATAGATAGGAGTAGGGATCGCCCCCCTACCTGCATAGCCATGGAGAGGTGTAGGACCAGACTAAGCAGCAGCAATAGCCAGGCCAAAAGGTGAAGACGGTACCAGAGCTGATCTACCTCACCAGCTGGTAGCCAGGCCTCTTGCATCATTCGACCACTTATAACGGCAAGGGTGGCGGCTAGCAACATCAAGGTATTGCCTAAGCGTTGTAGATTTACCCACCATACCGGTTGGCCAGGTCGGTGCCAAAGCCGCCGCCAAAAATCTGGAAACAGTAACCGCCGACTACCCCAGTAAAGACTATAAATAGCCAGTCCCGTAAAACTAATTAAAAATAAAAGTCCCAGGCTACCATGAATGCCTTGAATATCGGGTAGGGCGGGTAATCGAAGGTAACCAAAACGCCGATCGTAGGTGTTATAAACCCAAAAACCGCTGATCAGGGCTGCGATCGCTAACAATCCACTAATACCATGGAGCAACCTTAAAACTAAGGGCTGGTAAGGAGTTTCTTCGGCCATAGTGAGCTGAATAGGAATCGATAATCAATGAATAGAAGGAATTGATAGATTTGCTTGAGACCCTTAGGACCCGGTTGATCGGTCAAAGCCAGGCCTGGATAGATATTTTGACTCCCCTGCGCTTTTCCCAAGGTGGCTACGATCATATCTTAAACCCCATCTCGGTTGGGGTCAAATGGGATCTCAACCCGGCAAAAACAGTAGAATAAACCTTTTCAAAGATGATTCAATTATGAAAATTATGAATCACTTCTAGTGATTTAAAATTCCTATTTCTAGGATTTTCCGTTGACAGAAGCTAGTCATAGATTCATGGTTAACATATACCGTTTTATGCTTTAAACCTATGCCATCCCTGACTGGATTTACCGCCGCCCTAACGCTGATTACCCTGTCAGAATTGGGAGATAAAACCTTTTTTATTGGCATGATCTTAGCCACTCGTCACCCCCGCCGCTGGGTTTTTGTAGGAGTGATGGGAGCCCTGGTGGTGATGAGTATTCTGTCGGTACTTATAGGTCGGGTGGTCACAGTACTACCCCACCACTATGTTCAGGCCTTAACCGTAGCCCTATTTATCGGGTTTGGTCTCAAACTACTCTACGACGCTAGTCGTATGCCCCCTACCCTGGGGTTAGAGGAAGAGCAGGCAGAGGCCCTAAAAACCGTTGAGGCGAAAGAAAACCACCATCAGACTGTCTGGTCGATTCAGGCGGTGCTGGTAGAAGCCTTTACCCTCACCTTTGTTGCCGAGTGGGGCGATCGCACCCAACTAGCGACTATTGCCCTGGCTGCAGTGAACCATCCCCTTGGTGTGATTTTGGGAGCAATCGCAGGTCATGGTATCTGTGCTGCGATCGCCGTGGCCTGTGGAAAACTGGTCGCGGGTCATATTTCTGAACGTATCCTAACGGCCCTGGGGGGTCTGCTATTTATCTTCTTCGGGGTGCTAGCAGCCTTGGGCGGGCACTAATTTCCAGAAATACCCAGGGGTTATCACCATAGTTCCTGGGTATTAAGACTTCACAGCATAAATTCGGCAACGCTTCAGAGGGAGTCAGGAGTCAAAGTACTGGTACTACCTACGGTTTTCGGGCTGTAGCATCCTTTCCTCGCACCAGTGCCTCAGTATAGCTTTGGCCAGGAGGCTGAGGACAAGCCGAGGCTATAGCTGGAGCTAGGGCTACGATCCAACACCCAAACCGGGTCGGATGGGATTGGTCTCCATTGCCAACATTAGCTCACGGCCAAGATCAGCATCCGGGCGAGTATCCACCGGTCAACAGTATGGCTCAGGGCCAGGGAAGTGAGCCGAAGAGTAACCTATCTGGCCGTAAAAACGCCCAATTCTCGAAGGCCGTTCGGGCCCGAGGGATTTTCTTAAAAAGGGGGGTGAGGGGGTATTGACAGTTGTGGGTAG
>JBMOHM010000106.1:0-5732 GCA_049317845.1 Nodosilinea sp. | reverse complement strand
AACGCTTCACCCGCTGGCTCACCCGTTCCACCGGAATGCCCCGCTTCAGAAACAGGCCTTCACAGGCAGGGGCCACCAGATCTTCGACAAAGCGACCCCAGGCTCCCCCCATGCGACCAATTTGCTTGCCCAGTTCTTGAAGTTTACGATCGGTTTCTTGGGAACGACGTTCTGCTTCTTGGGCCTGTTGTTTTAAGAGGCGATCGGTTTCTTGAAATAAACGCCAGACATCTTCAAGGGTGGGTTGGGAGGGTGACATAGTCAGGGGAGAGTAGTTTGTATGTATTGTATAACATGGGCTGCAGAGCCCCATGGATATAACCCACGCCCTGATTCCCTATTCCCTACTTTTCCGGTTCAATCCCTAGGGCTCGCAACTGGGCCGCCAGACGCTCTGCCCGCTGTTTTTCTTGTTCTGCTCGTTGTCTTTGCTGCTCTAGCTGTTGTTTTTGCTGCTCAATCCGCTCACTGCCCCAAAGCAACAGATTGCCGGAGCTATCCCACCAGCGTAACCAGGTTGTCGAGAGGTTAGACCGTTGGCCATCCCAGGTTCCCAAAAAAAGATTCATTTCCGGAATCCAGAAACGGGAATTTTCATCCGGGACCTGGGGTTCATACCGACCTTCCACCAGTCGAAATAAATCTAAGGTTTTAGTTTCGGGTTGAAAAATGCCATAGAGCAGCACCTGGATAATTCGCTCATAGAAATACCACTTGCCATAGGGATAATGGGGATTAAGGGAATACTCCGTACCCTCCGTTTCGGAGATAAATTCCAACACCATCAGCGGGATATTCCCCTCTAGCCTGGGGGTGTAACTCCGTCGAATCACCCCCTCTGCTAAGGGTTTAACGTCGGTGATGTAGACCCAATCAGGCGCTTTCACCACCGTTTTATCGGCGACCGTGGCACAAATACCAAAATTGGTCGCCATCAACATGGACTCTGAAAGTAGACCCGCCAATTCTAACGATTCTCGCAAAGCCTCAGCCAACAACGGTTGCAAGTTGTTATCCACGGGGTCATCCGGCAAAACAAAGTCATCGGGTAGCTTCTCCCAGGTGATCGTGGGTAGGTCACGTTTGATGATTAGCGGGGGTTGCGGTTGGGAGATTACCATGAATTACCCTGACCTAAGTCGATATGGAGTAATAGAGTAAAAGATAGTTCTTAGTCTACTGCCTATTCCCTTTCAAGGAGGGAGTGGTGAGTGGGGAGTAGCAGAGCCCCATGAATATAACCCACGCCCTATTCCCTACTCTTCCGGTTCAACCCCTAGGGCTCGCAACTGGGCCGCCAGGCGGTCTGCCCGTTGCTTTTCTTGCTCTGCCTGCTGTTGCAGTTTCTGTCGTTCCCCCTCAGCTTGCTCTAGGGCCAGTTGGGAGCGGAGTTGCTCCTGCTGCACCATCAATAAGCCTTTTTCCACCTCAAGCTGGAGGGCCTCGTCGGGGGTTGGCAACAGGGCCCCCGCCAGGGTGAAATATCGTAGCTGCTGATTAGAGACCCCTAAAAACAGACCTAATACCTCACTCCAGAGCCAGCCCTGGTCATTGGCCACAATCGGCTGATACTGATCAAGGGTTAGGCGAAAACCGGCAAACTCCAAAGTGTCGGGGGAAAAGTAAAAATACTCAGGGGTATGAAATCGCTCAGCATAGAGCTTGCGCTTGAGATGGCGATCCACATTCACCGTAGAGGTGGAGAGCAGCTCAATAATTAAGTCGGGGTACTGACCATTCTCCTCCCAAACCACCCAGGAGTTGCGATGCTTGCGTTCGGTATGCTTCACCAGGAAAAAGTCTGGGCCCCGGAAGTCGCGGTTTTTTAACTGCTGACGACTGAAATAAATGGTTAAGTTAGCGCCAATGAAAAAATCCCGTTGATCCTGCCAGGCCAGCTCTAAGCAAGAGACTAGTAGCATTAACTGCAGGTAGTGCAAGGAGCTTTCCATTTCTGGCTCATCGCTCAAGAGCTGGGTGGCATCAGGCATTTGAGCTTCAAGCTCTTGGGCAGTGATGGCGGTCATGGTTCCCAAGCCCTTCACAGAGTATTTAGCTTGAATTGTAGCAGTTCCATTCCCGTAACGGCCCTAGAGGTTGAGGTGCTTCATCCACCGCACGGTGTAGCAGCGATCAGGTATCCAACTCAAACAAATACTGCTCTAAATCTGTCATGCCCTCAAAATCCAGCAACGCCTCCCCCAGAACCTCCAATTGCTCTACCGATAACCCCTTAACTCTCTTCACCTGAGCTTCAGACAACGCCCCAAGCCGCCGAGTTAACTGGCGAATCACCAAGGCGATCTCCCCCTCCTGACGAATCTCTTGATAAAAACGAGATTGGGTAATATCTGTCTGTTTCAAGTCCAGCAACTGCATAATCATCTCCATAGTCAAATCTGGAAACTTATTTGCCAGTATAGTCTCAATCAAACTCAACCTGCGCTCAAACTCTACTGCCGTTTCTGCGGTTTGTAACAGTCCCTTGCCAATCTCCCCACTCTGCTGTTCATTCGTTGCCAACAACTGTAACAACGTCAGATTGGGACTCAGGTTTTGCTGTTTGCTCAAATCCCTTAGATAAAGCCGTGTTACCCGACGCTCCAACAAATCTTCATAGGGTAATTCCGCACCAAAATTGAAGCCTTGACTAGGCAAAATCAACAACCCTTGCCACGGACGTCCTACTTTGTATTGTTCCAAATAGAGAAAAATTTCAGCAAAAAACCGTCGGTAGAAATTCTCCTCTGTTTGCATCTGGACTTCCGCAAACACCATTGGGATTTTAAGGTCATCCGATACCGGTGTAAAAATGCCATCAAACCGAAATTCACGTTCCTTGATGACTTGGGCACTGTAACTAAACTGCCAACGGGCATCCACCCCAGGGATCAGCTCCGCCAACATCCCTGGTTGGGACAAAAATAATTCGTAAAACCACTTATCCGTTTTCATGTTGGACCACCCAAAAGCATCTTTACCAGTAGCTAAGCCCCCCTGATTAAGCTGAGACGTTAGGAAGCCCCTTCAAAAAACAAGTTCCGAAGGGAGACCATCAGCCCCGCCTCAGCTCTCTGAATTTGATTGGCAGTGGCATTGTTAACCCTAAAGTGGGAGAATTATTCCAGGGTTAAATCCGTTCAACAGCCCTAGAGGTTTAGGTGCTTCATCCACCGCACGGTGTAACAGAGATCGCCCTGAGCTGGTCCCTCGCGCAGCGCCCCGGAGGGGATAGGGCATATTTCACACAGGTAAGACTTACGCCGTTCGCCCTGAGCTTGTCGCTCGCGCAGCGCCCCGGAGGGGATAGGGGGTCCTCCTAGAGGTAGGGCTCTAGCCCCTTAACCACCGCTGGCCAACTCAGGTGCTCATCATAGTAGCGCCGGGTGGTGGCCAGGGCCTGCCCTAGCTGGCCCAAGTCATCTAGGGTGGCCACCAGTTGCCCTTGAAACCGGCCATAGTCTGGGGCTAGAAACAGACTGGGTAACTGGTGAAAGAAACCATCGGTCAACACCCCCTGGGTGCCCACCACCGGGATGCCGTGCTCCAGGGCGGCCATCAGGGAGGTGCGTTTAGCGCTGATGCCATCGCGGTGGGGCATTAGCAGGATGTCGGCCAGTTGCAGATGGTGGGAGAGGGCGGCAGCGCTTAGGAATCCGGGTCGGGCGACGGTATGGGTGAGGGGCACGGTCAGTTTTTGGGCGTTACCCAGCAGCAACCACTGAATGGGGCGGCCCCGTTGCCTGAGGTGCTGGTCGAGGCGGGTCAGCCAGGTAGGGTAAATCGATTCGCGGCAGCCAAACAGGGCCAGGGTGGGCAAACCGGGGGAGAGGCCCAGCTCTTGTTGCAGGGCGACCTTTAGCGGGGGGGAAAGGGGCTGGGGGGGAATGTTGGTGGGGATGGGTAGGGCATGGAGCTGGTGAGCCGGGCAACCCAGGCGCAGCAGTTGGTGGCGGTAGGGTTCTGAGCCGCAAAACACCTGGTGGCTGGCCTGCACCAGGCGGCGCAGCACTGCTTTTTGCCGGGGGTTGAGGGCCCAGGTGCCGGGGTAGCGCAGGGCCAGGCGGTTGTAGGTCTCGTGCACCACCAGCAGGGTTTGAAAGTGCTGGCGACAGCGCTGCCAGAAGGGCACCAGGTGGGGGTTATAGCCCTGGGCAGAGTAGGAAAAGCAGGTGTACTGCAGGATGACGGTGCCCACCCTGGCGGCCTGCAACCGGTGAAACAGGCTGGTGAGGTGATCGGGGGACCAGTCAGCCACCAGGGGGTGGATGGTGACCGGGTGGGCCTGGGGGTCGCAGGTGGTTTCTACGATCAGGTCGATGGGGTGACCCAGGTGACTCTGGCAGTGGGTGGCCAGGTTGAGGGTGTAGTCGCCGACACCGCAGATGTGGGGGGAGGTTTTAGGGGTGAGGGTAACGGTGGGGCTAAGGGCGGCCATGGGGCAAAGACGGTTAGGGGTTGCAGCTTGGGCCAGGGCTAGGAGCGTAAGGCTTGCTTAGTAGCATGGAGCTTTCGGTATAGATCAAGGCCTATGCGGCCAGGTAGGGCGGCGCAGAGCCGTTGGGCTAATCCACTCGGTCTCAGCTTTTGCCGGGGGGGGTAGTAGGAGCTACTCAGCCAGGCTTTGGCCTGTTCCTTTTCCCCATCCAAAAGAGACTGGTTGACTGCATTTACCATCAGTTTGGCCAGACAGTCTCGCTTGTAGGGCTCAATCTCGGGCTGGACCGCTAGGGGAAGCAGGTAGCTCATCAGGCGATGGTTACGCAGGCCTCTACCGGTGGTTGTGGCGGAGTTGCCATGGACACGAAATTCAACCAGGTAGTCGGGCACGAAAATAAACTTTGCCCCTGCCTGAGCCAGGCGTAGGAATAGCTCGATTTCGGGGGTATTCAGATCCTCCCTAAATCGCAACCGCTGGACGCTGGCGGTTTTAACCAGGGCTGAGACCATGGGGATGGCGTTTTGCCAGACCCAAGCTTCGGGGCAAGCCAGTTGACCGGGGGGCATACGATCGCGTTGATAGCGCTGGGTCCATTGGTAACTGTCCTCAACCAGTCGCACCCCCTCACTATTGATGATGAAATGGTTAGAGAAAATCACCTCAGTGTCGGGGTGGGCTGCCTTGACCAGGGTTTCAACAAACCTGGGCAGGAGAATGTCATCGTCACCCATGGTGACGGTGTAGTCCCCCAGAGCGGCGGTGGCAGCAGCATTCCAGTTGCCGGCCAGACCGAGGTTGCGAGGGTTGGCCTGGTAACGAACCTGGGGATGCTGGTTAGCCAGGGCTTGGCTCCAGGCCTGGATGTCGGGGTCAAGGCCAGTGGGGGTGGGGTCCTGGCTGATCAGGATGTCGAGGTGCGGGTAGGTTTGGGCCAGGGCAGACTCAACGGCGGCTTGCAGATAGGTAAGGCGTTGGTAAGTGGGGATGGCAATGGTGACCAGGGGAGGCATCGGGTTAGGCTGAGCTGGCGAGAAACACGAACTGGAAACCGAATAATCCGGGAAAGCGGTTGAGGGCGGTCCGATCGATCCCCTGGCTTATGGGAGTTGGTAGAAGCTTGCGGAGGACGGGGAGGGGAAAGCTGCCGTCTGCCTCGGCTTGGGTGATCTGGTAACCGCTTTGGGTTAGCAGATCCTGGGCGGTTTGCCAGTCAAAGAACCGAAAGTGGGTACGATCCATTAAGCCACCTTCAGTGTATTTGAAGTGGCCTTTGAGGAATTCGAGTCGTTGC
>JBMOHM010000105.1:0-5866 GCA_049317845.1 Nodosilinea sp. | reverse complement strand
AACCAGCCATAGTAATAGGAAACACTGGGGCTTTTACGATGCTTATTCCCCAAACGCTTTTCCAACCAGCCCGAGGCGGAGCCCTTCTGGCTGTGTCGTCGTTTATGAAAGCCGGGATCTAAGTCCACACCCATGGAATGATCCAAACAACATCCTTAGCCCTCATCTTTTCAAGAACCCAGGGAGCCCCTATTAGCCTGATAAAACGCCTGACCCTGGTTTTCCGCTTCCCTTAGACGTTTCACTTCCTCCGCTACCAGCGATTTGAAATCACTCTCTGACGCCTCAGGGTGACTGGTACGGACATTTTCACAGGCCTCCAGAAACCGCAGGGCCGTTCTTCGTAGCAAGACAGATAAGGTAGATGGGTACATAGCCAGAGCAGAAGTCCCTCACTCCAATTAAAATTAATGCAAAAATGAATGATTAATATTTCATCCGAATATACACCTATTTTTAATTCAGGCTATTCCAGGTCATGATTTCATGTATTTTCCGCTGGTTAACTCCAGGCCCCTGTCTCGCCATCACCCAAGCTCAGCTCTATTCGAGTCAATTTTGAATTCTTTGACAGAGTTCTCGGTAATGATCTGCCCAGTTTTCGAATGCCAGGAACTGCTACGTCAAGATGCAGGAGTATGGTGTTCTGGGAACTGGAGCTGGGAGACAACAGTCGGGTGCATCTATAAATAAATACTTTCCTTCAGTTCTCCTGCCAGGATGAGCTAACCCTCTACCGGTCATTAGTCACCATCTGCAATGGGTTCAACCATCGGCAGCGAGTAGGACCAGAATGGTGCAGACGTAGACCTAACTTTGGATTTCGCTGCTTGATCTATCGGAACTGACAAGACTGTCTTTTTTAGGCATCAAAGCGACTAATCAGATTGATCGTGATCGACGGGATCTGATTGATTAAGTATGACGACTGCGTTCTCCGCATGCTTGATAGCGGTCAAAGTATCCTTTTTAAGTAGACACTCAATCAGCTTATCTACTTCTTCCGCCGCTTCACGCGACTTTTTCTTTGCTTTCATGCATAAAAGAAGGTAGCGCTGGCAGGCCATTCTTGAGCCACCAGCTTTTCAAAATCGCATGCCAGTTAATTGGTCTACCAGCCTAAGTCAGCAAGGTTTGGCGAAAGCGCAAGGCAAGGCCTCACCGCTGATTGCCTTGTCCACCACAGCAATTTAGGCTCTAATTATTGGTAGACCGCTAATACTGATGAACTGAAGCTCAAGAATACTCCTCAACTCTTCAACCCTTTCCGCAGGTTTTGCAGTGATCTTGATCATTAACGGCAAGTCCCCCTCAGTCTTGACGTAAAAGAGCGGCTCAAAGTAAGGCGAAAAAAATCTCACCCCACCATAAACGAAATATCATTCGTTTATGATAGAATTATCATTCATTCAATATAGCCTATTTTTTAATCAGAGAGATCACCTGTTCTCCCCTGCTATGATGACTCTTTGAAATAATAATCTTTTAATTAAAGGAGTGTTAGGGGTTTTAACGTAAGGAATCATCCAGGACAGGACGAAAGAGTCATGCCCTCCTTAAAATGAAAGATATTTCGTTTATGTTATAATAATCATTCGCTCAATATGCATTTAATTTCTTAATCAGACAGGTTGTTCTCTTTTGCCTTAGTAATCCTCTGACGGATTTGGTGAGTAGCTATCCACTGTTTTATTTTGTTAGCTTCCATTGCTAAGGGGGCGTGATATTCCCCTATTGACATATATGGTCATCCAGGTAAATACGAAGGAGATGGAAAGTAGTGGACGCAGAAGTTCGGAACCGCTTTGTTAAGGTCATATCAGAGTTGAGGGGCAATGAGTCTCAGCGGGACTTTTCTGAACGACTAGGGATTTCTCAGGGAGCACTGGTCTATTGGAACAAGGGCAACCTACCTACCATAGAGATGCTTGCTAAAATTGCTGCCTTCAGAGGTCAGCTTCCAGAACAATTGTTGGCTGAGTTGTATGGTCGAGCTGAACCGACCAAGATTACTATCTCGGATTTGGTTGAGGTGATGACTCAAGATCAGCTGATTGATCTACTCAGGCTTATCAGTAGCAAACTCAAAAAGGGCGGCTTTGACCAGGCCCCTATTAAATAACCCCTGGCACCGATGGGCACCAGGGGCTGGTTTAGTTATAAGGAGTTAGAAATAGAAGCTTCAGAGGAGCTAATAAAATCATCTTCCTCCGATTCGCCCTGCCGCGATAGTGATCTGCCCCCAGGTTCACCGGATGTTAACGAAAGTTGCTCCTATGCAAACATCCGATGTTTTGTGACCAGAGATTCGGGATGATTGACGCCTGATCAGGGTCCTTCCCCGACATAGCAGATTCGACTGGTGCCCCCAGACCGGCTATAGGAGGAGCGATCGCCGCAGGTGCGATTCGCATTATCTAGATCGTAGGGGCAATCACAGCGGCCCCGTTGGGGGTCTCGAACCGGTACTGGAGTGGTGGAAGTCGGTTCAGGTAGGGGAGGGCTACTGGTTAACCCCTGGCGATAATCCCAGGGCATTAGGGGGTTAGCCTGGTTCCAGAAATTTAACTTAGCCTGACGAGCCTGGGTCTCCGCCGTCAGCAAAGTCTCCCGACTCTCTGGACAACCGCTCAAGTATTGCCGGTAGACCACCGCATGACCCTCCTGCACCAGCTTGAGATTTACAGAGGTGCCATCCAGCAGATAAGCCTCCGCCACAATGCGCCCGTAGCGGTCGCGGTCAACCTCTCGAAACTTGATCTCTGTTTTTTTGGGCAATAGTTCTCGCAGACGAGCAGCGGCAGCAGGACCGTAGGGAAGCTGGGTTGATTCCGGAGCATCAATACAGGCCATCCGTATCGTCAGAAGTTGACCTTGATAGGCCATCCGAAAGGTATCTCCATCACCTACAGATATGACAGCACCAGTAGGTAGATTGGGACTCGGACTGGCAGTTTGTAGCGATGGCGTAGGGGCTGGTTTCGTGAGATCGGCCGTGGCATTGGTGCCTACCAGAAGTAGTAGAGCCAGGGTCCCGGGAATCAAGTACTTGTATGTGTTCATGCCTAACTTGGCAGGGATGGATCCCTGAATGTGATTAAATTCTTGCTTTCTAGTTTTAGCGCACCTTGCCTCCAATGTTGCCTACTGTCTCAAGGGCTCGGGCGTAGCCGGAGCCTCTGGAACATCCGCCCGGGCATCGCCGGGGCAGATCTCTAACTGAATCCTGAAAATCAGTTATCCCCAGAACAGCAAAGCCGTTAAACTTTAGGGGTGATAAATGAAAAACAGCCCCTAATCTCTGGATTAGCGCTGTTTACTGTTTAATTTAGTGACGTTAGTTTAGCTGAGACCCTAAGGCAGATGGCTGGGATTCGGGTTCAATGCAGCCCCCCTTTTTACAAGCCGGTGATCCGGTCCATGGCTCTGGCGGGTTTAGGTCTGGCCCTCTCCCTAGCGATCGCCGGTGGGGTGAGACCGGCCCCCAGCCCAGCCCAGACCCAGGCCCCCACCCTGGTGGAGCGAGCCGACCAACTGCTGGAGAAACACCAACTGGCCCTGGGGGTAGCGGGGGCGGCGGTAATCGGTTACCTGGGGGTATGGTGGCTACGGCCCCGCTGGTTACTGAGACTCCCCTCCCAGGACATCACCCTACCCTGGACAAAGTGGACCATTCCCCTGACCCTGGTGAAGCCCTTGAAGTATCCCAACCGGGTCTTAGATGCCTGGGTTGAGGATCATTGGCAGGTGGCGCGGGACTCCTTCCATGCCCTCAAGACCGTTGATCATCGGACTATCCACATCAGCCTACCGGTTCAGCTAGGGGAGAATACCGGCTCCGATTTAAACCTACAGCCGCCGGATCTGGCTTCCACTTTTGCTAAGAAACCAGCCATTCTATTAATTACGGGGGAAGGGGGAGCGGGTAAAACCAGCTGGGCCTGTCAAATTGCTGAATGGGGTCTACAGAAGCAACTGACCAACCATCGCCTGATTCCCCTATTGCTAGAGGCGGACCTGGAGAAAAACACCTCCCTGGTCGATACCCTGGGCGGGCTTCTTAGTACCCTGACCCAACAAACCGACCCCCTACCGGTGGAATTGGTGGAGAAACTGTTGCGACGTCAGCGACTGCTGGTGATTGTGGATCACCTATCGGAAATGGAACCCGCAACCCAAGAGGTGATCAGCCCGGCCCTAGGGGATTTTGCTCCTAAGGCCCTGGTGGTCACCTCTCGCTCGGAGGAAAATAGTCGGTTAGGCAATCTCCCCCACACTACCCTACGGCCCTTACAAATTGAACCTGACCGGCTCTGGCCCTTTATGAAAGCTTACCTGGAAGCCAAGTCTAAAAAAGACCCCCAGGGAATTAATCTGACGAGTCTGTTTCTGGACGATGACTATGCCCTCGTTAGCGATCGCCTGCGCCGCATGACCGCCGACAAACCCATCACCCCCCTGCTGGCCTGTCTTTATATTGAGCAGATGATCCAGGAACGGCGAGGGGCGGGGGGCATCCTACCGGATTCCGTACCCCGGTTGATGCTCAGCTACCTGACCCAGCTCAACCGCGCCATTGAGCCCGCCAATAAACGGGAGGACCGGATGGTGCAGCGGGATGCCAAAGCCGTGGCCTGGGCCTGTCTACAAAATACCTACCGCCCCAATTGGATTAATACGGAAGCTGCCATCGCCGCCCTAGCCAGGGTGGAGGACAACACCGCCGCAGCCCGATATGGTTACCTGAAGGACCGCCTACTTTTCCTACAAAGCCCCGACCCGGGCGATCGCACCCGAGTGATCCTAGACCCCCTGGCGGAATACCTGGCCGCGGCCCACCTGGTGGAACAGCTTTCCCAGCAGCCAGACCCCGGGGCGGCCTGGGAGCAGTTTTTGAGTCAGACCCTACCGGCCAAGCTGACCAAAACCGAGAGTGACGTTACCCAGGTGAAGGGGTTCATCCTGGCCCTGCGGGACTGCTGCCTTGACCAGAGCCAGGACAACGGCATCCCCAAGGATGTGGCGGACCGCCTGGCCCGCACCGTGGATCTAGACCCCGAGGAACTACGACGCATCGAAGACCAACGCCGGATCAAGCGGTTGATCGCCGACCTGGCGGAACCCAACCTCGATGACCGCCTGCGGGCCGCCCAGGAACTCTCCACCTACGGCGCCGCCGCCCGGATTGCCGAACCCAACCTGGTGGGCATGCTAGAGAACCGCAAACAACAACCCACCGCCGCCCGCCAAGCCGCCGCCGAGACCCTGGGTAAACTGAAGATTGGCCACACCGCCCTGCTCACCCTGCTGCAGGATACTGAAGAAGACCTGGAGGTGCGCCGCAGTGCCGCCCTGGCCCTGGGGGAAATGGGGGCCGCCCGGGACACCCTACTAACCCTGCTCAACGGCGACCACCAGCCCCTCGGCCTCCGCCAGGCCGCCAGCCAGGCCCTGGGCTTAAGCGGAGGGCCCAGCGGCCAACTCCAGCCCATGCTAGACCTGCGCCTGGTGGAGGGCCAGCCCGTGCCCCGGGTAATTAGCCCGGTGGTGTGGCGGCAAGCCCTACCCCTGGAGCAAACCTTGGAATTGGTGGAAATTCCGGCGGGGGAATTTGTGATGGGGTCTGGGGAGGGTGAAGAAGGCCGAGAGTATTACCCTTATAATTTTCCAGAGACCCAAGGATTAGACGTAGAACAACAACACCGGGTCAGCCTCTCGGCCTTTGCCCTGGGCCAACACCCCGTCACCCAGGCCCAATGGCGAGCCGTTGCCAGCCTGCCCGCGATTAACTCTGAGCTCAGCCCAGACCCAGCTCAGTTTAAGGGGGACCATCGACCCGTCGAGATAGTGACCTGGTACGAGGCGG
>JBMOHM010000104.1:0-5886 GCA_049317845.1 Nodosilinea sp. | reverse complement strand
AGATTTCGTTTGTCTAGCCGCGATTTCAATCCCCCGGCCCGATTAATTGCACCCATCTCAACCGTCTGGTTTTCCAGAAGGAATCCCAGTAAACGGTATCCACAATAACTCTGAGTACCCAAGCTGTCTTAGCCGCCTTACCCTGTCTAAGGACTTGCCTTGCTTTGCCCCTGGGTCATCGGCATAAAGAGACTGAGGTCTCTTCAGGTAATAGACACTGCCGGGTGGGGCGGCAAATACCTGAGGGGCGGGAATACTGTTTCCCACAGCCTCTTTATCCTGAATACGGCCACTGATCGGGATTGGCTTGTCAGTGGCAACACTCACCAAATTGTCTAATTTCCATTCCCAGGGATAGGCACGGCAACGAGCCACATCTCGATAGCCATTATCTTTAGTTTTCTGTCGGATAATGCGCTCAAAAATGCCCGGTGTAATCAGATAGGCCATGCAATGACTTGAATGGGTCAGCTGACGGTGAGTCTCGGATTGATGCCAGAGATCACGCCATGGCTGTTTTAAGGAATCACAGCGTTCCAAAATGGCGCGATGCCCTTCACCGCCTAGTCGCAAGGTATCAGGGCAGGGAATTTCCCGATCCAGAGCGATCGCCAAACTCCACCCCGGCTCCAACCGAATAGCCTTTTCGACAAAGTAACCATCCGCCTGTTTCACCTGGCGAGTGCCTTGCTCAAGGGTATTGTGGGACCGGGTTTCCACCATCCAGGGTTGGGCCACCCCCTTTACCCAGGACTCCGACCTGATTTGGCCATCCTGAAGATAGTCGTTGATCACACCCCAAGGCAGGTAATCAACCGTCTTTTGCTGATTATCCTCATCTTCTGGTTTACCTGTAAGCCAGGAGGGTTTAACCAAGGGACAGGGTTGATGGTTGTCGTACACCATTTGACCCTTTAAGGGATGGTGACTATCCCATGCTAGGGGCACCAGGGGGGTATCCCCAACATGATTCAATGGGCGCGGGAAATAGAGGGTTTGCTGGTGACAGAGAAAGGGGCCTTTCATCTGAATTGTCGCTTCGCTGCTCAATAAACCTCGAATAGCCCCCGCGATCGCGTGTCCACTGGGGGGAAAGGTACTGCCCGCCCAGGCCCGTTCCCCAGGGGTAAAGGGTTTGGCATCTCGGAACATCAAGACATCCAGGGGAGTAATGGTGTACCAGTAGAGTTGAGAAGGTTCGGTGACTTCTGTCATGATTAAACACCTCCAATTTGGATGTCCCGCTTCCGCAGCACAAAGGCCGCCAGCTTCAACCAGTTTTGAATCTGGCGATCGCGTTCGTGATCAGCTTCTAGAGTTGTTTCCCAAACCTGCTCTAGAAATTTGACCAGGCACTGATTGAAACGTTGCTTACCCTCGTCGTTTGCCTTGAAAAAATCGCGGCGATCGCAAAAAGCATTAACCCACGGTTGGATTGCATTTTCAAGGGGTACAGGATGTTGTTCCCAAATCTGAGCGGCCTGTTCAAATAGGGCAGGTTCTAGATCTTGAACTGAAGTCAGCAGCGATCGCCATTGATTAAATGTGTCAAATTTCGCTGTGGATTTTAGGATATTGCCATTGCCATACAGTACTCTTACCTGCACCGCATCCTTAGTTTTGCCATCGGGAAAACCATATTCCTTGGCACCAGGCTTTTCGGCTTCCCAGAGGTTTTCCAGGGCGATCGCTAATGGCACCGAATGGTGGGCAATCACAACGCCGAAACTGATGCTGGCATTCCGCCCCATCGTAAATAGCGGACGGGGAGACACATTATCAGGAGGCTCACCCTTCACCTCCTTTCTCCAGCGCCAATAATCCCCCGTGTTATCAAACTCACTATGGGGATCTTTGTCGCCCTTAAAACATTGCCGAATATCCCAGAGCCAGGCATCCCACTCCCACAGGTTGGTGTAGGCCAACACATCATCGCCACCGCTGTAAATCAACCGTCCGGCATAGCGTTGTTCGGTCAGATAGGGCACCAGTTGATTGGAGAAGTCCAGCAGTGCTCGGGAGAGAGCCGCGTGGGTTGCTGGCCCCATTCGTTTCCGCTCATTCAGAATTTTCTCAAACTTCTTCCGAAACTCCCGGTCCTCTGGAGTAGCTTTTTGAAAAGTCTCACTGTCAGGATCACAGTATTCCTTGAGTTTCTCAGGAATATAGTCACAATAGTTTTTGAGTAGCTTTCCTTTTAGCCATTCACTCATACCATCCCCATCCCCAACAGCCAGCACATACCAACTCGCGGGGTCATTATCGCCGTAACGGCTGCTGACAAAGGCTTTGATAGATTGCAATTTCTTCTGAACTGCTTCAGACCCCTCTACGCGATCAGAAGTTTCAACTAACCAATCTGGTTTCAAATAGCGTGAATGATATCCTTGGAAATCTGAATTGATCGGATTATCTAACCAGGGAATTCCCCAATAATTATTCTGAATATCAATTTTTAGATCTTCTTCAAGTTGTAATTCCTCTAATCTTTTTTGTATTTCCACACAAGTCTGATGGAAGTAATTTAAGTGGCAACGCTCACTTACTTTCAGATAACCTGCTACACCAGCCGTTAAGTCAGGATAGTGAGTAGATACATTTTGCTTAATATTTAGAATCTTTTGTAAAATTTTAGGTAAAACTCTCTTCACCGTCTCAGTGGCGTTGAGTTGCTCACTTCCATCAAATAACCCTGCGTGACTTTGCCAAAACTGCCTAGATGCTCCTTCAGAAACCCAGTCTTTATTGTCAGGTTGACCCTGTTTATCAGCATAAACAACTGGCCCCAGACCAGAAATACTAGATCGGGCACTAAAAGTTGTGGGCAATTCCCAGGATCGAGCATTTTTAATCGCATTAAGTGACAATCGAACCTGGTCAAAAATATAAGGCCACCAAGAACCAACATTAATACTAAAGTATTGATAACGGCTCCGTTCTACAGCAGACCTCAAAAACTCGCCTTCATTGGGCTGAAGCAACCATCGATCAGTTTTATACTGAGTTACTGGTGCCCCATATAACGGCAGATCTGGATTTTGAATCATTGAGTAGGCAAAGTTTTGCTTCTTCAGCCAATCCACTAATTCTTTATCTTTCTCTTGTTTATTTTCCGCTTTTGGTTTAGTTAATGGTGCACATAAGGGCTCATTCCTTGCCCCAATTGGTAAAGCTGTCCAATAGGTTTGCCAAATCGAACTCAACCAACCCTCCCAGGTTACGTTTTCTGAATTAAAGGCTTGAGGCAGCCAATGTTTATCTGTTTTTAGATATTCAAAGGCATAATCTCCAAGACTTTTCCATTCTTGTCTGAGTGTCTGCTCAGCCATTTGCATCGCAGCTCTTACCTTGGCTTCTGGTAGCACAAGGACTAAGACGTTCGGGAAACCAGCCGTGAGTAACTTTTGATCACTCGGTTGGTCAACGAGCCCTCCAAAATCATCTTTCCATCCTGGAAAGTCACCGCTACCATTCAATAACCAATGATCGATCAATGGTTGTTGAAATAATGAAGGATAGACTAAAGAGTCTGGACCGTATTTCCAGGCTAAGGCCCAACATACTTTTGCGGAAAGGTAATGTAGGATCCAGGAACCAGCCCAAAAATCACGCATTTTGCGACTGGCTTTAACTAACTCCTGTACAGGTGTAAAGGTAAAAGTGACTAGATAGGGTCTAGATGCATGCTCTTCTGACCAACTTCCTAAGTCATCTACGGTTAGGTCATAGCCTGTTAGGGAGCCTGCTAATGCTGAAGTAATAGTGGTATGGCTCCAGATAGAACTATCAGGTAGTCGGGTCTCAGCAGGCATAAGTAAAAGCTTTTCATCATTGGCAAATTTATTAAATGCGCGCTTAGGTAAGCAACGCCAGAGCCACCAAAAAACTTTTTTCAGATCAGTTGATTCTTTAATATAAGCAGGGAAAAGATACTCTTCCTGGGATTTAAGGAAACGCGCCCTGCCCTCTTGGAGTAAGCGATCGTGGGCTTGTTGCGGAGTTAGTTTAAGTGGCAATTTAGCTTCAGAGAGGAGGTGTGAAACTTCTAAGCCATTTTCATCGTAATCTACAGGCCAGTCTAAGCTGCCGATCGCGCCACGATCGCTGGCTGAGGCGATCTGATCTGCTAGAGAAATATACTTTATAGCTTCAACTTGTTCTTGTATATGCCCATTTGGATCCCATCCGCGTGATTTCCAGTCCTGCATGACCGTCAGATCGCGCCAAAAACTACTGCCCCCTCGCCCAGTGTTGTCATGAAGTGCTTTCAGCGCTGGATCATGCAACAATCCCCAAATCTTTGCCTGCCAAAATAGCTCCCCCATACCCCAGTTCCTTCCTAAACACCTAACCGCCGACTTCAGACGACCTAACCTGAGTATCCCCCACCTGTGCTCAGGTTGAGTAAAACTCAATGCGAATGACGAAACCTGCGTCCCTAATTTCTTTATTCATGGGTATTGGCTGTAAAACCGGAAGAAAAATTTCCTTTATTCTTAATTTCCCAGAGTCTTCGTTAATCGCATTAGCGCCGGCATCCTCCAGCCCCAGGCTGCCTAGAATAAAAACACCCATATCCCAGCCCCACCATGGCTTCCCCTCCTCCCTGCCACATGCTGATTGGCCCCCCTGGTAGTGGTAAAACCACCCTGGCTCATCATCTGCAGGGCCTTATCCCCCACAGTTGTCTGATCGCCACTGACCAGATCCGCCAGCAGCTCTACGGTGACCCTGCTATTCAAGGCGCCTGGCCTCAGATCGAAGCAATCGTTGAGGAACGGGTTAAGCAGGCTATCCACCAGGGCCAGCCGATTATCTACGACGCCACCAATGCCAGGCGGGTCTGGCGCATGGCCCTCCTACGGGACCTCGCCGACCTGCAGATCCCCTGGGTGGGTTGGCACCTCACCACCCCCCTGGCCACTTGCCTAGAGTGGAACCGGCAGCGGCCTCGCTGGGTGGCCACCGCCGTGGTGGAGGCTCTACACCAGGACCTCAACCAGTTTCCCCCTCAGGCGGCGGAGGGGTTTATCGCTATCTATGCCCTCAACCCCTGCCAGGGGTTCGACAAGGTGGCGGGTCGCCTACAACGGCTGGGCCGTAGCCCCACCAACCGCCGTAATCGCACCGGCCACCGCCAGGTGCAATGGCACCGCTACTCCAGCCTACTCGCCTTTGACCGGTTGATGCACCTGATTAGTCTGCTGGTGCAATACCCCGGCCTGGGAGACCTACACCGGCAAGACCCAGACCAGTTGGCCACCCTGCTGGGGTCATCCCCCCCTTCCCCTCTGGATAGCCTGGGGGAAATCTGTGCAGTGCTGGGCCAGCAGCGGGGGGAGATCTATGCTGACCCCACGGCGATCGCCCAGGACCTGAGTTGGCTGGACAACAATGGGTTACTCAGCCCCACTCCCCAGGTGAATCCCTTAGACCTACCGCCGCCCCCACCGTCGCCCATCAACCCCCACCCCTATGCCGACTGGGAGGTCTTTCAGCGGCTGATCAATCTGATTCGCTTCATTGCCCACCACCCCTACTGCTGGCAGGCGGAAACTGGCAGCAGCCTTAAAAGTCTGGTCCAGGCGATGCAACAGCAGGGGGTAATGGCGGGCGATCGCCAGGCGGCCCTGCGTAAGGATATTGAACAGGTGCTGAAGCCCTTTGGCATTTTGCCCCGCTTTCGCCTGCGGCGTGGCTACTTTCTAGGTAGCGGCATCCTATCGGAACGGGAGTTACTGCGGGTGGCCAGTCTGCTGCAAAGTCAGGTTAAACATATTCAAGACCCCGCCGCCCTCACCCTACTCAACACCCTGAAAACCCGACTGCACTCCAGCCAACGAGACCTGGAGCAACTCTACCCGGTGCGGGCGATCGGCAATCGCA
>JBMOHM010000103.1:0-6099 GCA_049317845.1 Nodosilinea sp. | reverse complement strand
AAGGCAAGCGACCTTAATCGACCCGGAGATAATGGATTAGGGTTTCTAGAACTTCAGGCGGTACCTGTAGCCGTCGTTGGAAATCCGCCAGGTCGCGAAAGACGCCCCGCTGTTGCCGTTCCCAAACGATGATCTGAGCTTGGGTTGGGGTCACACCCGGTAGTTGGCCCAGTTGGCCCACCGTGCTCTGGTTAAGGCTAACTCGACCGGGAGGGCTGAGGTTGTCGGGATCGTAGTAGCAAAACTTGAGGACCCTGGCCAATGGTTGAAAATAGTTGGGGGGTAACCCCAGGGCTGCCGCCAGATCCTCCGGGCTGTAAAACTGAACCCCGGTTTCACGCAGATGGTTAATTACCTGGGCCTGGCGAATGGAAATTCCAGGTAGTCTGAGCCAGTCATCGACGCCAGCCTGGTTGACGTCCAGGCTAAACCCCAGTTCAGCCGCCAGTTGGACCTCCTGGTGCGATCGCAGCCGATAGGTCCGATCCTCCGCCAGACGAGCCGCCAGGGGATGGATGGGGGCCGTTAATCTGTACCATCGCCGCCGCCAATCCGCCATCATCAGCCAGGTCCCAGTTGATCAAGGAGGTGACGACGCTTTTGCTCGAACTCTAACTCGGAGATCAGCCCCTCTTGCCTGAGCCGGTCTAGTTCTCGCAGCGCTATGCCTAGGGCATTAATGCGATCGGCATCTAAACTGGGGTTAGAAGGAGCCGTTGCCCCCTTGCTATCCAGCCTGAAGTCCTCTAGGGGTCGGGTCAGGAGCCAGAAACCCTCGATCGCACAGGCCACCCGGGGAATTTGGGTCCAGCCCAGCAGCAGGTAGACCACTCCCCAAACCGGTTGGCCCAGATAAAACTTATGTAATCCCGATAGGGGCACAGGACCTGGGGCAAGCGCTCCTAACCAGGCCAGGGCAACAGCCCTATGACGACGGCGCAGTTCCGTTGACATCGCGATCCCAAACTCAATACAAATACACACTAACCCCCAAAGTTTAGCCTATGAACCCATCGGGGTGGGAACCGGGGACTGGCCGGGTACTTTCCCTTGCCATACACCAGGGACATGGGCTTACACTAGGGTCAGTGGCATCAGCTGCGGTGAAAGTTTGAAACTTGCGGGGAGTCCGATCTAGCCTGAGGTCAGGATCTAACCCTGAATATCCTCCTGATGGGCTATGGCCATTGCTGGATACCGTAATCAACCTGCTAGCTACTCCGCCTTCAAGCTCAACCCAATTCCTGTCAATCGCTCCTTAGTCTTGCTACTTACCACGATTGTGTTTGGATGTCTTACCCTGCCTTCTCTCCTAATTGGCTTAACCAGTTTTTCAACGATCCCTACGCCATTTTAGGGGTGTCAGTGGCCGCCGATGATCAGCGGATCCTGAAGCGCTACCGTGCCGTAGCCAAACAGCTCCATCCCGATACTCAGATCACCACACCCCTTGAGTCTCAAGACTTTATTAACCAGGTACTGCCCAAGCTGGTCAACCCCGCCTATCAACGGCTGAAACGGGAAAAGGGCCGTAGCGAGGTGCTGGCCACCCTGCGCTTTAAAGTCCGGCGCTTGAGTCGGGAGCAGGACTTGAAGCCGCACACGGAGGCCGGCCGTCAGCTCTTGAAGACCCCTGAGGAGGAGGTAGATCTGGTCTACGAGCATGGGCTGAGTCAGTTATGCGATCGCCAGTACGACAGCCTGGCCTATTTTGAAACGGTGACCCAGGAAATTACGGAACTCAATTTGATCTATCTCAAACGTAAGATGGGTGAGATGGTGATTCGAGAAAAACGGACAGGGCTAATGGCCACCAGCACCCTGACCAGTTCCCCCTCCATAGACGCGGGTATGACTAGCCAGTCCCCGTTGATTAACTATGCCGATCGCCACTTTAGGCGAGCTGAGGACTACCTAAGAGCCCAGAATGCCACGGCCGCCATCCAGGAACTGAAGGATGCCATTAAAATGGATCCTAAAAATAGCAACTATCACTGTCTGATGGGACAGGCCTATCTGCTGGCCAATCTTCCAGGTATGGCTAAGGTGCATGTTAAGCAAGCGCTCCGCCTAGAGCCCGGGCACCGGGTCGCCCTCAGCTATGCCCGCCAGCTCAACATCGATCTAACCCCTTCCCCTAGGGAAACCGTCGGCCCGAAACCGGAAAAAACCGCCGAGGTTAAGAAAAAATCTCTGTTTGGCGGCTTATTCTTTCTCCGGTAGGGGCTTAACATCCATTGGCGTCTTCTTTATAAATTTAGATAGGACCCCGGGAGTGAAGAACCAATGCACCGATCAACACTGTCCTCCGCCTTCTGGCCAAACCTATAGAAACCCTGGCAACCAGGTTTTTCCTTGCACAAGAGAACGGTATGATGCAACTCCTCTATAGAGACATTGTTATAGCCCTCAATAATACCTACAGCGGTTGGATTCTATGGAATCTCTTTCTAGCTCTGGTTCCTCTGCTGCTGAGCTTCCGTCTCTTTCGTCCCCGCGCGCTCCCTAAGCTCTGGTTTACAGCCATCTGTGGCATCGTGGGGTTGATCGGTCTACCAGGCATCTGGTCTAGGCTACCCTGGATAGTCCAGACCTGGATGGCTCTGCTGACAGACGGCTTAACCGGCGATCGCAGAGCCCTGCTAAAGCTGGGATGGTTAGTACTAGCGGCAGGATTTGCCCTGGGACTGGGGCGTTCTGTGCTGGGTTCTCGAGAGGGTGGCAGGGCCTGGGGCTGGGGGCTGGGGGTCGGGGTTTTTATGGCGTTTCTACCCAACGCTCCCTATCTGCTGACGGATATTATTCACCTGATTCGCGGCCTCAGCTCTGGGCAAGTAGCCACTTGGGTAGCAGCCCTGATCTTTGTGCCCATGCACATAACGGCGATTTTGATCGGATTTGAAGCCTATGTGCTGTCGATTTTGAATTTAGCCTACTACTTAAAGCAGCACGGAGGGAGAGCCTGGATCCTACCTGCCGAGCTACTAATCCATGCCCTCTGTGCCCTGGGGGTCTATTTAGGTCGATTTATTCGATTGAATAGTTGGGATCTGGTCACCGATCCTTTGGATGTGCTGATCAACACCCTCAACCTGCTCAGCTCCAGGCGACCCCTGCTGGTGATTATCCTAACCTTCTTGATTTTGACCGGGCTGTACTGGTTGATGAAGCAGATTACTCTGGGTTTAAAGTTGCGCCTTGACTACGCCCGTCAGGGGCTGGAGGCGCTGGACTAATCCCTGGGGAATTAAAAGGTTCGCAAATCCCCTGTACCGCTGCTAACGTGATTACTTCCATCACCAAAAATCCGTGGAGCTATGACCCTGCTGCTGAAACGAGACAGCATAACGTGAGGCGGACCCTAGGGCGGTGCTGGCTATTCTCATTAAAAACAAAATTATATGAAGTGATATGCGTTCTGCATCTTATACGTCAAAAAACGTGTATAGTAAATTTGTTACACAGAAATCTTGCTTCTACTTAGAGAAGTTTGAACTCCCAGTAACTCAGGATGCCTTATATCTACCCTTCACGTTTTTAGTACAAAAGAGACGTCTTTTGTACTGCTAGTTCGCATTCTGCTTCTGTTTACCCTTTTTCAAGTTTTTGAAAAACTAAAGATTATTGAATGTAAGTTTCACGTTTTAACGTGAAGCTAGCTTTTGGAGCGATCTTTGGGATTGTAAACACTCAAGAAGCTTGCCGTACTTTGATGCATTTTTACTTTGGTGCATCCTAAAGTACTTTGGCACATCTTAAATCATGCAAATCTAAGGAGAATATCCGATGAAGTATGTCCAATTTGGGCGTTTTTCCCTTGTGGCTTCTGGGCTAATGCTGGCCATGGCCGTACCTGCCCATGCTCAGTTGATTACCAATAACCACGCCACCCAGGTAACCCTGACCGTGGCACCGGCAACCGTCGAAGCAACCGCCAGATCTTCCTCTAGCTCCATGTCGGGCTCTGGCCTCGGGGCAGTGACCTTACCGGTGATTGGGGCTACTGGTACAATCACCGGTGGTGCGGCAGCGGGTCCCGCAACCGCTGGGGGGGCCTTCAGTTTTTCCCAGTCCGTTGCCGATGAAGATACCGTCGCTCCTGTGGCGATCTCTTCTGGTCAGATAGGAACGCTCCCCACCTATAGTAGCTACACTGCACAGGTGGGTGGCAACGCCGGAACCCTGGCAGGGGTCGCCAGTAGTGATAATGGCTTTACAACCGGTCTTGGTGGGGCTGCTGTTATCGCAGGTGGTGTTGGTACCACGGCCAGCGTACTGCAGCAAAACAGTGTGACGGTGTTCAAATAGTAACCCGGTTAGCGGGGGTTGAGGGTGCTGTTGAGGCATCGGCGACAACCGCTGACGGTGCTGTAGATACGGTCTGGTCTTGGGTTGAGCCTATCCCTGGCCTTTATGGCCTGGGTAGATGGCAAGCTTAGCCCTCTGGCCTGATATGCAGACTAAAGTCCTGCCGCCCTGGGGGATGGGTGAGGTTTACCAGGTTCTTTACCTGGGTTGTCCGCCTGTCCTCCATGGTTGAGGAGCCGGTCCGTGAACCCTTTCATTCCCTAATTTGGATCGTTGTCTATGCAAGGAAATATTTTCCGTCTAACTCTGCCGGGCCTCATGCTGGCCCTGGGCGGGGGGGCGGGCCTACCCGCCTACGCCGACTTCACCCAAAGTCGGGCCACCCAGGTGCAACTGACGGTGGATGGGGCCTCGGGCAGTGCCAATGCCAGCACCACGGCGGGTTTTGCCGTCTCTGGCTCGGGTATTACGGTGACTGGGCCGCTGAATAGCGGTGCCAGTATCAATCCCAACGCCCAATTTAGTGCCCCCTCCAACGGCGGGGCCTTTACCTTTTCCATGAGTACCTTTACTCCAGATAATCGCACCCCTACCAATTTGGGCAATGGCAGCAGTGTGGTGTTGCCCGCCTATTCCGATGTGAGCGTGACGGTGGGGGGCTCCCGAGAAACCCTGGGGGGCACCATTAGCACCACCGGTGAGGGCACCATTACCCCCGGTGGGCCGGGCACTCGGGCGGTGTTAACCCAAACCCGTAGTTTTAGTGTGTTCGATCGCACCAGTTCTCCAGGTCCTTAGGGTGCAGCCGCTGGCGGTGTTGTTGCCAGGGGTTTGTGAAGTTACGGCTTGTTTACCAATATTTGCAGGTTAGGAGCAATGAAACCTTTATTGTTAATCGGTAGTTCTGTGGTGATCGCCGCTGGCTTTGTGCCTGCGGCTCAAGCCCAGGCTCAGGTGGTGGCCCAGGCTTTTCCTGACAGTGCCTGGGGGTTTTCCCGCACGGTCACCTGTACCAACCAAACCACCACCACCAATATTGTGGAGCAGCAATTTTCTAATCGCAGTGGCTTTGCGATCGCGGGGGAGAACGTAGCGGTTTCCACCCCTGGTCAGGCGATCGCGCCCGCTGCCGCCTTTGTGATTGTCCAACCCCAGCAGCAATTTAACCTTGGCATCGAACAATTTACCCCTGGGTTGGATGCCGTCACCGTTACCAATCAGACCACGGCCACCCATACCAGTTCCAGGACCTTTTCGGTGTTTCAGTAAAAGCCTGACCTGCGTGGGCTGGCTAAGGCCATCTACCCTATCTATCTTTAACTACCTTTAGTGATTATTAATTTCTATGAGTATGGCGGTATTAAATTCTGCGGCGTTGTCCTGTCAGGCCAGGGCTTCTCTGCACCGGGTTCTTCCCCCCCTGCTGATCGGCCCCTTACTGCTGCTGGCTCCCCGGGCCTCTGCCCAAACCATTGGTTTTTCCGTTGGCTTTTCCACCCAGATGACCCGGGGTACGGTGGTGTCTAGCGAAGTTGATGTGCGATCGGGGCGCGGTTTCTACCTGGATGGTGAAAACGTCACCCCCGTCAATGGAGCTAGCAGCGTTTTAACCGGGCAGACCCAGTTCCAAATTCGGAATCCGGCTGAGCCCTTCAGTCTGGTGCAGCAAGACCTGACTGGCGAAAATATTCGCACCGTGGACAGTCGATCTAGCACCTTTTCCTCAGGAGCCGCCACCAACCTCAGCGTATTTACTAACTTTTAACACTAACTTTTAACACTAACTTTTAA
>JBMOHM010000102.1:0-6278 GCA_049317845.1 Nodosilinea sp. | reverse complement strand
CTGCAACTGCCAGGTCAACCACGTTAGCGCGCATGATGAAATTACGAAAGTCTGCGAGATAACCCGATACTCTTTTTCTTGCCACTATGAACACACTCCTCTCTAGAATGTCAATCGTTTGTTTGCTTCCATTCACTTGGGCTCCCCAGCCAGTGGGGACTGGGCGGAAACTGGCCTCGGCAATTATAACCGTCTTTGAGTTTCTACTCAATTGGATTCCACAGCCGGTGGGGACACATTCAATATCAATAGGGATCGCTTATTCAAATCATCACAAGGTATTCGCTATGTAACGAGTTCGAATCGAAAAGTGCGATCTCGTTACATATTCAGTCAATTAATATCAATTAATAATATATCTTGCCACCACCCCATTTGATGCCAACAATCTTAGGCTGAAGTAGTATATGTCCTGCGATGCTTGTTAGATCTTCATCAGTAAGATTTCTCATTTTTGTGAAAATATCAGAACTCTTGGTGCTTGGGTGAAGTTCTGAAATTTCTATCGCACCATCATAGGTAGTAGGATTTTTGAGATAGTCTACCCTGGTTGACTGACAAAAGTTGATCGCTAATGGTTGAATGGCTTGCTGTATAGTAATTTGAGCCATTTTGAGGACAAGGGGGAACATAGCGTTCTAAGGTTAGATACCACTCAAAACCGAGAACCCTATGTCCCCCCTTTACAATGCCCTAAATACCTGGTTGGGTCAATCGCTGCCCTGGGCCCACCGCACTCATTTGACGACCTGCATAATCATGGTGGCCGCCCTGATTCAGCGCGGCGAGGTCAGCCTGACTCGCTGGCTACCTTACCTACCTTGCCGTGGACTACAGGCCCAGAGCAAACAGCGACGGGTGAGTCGCTGGCTCCACAATAGCCGTATCAATATTCACCGCCTCTATAAACCCTTGATTCAAGCCGCCTTAGCCACCTGGGGAGAGGCGTGCCTGTATCTCAGCTTAGATACCTCCCTCTACTGGGAAGAGTATTGCCTGGTGCGCTTGTCAGTGGTGTATCGAGGCCGAGCCTTACCGATCATCTGGCGAGTCTTGAAACACGACAGTGCCTCAGTGGCCTTTGAGGCCTATCGAGATATGCTCTCTCAGCCAGCCCAACGATTACCGGCAGGGGTAAAAGTAGTTTTATTGGCCGACCGGGGCTTTGTCCACCTCAAAGCCATGAAGCTGATCACCACCACCTTAGGCTGGCACTACCGGATTCGGATTAAGCGCAACACCTGGGTCTGGCGGTCGCGTCAAGGCTGGCGACAACTCAAGGATATTCATCTCCAGCGTGGTGAGGCCCGTTGCTTTCATAGGGTCAGGGTGCACAGACGAGACTGGTTTGGGCCTGTACATATTGCCTTGGGCTGTAACAATGTTAACGGCGAGTTTTGGGCCATCCTCAGCGATGAACCCACCAGCCTCCACACCTTTGAGGAATACGGCTTGCGCTTTGACATCGAGGAAAGTTTCTTAGATGACCAGTCAGGTGGCTGGAACTTGCAAAAGTCGGAAATTCGCTCTGTCTGTGCGCTCTCTCGACTTTGCTTTATCCTGGCGGTTGCCACCCTCTATGTCACCGCTCAAGGGGTTGATGTTGTCGAATCGGGCCAGCGCCGCCGCGTTGACCCCCATTGGTTTCGCGGTAACAGCTACTTTCGCATTGGCTGGGACTGGGTCAAAACTGCCTTGCTGCAGGGCTGGCGGTTAATTGACTCAGTTTGTTTCACTCACGCTAAAGACCCTCAACCGGCTATGGCCTCTCGCAAGCAACATGACCAACGCACCTATCGAATTGAGTTCGAAATACGCACGTACCAGTACGCCTCTGACTAAGTTTTGTCAGTCAACCAGCGGCGTAGGTCATGCCATTCTTTTTCAGGTAGTCGTAGACCACCACATCCAGGGTGTCGGCCTGGAAGGTGGCGATTTTCTTACCCCTGAGGTCCGCAAAGGACTTGATCTCCGGCTTGGCCACCAGAATCAACCCCTCCACCCCACTGCCCGCCACCACCTGGAAGGAGGCCCCTTGGGTATAGGCGGCGATCGCATTGGTAAAGGGAATCACCGCCATTTCCACCTGGCCGGTGGCTAGCTGCACCGCCACATCGGCGGGCATGGGGGTGAGGGCGGCGGTACCACTAAAGCCATACTTGCTGAACAGTTGTTTTTCCGCCGCGTAGAACAGGGTGAGGCGCAACTCCACACCGGGGGCGCCGTTGGGGATGCGGTTGAAGTTATCTCGACCGATTTGTTTGGATTTCAAAAGCCCCAGGGGGTTTTCATTAAAGCAGAAGGGGCAGTGGTCCGTGGCCACCAGTTGCAGGTCATCGAACCGTAGCCCCCGCCAGAGGGCGTGCTGGCACTCGTGGTCCCGTAGGGGCGGGGTCATGACGTACTTAGCCGCCTCAAAGCCGGGGGCATCGTAGGCCGAGTCGTCGAGAAATAGGTAGTGGGGGCAGGTTTCGGCAAAGGCGGGGATGCCGCGATCTCGGGCCTCCACCACCGCCTCCAGGGCCTCCTTGGCGGACAGGTGGACAATGTACACCGGCACCTCCGCCAGCTCGGCGATGCGAATCACCCGGTGGGCCGCCTCCCCCTCCATCAACCGGGGCCGGGTGAGCTGGTGGTACTTGGGGGAGGTGTTGCCCTGCTCCAGGGCTTCCTCCACCAGGGCCTGGATCACCACCCCATTTTCGGCGTGCAGGTTAACCATGCCGCCATGCACCCCCACCCGGCGCATGGTTTTAAAGATGGCGGCGTCATCCACCATCAACACCCCGGGGTAGGCCATGTAGAGTTTGAAGCTAGACACCCCGTCCTGATTGATCAGGTCCGGCAGCTCCCCCAGGGAGCCGGGGTTGACATCGGTGAGGATGACATGGAAGGCGTAGTCCACACAGCACTGGGGTTCCGCCGCCGCCAGCCGGCGATCGAGGGCGGCCTTGGGGCTATCGTTGTGGAATTGCTGGGCGAAGTCAATGATGGTGGTGGTGCCACCAAAGGCGGCGGAGCGGGTGCCGGTTTCAAAGCTGTCGCAGGTGTAGACATCGTTACCCATGGGGGTTTCCATGTGGACGTGGGCATCGATACCACCGGGGAACACCATCAAGCCCCCCGCCTCATGGACCTCGGCATTATCTGGGGCCAGACTGCGGCCGATCGCCTCAATCCGGCCATCGCTAATTAAAATATCGGCCTGGTAGTCGTCCACAGCGGTAATGATCCGACCACCTTTGATTAAAACCTGGGCCATGGGGGTAATCTCCTGATCGGGGCTAGGGGGCGAGGCAGCGGTCTCGGGTCCATCCGCCTCTAAAATACTCCATTGATATACTGCTTTTGCGGTGGATCGATCACCTCCAGGCGATCGGGTCTCACCACCAGCTGCGATCGCGTTCCCTGCTGGACGCCCTCAAAACGCCCCCGCACCCGCAGCCAACTCTGGTCAGCGTAGGTGGCCAGGTCCTCCCCCTGCAGGGTCAGCCCCAGGGGCACCGTATCCGCCAGGCAACAACGAATAATCTGGCGGGCCACCACCAGCTGGTTGGGCGGTGTACCCAGGGGGCGGTGTACAAACCCCACCACATCCACCGGCTGACCGGCAAAGCTAAAGATCGGGTCCGGCACGGCGGTGATCAAACGCCGCCACTGCAACACATTGCGTCGTAAAGGATTGGCTTCCTCCCCGGCGGGTTCAGCATAGACCCAGATATCAATGGCGGGGGTCTCCGATGGAGCTTGCCGCCCCCCTAACCACTGACTCAGGTTGAATAAGCGGGGAAATTTGTTGAGCATCACCGTGATTCCCTCTTAGATCCGGGTATCCAGCATTTCCGCCAGTTCCTGCTCCTCAAAGGCCCGCAGCACCTCCGATCGCAGATGGTGAATAAACAGATTGCGATGGTCATCAAAGTCCTTACCCATCAGATCCCGGGGCCGGGCCATCTGCACGGGCAATATCTCGAGCACCCGACCGGGGTTGGCGGTTAAAATCAGCACCCGATCGGCCAGATAAACCGCTTCGTCAATGTGGTGGGTCACAAACACCACGGTGGTGCCACTGCCCTGCCACAGCTCCAGCAAGAAGGTCTGCATCTGCTGGCGGGTCTGCACATCCAGGGCGGCGAAGGGTTCATCCATCAGTAACACCTCGGTGCCCAGGCAGAGGGCCCGGGCGATGCAGGCCCGCTGCTGCATCCCCCCCGACAACTGGTGGGGATAGCGGTGGGCCGACTTGAGGAGCCCCACCTGCTGCAGATAATGGCGGGCGCGCTCCTGGCGCTCCCCCTTGCCCAGGCCCTGCAGGCTGAGGCCAAAGGCCACATTGTCTAACACCGACAGCCAGGGAAACAGGGAGGGCTGTTGGAAAATCATGCCCCGCTCCGGGGCGGGCCCTTGAATGGGGCGATCGCGATGGAACAGGGCCCCGGCGGTGGGCACCTCCAGGCCAGCAATCATACTCAGCAGGGTACTCTTGCCACAGCCACTGGGGCCAATGATCACCAGGAATTCCCCCCTCTTAACGGTGAAGCTGACCTGATCGATGGCCAGGTTGGCGTCACTGCGACCCTGGTTCCATACCTTACTGACCTGCTGACAGATGATTTCATCCATAGGTTTAAATTTCCCCTCTACTCCCCTGAACGGTTGCCAACGCCGTCGTCCCTAAAGCTGGGCAGACCCCTTCCACCACAGCACCCGCTGCTGCACCTGGCGGAGCCCTAAATCCAGTAGGTAACCTACTATGCCAATCACCCCCATCCCCAGGAACATCAACTTGGGGTTAAACATCTGGCGCCCCACCATGACGATCGACCCCAAGCCGGTGTTGACCCCCACCATCTCCGCCGCCAGCACCGCCATCCAGGCGGCGAAGAAGTTAATCCGCATGATAAAAAACAGGTCCGGCAGAATGGCCGGTAGAATTACCCGAAACATCACCTGGCGGCGGCTGGCCCCCAGCACCCTAGCGGTGTTGATATACAACTGATTGACATTGTCAATGGCATTCACCGTGGCCAGGGTGAGCAGGAAAAAGATGCCGATAAACACCACGAACACCGCCGCCCCATCGCCAATACCAAAGGCCATAATGGCAAAGGGGATCCAGGCAATGGGGGCGATGGGAGCTAGCAGGGTGATCACCGGTAGGGTCAACTTGCCCACCAAACGGAAATAGCAGGCCAGCCCGCCCACCAGCAGGGCCGCCAAAAACCCTAGAATTAGCCCCAGGGAAACCCGTTTCAGGGTGGCCACCACCGCCGTCAGTAACACAAAATTACCCCCCACCCGTTGCACACCAATGCGGGGGGCGAGAAATTGCTCCTGATTGGTGATCTCCCCGATAAACTGGTGGGGGGCCGGCAAAATAATCGGATTCACCCACCCCAGGGCCACGATTAGCTCCCACAGCCCGATAAATAACCCCAGGGAAAGGCACCACCACCCCACGGCAATGGCTGCCCGTTGCCACCAGGGCTGGGATCGGGGTACGGCGGCGGGGGGTGATGCTGCTTCGGCGAGGGTAGGGGAGGACGTAGCCATGGCGGTAGGGTGGTGAAATAGCGGGGAGATAACCGTTACCGGACAATTCATATCCCACGGGGGAAAATGCCTGGGGCCTCAGGAGCGACACTGGTATAACCCCAGGCAAACACTCAAGACCTAGGCGGTCACCTTCACCTTCAGCCGTTGCCAGAGTTCAGGGCTTTCCTTAATCACCGCCTCCAGCAGGTTAAAGTTTACAAACTTGTCATCGGGAAGGGCCTTGATGTAGTTCAGCTCCAGCATGCTCTCGGCCCGACCGTACATAAAGTCTCGCTTATCGCGGATATCGACGCCGGGGGGCTGGGCCTTGGCGGAAGCCAACAGGCTGGCCATGTCGGTTTTATAGTACTTGTCGATGGTGGTTTTGGCCGCCTCCTCAAAGTTGTTCTCGATCTGGTACTGGGACTCGAAGAAGACTCGAATCACATCCTTCACCATGTCCGGTTCCTTCGCAATTACCTCGTTGCGTACCGCTAGAACACAATCCGGGTAGTACTTACCGTAGATGTCGGTGCCGTTGCCGAGGATATTTCCCTTGGTGGCGGTTTTCGCCTTGGTGGCGTAGGGCTCAATGTGGCTGACCGCATCCACCTGCCCTGACACGTAGGCATTCAACAGCTCGGTGGAATCCCCCAGGTAGACCATTTCTACATCGTCGTAGGTCATCCCATTCTTTTTCAGGTAGTCGTAGACCACCACATCCAGGGTGTCGGCCTGGAAGG
>JBMOHM010000101.1:0-6554 GCA_049317845.1 Nodosilinea sp. | reverse complement strand
CCTAAACTTTCTGCAGGAACTTACCGGCATAGAGGAAGCTATCATTCCCGACCCCCATTTCGAAGGGGGTGGGTTACACCAGATTACCCCAGGGGGCTATTTGAAAGTCCATGTGGACTTTAACCGTCATAGTCGTCTAAATCTAGATAGACGCATCAACCTGCTGATCTATTTAAATAAAGATTGGCAAGAAGAGTATGGCGGCAACCTGGAGCTTTGGGACAAAGATGTTTCTACTTGCCATAGAAAAATATTACCGATTTTTAATCGTTGCGTAATTTTTAATACCAATGATTTTTCCTATCATGGGCATCCCGATCCCCTCACCTGTCCCGAGGGTAGAACTCGAAAATCGCTGGCCCTATACTATTACAGCAATGGCCGACCAGTCTCCGATCTCAGTGGTAGGGCTCACTCCACTGTCTTTCGGGCTAGACCAGGAGAAGATATTCCGCAGGAAAATATTCAGAAAAAATCTCTGAAAGGTTTTCTGAAAAATATCCTGCTAGGTAAACAGTAGCTATCTCTTCCGCCACCTATAAGGTGGCGGAAGAGAGCCAGAACGCTAGCCTTAACCGGTCCCCTCGGTTCTGGGTCTTCTGACCGACCCCATCCTAGTCAGATCTATTGTTTGAGCGCAGTTTTTAAGCGGGGAATATCCACCTGTTGCTGGCGCAAAATTAACCAGGATTCCATCAGGTCTGGTCCCTGCAGAGAACCCATCAGGGCCGCCCGCAGCGACTTCATGACCAAGCCCTTTTTGACACCCTGGGCCTTGGTCACCTGGTCCACCAGGGTTTTGAGATCGTTGAGGTCAGTGGGGGCCTCAGGTGAGGTCAAGCCTGCCAGTAGGGCAGCGATCGCCTCTATGGCGCCTGGCTGTTGCAACTGAACCCTACCGTCCTCCTGCATCTCGATGGTTGGCGTGAGGAAACAACGGCTTTGATCAACAACATCGGTAAGCCGGGTAAGACTGGGGCCAATCAAGGCCATCAGGGCCAGTAGCCAGGGGCGATCGCCTTCTCCGTAGGGGCCGTAACCAGCCCTGTGGAGAAAGGGTAGGGCCAGGTCCAACAGATCAACCGGATCTAAATCATGGAGATATTGGCTATTGAGCCAGTCCAGCTTGTCCCAGTCGAAGCGAGCTCCAGCCTTGTTGACCCGATCGAAGCTAAACATCTGGGCGGCCTCGGCCAGGGTAAAGCGTTCCCGAGCATCGGGGGCAGACCAGCCCAGCAGGGTCATATAGTTGGCCAGGGCTGGCGCGACAAAACCCATGGCTTGGAAGTCGGAAATAGAGGTTACCCCATCTCGTTTAGACAGCTTCTGACCGCTTTGATTCAGAATTAGGGGGGTATGGGCAAAGCTGGGAACGGCCGCCCCCAGGGCTTCGTAGAGGAGGATTTGTTTAGCGGTGTTGGCGATGTGGTCTTCTCCCCGAATCACATGGGTAATGGCCATATCGATATCGTCAACCACCACGGCCAGGTTATAGAGGGGCTGACCAATGGCTCCCCCAGCGGAGGCCCGGGCCACTACCATGTCACCGCCCAGGTCACTGGCCTGCCAGGTGACCGTACCCCGCACCAGGTCATGCCAGCTGAGGGTGCGCTGGTCATCAATTTTGAAGCGAATCACCGCTGGTCGCCCCTCCGCCTCAAAGGCAGCCTGCTGAGCGGGGCTCAAGTCACGATGGCGATTATCATAGCGGGGAGCCTGGCCCTGGGCTTTCATCCCCTCCCGCATAGCCTCTAACTCGGCCGGGGTATCATAGGCGCGATAGGCTAATCCCTGGTCTAAAAGGGTTTGAATAGCCTGATGGTACAAATCAAAGCGCTGGGATTGAAAGAACGGCCCCTCATCCCAAGTGAGCCCTAGCCAGCCCAACCCACTCAGAATGTTTTCGGTAAACTCAGGTTTAGACCGTTCGGTGTCCGTATCTTCGACCCGAAGAATAAACTGCCCCCCTTGGTGACGGGCAAATAGCCAGTTGAAGACCGCCGTCCGGGCGGTGCCTATATGCAGATTTCCCGTAGGACTGGGGGCAATGCGAACACGAACGGTCATGGTGTACCTGCACTCTCGATAGTCTCCTATTCTAGGACAAGGCTTAGGTCAACAGGAGCGAACAGGGAGAAAAGAGAGCCCGGGTTGCCTGGTGAGATAGCCCCTCATGGGATACAATTAGGGATGTTACGGATCTGCTCGGCTTTTGCTCTTTGGGTAAGGGGTTTGAATAGATCTGGTAGAGACGTAGTTAGGATCTAAGGCCATATTGCCGGGCCTGGTAACAGCCCCGGCAATATTTTTGACAGGCCATTATAAATTAAAGTAACGTATCGATTGTCACCCTACTATCTATAACTATGACCACCCCCATTGAAAACCAGAATAAGGATGCCACCTCTATCGAGGCCCGCATAGAAGCCGCTACTCAAGAAGCCCGTGAACTCTGCGATCGCCTGGGCAGTACCTCCAAGGAGTGCGTTGTTGCCTGGGATACCGTCGAAGAACTCAAGGCAGAGGCTGGCCACCAACACCAAAAACCCAGCAAGAACTCTTTGGAGAGCTATTGCGATGCTAATCCCGAGGCCGATGAATGTCGCATCTACGAAGACTAATCGGGCTACCGTTGATTGGTTGAAGCAGGCGGCCAGTTACCCAGATGGCCATGGGTTAGCTGATAACCTATGGTTTCTAGTTCTGCCGCCAGGTCCTTGAGCTCCTCCTGCTCTGGTCCAGATACCTGGAGTTGCCGCAGGCGTAAACTGAGATGATTCAGCCGACTGGCTAGTTCCTCCAGGCTCCGGGGTTGGTTGCCCCAGATAGGTCTGCCGGCCTTAATGCCTCGGTGCTGGACGGGGCCGGAGAGGATTGCTGGAGGGTATCTTCCACTCCGTACATTTCTATGGGGTCAAATACCCGTAGCAAACTGCTCTGGGTGATAATGCCCAGGCTCTGCCCCCAATTCCAGGAAACCACCAGTCGTTGTACCCGGTGGCATTGCATAGCCTGGTTTGCCTCCCAGAGAGAGTCTTCGGGACTGGCTAAAAATAGTGGCCCACTCATAACGGTTTGGGCCAGGGTTTGGGCCAGGTTAAGCCCTAGGGCCTGAAATTGCACCACATCCCGTTCCGTTACAATCCCGACGGGCAGGATGGTTTCTTGCTGCTTCGGGGTAATACCCATTACCTCAGCAATCACAATACAACTAACCCGATGGTGGGCCATTTGGTGGGCGAGGTGAGTGACCGGGGTAGAGGGCAGGGCATAGATAGCCTGGGGAGTCATCACCTCTGCGACTCGACGGAGTTTGAGTAAATTGGTAGGGCGCAGAATTTGCCGAATACTTTCATGGGAAACCAAACCGACCAAATCGTTATCGGCATCCACAATCACCAGGTGACGAATGCGATAGCGACGGAATAGAAAGAGAGCGGCAAAGATTTCCTGGAATTTTTCTTCCGCCAGGGTAACCACAGGGGTGACCATGACCTCGGCTATGGAGACAGAGACCAGATCCATCTGGCTGGCGGTGAGGCGTACCACATCTCGCTCAGTGAGAATACCCACTACCCGATTGGCCTCAACCACCAGAACACAACTGGAGCGCGATTCTACATGCCAGAAGTCCACCGGGGCTAAGGCCTCTGCCCGATCCCCGAGGGCACAACTAAAGCCTCGGGTTTGGCTCATCAGCACAATCACATCGATCAGGGGAGTGGCGGGATCTACCACCAGGGGATGGCGATCAATGGCGGCATGAATGGGCAAGGGGACTGGATAGGGGTTGGCCAGCATCGCACCTGATCCTTTCAAATAGTAGACCCTCACTATTCTGGAGGATTCTGTTAGTCCTGGGCGATCGCCCCTACCCCTTTGATTTAAAGCTTAATTGACCTGGTAGGATGCATTGATGTTAACCAGGGATTGTAAGGGGCTATTATAGCCGTAGCGATGTTCAACAGATCATGGGCGACTTCAGCACCAGGCGATTACCCGTAGAGCGTGATGCCATTGCTCCGGACGGGTCTGACGTGAGAATCTTACTTGGCCTGGCTGGGGGTGGCATGGCCCATTTTCAACTGGCTCCGGGAGAAACCTCCATCGCGGTAGCCCATCGAACGGTAGAAGAGATTTGGTTTTTCCTGGGTGGGCAAGGGGAGATGTGGCGTAAGCAAGGCGATCGGGAGGAGGTGATCTCGGTTGACCAGGGCGTCTGCATCACCATACCCCTAGGCACCCACTTTCAATTCCGCTGCTTCGGCCCCCATTCCCTGGTGGCATTGGGGGTTACAATGCCGCCCTGGCCCGGCGAGGACGAGGCCTACCCGGTGGAGGGAAGGTGGGTACCTAAATTAGGGTAGTCGCTATGGGCTAGCCATCGCCCATGGGCCAACCCATCACCCTAATCGAACGACTCATAGCGATTACCAATGCAGCCGTGAATAGCCTCACCAGTCGCTGGGGGCGGTTTGGGGAGGAATTGGTCAGACCCACTGTGGTGGGTCTGTATCGCAAGCATTGGAGAGCGATCAAAATAATGAGATTGGCGGGTAGTACAGCTTCAGAAAATCACTCTACCACTTCGTATTCGAGCATCCGTTCACCTTCCCTATCGGTATAGCTTCGGTAGGTAATTCCAGTTTCATCCCCATCCGACCAACTAGCTTTACCACTACACTTGAGCTCAGAGGAACTCTTTGAAACCTCAGTAGGCTCGTATATTTTGACCAGGGCGAATCCTCTAGATGCGCGGTCTTTTTCCGTCAGTTCTACTACTTGGTCCCTTAAGGAATCGCAACTTTCCGACACTTGTTGAATAGAGTTACAACCGACTAAACCGTAGGCTATGGCACCTGATAATAGAAAAAACTTGCTTCTATCTAACATATTCGGAAATCTTAACTAGACTCTTATTTCTAAACCTTGTAAATATTAACCCACGGGATACTTCCGCCTGTATCAGTATAATCACCAGTAGTCCGGCGGCGGAGATGGGCGTATTTAGCGGTTGGGGAAGTATGCAAAAAAATAGGATACATGGACAATAGTCCCTGTACCCAAACAAAAATTATTTTATGAGCATAGCGCATCGACTGAGCGAAAAGCTAGAGCAACCGGACGTGCAGGCGCGACTCTTGCCCCTAACAACGGCCCAAAGTCTGGCTGGGATGGTGCTAGCGGCCTTAGAAGTCGGCTTGATGATAGCTCGCTGGGTGTTGGAGAACGAGTTAGCGCGCCGGGCCGAGGCCCCTCAGGTGTGGCCCCACTGCCCCCACTGTGGGAGTCGGCTACAGTCGAAAGGCTTTCAGTCGCGGCAGATGGAGACCTTGGTGGGCGCCATTGCCTGAAAGCGACGGGTGGGTCGCTGTCCTCGGGGATGCCCTGAGAGTCAGCGGGTGCCGCTCGACGGAGCGCTGGGGATTGTGCCCTACCAGCAGAGTAGTGAGGATAACTCTAGGGAACCACAATCTCCACAGTGGCGGCGACGGGTTGGCCCTGGTGGGTTAGGGTTTGATGTTGATTGGCATTCAGACTAACGGTAATCTGGTGACGCCCTGGCGGTAGATCAACAAGATGCACCCACGGACCGTAGACCCGCCCAATCTTTTCTCCATTGATATAGAGATGGCCATGGCCCACGTTGGGTTGGTTAGCTTGGTTCACCTGCTCCGGCGCAAACCGAAAATGAGTGGTTTGGATCTCCAGATTCCAGCCACGCAAGGCGTCGGTGTGCACCACCAGGTTAAGGGTGGGCACTGCTTGACCGGGGAGAATTTCTAACGTACCGTGGTGGGTATGCCCATGGGGTAGTTGCTCCCCATGACCGGTGGGTGGGTGGGACTGGTGACCGGAGTTAGCCCCCACTGTCTGGGTGATGCCCAGGCTACAAACCAAGGCCAATAAGGTTACAGTTTTCAGACGGAATCCATAAACCATAGGAGAAAGTCTTTATTGATAACGCAATCGGGAGGAGTGGGCTAGGGCCAATAGGCCGATTCTGTCTAGATCTCGACCACAATTCCAGGGTTAGACTGGATCGGCTGAAAACCCTCACCCGCCGTTGGTTATGGTAACATGAAAGCCCCACCCTGGCCATTGGCTAAGGTGGGGCGTCAATAGGGTCAGGAGGTCATGGTGTAAAGGCTCCTGTCCCTGGGTTTAGGCACAGTGGGCAGCCTGTTGCAAATCCGCCAGGCCACGGGTATGGTTTTCATTCAATTGGGGTTCCCAGCGAGTGGGGACTCTGTAACTTCTCAATAACCGCTGGTAAGGCGGTGGCTGTGGAACCGGGAAAGGGGTTGTCAAGAGAGCAAAGATCTGGTCTATCAAAGGAATGAGTCTAGTACCTGAAGCCCTAAAGTCCATGCCGCCATCAGAGCTCCTTTCCGAGATCGAGAGGTTGCTGGAAGTCGTGCGCCAGCAACAGCAGCAGATCCAGTCGCAGCAGGAAATGATTGAGCGTCTGGAAAATCAGGTGACGCAGCAAGGAGAGCGGATTAAGCAACTAGAGGAAGAACTGCGGGCTCAGAAGAAATTGAAAGGGAAGC
>JBMOHM010000100.1:0-6561 GCA_049317845.1 Nodosilinea sp. | reverse complement strand
TAACCCCTAGCTAACCCAACTGAAGATTTAGGAGAGAAATGTTACACTAAAGTTATATAGGTGTAAGAGGGTATTTCCAACTTCCACCCAGGTCGTCCTAACTTCCATTCTCAGGCAGATTGAAATACCTAATCCTGAAAACTTCACTGCTATTGTCATTTTTATGGCGACCCATAGATATACAGCCGTAGCCACGGGTAATGGGGCGGAGGTGAGCCAAAACGCTTATCCAACTTTAGAGTTGACCGATAAACTCGGTTCTCAGCCTTCTCCCCAAAGCCATAGTTGGCCCCATTTAGCTCAGGCCTCTGAGTCAGGCTCTGGGTTTTAGTCCATCACAAATCTCCTCCTAAATGGACTGGTAACTGTCATATCTGTCGCTTAAGCCAGCCTCATTTTTCCTATTACCTTGAAGGATAATCAACTTGGATCAGGGGAAAGACTTCTTACCGATACATACGCTAGCCCAGCTATTTGCGGAGGAATTAAAAGGCAAGACCGGTACCCCCTGGCGTGTTTGTTTGGCGGTGGCTCAAAGAATTGCCAATGAAGTTTCTCGCATCTGTCGTGAAAGTGGGCGAATCCAGGCCTCTGGAGATATCACGGTCTGGGCTAAGTCGATCGGTCGCCACCGAATTGAGCAGTGTTTGCGGTACTACAACCTGGGTTCAGAACAGGGACGGGTTGAGCTCCACAGTACCCTCAGTGCAATTGTCTACCGCCACATTAGCCTTGGTCAGATAGAGGCAAGCTACCAGGCCCGTTTGGGTTTGATAGAAGACTTTCTGCAAAGTTTCTACATGGAATCCCTTACCGCTTTCCGTCGGGAAAATCAGCTGGATAATTGCTATAAGCCCCTGATTCTGCTGGAGTTGGCCGAGTATATGGCTTTTTCAGAGCGCTACGGTAAACGGCGTATTAAACTGCCAGGACAGCGGAATCAACAGTTGATTATTCTTAGGGCTCAGAACTTTTCCCGGCAACAGCCTCCAGAGGTTGCCGTTGACATTGAACAGGCCACTAATCCTACGGGGGATGCCGAAGAGGTTCGACCAGGGGTTTCTACTGAGAAAGTACTTTCAGAAATCCTGGCTCAGACCCCTGAGGCCCCAGAGCCTTCCCTCAGAGGAGAGGTAATTGCCCAACTCCTGGCCTACCTGAGGGAAAATAACCAGGAAGAGTGTGCCGATTACTTTCTTTTGCGTTTGCTGGATCTCTCAACCCAGGAGATTGAAAGTTTGCTACAGATCAGTTCCCGAGAGCGAGACTATTTACAACAGCGTTTCAGGTATCATCTGGCGCGTTTTGCCCTATCCCATCATTGGGAATTAGTCCATGAATGGCTAGGGGCGGGATTGGCCCATAATCTCGGCCTAACCTCTCAGCAATGGGAGCAGTTAAACGGCCAGTTAAATGAAAAGCAGATAGCGCTCTTAAGACTTAAAAAGCAGGGAGTTGACGATACTGAGACGATCTCCCAACTTCGCCTAACTAGCACCCAGTTTAAGAAATATTGGACTAATATTTTAGGGCGAGCTTGGGAAATTCGTAATTTTGATCTCTAGTTGTCCGGATGAACGGATCGAACCTATGAATATAGATAGAGAAAAAGAGATTTTACTCAAGCTATTGCTTGAATCAGATGCAGCTACCCAATCAGGAGACAGTCATCTTGCCTCAATCGGTGCAGATCCTACTACTGTTGTTTTTAATCCTGGAGATCTTCCTGCTGTGCAAACCCACTACGAAGCCCTACTTAAGCGTCGTCTTAAGCAAGAAATTGCCCATAGACCTCCCCTGTTTCCCTGGGAGAAAGGGGTACAACACTATCCTGATGTACTAAATATTGGATCCTCCCAACCTTCAATCTGGTTAGATCATCTAAAAAATCTAGAAATTCCAGCAAACCTATCGGAAGAACTATTGGGTGATCTCTTCAACCAGTGTCAGCAAATTGCCCAACAAAGCTTACAGGTGGGGCGGCGGCTGGTCAGCGCCGTCGAACATCTGTTTCCCTCCCAGCCCCAGCATCTGGACTATATCGCTGGACTGGTAGCCAGTCCAGCCTATCGATCGCCCCAGGCATTGGCTCTGGAAAAAGTTGATTACTCGACAGCGACTACCCAGCAACAGATAGCTCTATCAATGCTGACAGCTAAAAGTATCTTCGAGACCCTTACCCTAGAGTTATCGACGGCAAAGCCCATGGCTAACCGTATTTGGCTAATAGATAGTGGTACTTTGAGGGTGGATGCCACCTATCATCAGGCTAATGGGGTATCGCGACTAGAGGTCAGGGTAGCCCTGCCGGAAGCAGGGGAAATCCGCTTAGTTCAGGCTGGTCAGACCGTAAAGACGGAGCGTTCCAATCCTGGAGAACTCTCCTTAGGGCTCGACCATCCCCAACTCCATCACCCCTGTAGGCTGGAAGTTTGTCTTAGTCAGGATCCCGCAGATTCCCTACAGTTTCAAATAGTGGTGCTATAGTCATACCCCCGGGTAAGGGGGCAGAAAGGGTAGTTGAGAAGGCTAGGCAAGCCAAAGGTTTTTGCTCAGGTTTTCCCACACCTTTAGAAGACAGCAAAAGACCCCCCCAGGTTAGGTCTTTTACTGTCTTCTAACCCGAGAGAAGCCTGCCAGATAGGCTACAGCAAGCTGACCAATCCGCTGTGCCATTTGCGTGTGGGTCAAAGCTATCTATTCATAGTAACCAGCTCAGTTAGACAGGAGCATTGCCCAGAATTTAATTCCCTTACCCTCAGTCCTCCATGGAGATAGTCAAGCTAATATAATGGATGGGTTGTTTGGTACAAATAAACTAAAGGGCATCCGTGACCTGGTTCATTTCCTTAGCAAAGAAAATCAACGGCAAGATCAAAGGTTGTCGGCATCTGGGGCACTGCTACTCCGCTACATTTAGGGTGATGTTGGTTACCAGTGTCCTCCTAGCCATTGGGAGTTGCAATCCACCCTCTAGCCCAGTTCCGCCTCGTAAGGTAAGTCTTTATCAGCGGTGGGCTCTGCAACCGGGAGACACTCTGGCAGGATACCGGGTACAGAGTAGCCTGGGGGACATTGCCCTTGACCTCCAGGGAAATAAAGTATTTATGCCCTTTGACGGCGAGGTTGAGCCAGATGCAGAACAGCAAAATCTTTGCCTGATTGTATCTAGCCCAGATGTGCCAGCCTATCTATTTCGCCTTTGTGGGGTAAGGGATGGACACCTGGGTAAGTTGGCCAAAGGTAGCGCTATTGGCACTGCTAAAGTTATGGCCTTTGCCACCCTGCGACGTCAGGCTGATGGTACTTGGGCCATGGTGGAACCGGCGGAAAAACTCCTGACCCAGTTCATCCAAGCTCCGTAAAGAAGAGCTCTAGCGCTACAGAAGAGCTTGTTCTTCAGACCCTGGTAAAGCTAATAAAGTACCGAGAGTTCAAATAAACCGGCCAGAGCTAGGGCTAACCCGATCAGACCTAAGTACCTGGACAGGGGTGACTGATCCTGGCGATCGCGGCGTTGCTTGAGAACTCCATAGATATGGGGGGCACCCATGATAAAAAAGGCCAGACCGAGAATATTTAATCTGGCTGGGGAAACAGGGGTAAAACGAGAATCAATGGGCTGAGTTGTCATAGGTCTTAACTCCAGAATCTTAAACTTGAAAGGTAACTGCGCTGGGGCATCTTTCTGAACTACCTCAGATCCCAGGAGCGATCGCTGCAGGGACTTTCCCAACGGGGCAAAGACTAATAATCAACTCAATTAATGTAACATAATATTAATTTTTCTTGTCACTATGGCCTGTTAGGGTTTTCCGAACTTGAGGACTTAGGTTGAGTTGGCTATGGGTCCCAGGTGCCACTGGCAAGAATGGTTGGGGGATGATGGTATGGTGGGCACAGGTGAATTTTGACCGATAGGCTCAGCTAGCTATGCAATCAGATAATCCTGACTTACCTGAAGCAACACCAGCAATTCCCGATCCGACATCTGAAGTCATCCAGGAGGTCGGAGAGACAGACCCCTTAGAACAAGACTACGGTGTCAATGCCTTAACCGATTCAGGTCGGCCCTCCGATCCTGGCCCTCCACATCCATCGGATCCGGAAGAAGACTTGCCTGGCGTTAGGGATCTGGCTGACTGGAGCGATCTCGATGAGGCGGACCCTCACCAGGCGGGCGCTTCTACTCCGGCTGGAAAATCCACATCGAGGGCAACTACCCCCCAAGACTCGACTAACCAGGACTGGATAGAGACAGAAATTCCCTACCATCCCCAGCCCTTGGGCGTGATTGATCAGATTTTTCTGCTGCTCACCGATGGGCTGGCTTTCTGGCGACGGGGCCTGCGATGGTTGAGAAGCCAGCTTCCGCCTGAGTGGCAAAGAAAACTTTCCGACGAGCTACTCACGGCCATGCTGTTGGGTTTGGTGGTGCTGTTGCTGGTGCTGGGCGGTCCCTCTGGTGGGCGATCGCCCCAGGCGGCAGATAGACCAGCCCCCCACTCCCCCAGGGTTGAACCAACCGTAGCTAGTGATCAAGCGGTGAGGACAACACCGCAATCCCCTCTGCAGATCCCCCCAGAACCTACCCCAGAAGCCAATCTAATTACTGATATCCAGGCCCAGGTCAGCCGCATCAGCCGGTCCTACAGCGCCGAGTTAATTCAGTCTGTAGAGGTCACCCTGGCCCCCAACACCCTGGTCATCGATCTGGAGGAAACCTGGTACGGCCTGCTGACCAGTCAACAGGACAGTATCGCCCAGGAAATCTACGATCAAGCTCAGCAACTAGGATTTGCTAACCTTAAGTTTCGTGCTCCTGATGGGCTGATTGTAGCGCGTAGTCCGGTTGTGGGTAGTACCGTCGTGGTACTCCAGCGTCACCGGCCTGATCTAAGCCTGGCTCCGGCTTAACCATGGTTAGATCAGCCCGGATCAAATGGGCCAGGGTCTGGTTAATTATGGCCCTGGTCACCCTGGGGTCAACCTCTAGAACTGAGGCCAGGGTGTGTGAAGCTAACCTGGCTCACCACCTGGAGGTCATGCTCAATCAGCCTCCCCTAGATCGGGCCTACGTTGGTTTTTTACTGCAAACCCAGTCGGGAGAGGGCAGTCCCCCGCGCACCCTGTATGCCCACCACAGCGATCGCCTGTTTACCCCAGCCTCTAACCTGAAGTTGCTGACTACGGCGGCTGCCCTAGCTTATCTGGGTCCCGACTACCGCCTGCGCACCTCAGCCTATGGTAAACCCGAGCCTGACGGTACCACCGATTTACGTCTGGTGGGGAGGGGTGATCCCAGTCTGACCGCAGTCCAACTTCAGGATCTGGCTCGGCAGTTAGTCGCCGCCGGAGTTACCCGAGTCCGTCGCCTGGTTCTGGACGATTCCTACTTTCCTGGTCTGGCCCTTAACCCTACGTGGGAATGGGAGGACCTGCAATTTGCCTATGCTCCTGCCGTCAATAGCTTGATTTTTAACCAGAATGCCCTGACCTTGACCCTGGCTCCCGCCCAGGTGGGCCAGCCCTTAAGGCTTCTCTGGCCCCCAGGCCTGGATAATCAGATCCCCGTGATTAACGACACCCTTACCGTGGCCAGGGCGGTTACCCTGGAGCCAGAGGTGCTGGGGCGATCGCAGATCCCTGGTAGCTTACACCTGGTGGGACAAATGACCGGGCAGGATGCCCCCGTCGCCATTGCACTAGCGATGTCCAACCCGGCCGAAGCCTTTAGCCAGGCCGCCCAACTCGCTCTGGCCCAGGCCGGAATTATCATTGACTCAACGGCGATCACAACTATTCCTGCTCCCCTCGATGGGCCCGAGCTAGCTGCGGTTCTCTCCCCACCCCTGCAGGAACTACTTGTACCGGCTAACCAGAATAGCAACAATCTCTATGCGGAAGTCTTACTCAAGACCCTGGGGATTAAAGGAGCCCCTTCCCAGCCTGACCAAGCTAGTCAGGCCGGAGCTGATGCCGTTAAAACCATACTGGGGAACCTAGGGGTGAATACCGCAGGATGGGTCCTGGTGGATGGTTCTGGTCTATCCCGCCATAATTTAATTACCCCTAGGGCGCTAGTTCAAACCCTCCAGGTCATGGTCAATCATCCTGACGGGAAGGTCTTTCGCTCTTCCCTGGCAGTAGCGGGGGTGAGTGGCACCCTCAGGCATCGCTTTAGCGCCAGTAGGCTGGCTAACCATCTTCAGGGCAAATCTGGAGCTATGACTGGAGATGTTGCCCTATCGGGGTACCTACAGCCTCCCGATTATCAGCCCCTGGTCTTCAGCTTTATTATTAACCATTCCCCCTACGCTGCCGAAATCATGCGCCAACGGATTGATGCTATTTTGCAACTGGTCGCCGGACTATCCCATAACTGCGAGCCCTGAAATCAGGGTATAACGGTTACCGATTTGCGTTCTGATGAGTCTCCGCCCGTTCAGCCTGGCTAGGATGATCTCTCCAGGAGGACCAGACTCTTTGTATAGTAGTCGCCAGTCCGGCTAGGACAGGACGGCTGTGGCATTGGCTATGGGCTAGAATCCAGAGCCTTAG
>JBMOHM010000099.1:0-6746 GCA_049317845.1 Nodosilinea sp. | reverse complement strand
AAATGCCCAAGGGCATACCATCGGAGAAGGAACCTTGACCGATGGGGTAAATCAGGAACACCGCAGTCGCCGCTGCCACGGGGGCAGAGTAGGCCACGCAGATCCAGGGACGCATACCTAGACGGTAGCTCAGTTCCCATTCCCGGCCCATGTAGCAAAACACCCCAATCAGGAAGTGGAAAATCACCAACTGGTAGGGGCCACCGTTGTACAGCCACTCATCCAGGGAAGCGGCTTCCCAGATGGGGTAGAAGTGCAGACCAATGGCGTTGGAAGAAGGTACTACGGCACCGGAGATGATGTTGTTGCCGTACATTAGGGAGCCAGCTACGGGCTCACGGATACCGTCGATGTCCACAGGGGGAGCGGCGACGAAGGCGATTACGTAGCAAGCGGTTGCAGCCAGCAGGGTGGGAATCATCAGTACGCCGAACCAGCCAATGTAAAGGCGGTTTTCGGTGCTGGTTACCCACTGACAGAACTGCTCCCACAGGGAAGCGCTTTGGCGCTGCTGTAGAGTCGTTGTCATGATGTATTAATCCTTGGTATTTATAGTTAAAAATTAGCTCAACGAGGTGTTTTATTCGTTGACTAATCTGAATTAAGATTAACAGATTTGTAGAGTTTTGTAAACTTCGTCGACAGCCTAATTGTCAAGGTGGGAGATCTCCAGATCACTGGTCTGATCTCCGAGGTGACCAGATATCCCTAGCCCTTTTTCAGGGAGCAATGGGGCGGCAAGCGTGAAGGACTAGAGAGACTGGAGATAGGCAAGGAGATCGGCCATGGCCTGCGGATCGGGCTGAAACTGAGGCATGGGAGGAGTTTTACCGCTAGTGACCTGTTCAATTAAACTTAAGCCGGTGCGTCGATCGACAATATGAACCAGGCTTGGGCCCACTTCTCCCGCCCCGCTGATACCATGGCAAACAGCACAATTAAGCTGAAATAGAGCGGAGCCCCGAGAGGCATCGCCGGAAAGAGCCAACACTGCTTTAGGGTAGGGATTAGAGGACTGACCATAATGCTGAAAAGCAAACACACCGGCGATCGCAATGCCCAGGACAGCTATCACTGTGAGGACCTGGCGGGGCCAAAAACCTAAGCTTATCCGGTTCTTGTCTACCGTATCTGGAATTGGAGTCAAGACGCTACCATGGTCCGGTGAACTAATGTACAGATACAAACTATAAATAACCTTACGTAGTTTAATAAAAGGTTAGAAACTTTGCCATAAGGTTTTAAAAATTTTCCAGAGTCAAACCCCTTTAAGCGGTTGCCTGCAAAGGGTTGTCCCAGGTCTAGTTCGGCCCCAAGCGACCGCCAACATATTGAATTCCGAGGAGATTGTCCTACCCCGTAGGTATGGTTTAAGACCCTCTTGGGCATTTCAACCAACTTCTAAGGCAGCCAGGTTGCCATCAGACCCTTAAAAGGGTAAGGTTCCGACTGCATCACCAGGACATTAGGGGAGACCGCATCCCTCTTGAGGGTAAGGTTCCAAATTTCAGAACCACCCTCAGAGGATTGATCAATAGCCTTCAAAGGATCGCCCCGATTGGCTACATTCAGCAGCAGGAATCGACCATCCGGTGCCAGACTCATATGGGTATCGGGCTGGGGCGGTAGGCGCAGCAGCCGAGTAACGGCCAGACTCTTGAGATTCACCGCCAGCAGCGAAGGCTGTTCCACGTAGGCGGCAGTATCCAGTTCTCCGCCAGAGTGTTGGGTCTCCAGTTCGCTGATAAGAAGGTAGAGCCACTGCCCCGTCGGATCAAAGTGGGCCTCTAAAATTCCACCCTTGACCTGTAGTAGTTCGGTTTTGCGACCCTGGTTAGTGACCCAAAATAGGGACTGCATAAACCGCTTCCCAGGGTCATTCTGGTTAAAGTTAACCATGGCGGCCGCAGTGCCATCCCGAGCAATGTCAAGAACCTGCCCGTATTCGGGGAGAAAATCCAGCGGTTTTGCCGGAACGCCACTGGTATCTTTGGCTAAATCGATGATTGCCGTTCCTGCCCCTTGGAGCAACACCAGAGACTGGCTATCGGGGGCAATTAGAAAATCTCCTCCTGGTTGGGTGTTGAGTCGATAGGGGGCGGCTTTGGTGCGTACCACCCAGGGACCAAAATCTGCCGGGTTGTTGCGATTAACCCGTTGTACCACGATAGTCTCGCCGTCGGGGGAGAGATCAAATTTTAGATTTTGGTACTGGCGATTATCCAGCACCAGTTCTAGCTGTCCCGAGGCGGGCTGAGGGCGGCGAGGCTGCCAAAGGGGTTTACCCTTAGCTATTAAGTCTTCTGGAGGTCGGGGCCGAATCCCCGTACTTACCCGGTAGAGCTGCTGATTTAAGAGGGCTGTCTCCTGATCGGTATTACTAGCAGAAAATAACACCCTGTCCCCTAGGGGATAGGGTTTAAAGGCCAGGACCCTTAGATTCTTAGGGGTTAAGATCAGTCGCTGACGTTGGGCCGGATCGGCCAACACCAGACGGTTGGCTTCATCGCCCTCAACCCCGATGTAGAGAAAGGCTTGTTTTCGACTACTAAACTGACCTTGAAAAGGTTTAAATCGAGAGCGTCGCCCAGGTTGGCTAAGGGTAAATCGGTCCTGGGCCTCCGGCAGGTTAACCGTAAAGGCCTGACCGTAGGGAATCGGTTGGGTAAGGGTGTAGGCCATGCGCCGTCCTGCCCAACTGATCTTACCTGGCAGGGGAGGGGTAATGGTCAGGTTAGCCTCCACACTGGCGGTATCCATGGGACGACTAAAGGTGATTATAAAGGCCCGGTCCTCAGCCCCAACCTCCCGATCCTGCCAGGTAAAGTTTCTGACCCGGACCGTGGCGTGATCACCGAAAAGGATAAGCAAACCCAACACCAGCATCAGGCCAACCATGACTGACCACACCAGTCGATCCAAGGGCTGAGTCTGAGGGATTCGATCGCTAGGAGGCTGACGTAAAGAAGGACGAACCATGGCTAGTATTCGTAGGGAGTGCGCGGTTCAGGAATAGGGGTGAGACGGGCTGAACCGATCGCGACCTGACGTTTACCCTCCAGGGAGACCGTGGTGATCTGACCAGTGACTTCCAGCCAGCTATCGGGTTGGGGGGGCGATGTACCGACTGGCAGCGCCACCGCTAACCCCACCGGGTAGGCATCGGCGGCACAACAGGTCAGTACAAATCGAGAAATCATAAATATATGATCGGGCCAGCCCGGCATAGGGGTTACAAAACCAGTCACCTTCACCGGTTGATTGGTGTAGGCATCGGGTTCGGGGTAGACGTTAAGGGTATGGACCCAATCCACAATGGTGCGATCGGCGGGCTTAGTGCTGACGATAAAGCGCTGGGGGCGAGAGCGGGTTTGCCCCAACACATCCGTAATACCTCGCTGAAAGGCGGTTTGGCTGTTAAAGGGGCGAGGGCTGTAGATTAGACCAAAGACGGCTACGGCCAGCAATAATCCACTGGTTAACTGGCGGGGCAGAAGGGGATTATGCTCCTGGCTGCGGGGTCTGGCATAGGGCCCCCGCCAGCTCCACCATACCTGTCTCAAACGCCCCAGCCCCAACAGGAGGAGAATCACCAGGGCCAGGTAGGCCAACCCGGCATAGTCGGGATGAATGAGCAGATAGAGCTTACCCGTCAGACTAAAGCGAATCAGAACGGCTGCCCAGAGTAGCAACATCACCCCATCTAACAGGCTTTGCCAGGGCCAACCAGACCGCCTAGCCGGCGGGGTAGAGGGATTAACTACCATAGAGATTCATCCCCAGAGTCAGTAGAAAGGTCATCTGGGCGGCCAGGGCAAACAGGTAGAAGATGGCCCGACCCTTAAATACCGTTAGTAACAGACTGATATTTTTCAGATCTACCATGGGCCCAAACACCAGAAAGGCCAGCAGAGATCCACTGGTAAACATGGAGGCAAAGGAGAGGGCAAAAAAAGCATCGACGGTAGAGCAAATGGAAACCACCCAGGCCAGGGCCATCATGGCCAGGATGGAGGTGATTGGGCCTTGCCCCAAACCCAAAACCATTTCCCGAGGAACCATGACCTGGAGAAAGGCCGCGATCGCAGTACCGACAATTAATACCGCCCCTAACTCCCGGATTTCCAACACCATGTTATCGAGCATCAGCCCCAGGCGAGTCCTCAGGGGCAGGGCGGCGGTGGTCGCCTCGGTCCAGGCCTGGAGAGATGGAGCATCCATCTGAATCAACTGGCCAGGAGATTGCAGCAAAAAAGTCCCAGACTTTAAAAGATCTACAGCCTGAGACTCTACCCTCAGATCTGGGGAAGGACCAGAAGGTCTAACCGGAGCGGGCATCAGGCGAGTCAAATTTTCCTGCAAGAGGGGACGAATATCGGTCTGAACACTAAAAACCAGGGCCACTACAACGGCGATCGCCAGGGTAAACCCCACCCTCAGAAAAACAATTTCTGGCTGGTCGCGAAAGGCTATCCAGGTTGCCCAAAACACAATTGGATTAACGGTTGGAGCAGCCAGCAAGAAGCCGATAGCCAGGGCAGTGGGGGCTCCCTTCATGAGCAAGCGGCGGGCCACAGGAATATTCCCGCACTCACACACTGGGAATAAAAAACCAATCAGCCCACCCATGAGGGCTGCCAGCACGACATTCTTAGGAATCAGGGCTAACAACCGCTGCTCATCTACAAAAAACAGGAGGAGGCTGGAAAAAATTACGCCTAATAATAAAAAAGGCATAGCTTCTACCAACAGGCTGAAGAAGAGGGTGATACCGTTATTAAGTTGAACCATCGATGTCGGCAACCCCATAGTCAATCCACCGGCCTGGGCCGCTGCCCAACGTCGCCTTCTTAGAACAATTAATTATTTTAGCTGATTCCAAGCTGCTGCCATGATTTGCGGGGATTATGGGACCATTGCCAGGGTTGGTAACTTAGGGTAAGTCGGCATCTCACTCCGTTATAGGCCAGGGGTATTATGGCTGTTAAAACCTATGGAACCATCGGCTGGCGGGAGTGGATCGCGCTGCCAGAGCTAGGGGTTGATGCCATCAAGGCGAAGATTGATACGGGTGCCCGTTCCTCTGCTCTCCATGCCTTTGATCTAGAGCGGTTTGAGCTAGAGGGACAAGCAATGGTGCGATTTCAAGCCCACCCTATCCAGCGGGATGACAGCCATATTGTGATAATCGAGGCAGCCCTACTAGAAGATCGTATGGTACGAAATTCTGGAGGTCAGGCGGAACTACGGCCAGTAATTGTCACCGCTGTGCAGGTGGGGACAATGGTCTGGCCCATTGAACTGACCCTAACCAACCGGGATGAGATGGGGTTTCGCATGTTACTGGGCCGCCAGGCGGTACGGCGTCGTTATCTAGTGGATCCGGGTCACTCTTACCTGCAACCATTACCCGAAGATTACGTGGTCTCTGCTCACCTCTAAGTTTTTCTATGAAAATTGTGATTTTGTCCAGGGATTCCACCCTCTACTCAACCCGCCGCCTGAAGGAGGCCGGGGAGCTCCGGGGCCATGAAACCCAGGTGATTGACCATATGCGTTGCTATATGAATATTACTTCCCATAATCCCAAGGTGATGTACCAGGGGCAGCCCCTGGTGGGGGTCGATGCGGTGATCCCTCGCATTGGAGCTTCCAAGACCTTCTATGGTACCGCCGTGGTGCGTCAATTTGAAATCATGGGGATTTTTACCGCCAATACCTCCATGGCCATTTCCCGATCGCGGGACAAACTGCGATCGCTACAAATTATGGCCCGTCGGGGCATTGGTTTGCCGGTGACGGGTTTTGCCCATTCCACCAAAGATATTGATGGACTGGTGGATATTGTCGGGGGGGCTCCCCTGGTGATTAAGCTGCTGGAGGGTACCCAGGGCATTGGGGTAGTCCTGGCAGAAACCCAACAGGCGGCCAAATCAGTGATTGAAGCCTTTCGGGGTATGGACGCCAACATTCTGGTACAGGAATTTATCAAAGAAGCGGGTGGGATGGATATTCGCTGCTTTGTGATTGGCGATAAGGTGGTGGCGGCCATGAAACGGCAGGGAGCCGCAGGAGAATTTCGATCTAACCTGCATCGGGGCGGATCGGCTACCCGCGTGCGGTTGACTCCAGAAGAGCGCAGTACTGCTATCCGGGCCGCTAAGGCAATGGGACTGCAGGTAGCTGGAGTCGATTTACTCAGGTCTAACCATGGGCCAGTGGTGATGGAAGTCAATTCTTCCCCTGGATTAGAGGGTATTGAAAAAGCCACGGATATTGATGTGGCCGGTAAGATTATTGACTTTGTGGTTAAACATGCGACTCCCCATAGTGACGATCGCGATCGGATCAAGTATTAAGAATGTATCCCTTGAGTCAGAACCCTCAAAACCCGACGAATCAGTCAATGCTAAATCAAGGTAAGCGTTCTGACCTACCTCAAAGGGTGTTTAGAGGGACGAGCTAATTAAAAGCTTTTGCTATAGCGGTTTTCGATAGAGTGAGACACCCAATTGCTCAGTCCTACCCCCCAGCGGCTGGCCGTTAGGGTTTCACGCTGTACCCCCCCTTGATAAGGGGGAGCAGGGGGGGTGATTGTATCGCACTTCACCCGAGTGAAATCCGCTATAGAGTCTTTAAACACCCTTCCAGCTCCGTTACCCGGAGCTTACCCACCGCTCAAAAGCTCTACCTAGTCCAGGTCGATCCTCTCGATCACCATCAGGATATCCAGAAGTCCTATAGAG
>JBMOHM010000098.1:0-7148 GCA_049317845.1 Nodosilinea sp. | reverse complement strand
GGTCCCCAAGACAGTCCTTGAAAAATAGAGATTTTCTTAAGCCTGAGTAGTTACTCTTAGCCTAGAAAATGATAATTCTGAGCCAGGAGTTTTTATGTATTCACAAAAGAAAGACAAAGACGACCTTTTCTTGAAGGAAATTTCCTCATATCGCCTATGGTCAATCATCTCAGGAAGGCGAGAATCAGTCAGTTTTATTCATCAATTTCAGATAACCTCACCAGATCTAAATCGTTTGGATTGGAAAATCAGGCGGTTTTTGTCAAGGCTACCAAGCTCTATTGTTAGGAAGCTTATGGCAACTTTTTCTGGCTAATTTATAAAGTTATTTGTCAGACTAATTCTTTGCAAGTATGACAATTTCATCTCAAGTAACCTGCTTAGCCTGCGGCAGTGATTCAGGCTTCACCACCTTTACGGTACGGGAAGCCATGTTGGGTATAGGTGATCACCATGACTATGGGGAATGCCATGACTGTGGCAGCATTCAGAACTTAAATCCGCCCGACGACCTGAGCCGATATTATCCAACCAATTACTATTCCCTGACTTCAAGGGCAGAGCATCCTTTTAAGCGGTGGCTGCGCACCCAGCGGGCTCACCATGGGCTAGGAGACATGAATCCCGTAGGGGCGATCGCCACGGCGCTTTTGGGAGAACCCTATTTCGTCAACTGGCTCAACTGTGCTCAAGCAACTCACAATACCGCTATTTTAGACGTAGGCTGCGGCAGCGGCGCACTATTGTTACACCTGCAGGCCTGTGGCTATGGCAACCTGACCGGTATCGATCCCTTTCTGCCCCACTCCTCTGAGCAACCCGGCCTGCGTCTGCTCAAGGTAGAGCTGCAGCAAGTAACCGACCGCTTTGACCTGATCATGTTTCACCACTCCTTGGAGCATGTATCCCAACCTCTAGCAACCCTACGGCAGGTCGCCCAGTTGTTAACTCCCCAGGGCCTCTGTTTGGTGCGCACCCCCGTCGCTGGCACCTGGGCCTGGCAAACCTACGGCACTGATTGGGTGCAGCTAGATGCCCCCCGTCACCTCTGGATTCCTTCCCTGGCGGGTATGCAGCATCTGGTACAAAGGGCAGGGTTATCACTGCAAAAAACTCAGTTTGATTCCGATCGCTTTCAAATTATAGGCAGCGAAAAGATCAAGCGGGGCCAGAGCTTCCATGCCGATGCCCATACCCTCTTTTCGCCCCGCCAATTGCGCGACCTTGATCGACAGGTCCAACAACTTAATGCCGACAATCGCGGCGACCAGGCCTGCTTCTGGCTGCGAAGCAACACCACCATCGCCCGGTCAGTCGCAAGCTGGTGATTTTCCCCCTGGTGAACGATTTGAGAAGGGCCTATCGTTTTCGCTCCCTTTACGGGTAGCGATTGGGTGGGACAGGTTAAGGGGTAAGCCAAAGCTGGATAGCTGTTATCAGATTTCAAAAATAGGGTGGAAAAGATGCCGCATCTTTCTGTTGTGATTCCGGTTTATAAGGCCGAAAATTGCCTACATGTGCTCTACAGCCGATTAAAGGCTTCACTAGAAACAATTACTCAAGATTTCGAGATTGTCCTGGTTGAAGACTGTGGGGGCGATCGCTCCTGGGAAATTATTCAAGAGCTCGCTCAAGTTGATCCACGGGTGAAGGGCATTCAGTTTAGCCGTAACTTTGGGCAGCACTACGGGATTACAGCCGGTCTAGATCACTGTGATGGAGATTGGGTCGTGGTGATGGATTGCGATTTGCAGGACCGTCCAGAAGAGATCCCTCGGCTCTACGCAAAGGCCCAGGAGGGTTATGACGTGGTGCTGGCGAGGCGGGGAAAAAGAAAGCATTCACCATTGAAAAGGATGACTTCATGGTTATTTTATAAAGTGTTTAACTATCTCTCCGGATTGAATTATGATGCAGAGGTAGGTAACTTCCGAATAATTTCCAGACGGGTAGTGGAAAGTTTCCGACTCATGCGTGAGCAACTACGGTTTTTTGGCGGCATGGTAGATTGGATGGGGTTCTCCACTACAAGTATTAATGTTAAGCACGAAGGACGACTTGAAGGAAAGAGCACTTATACTTTCCATAAACTTCTGAAATTAGCTGAAGAAACAATTATTGCATACTCAGATAAACCACTGCGGATTGCGATTCAATTAGGTTTCACTATTTCCGGTCTTGCCTTAGTCTATGGGCTTTTCATCTTACTTCGGGTGTTGATTTATGGGTCACCGATAACTGGATGGAGTAGTTTAATAGTATCCTTGTATTTCCTGGGGGGAAACATAATGGCTATTTTAGGTGTTTTAGGTGTTTATCTCGGTAAAACCTTTGATGAGGTTAAGGGTAGGCCATTATATTTAATTAGAAACTCTACTCCAAGCCTGAGTGGTGTGCTTGACCCATCTCATATTTCTAAATCAGTAGGGAATATTAAATTATATGTGTAGGCATGTTCAACCTACGCCATGGGATGACCGAGCCCTAGGTGTTGACACCTATGAGATTCTATATGAGTCTGATATTCAATTCAAGCAAATCGTTGATATTATCGTTAGCCAGAGACAATTCGGTCACTACACAGTTAAAGTTGATCCACTAACCGTCAAAAAAACCTTACATAAGCTTGGTTTTTTCTATTGTGATACTCTGATTGAACCCTATTGCACTCAAGACCAGTTTATTGCCTATTTTAGGGAAGAGGTTTCAGTCTCGGAAATAGTTGAACTTGATACAATTGACAAAATCTGTAAAACTGCATTTTGCTATGATCGATTTCACCGTGACTTTAATATAGACAAGCAAATCTCTGATCAACGTTACAGCCTGTGGCTGAAAGATCTTTGGGAAAGAAAAGAAGTTTATTCGCTAATGCACTTAGAAAGTGTAGCAGGATTCTTTGCATTTTCAAGGAATAAAATTTTACTTCATGCCCTAAGTGAGTCATTTCGTGGCAAGGGTTTAGCTAAGTACTTTTGGAGCGCTGCCTGTGAAAAATTGTTTAGCCAGGGTTTTTCGGAATTAATAAGTTCGATTTCTGCTTCTAACTTAGCTGTATTGAATCTCTACGCTTCTCTAGGTTTTCGATTTAGAAAACCACTGGACGTATATCACTGGTTATTTGAAGAGTAATTTGGAAAGAGCTTGAGTATATTTTATGCCTCATGTTTATATACTTCTAACGGTATTTTTCACGGTATATGGTCAACTGGTTATTAAATGGCAAGTCAATGCGGCTGGAATGTTGCCGGAAAAGGTAACTGAAAAATTCTCCTTTATTTTTTCCCTCCTATTGAACCCCTGGATTATTACTGGTTTGCTCAGTGCCTTTCTGGCATCTTTATTTTGGATGGCGGCAATGACCAAGTTCCCGATTAGCTACGCCTATCCCTTTACGAGCCTCGCCTTCGTTCTTGTGGTTTTTCTTGGTGCCGTCTTCTTTAATGAACCGATCACCTGGCCCAGGGTGGTTGGTTTAACGGCTATTGTCGCGGGCATTGTCATCAGTAGCCAGCGATAAGCTTTCCTGCAATTTCCTGACGATTCGCTCTTTCGCCTCACCTCCTCGAGGCTGAGGTTACTTTATTTTACCCTTTCACCCCATGAATACCAGCCCTACCCCATTCCCCGTTGAGTCCTTTGCCCCCCTAGCAGCGGCTGAAGCCAATTACTGGTGGTTTCGCGGTCGCAACCGGGTGTTGCTGTGGGTCCTGCAACACAAAGTTCCAGTCTTCCACACCTTGCTAGAGGTGGGCTGTGGTACGGGTTACGTGTTGGAAGCCATTCGTCAGAGCTATCCCCAGGCCGACCTGTATGGGTCTGAATTTTTCGAAGAAGGATTGGTCTTTGCCCGTCAACGCATTCCCACCGCCACCTTTACCCAACTTGATGCTCGCCTGTTGCAAGATCATCAGCGCTACGAGGTAATAGGCGCCTTTGATGTACTCGAACATATTGCTGAAGATGTGCTGGTGTTAGAAAACTTAGCCCGTGCCCTAACCCACCGTGGACACTTACTAATTACGGTGCCCCAGCATACCTGGCTTTGGTCTAGCGTAGACGAGCAGGCCTGCCATGTACGGCGCTATTCCCGCCGTGAATTGCTGCGTAAGCTGCGGTCGGTTGGGCTGGAGGTTAAGTATGTGACCTCCTTTGTGAGTCTCTTACTTCCTCTGATGTTCCTCGCACGAGGCCAAGCAAGAAGGGGAGCTGACTACGACCCCATGTCCGAATTTCACCTGGCTGCCTGGCTCAACCATAGCTTGGAAGCGGTGATGTCCCTGGAACTGATCCTACTTGAGCTGGGGATTACCTTCCCTATGGGTGGTTCCCTATTAGTCCTAGCCAGCAAACCCTAGTGGCAGACCAGTCCCAGGTAGTGGCTAGTCGCCAACATTGTATCACCTTATCTTCCTGCCCCCATGTCTAACCCCATTCCCTTCAACCGACCCTATATGACGGGCCGGGAGCTTTGGCTGATTAGCCAGGCCCATGCCTCTGGTCAACTAGCCGGAGATGGAAACTTTACGAAATATTGCCACACCTGGCTCGAAAACCACTTCGGCTGCGCCAGGGCCCTGCTCACCCACTCCTGCACCTCCGCTCTAGAAATGGCCGCTATTCTCGCCGATATTCAGCCCGGCGATGAGGTGATTATGCCCAGCTACACCTTTGTCTCCACGGCTAACGCCTTTGTGCTGCGGGGTGGGGTGCCAGTCTTTGTGGATATTCGCCCCGACACCCTCAACCTTGACGAAGCCTTGGTAGAGGCCGCCATTACCGACCGGACTCGAGCGATTGTGCCGGTTCACTATGCTGGGGTAGGTTGTGAAATGGGGCCATTGCAAGACCTGGCTAATCAATACGACCTACTGTTGATTGAAGATGCCGCCCAGGCCATGATGGCAACTGCCAATGGTAAACCCCTGGGTAGTCAGGGCCATCTGGGTTGCCTGAGCTTCCATGAAACCAAAAATATCATTTCTGGCGAAGGGGGGGCGTTGTTAGTTAACGATGCTCGCCTTGCCCACCGGGCCGAAATTATTCGAGAGAAGGGGACGAACCGGAGTCAGTTCTTTCGGGGGGAGGTGGATAGGTATACCTGGGTTGATATCGGCTCTAGTTACCTACCCGGCGAGGTGATCGCGGCCTTTCTCTATGCCCAGTTGGAAGAGGCCAGGGCTATTATTGCCACTCGCCTTACCCTCTGGGACCATTACCATCAAGGATTAGAACCCCTAGAGCAGGCGGGTAAGCTGCGGCGTCCCATCATCCCTGACCACTGTCAGCATAACGCCCACATGTACTACGTTCTCGTGAAGGATCTGGCTACCCGCACCGCCCTGATCGAGCAACTCAGACAGCAAGGGATTAACCCTGTATTCCACTATGTACCCTTGCACAGTTCACCGGCGGGTCAACGTTATGGACGCCCCCATGGTTCCCTGAACCATACTGAGGAGTTGAGCGATCGACTGGTGCGTTTGCCCCTTTTCCCTACCCTGACTTCTACCCAGGTCGAGTTTGTGGTGAAAGCAGTTAAAGCGTTTTTGGCTGCTTGAGGGTGGCCAAGGTTACTTTTCTCTCTTTTGACAAATTATCCATAAGTCTTCTAAAAAACTGTTTTAACATAGCTAGATGGCGTATAAGCTATCAGCTCGACTTTATCCAATCAGGCGGCATGGCAGAGTAACTCGGTCCAAGTGTCGAAGATAGGTCGAGGGACTTTAACGTACTTAGCGTCATCTGATGATGTCTGAAAAAGGCGAGAGGCCCATAGACAGCGACGGACAAAGGTCAAGGCATCAGCGAAGGTAGGGTGTTGCTTGATGTACCAGGCGGTATGAGGTAGGGAGAAGATAAATTGCAAGTGGAGACGCTGGGCGAGGAGCACGACCAGGGAGAACAGGGCGAGTAGGGCAGGCGTCGTGCGTCGGATCGCTAAGTCAGACCACTGCCGTTGAGTTTCAACCCCCAAATGAGCGCGGACTTCCTGGAAGGTGACTTCGACTTGCCAGCGCTGCCGAAACCACAGCAAGATTTGGACGGGTGTAGCCTCCAGATCAGTACAGAGAAAGGCCTGAGGCTCAAACTTGGCGAGCGGATCACGGACTAAGACCCAACGAATGGGAACAGGAGGAAGTCCGGTGTGATACCAGACCGCCGTTTGGGAGACCCAGGTTAAGGTGTAGGGTTGAACACCATACCAGCTCTCCAGGGTGAGAGACTGCCAGCCGGTGGTGGGATCCTCCAATCGAGTGTTTAGGGTGGCTAAGCGTTGCCCGACTTTGCGTGGACGACCGATGGTATGGGCGTCGCGGGGTGGGGCGGGTTCATAAAGAGCAGCATCTAAGCGCAGTCGAGTGACGACGTGAACCGGCTTAGGCAAATGGCTGACCGACGCCAAAAATTCTAGAGCAGCGAAGCTACTGTCGGCCACCACCACCATGGGCCGATTGCCCAGCCAGCGCCGGACTTCAACCAGCATCTGTCTAGCCCAGTCCGTTAACGTTTTGTGCCGTCGCCCGTGAGTTTGGTTGTAGCGCTCTGACGGAGTCAATACCGTCAAAAAGGGCAAAGCCCAGATCCGCTTCGCCCAGGGAATCGGCACCAACAGCATCAGACTAAGCCAGCGCAATCCACTGGTCTTGACGAAATGCTCTTGACTCGAACGCACCGGATCTCGATAGATTCCCCGCGCGGCAATCCGCTTGCCCCATCGCCGTTCAATAGTATCGTCGAGCCCCATCACTAGGACATCCTCAGCAGCAAAGGTCTTAACCAAAATACTCAACAAGATTCGACTGGCCTGCCGAGATGACCAAACCGCCCGATTCAGCACCCGGTGGTAACGTTGAAATTGAGGTTCATTGGCTAACCCCATCACCCGCAAAACCTGGCTCACCGTACGTTTCCCCGGAGCCAACAGCGCTCCCATCACCAGAGTCAGGGCTTGGGGCCACACCCGTGGAGAAAACAGCGGCGCAAACGCTATCATCATCGATATAAATTCCATCGCAGTAAGCTCCTTAGACCTTCATCTAAATTCTGCTTGCTGCTTTCCTTTTGGGATCAAATGGATAAAGTCGAGATCAGAGGATGTTTTAAAAGGGGTAGGGGTGTAGTAAATTACGCCAAGCGCCTCAGCA
>JBMOHM010000097.1:0-7316 GCA_049317845.1 Nodosilinea sp. | reverse complement strand
TGGTGAAATCAACCTTTGCCGGAAGTTACCCTGTCTTTGCCAACCCCTGATCAGGAAATCGGTCGGTGCAATCAACCCTAGCCCCGCAGCCGATAACCCAGGCCGTGGACGGTTTCAATCAAATCATTGGGGGCGCCAGCCGCCTTTAACTTGGCTCGCAGATTTTTGATGTAGGTTTTAATGGTCACCTCCTCCACCAGGTCCTGGTCATGCCAAACCTGATCAATCAGCGCCGCCCGACTCAACACCCGTTTGCCACAACGCAGCAGGGCTTCCATCAAGGCAAATTCCTTGGGAGTCAGGCGCAGGCTGGTGCGGCCATAGAAGACCTCATAGCTGTCTGGATCGAGGCTCAGTTCACCCCACCGTAGGGTCAAAGAACTCCGCCCCTGGCTGCGCCGCAGTAGGGCTCGAATCTGGGCTAATAGTTCAGATAGATCAAAGGGCTTAACCATATAGGCATCGGCCCCGGCATCTAAACCCCGTACCTTGTCGAGGGTAGTATCGCGAGCAGTCAACATCAAAATGGGCCAATGGTAGCCGTAATCCCGCAACTGCTGGCACAAGGAAAGACCGTCCCGTTTAGGCAGAGTCACATCCATCAATACCAGGTCATAGTTGAAGACCTGGGCCTGACTCCAGGCGGATTCCCCATCCTTGACAGAGTCAACGGCGTAGCGATGGGCTGACAGCACCTCCCGCAGGGACAGGGACAATTGCCAATCATCTTCTACCAAAAGAATACGCATCGTCTGGCTAGAAACGGTCTTAGTAGTAGGAACTAGGCATAGGAAAAATTTCCCTCCGGGATGATTGGGGAAACTAGGATCAATTCCCCGCTCCTGCGGCATAAATCGGTATGATTCCAGCCCTTACCCTGGTACTTCTACTACCTTAGAACCATAGCCATCGGTTTTTTGTATTCATTGCTGCAAGATATAGCTTTAGCCAAACGGGCGAGGCTGGTTGGCGGACAAGTCTTCTGCCTATAATCTACGAAAGTTCTGCTGCACGAGTCTTTGACTCCCCTGAACCCAAGTTAGCGATAATAGAGCTTGCTAGAATCGGAGAATGGCTATGACTACCTACTACTACGCCCTTGCCAGTGAACATTTTTTATTAGAACAAGAGCCCTTTGAAGAGGTGCTGAAAGAGCGCCGTCGTTATTATCAGGAGCAGGAACAGGCCATTGATTTCTGGCTAGTCAGATCTCCTGCCTTTTTAGAGGCTCCAGCCATGGCGGCGGTGAAAGCCGTCTGCCCCCAACCGGCGGTAGCGGTAGTTTCCACTAACAAAACCTTCATTACCTGGCTGAAGCTGCGGCTGGAGTATGTTGCCACTGGCGAGTTTGAAGCGCCTTCCGCCACTATTGCCGATCCCCTGGCCTCTCTGGATACGGTTGCCACTCCATAGACCCGATCGCCAAGGCCATCCTTGGTAAGCCCGCTGAGAACAGCCTGGACCGGTCCAGTTCCATGTCTCGTAACCCGAAGCTATCAGTTACGAGACATGGCAGGGTGAAGGCCAGGTGGGTATCTAACTCGCCTTCCCCACCCTCCCCTGGCTATACCTGTACTTTAGAATGGCGAAGGGCGGTTGTAGAGTACAGCACCAGAGCTACCCAGATGCACCCAAAGGTAATTGCATGGGTGGTGGTGAAAGGCTCATGGAATGCAAACAGCCCTAACAATAGGGAAATAGACGGGTTCACATACTGAAAAAAACCCAGGGTAGCCAGGGGAAGACGCTTAGCTGCGTTATTAAACCATAGTAAAGGCATGGAAGTAGCTACCCCTGCCCCCATGAAGAGTAAGGTTAATCCAGGGGAACGGCCAAAATGTCCCTGACCGTAGCTGGAGAGATACTCTATGAAAACCAGAGTAATCGGGGTAACGAGCAGGGTTTCCAGGGCCAATCCCAGGAGGGGAGCAACTGGGGCTACCTTACGTAGGAGACCATAAAAGGCAAAGGAAATCGCTACACCAAGGGAGATCCAGGGTATGGTACCCAGCTGCCAGATAAAGTAGCCAACTCCAACAAACGCTAACCCTACGGCCACCTGCTGTCCCCGGTGCAGGCGCTCCTGAAGGAATAGAAAACCCAGCAGTACGCTTACGAGGGGGTTAATGTAGTAACCCAGGCTAGTCTCCACGATCTGCCCGGTACTCACCCCATAGATATAAAGTCCCCAGTTAAACCCCAAAAGGCTGGCGGTTAGAAACAGCACGCGAACAATTTTGTAGGATTTTAGCAGGCGCAGCAGATCCCCCAGTCGGCGCTGTAGGACCAAAATGATCACCAGGAAAAGAGCCGACCAAATCATTCGATGGCTAAGTACTTCCAGGGCAGAGATAGACCCAAAAAGCTTCCAGTAGATAGGCAGTAAACCCCAGGTCGTGTAGGCCAAAATAGCGTAGAGCGCGCCAGAGTGGACAGCCGCTTGGGTGGGGGGAACGGTCAAGGATTTCAATATAAAGACAGCGTCTCTCAGTATCCCAGTAATGTCGGTCCGAAGTATAGCTCTAGCCAGGTCCATTGGCAGAACACCATGGGGCTGGATTGCTAGCCGTCTAACTCCATCTGCAGGACCCTAAAGTGTCCAGGGCTGGTTTTGGGGCCATGCCGCCAACAGGGCCGTGGTGTCCTCAGGGGTGAGGGGCATGGAGAAGTGAAGTCCCTGGGCGTAGGGGCAGCCTAACTGACGCAGTTGTACCAATTGCTCGGCGGTTTCTACCCCTTCGGCGATCGCGGTCATTTCCAAACTACGTACCAGGGCAAGAATGGCCTGAACCATGGCCGCACCGCGCTGGTCAGCGGTCATACGATGGATAAAGGAGCGATCGATCTTCAGCACCTGAACGGGAAAGCGGTGCAGCATACTGAGGGAAGAGTAGCCCGTCCCAAAATCATCAATACAGAGTTGAATGCCCCGTTCCTGTAGATCTAGCAGCAGGGACTCGGCGGTTTCGGTGTTTTCAATTAGGGCACTTTCGGTAATTTCGAGACGCAGGCAGTGGCCCCCCAACCCCGTGAGGTTAAGGGTTTCGTCAATGCTGGCAATCAGTTGGGGACTGGTAAATTGCTTCACCGAAAGATTGACGTTCATCACTAAGTTGGCAGCATGGGAAAAGCTCTGCTGCCACTGGCGCAGTTGCTGACATGCCTGGCGTTGGGTCCATTCGCCAATCGTCAAAATTAAGCCGGTTTCTTCCGCCAGGGGAATAAAGGTACTGGGAGAAATCGGCCCCCAATGGTGGTGGTTCCAGCGTAGCAGGGCTTCTAGCCCCAGCAGATCGCCAGTAGCTAGATCCACGATGGGCTGGTACTCCAGCGCCAGTTCCTGGCGCTCCATGGCTCGTTGCAGGTCGTTTTCCAGGGCTAACTGGGTGGATACCTGCTCGTACATCTGAGGGGTGAAGAGGGCCGATCGCCCCCGACCATGGGCCTTAGCCTGGTACATGGCCGTATCGGCATCCCTCAGAAAATCCACCGCTTCCACCGATCCGGTAAGGATAGAGGAGATTCCTATACTGGCGCTGATAAAAATTTCCCGCCCCGTCAGCAAGATCGGAATCTTTAATACTTCATGGATGCGATCGGCCACCTTCACCGGATCGTCGATCGCCGTAATCGGCTTAATTAAAATGGCAAACTCATCTCCCCCCAGCCGAGCCACCAGATCCTCATCCCGGACCACCGATCGCAGCCGTTTAGCGCATTCAATCAGCAACTGATCGCCAGCCAGGTGCCCCAAGCCGTCGTTAATTACCTTGAAGCGATCGAGATCAATGAATAGCACCGCAAAGGCTTCCTTTCCCGGCTGCTGAGATTGGTGCACAGCCCCATTCAGCTGTTCCATAAAGTAAGCCCGGTTAGGAATGCCGGTGAGGGGATCATGGCAGGCCTCATAGGCCAGGCGAGCTTCAATCTGCTTGCGCTCAGTAATATCCGTCAGTGTTCCCACCAAACCCCTAATAGTTCCCTGGGGATGGCGCTGCACCTGCCCCAACAGATGCACAAAGCGGCGATTACCGTCAGCCCCCCGAATCGATCCCTCTAGATTAATTGCCTTACCCTCCAGGCAGGCCATGGCAAATTGGTGCTCCCAGAGAGGCCGATCCCCCGGTTCCAGGGCCATCAACTGGGCCTCCAGGGAGAGCGGTTGGGCCTGGGGGGAAAGGCCATAGATCCGAAACATTTCCTCTGACCAGATCAGACTTTGACCAGGCAAAGTCATCTCCCAATTACCGGTATGGGCAATGCGCTGGGCTTCCTTTAGGCGGGTCTCGGCCCGCTGCCGTTCCTGCAATTCTTGCTGCGCCCGATCCAAGGTTTGGGCTTGCTGGATAGCGATCGCGAGTTGGGTGGCGACAATCTGGACCAACTCAATCTCCGACTCCTGCCATAGCTGCTGGGTTTGGGGTGAGCGGTGGATACCCAAACACCCCCAGGGCAGGTCATCGCTAACCGATAGGGGAACCAGTAACCAGCAACCCGGCAGGGTTTGGGTGAGGGGATGGAGATCCCGATCGGAGTGCAGTTGAATCACCTGGGTTTGCTGCAAAAGGGAGCTATCGGTGGTGGTTACCACATGGAGCAAACTGGTGGTTTCTGGATTGGCGCGGTACTCCGCCACCACCTGCCACACCAGGGAGTGGGGCTCATACATTTGAATATTGACATGGTCAACCTCTAATAAATGGGCGACCTCCCGAGCCGCCGTGGCAAAGATCGTATCCAGGTGTAGAGACTGGCGAATGGCCTGAATCACCCGGCTGAGGGCCTGCTCTCGGCGGATCTGATGCTGAATTTTGTCGTAGGCTAAACGCCGACTGGTAATATCCTGAAAATAGACCGCCAAGCCCTCCTGAGTTGGATAAACTCGCACTTGATACCAGCTTTGGGACTGGCTAAAGTACTCCTCAAAGGTAGCGGTACGCCGCTCTACCATCACCTGGCGAAAGTTCTGACAGAAGAGGGTGCCAACCAGCTCAGGAAATTCACACCAGAGGTTGTGGCCTAGTAAATTCTGGCGAGAACGGCGCAAAAACTGCTCAGCTCGCTGGTTCAGGTAGGTAAACTGAAACTGCTGATCAAGGGCGAAGAAGGCGTCGGTAATACTTTCCAGGATATCGTTGATGCGGCCATGGGAAGCCTGTAAAGCCGCCTCCGCCTGCTTCATGGCCGTAATATCGGTATGGGTGCCCGCCATCCGCCGCAGGGGCAGGGTGCCCTCGCCAATGCCCTGTCCCCGGGATACAATCCAGCGCAGGCTACCATCCTGGTGGTACATGCGATAGGTGTGCTCAAAGGGAACCATGGTCTGGGGCTGTTGCCGGTAGTGGATCAGGTCGGCCATAAAGCCTGCCCCATCCTCAGGGTGGATAAAGGCTTGCCAGTCAGTCATGGTACTGGGACTAGCGCCATAGCCCAGCAAGTCCGTAAAGTTAGGACTCACATAAAGGGTATCGGTGGGTAAATACCAGTCCCAAACCCCCACCCTGCTGTCCTGTATAGCTACGGCAAAGCGTTCCTCAATGCGTCGCAGAGCCATTTCCGCCGCCTTGCGATCGCTGATGTCCTGACCAATACCCACTACGAACATGGGTTCCCCCTGGGAGTTGCGGATTACATCCAGGGTCAGGGTAACCCACAGCGATCGGCCATCTCGATGCAGATAGCGTTGTTCCAGGGTAAGGGAATTGATCTGACCAGCCAGCAGATGGCTGTAGCCCTGCCAAAGTTGAGGGCCATCGTCTGGGTGGGTAATCTCCCCCAGAGACTTACCCACCAGGTCTTGCCAGCCATAGCCCAAAATTTGACAAAGACCCAAATTAGCATCCAGCAGATGTCCATCCAGGGTAATCTGGCAAGCTCCGACATGGACCTGCTCAAAGATTTCCCTGAATTTAGTATCGGTAGTGACAAGGGTAGCTTTCCCTAATCGGGTGCTGAAATCGGGTATAGCCAGCATGGGCCAATAATTTTCCTAAACGATTAACAGGACATACGGGAAGGGTACCCGCCCAGTCACAGCAAGGCGACAATTGGGCGGGTAACTCTGATCCTTGACAACAGTCGCCAGTTTGGTTCAGCCAGAAGGCCAATCCGGCCTGCACTGCCATCGATTAAGGCTGTCCCAAGCCTTCTGTCCAAAGCCATACCGCTCAGATGGCAGCCTCTGCAGCGGTAGTTTACAGTAGATAGATAAACCGACTGATGAACTGCTATGAGTCAACCCAGCCTTGACCAATCCGCCGGAAATCCAGAGTCAGCTCCAGCTTCCCCTAGCTTTGTAAAATTGGCCATGCGTAATATGGTCCGCAAAGGCGGTAAGTCTCTGTGGCACTTTTCCCTCACCACCGCGGGTCTGTTAGGATTGTTGGTAGGGCTAGCCTACCTGACCCGCTAGGCGGCTGACCCTTTCCCTTTTATTTGTATGACGGCCGCTCTTCCAGCCTTAGACCTGACGCTCGATCTACACCATCCCAGGGCCGAGGTGGTGGCCGCCTCTGATTGGCAAGCCTGGTTTCAACAATGGGCGGCCCAGATGTCGCTGACCGGTTCACCTATTCAGGCCTACGAGCTGTCCCTACGGATCACCAGTGACACCGACATAGCCGATCTGAATCAGGCCTTTCGTCAAGTAGATGGACCTACGGATGTGCTAGCCTTTGCCGCCCTGGAAAATACTTCTCCCCTGACGATGGAGCTACTGGCGAGCGAACCCCTCTATCTGGGGGATATTGTAATTTCCCTGGATACCGCTGAGCGTCAAGCCCAGGCAGAGGGCCACTCCCTCGGTTGGGAAATGGCCTGGTTGGCGGCCCATGGCTTCCTCCATCTGCTCGGCTGGGATCATCCTGATCAGGATAGTTTGGCAGCCATGCTGGCGAAACAACGGGAACTCCTATCATCTACCCAGGTAGAATCTTAATGCTAGATGGTCCGATCCACCTCCCACTGACTCCTCAGGTATTCCTCCAAGATCTTCAGCATTATTGTCAGGGCATGCCCATCCTACAGGGCTCTTTGGATTGGGGATTGCCACCATCCCGACGGGGATGGTCTGGTTAACGCAGATGGGGAGCAGGGAAATAGATTCTGAAGGATGTGATGACCTGGTCCTACTCCCGAACCTGGCCCACACCCCCAGCGAACCCAAGGTTTAGTCTATGCCTATAGCGATCGCCATTAAGCACATGCTAAACACAGCCATGCAACCGTTCTTGCAGTCTATGATTGTGTTTTCTTACGAGCAGCTTTACAAATCGAAACAGTTCGGTTAAGGTAGGGATATACATACCTCGTTACCC
>JBMOHM010000096.1:0-7434 GCA_049317845.1 Nodosilinea sp. | reverse complement strand
GTTGACCTCTTTGTAGGCAATTCTCAAGCACTCTTTCCACAGCCTGAGTAGTTACTTATATTGATTAATCTCGCCTCGATTCTTCTTTAGCAAATCTGGTATTTCATAGGCTGGCATTATCAATTCTTCTGGATAGGCGCAACGAATAATTTTCGATAGGGATGATCCGGCTGTTTTGGGAATATGTAAGAAGTAAATAGGGGGACGATTATGCTTCATGACAGCTGTTTGCCATACTCAGAGGACGTTTATAGCGGATTTCACTCGGGTGAAGTGCGATATTATCACCCCCCCTGCCCCCCCTTATCAAGGGGGGGTAAGGCATGAAACCCTAACGGCCAGCCGCTGGGGGGTAGGATTGAGCAATTGGGTGTCTCACTCTATCGAAAACCGCTATGGAAAATCGCATAGGCAGCAAAAAAGCTCACACGGCATGAGCCAGTAGTACTAAACAACTAGCATCGTGAGAGCCATGGGTAAAGTTTACACCAGCAATTTGACCGGTGACCAGTTTGAGAGGTTGTTTGAAAAGCCATCCCTTAAACCCAGCTTCCGCACCATGGGATGATAGGTAGCTGTGGTCACCTAAAAGGTGGGAAGTCACCAGGCGCTCACCCTAGGAGATGAGGTTGACATCTTCGTAGAGGTCGGCGATCGCCCCTTCCCAACCGATGCTGGTGAGGGTGACCGGTTCCCCGGCGCTAAAGCAATACAGCACCCACAACCTTTCGGCATTGCGACGAAACACCTCCACCTGGGGCCGGCTTTGGCTGATCACCACGTATTCTTGCAGGCTGGCCAGGTGCCGGTAGTCGGTGAATTTATCCCCCCGGTCAAAGGCCTCTGTGGGGTCTGAGAGTACCTCTAGGATCAAACAGGGATAGCGTTTAAAGGTGTTGGAGGCCAGGTCGCGATCGTCGCAGGTGACCATCACATCCGGGTAGTAAAAGCAGTTCAAGTCCTCAATACGGACTTTCATATCCAGGGCATAGGCCCGACAGCCACGATTGCGTAGATGGGAGCGCAGTAGGGCCCACCAATTCAGGGCGATGGTGACATGGGCATCGGTACCCCCCGCCATGGCGTACAGGTGACCGTCACGATACTCGTGTTTAGTGGAGCTGGTCGCCTCGGCGGCCAGGTAGGCCTCTGGGGAGATCGGGTTGAAGGCAGAAACGGCAACCATAGCGTCAACTCCCTGAGGATGAATCGGGTTTCAGGCGACATACAGGAAACCTGAGCCAGGCGGAAGACCACCCTCCGATCGATTATAAATCAGATCCATGGTGAGAACCGTAGGTCCCCCCTGACCTTCTTCAAGGGTCGCCTCAGTTAGGCTGGGAAGAACCAGGACCGGTAAAAGCTCCAAGAATATGCCAGACTAGAGCCAACCCTTAGAAGCATCTCAGGAGGTTAGCACCATGACCATCGCCCCTGAACTGCGATCGCTGACGGTGCAGGACTATCACCGCATGGTGGAAACGGGCATCCTGACTACCGATGAGCGGGTGGAATTGATTGAAGGACAACTTTACACCATGGCTGCCAAAGGTACGGCCCACAGTGCCGCCATCACCCGCATTGATCGGGTGTTGTCCCAACGCTTGGGCAACCGAGCCTTACTGCGCTTTCAAGACCCGGTGCAGTTAAACGATATTTCAGAGCCAGAGCCCGATGTGGCGATCGTTCAACCTGACCCCCTGGATTATGAAGACCACCACCCAAGGCCGGAGGACATTTTCTGGTTGATTGAGGTGGCAGACAGCACCCTACGGCGCGATCGGGATCTCAAGGTCCCCCTCTACGGCCGGTCCGGCATTCGAGAATACTGGATTTTAGATGTGCAGGAGGGCTGTCTCTACGGATTTCGAGGGCCCGGAGACCAGGGCTATGGCTTTGAGCAAAAGCTATCGGCCCAGGATACCATCGCCCCCCTAGCCTTTCCCGATTGCCTGATAAGCGTGGGAGAGTTTTTGCGATCGCCCCTGAGTTGAGCTTTTAGCAAGGCCCTAGTGCCAGGCAGCCCTTCCCACGGGGGATCCAAACCAGGAGCAGGTAAATGAATGCCAGAATCTACTGGCCCTTGGCTGTGACCGTTGTGCCATGGTTTGGGCTAGGGGTCAGCCGTTCAAACCTAAGATTTTATCTATGCACATATCGATCACCATTAAGCACATTCTAAACACACCCCTGTGATGGGAATATTCAGAAAACCGTGTTAGATCGGACTGAAACCATTGATTTCTGGTTGTTAGGACTAGCCTTTACACAAAAAACTGAACAGTCCCGGTATGGAAACTGGGGAGGTAGGATACTGCAGAACCATGACCTGATCCATCCTGATGGGCTACTGACAAGGAACAGACTTGGCGATCGGGGAATTGCTCCTGGCGATCGCTAAGTATGTCCTTCCCTATAGCGGTTTTCGATAGAGTGAGACACCCAATTGCTCAGTCCTACCCCCCAGCGTCTGGCCGTTAGGGTTTCACGCCTTACCCCCCCTTGATAAGGGGGGGCAGGGGGGGTGATCATATCGCACTTCACCCGGGTGAAATCCGCTATAGCTTCTACCCAGTTGGCCCAGGCTTTTCCGGAGGTTCCGGATAAGTTTACCTAAGACTTATAAAAACTTGAAGTTTTACAAAAAAGCAACTTGATTACGCCTTTTTACCGACTCTTTCTGACGATTATGGTAATTAAGAAAATGTTAATTTGGTGTCTATACCTGTAGGAAAAACGATGCGGAAACTATTTTACATCACTGAGAAATGACAATTTATAGATATAAGGTAGATTCCTCGATTTTCCATAAAAACCAATTACAGGCCTTGTCAGTATTTTCACCTAAGCAATCTATCAAAGTCAGAGTGGTCTCTCCCTAAATTATTTCTTGATAATTCCTTTGTGTTTATAAAAATTTTAACCTGCAGCAAATGAGTCATAAATTACCTTTACCTGCCGCCAGCTTGCCAACAATCTCCATTATTATTCCGGTCCATAACGGTGGAACCGCTTTTAGGCGGTGTCTTGAGAGTCTGCAATCTTTCCGTCCTCACCCTGATCGGGTCTCGACCGAAGTCATTGTGGTGGCCGATGGTTGCACCGACGGATCTGATCGCCTGGCCGAAGCCTTTGGCGCCACCGTGCTGCGTACCCCTAGGGCGGGCGGTCCCGCCCGGGCGCGTAACCTGGGGGCTCGTCAGGCCCGGGGGGAGGTCCTGTTTTTTGTCGATGCCGATGTCACTCTCCACCCCGATACCATTCTCCAGGTCGCCAGCCTATTTCAAGCCGACCCAAATCTGGCGGCGGCGATCGGCTCCTACGATGACGCCCCAGGGGCGACTAATTTTCTATCCCAATATAAAAATCTCTTTCACCACTACACCCATCAAACCTCCCAGGCAGAGGCCTTCACCTTCTGGGGCGCCTGTGGGGCGATTCGCCGGGAGATTTTCTGGCAGGTAGGTGGCTTTGACCAGCGTTACCGCAGGCCCTCCATCGAAGATATTGAACTGGGCTACCGCCTCAAGCAGCAGGGGTACTCCATTCGTCTCTGTAAAACGCTCTATGTGAAGCATCTGAAGCGCTGGGAGCCCATTTCCCTGCTACGGGCGGAATTTTTTTACCGGGCCCTGCCCTGGACCGAATTACTGCTACAAAGGCAACAAATGGCCAATGATCTGAACCTGAATCAGACCACTCGCCTCAGTGTGGTACTCACCTATGGCCTGATTCTTTGCTTGTTAGCAGGGAGTCAGGGGCTCCTGGGACTAGTGGGGGCTGGGGTTATCAGCCTGTTGTTACTGCTATTAAACCGCCCGGTTTATCAATTCTTCCATCGCCAGCGGGGGGCCTGGTTTATGGTGCAGACCATCCCCTGGCACTGGCTTTACTTTGGTTACTGCGGTCTAGCCTACGGCTTGGGCATAGCCCGCCACCAGCTGCGGCAAGGCCGTTCCTTCTACAGGTTGGGGCTAAAACCCCTATTCTCTACCTTCGCATTAGGCCGTTAGGCCCGTTTGTCCAATCCCTGTTTGGGGAAAACTAGGGTTATCTACTATCTGTTGACAGCTTTATCAGTCAGTACTCTTTTCAGGGTGTTGTTATTTATGACTAATTCTTCTATTAAACCAATACAAGTTCCGGTGGTGGTTATCGGGGCAGGGCCAGCCGGTTTAACCGCAGCCTATGAGCTGTGCAAACAGAAAGTTAAATCGATTGTCTTAGAAAAAGCCGATAAGGTGGGGGGCATCTCCCGCACCGAGACCTATAAAGGCTACCGCTTTGATATTGGCGGTCACCGTTTCTTTACCAAGGTGGGTGAGGTCCAGGCCTTTTGGAAGGAAATTTTGGGGGATAAGTTTATCCAGGTACCCCGTCTGTCTCGTATTTACTACGACGGCAAATTCTACGACTACCCCCTTTCCCTGGTAAAGACCCTGAAGAATTTGGGATTAATTACTAGCGCTTTGATTTTAACCAGTTACCTCAAAGCCAAGCTAAGCAAGTGGGAGAACCCAGATTTTGAGGCGGAAACCTTTGAGGAGTGGGTGACCGACTCCTTTGGTGAGCGGTTGTATCGAATCTTTTTCAAGACCTATACCGAAAAGGTGTGGGGGATTCCCTGCAGTGAGATTCGGGCTGACTGGGCCGCCCAACGGATTAAAAACCTTTCCCTCAAGCAGGCCGTCGTCAATGCCCTGTTTGGTAGTCAAAATGCTAAAAGCCTGATCAAAACCTTTGATTACCCAATTTTGGGTCCTGGCATGATGTGGGAACGCTGCCAGGACCTCCTAAATGCTCAGGATTGCCCTGTCCACCTGAATACGGAGGTACTGCGGGTGGAACGCAAGGGCCATCGCATTACCCGGGTGATCGCTAAACAAGGGGAGAAAACCCTGGAGATTACCGGCCAGCACTTTATTAATTCCATGCCCATCGCCGCCCTGGTCCATCGCCTCGACCCCCTGCCCCCAGAGTCGGTTCTGGCGGCGGCCCGGGGTCTGAAGTACCGGGATTTTTTGATTGTTTCCCTGATTATCAACCGCGACCATCTTTTTCCGGATAACTGGCTCTACATCCATAGCCCTGAGTTTCAGGTGGGGCGGATTCAAAACTTTAAGAATTGGAGTCCGGCCATGGTGCCCGACGCCAGTAAAACCTGTCTGGGACTGGAGTATTTCTGTAGCGAAGGTGATGCCCTATGGGCAATGGAAGACCCCCAACTGATTGCCCTGGCCTCTGAGGAAATTGTCAGACTCAATCTGGGGATTAACCCTGACGAGATAGAGGATGGCTGTGTCATTCGTCAGTATAAGGCCTACCCCGTCTACGACGGTGACTATCGAGCGCACCTTGAGGTTTTGCAGGACTACGTTAAAAACTTTGAGAATCTGCAGACGGTGGGGCGGAATGGCATGCACCGCTATAACAACCAGGACCACTCCATGCTGACCGCCATGCTGGCAGCCCGCAACATTCTGGGGGAAAGCCATGACCTCTGGAATGTCAATGTGGAGCGCTCCTACCACGAAGACTTTACCAATAAAGCTTGGGAAAACCTGAAACCACAATCCTCAGATTTTCAGTCTCACGTTGTAGCGCTGGAGGCTTACAGCTAGTCCTATGCTTTACACGCTGATTATCTGGAATATTTTACTGGTTAGTTGCTCCTTTACGGGTCTCTGGGTCCTGAGTTGCCTGAAGGTGAAGGACCTGATCGCCCCCGCCGAAAGACTGATTCTGTCCGCCTGGACAGGTCTGGCCCTGCAATGTTTAGGGTTTCTGACCCTGGCGCTGTTTATCCCCCTGAATCCAGTGGGACCGGTGCTGATTCTGGCTTCCTGTTTAATTCCCTTCGGTCACTGGCTATGGCGCTACCGGCAACCGCGAAACCGCAAACCCCTCAGGCACCAACTTCAAGACTTTTGGTCCAGGCTAGGTTTACCGCTCCTGCTGATAGAAATTATTTGGGCTATTTTCAGTGCCCGTCCTGTTACCTGGTTTGATAGTGGTGTCTATCACCTGGGGGCGGTTCACTGGTTATCGCACTATGGCTTTGTACCGGGGCTGGCTTTAATCAATAACAAGCTAGGCTTTATTTCTTCATGGTTTGCCTTTTCTGCAGCCATTACTCCAGGCTTTTTGGGCGATCGCATTGGGGCAGTAAGTAACACCTTTCTAGTTATTTTAGTTGTTTATACCCTGCTGATCCTTTTCCAGCAAGGTCAAGAAAGGTCTAAGCCCTGGCCATTTCCATCCATGTTCCTGGCCACCTATCTGATTGCTCTAACCCTGGCTTATATTTTCTCCCAGGTAACAGGACGCGAGATTTTAACCTCCTTCGCCCATGATATGCCGGTCAACTACATGGTAGGCATAGTGGCCTGGTCAGTCTTAACGAGTTCCAGACTTTGGAATAGTTCAGCCCTAGAAGAAAAAGACGCACGCTGGCGTTTATTTATCATTCCCCTAGGACTAGCCTGTATTATAGTGACCATCAAGATGACAGGTTTATTTCTAATACCTATCATCTTTGATTTATTCCTTTCTAAGGTTCCCAGAGGTCTGAATAAGTTGAGCCATTGGCTAATCGGTATAGGCCTGGTATCTCTACTTCTCCTTCCCCTAGGTAGTGCTCAAGTTGTTACCTCCGGATGCTTATTGTATCCTTCCCAATCTTTTTGCTTACCTGTGCCATGGACGGTTTCCTCAGAGGCAATCAGCCAGGAAGCGGAGGTAATTACCCGGGGGGGGTTATTGTTAGAAGGATCTACAAAGACTAAGGTGAATGAAAATTCCCACCATCCGTTTGACTACCAGGCATTCAATAAGATTACTAAAAAAATATTCTCTAAGGAGTTAATCTTAGGCAAACGGGATGAAATTCTTTCTCCTCTATTGTTGATTTTTAGTTTCCTATTTGGCAGCAGAAGACTATTAATCAAAAGTCAAGAGAAAAATTTCGGAGAAAACTGGATTTTAATTAGTGGCATTTTGGGATCCTGTTTCATAGTTGGCCTTAATCCACAGGTTTCCTTTCGCTTTGGTATGGGTATTTTACTCCTATTACCTGCTTACTATATAGCTACTACATTGACCAAGAAGAACACTAGAGTGACCACTGTAATTCGACGATCCAAAGCCTGGCTAACCCCAGGTCTGGCCTGTCTGATAATGGTTTTTAACCTGAAGCTCATCCATAGTTATTTTCTTCTGCCGCCGCCACCGTCGACTCAACCAGATGTGGCAATGGCTACCACTAACGAGATTTCCTATTACTATCTTAAAGGCGGAGATCACTATAGTTGTTGGTATGCGCCTTTGCCCTGTAGTCCCGGACCCCTAGATAAACATATCTATTTTCGAGACCCGAGTCTGGGCTTGCGGGGTGGGTTTGTGTACCGTAGCAATCTGGCAGATGCCAGGTCATAA
>JBMOHM010000095.1:0-7793 GCA_049317845.1 Nodosilinea sp. | reverse complement strand
AGTTGGGTGAGTTCCGTCGGTGTTAGATTATTGGCTGTGGGAATATAAATCGCATCCCGATCTCGCAGGGATATATTCTGGCTAGTGTCCCCCGACTTGATAATCTGGGACAGGTCCAGGCTCAGGGTTGTCTCACGGTTATCGGGACCGCGACGCTGAACTTGAATCGATTTAATATTGGCCCGTTCCGTAATGCCCCCAGCCAACTGCAGGGCATTAATCAAACTGGGCCAGCCGGAAGTACCCGTAGCAATGGCGTAGGATCCAGGCCGATGCACCTCCCCAGAAATGCCCACGTTAAGGGGGCGGGGAGTAGTAATATCCAGGGAAATCCCAGGATTTTTGAGGTAAGGAGCGTAGGCGGCGGCAATGCGATCGGTCGCCTTTGGGATGGATAGGCCCTCAACCTTGACCTTTCCGATCAAGGGTAAACTTAAGGTGCCATCTACCAGAATCTGAATTTCGCCATTGTATTCAGGTACGTTAAAGAACTTGACAGAAACCTTGTCGCCCACCCCTAGAAGGTAGTCTTGATAGGTTTGCCGATCAATGGGAGCATCTGCAGAAAAGGGTTGGGCTGCTGCACCTACAGGTAGGCCACTGGCTAATGTAGCTGCCGGAGAGCCGATCAATGACATAACTACACTCAGCCATAGGCTAGCCAGTTTTTTTCCAGTCAGGGTTTCTGTAGCCATAGATTGGAGTAAAAAAGTTAATAAAATAGGATTTACGCTGTAGCCCTGGCTAGAATATTTAGTCAGGTGTTGATGGGGGTAAACGCTGAGACGGAGTTAGCATTGTCAGCTGACTTCGCTGCTTGGTTAACCGTGACTCGACCTAATTATTTTTCTTCGAATTTGTCATTATAATTAGACTTTATACATATGACATCAATTATAGTGAGAATCACTGGGGCAAATAAAAAGACTGTAAGAAGAACTTTGAAGACAAGGACATAGTTATAGACCCCATGCAGGTGGATAGACCCATCAGGCCGTCGATTGGTGAGCGACTCCTGTCATGACTACTAAGTGTTGGCCATGATTGGGGGCATGGTACTCTGGCACTAAACGCTGAAGCAGAGCTTTTAAGGCTTGAGTATCATTGTGACGGGCACACCTCTCGAGAGAGGTCAGATCTATTTTCAGGTCTGGCCAGGGGATAAAGTACTCGTGACTACAATAAATCTGTGGATGGAGAGTGGGTTTTACCCGATCGCCTGAAATCAGTAGCTCTTCGTAGAGTTTTTCTCCCGGACGTAGACCAGTTACTTCAATTTCAATATCCTTACCCGGCTCCAGGCCGTTAAGGTAAATCATCTGAACCGCCAGGTCATAAATTTTTACGGGTTCTCCCATATCTAGAAGAAAAACCTCGCCCCCTGTAGCCATTTGACTGGCCTGAATCACCAGTCGAGCCGCCTCTGGAATAGACATAAAGTAGCGAGTGATCTCGGGATGGGTGAGGGTAATGGGCCCCCCACTGGCAATTTGGGCCTGAAATCTGGGCACCACCGACCCGCTACTGCCTAAAACATTACCAAAGCGCACAATGGCGAAGCGGGTTGAGGTTTGGGGATCAGCCCCCAAGGCCTGCACAATTAACTCTGTAACCCGCTTAGTCGCCCCCATAACATTGGTAGGGCGAACGGCTTTATCCGTAGAGATGAGAACAAATTCCGCCACTTTTGCCGCGATCGCCGAGCGAGCTGCCGATAAACTACCCAAAATATTATTCTCGACCGCCTTAACTACATTATTTTCTAACAGGGGTACGTGTTTATAGGCGGCTGTGTGATAGACAACCTCCACCTGATGGGTGTTTAAAACAGCAGTAAGATAGGTTGTATCACCGACGTTACCCAAGCAGGGATAACAGGCCACGTGGGGATAGGTTTCGGTTAGTTCCTGGTGAATTTGATACAGTAAAAATTCACTTAGCTCGTATAGTACCAGACAGCGAGGTTGATACTGCATGATCTGACGGCAGATCTCCGATCCAATGGATCCGCCAGCACCGGTGACCAAGATGATCCGATTTTGAATTTGTTTTAGTAATATATCAATTCTGGGAGAAACTTCCTCCCGTCCTAGCAATTCGTTAATGCTAATGGTGCGAATTTCGTTAATTTGTTCCTTGCCGGATAGCAAATTGGCGATACTGGGGACGGTTTGAACGGGAATACTCAGAACCTGGAGTTTTTGAATGATAGCCTTCTTCGTATTCTGAGGGACTGAAGGCATGGCCAGAACAACCAGGTCAAAGGCCTGCTGCCCCCAGAGAATGGTCACTTGATCAAAGGGATAGATTCTATAGCCCTCAATGGTTAACCCTTGGGTTCTTTTAGAGTCATCGATGAGGGCAACAACCTCATACATGGGATGATTCATCAAACTATGGAGCAACTGTGAACCCGCAGATCCAGCTCCATAAATTAAAATGCGCTTCACCAATCTTTGGGGATGGGCTTTACGATCCCTATCGCGCATACTGGAAATAATCAATCGTCGAGCCAGCAAACGCCAAATAAAAATTAGCTGTACTACGATAAAGGCGTTAACTAATAATAAGTAGATTGGCCATTTCGCTGAGATAAAAATATTCAGGAGAAACAGCGCTAAGGTGCCGAGCCAGATTCCCCTAAAGCCCAGTTTAAATATTTGGATACTAGAGTATCTCAGAACAGGAGCATAAAATCCTTGACTGTGCAGTGCGACATATTGAACGAATATGACTAAACCAAGTAGGGGCAACTCTTTATCAAGGAAAGGACTGAAACTATCAAGATATTTAGACTCTAGAAGAAGACTAAACCCTAAAGATACTATAAAGCAGAATAAATCGATTAATTGAATAATAATAACTCTATGAAGACGAGATTTGTGTTTTATCATTAGAGCTAATTGTTTGCCTGTAGTGTAAATACAAATCAGGCTAGAACCTGAAAACGTGAATTGGCCGAAGCAAAGGCTGAATCAGGGTTTAAGGGTTTTAACTCACCTTGGCTCCTTCCAAAGGGGACTATGACTATATTTAATATTTACTCAACATTATTTGGAAAGTAATGTCCATGGGTAACATTGAATTCTTTTCGGAAACTTCATGTTCATATAGGGTCTTTATTATAGCCTCTATTCTTCCTAAGGCGTAGATCGGTCCGTTTTGGAAATATCGAGTCCTTGATGGATAGGCTGCTTACCTTGTTGTTGGTTGAAGTGGCCAGTTTAGATCAAGGGGGAGGTTAATCCAGGGGCCTGAGCCACTGGTCGGGCCCGCTCATCCACCATGGGAGAAATCACCAGCTTGCGACTGACCGGGCGATGGGGCGTTTCTGGTAAAGGGCTGCTTGTACATGTCGGTCTTGCTTGTATAGCGGATTTCACCTGAATGAAGTACACGGCGAGCCCTCCCTTCCTCCTACCACGCTTTTGGCTGAAAGTGCTCGTCGTTGAGGAGGGTAACGCTGTCGCCGGATTGGGTCATGACAAATAGCCCCTGGCGGTAGGCGTAGCGATCGGCTCCGGATTCGATGCCGATACCGGCGACGGCGCCGTAGAGTTGCATGCCGGCGTATTCGGGGAAGAAGGTGGTGAAGCGTTCCAGGTCGGTGATGAAGTCCTTGACGTCGTTGACGCTGAGGCTGCTTTTGACTTCGACGGCTAGGACGTGGCCCCGGTTGACTACCAGCACATCGATTTCCAGGGTGTCGCCGGCGTGGTGGCGTTTGTTGCGCTGGCTGACCTGATTGACGGGAATGCCCCGTTCTAAAAAGAGGCGTTCGCAGGCGGGGGCCACTAGGTCTTCGACAAATCGCCCCCAGGCACCGCCGAGCTCGCTGATTTGCTTGCTCACCTGTCGGTTGATGCGACGGTTTTCCTCGATAACTTCCTGGATTTTGCGATCGGTTTCCTGCATCCGTCGGTCAGTTTCTTTGAACTGAAGGGTGGTCTCTTGGAAGAGGCGGAGGATGTCGTCGTAGGTGGGTTGGGGAGTAGCCATGGAAGGGGGGAGTTGGGAGGGGAGGGGGCGACAGGCGCAAGGTAAGAAAGGCTACAGGCGCAAGGTAAGAAAGGCGACAGGCGCAAGGTGGCTGGCAAAAACTATCGACGGGACGGAAAGGGTGAAAAGGAAGAACGATGGCGGCGGCTAGAATCCCCTACGGGAGGGCCTTGTTCCCGTTGCTCTGAGCCCTCTTTTGTCCTGGGTCCATTTTATCTGATTAACCGAGTGACGGGGATAGGCTGGGCTGGGAGCCGATTTTTTGGCAGCACAAAGTACCCCGGGTTGGGGAACCCGGGGCGATGGGGGGAGTGATGGGGGCGACAGGTGCGGGGCGCCAGGTGGCTGGCAAAAACTATCGACGGGGCGTAGGGTTTGACAAAGAAGAACGATGACAGCGGCTAGCATCCCCTACCGGAGGGCCCTGCGCCCCTGCCGTTGCAAGTAGGTCTCGGTGACCGCAACTAATCCCACGGTGAGGGCTAGCCCGACCCAGGGCCCTGCTGCCCCACCTTGGAGGAGGAGGGCGATGACCAGGGTGTAGGTGAGGTAGGTGAGGGTAATGGTGGGGGCGGTCCAGTTGTTTTGGTGGAGGCGTTGGTAGAGGTGGGTGCGGTGGGGGGTGAAGATATTTTCCCCTTGGATCAGGCGGCGGCTGAGGGTATAGATGGCGTCGGCGGTGATCGGTAGGGTAAGGGTGAGTAGGGCCCAGGATTGGCTGGGGGCCTGCATCAGGGCGATCGCTACGGCGCCGCCCAGGGTGGTGCTGCCGACGTCCCCCATGAAGATTTTGGCGGGGGCCCAGTTCCAGCGCAGGAAGCCGAGCAGGGCGGCGGCCAGCAGGAGCCAGAGGGATTGGTTGAGCAGCAGGCCCAGGAGGGTAAGTTGGAGGGCGCTGATGCTGCCGACAAAGCCGTCCAGGCCATCCATGAAGTTGGTGAGGTTGACCAGGGCGGTGAAGCCGATCGCCGTCAGCAGTATGGCGATCGCCTGGCCCACCAGGCCGAGGGGGCCCAGCCAGGGTTGGGGAAAGGGGCCAAACCACAGCACCGCCAGGCCAGCGCTGAGCAATTGAACCCCATAGCGGGTGGGGGCGGGCAGGGACTGGCGATCGTCCAAAAAGCCCACCAGGGCCAGGGGCGCCAGCACCGACAAAACCTGCCACACCAGCCGGGGACTGAGGTCGGGGCTGAGCCAGAGCAACAGGGGCAACCCTAGCAAAAAAGCCAGCAAAAACCCCAAACCACCTCCCCGGGGGGTGGGGATGGTGTGGGCACTGCGGTGGTTAGGCATATCCATCAACTGGGCCCGCAGCCGATGACGGATTAGGTTAACCAGCCAGGCGCTGGTGAGGGCGGTGAGGGGGAAGAGGAGGGGCATGGGGTGGGAAGGGGGGAGTGATGGGGTGATGGAAATTAATTGTACTGGGGGACCTATTCCCTCCTACCACGCTTTAGGGATGAAGGCGGGGTCGTTTAGGAACACCAGGTTGTCGCCGGATTGGGCCATGACGAAGAGGCCCTGGCGGTAGGCGTAGCGGGCGACATCGGTGGGAATGACCATGGCGGCGACGGCGCCTAGGGCACTAACGTCTTGGTAGCGGGGCATGAGCCGTTTGAATTTGGCCAGGCGCTCTAAATGCTCGTCGACGTCGGTTTGGCTGAGTTTGCTTTTGACTTCTATGAGTACGGCCTGGGTCGTGTTGATGGCCAGCAGGTCGATTTCCAGGCCTTCGCCGTCGCGCTGAACGGAGACCTCTGAGGCCAGTTCATGGACCTCGATGTTCCGCTCTTGCAATAGCCGAATCGCGGCGGGACGCACTTGCCATTCGACAAATTCCCCCAGGCGATTGCCCAGTTTACCAATTTGGCGACTGACCTGCTGGATTTGGCGATCGGTTTCCTCGGATTGCTGCTTGAGGAGTTGTTGAGTTTCCTTGAACCGGAGATCGGCTTCCTCCATAGGACGATCAGTTTCCACCATACGGCGATCAGCTTCTTGCATACGCAGATCAGCGACTTGAGATTGTTCCTTGAGGAGTCGTTCGGTGTCTTTAAGTCGGCGATCGGTTTCCTGGAAGAGGCGGAGGATATCGTCGTAGGTGGGTTGGGGGGTGGCCATGGAAGGGAGCGTGGGGAGTAGTCTAAGCGTACTTCTTTTTTCTTTTTTGCGCCCTGCGCCCTAAACTCCGTAGTAGGCCCGACCGATCAGCTCTCGCCAGGCCATTTCGGTGAGTTGGAAGGCACCAGCGCTGGGGAGGAGGGTGAGGGGGTTGAAGGGTTGGGATGGACCGGTTTGGAAGTCGACGGGATAGGGGATGACGGTGGCGCCGGTTTGCTGGAACAGGTGTTGGGCCCGGGGCATGTGGAAGGCGGAGGTGACCAGCAGAAGGGTGGGGTTGGGGGGCAGGAGGGTGGTGACGGCTTGGGCTTCGGCGGCGGTGTTGTTGACTTTGTCGGTGACGGTGATGGCGCTGGGGGGGATGCCCTGGGCCTGGGCGATCGCTCGTAGTTGCTCCCCTTCCGGCAGGCCCTGGGTTTGCCAGGGTAGCCAGCCGCCGGTGAAGATCAGGCGCGGGGCTTTGTCGGCGCGGTAGAGGTCGAGGCCGCCCCAGAAGCGATCGCTAGCCTCGCCCCATTCGCTGACGGCGGTGGCCTGGGGGCCGGGCACGGTTTTGAGCATGCCACTAAGGACGACGATGGCGTCGGCCTTGGGCAAGGTGGCGGGGTCAAGGCGGTAGCTATGGTGTTCGACGGCGGCCATCAGGCGATCGCTGAGCAGGGGGGTGCTGCACAGCCAGAAGAGAAGGAGAGCGGCCCAGATCGGCGATCGACGGCGGCTGATCAACCCCAACAGCAACAAGCCCAAAATCAATCCGGTGGGGAGCAGGAACACCGGTAGGATTTTGTGGAGGTAGATCACGGAGGTAAGGGGGGAGTAGGGAGTGGGGTTGCTGATTTCTGAGGAGGAGGCTATGGGTTGAATTGGGGGCTGCCCTAGGGGCGGTTTTTCTGTCGTTGAAAGTCTTGGACGGTGATGGCCATGGCATCGCTGATACTGACGGGAGGAGTCCAGCCGAGGCGGTGTTGGGTGGGGCGGATGTCGACCTGGAGGGAGCTGCAGAGGCGTTGGGCGAGGTTGGGTTTGCCCACCAAGGTGGCCAGGGCCTGCAGCCAGGGGCTGGGCATGGGAATCAGCAGGCTGGGTTTACCCAGGGCTCTGGCCATGGTTTTGAGCAGGTCGGTGGTGGAGAGGTCGTGGTTGTCGCTGACTAAAAAGGTTTGCTGGGCGGCGGCGGGGTGGGTAAGGCAGGTGATCATTAAATCCACCAGGTTGGGGAGGGCGACCAGGCTGCGGCGGTTGGGGATGGCGCCGAGGGGTAGGGGGAGGCCGCGATCGACCCAGGTCATGAGGCTGCAGAAGTTGGCTTTGACCCCGGGGCCGTAGATCAGGGGGGGGCGGATAATCACCACTTCCAGGCCGGTCTCCTGGGCGATCTGGCGGAGCTGGATTTCGGCTTCGGCTTTGGAGATGGCGTAGGGGTCCTGGGGGTGGGGGGTATCCTGGGCGGTGAAGGGCTGGCCGGGGCGGGTATGTTCGCCGTTGACCTTGATGGAGCTGAGGTAGATGAAGCGTTTGACACCAGCCCGGGCGGCGGCCTGGGCGAGCTGGGCGGTGGCGGTGGTGTTGACGGCGCGGAAGGCGGCCAGGGGGTCGGGGGCGGTGTCGCGCATTTGGTGCACCCGGGCCGCCAGGTGCACGATCACGTCGATCTGGGGCAGGTGGGGGGTGAG
>JBMOHM010000094.1:0-7807 GCA_049317845.1 Nodosilinea sp. | reverse complement strand
GTCTTGCTCTTTAGGTCTCTTTATAAACTTCATCTGGGTTTAAAGGATGACTGTAGCATTTAGGTATGACTTTGCAGACAGGTTGAGTGGATAAAAAGAGTTGATAAAAATTGATCTGGAATCACCCTTGCCGGTGACCTCAGCCATAGCCACTTTTATTGGATTTATATTATATCGCCTAATCAGAAAAATTATTCTTTTATAATGGATTCAATAACCTGCGCCATGCCCTGGCCGAAACCACTAAGGGGAAAGTGGCGGTTAATATGATCGCTGGCAATTTTCCCTATATTTAGGAGGTCGTAATCTGCCTGGGTGACCTGAACCATCAGCTGGGTTAACTCTAGGGAGATATCGGGATCAAAGCCAAAGCCGTTGACACCTTCTATGACCAAGTCTTCAAAGCAGCCACAGCGGTTGGAGACTAATACGGGCAAGCTGGCCGCCATGGCTTCGTTGACGACCAGGCCCCATTGCTCTTGGCTACTAGCCAGGATAAAACATTGGGCATGGCCAAAATAGGGTAGTAATTGATCTTGCTGTAAAAAACCGGGTAGGTGAACCTGGGCCTCTAAGCCCAGGTGGGTAATTTGGGCGATAATTTGAGGACGGAGCTCGCCATCTCCGCAGAGGACTAAATGCCAGGCTTTAGAGCCAACACGGGTGCAATAGTCGGCATAGGCCTGAAGGATAAAGGGCAGGTTTTTCTTCGGCACAAACCGACAAATCACCAGAAAGTAGGGGGCTTTAATCGGCGCAGGTAGGGCTGTGGTGCGATCGTTGGCAAACGCCTGATTGTCAACCACGTCGTAGCCCATGCGAATGGTTGCGCCAGGCATACCCAGGTCTTGCAGATATCGTTTATGGGGGCTGCCCCCCACCAGGGCGCCATCGTAATGACTAATCAGCCATTGCTTGATCCGCTCCTGCCAACCCCTGCGGGCCGCGTCATCGGCCTTTGACTCTGACATCAAAATCGTTTTTTTGCCATGGCACCTGGCCCATAGCAGGGCGGCGAGCATGCCCGGTTCACTATAGCCGGCAATGGCTAGGATGTCGGGGTTGATTTGAGATAGGGTTCTGAACATACGCCAGATTAACGCAGCCCATGGAATCTGCTCGTAGGTTTGATCAGAAAAGAGGGTGATGAGTTGAAAAGGCCGTTGAGAGGTATGAGCTTGCCACGGGTATTCGATCTGATCACGGGCCAGTTCAATACCGATAACCTCCCATCCAGGGGGGCGGAGGGCCGCCTGGGTGGACCGTAGTCGGGCTAGGTGGTATGGGCCGTAATTAGCAAAAATAAGAGCTAAGCGCATGAACAATCAAGAGGTGACGTAATCAATGGCCTGCTTAAGCCCTTGGGCAAAGTAGGCGGGATCATAGTTTTGGATATGGACAAGGGAGGCCTGTCCCATGGCGGTTAAATCGACCTGTCTTGAACTCGCTTGTACCATGAGGTTAACAAGTTGGTGTTGATTCTCTGGATCAAAGCCAAACCCGTTGAGACCCTCTATAACCAAATCTTCAAAACAACCGCAGCGATTAGACACCAGAACTGGTAACCCGGCTGCCATAGCCTCGTTGACGACGAGGCCCCAGGGCTCGTGGGTGCTGGCGTGAATAAAACAACTGGCGTGGGCGAAGTAGGGTAATAGGTCTTCTTGTTGGAGAAAGCCAGGCAAGTGAATGACAGCGCCCAACCCCAGGGTGTTGATCTGCTGTTCTAGTTGCAAACCTAGGGGACCATCACCACAGAGCACCAGGTGCCAAGCACCATGACCGGCTATGTGGCGGTAGGCGGCATAGGCATCGATGAGAAAGGGTAGGTTTTTCTTGGGGATAAATCGATTAATGGTGAGGAAGTAGGGAGGGGCTAGGGGTCGGGGTAGCTGGCGGATCTTGCCGGGATGGAAGGTGTCATTGCCAACGACGTTATAGCCGAAGAAGATAGCTTCCTCGGGCATACCTAATTTCACCATGTAACGTTTTTGGGGTTTTCCACCCACCAGGGCACTGCCGTACTGCTTCACCAGGTAGCTTTTTAGGCGCTCTTTCCATGGGAACCTAACGCAGTCTGCCTCAGTACTTTCAGAAAAGAGAATAATTTTTTTACCAAAGCGCCGACCCCAGGCTAGGGCAAACAACATGGATGGGCTGGAGTATCCAGCAATGCCCAACACATCAGGGTCAAGACTATGCAAAAGTCTACTGAGGGACCGGAACGGGCCCATACCCATAGCTGAAAGGCTAGGGTATGAGGAAACAGTATAAATAGGAAAGGGTAAACCGTCAATTTCAGCCTTCCACTTATACTGCTTGCTTGATCGGGTCACCTCAATACCTATGACCTCTATCCCTTGGGTATAAAGGTGATCATAAGCTGCTGTGATGCGGGCGATATGGTAGGGTCCGAAGTTGTTAAAAAGTAGGATAAATTTCACAGGGTAGGCGTCGATGGATCGGGAATTGGGGTGGGTATGCTATGTCTAACCCGGGCGTAGGCAACAATTAACCAGACCGCACCGATGTTAAACACCGCCTCCTGGCAAAACCGCCCGATACCATGGCTGACAGACACCATGGCTGGACTTATCAGACTAATCATCAACAGAGCGGCCACCCTGCTGCCAAAATACACGCTAGAGATCCACAGGTGCTTAAATAGATAGCCTAGCAGAGCAAAGATCAGGCAGCCAAAATACCAATACTCTGTAAAGGCATCGCCAATGCCTGTAATCACTGAACCCACATAGCTGGAATAGCCGTAGTTTTGGTAGATTTGCTGAATGGGTACCCAATTAAATTGGAGGGATCGTTTAAAGTCAAGGCCTACCAACTGGCCAGGAACAAACTGAAACACAACCGCATCCCAGAAGCTGGTACCCCAGCCAAATTCTCCGGTTCTGCTAACGGAGTCCATTAGCACTGCCGCATTGCGCAGGTCGAGGTTCTCTCCTTCCTGTAACTTGGTAGTGCTGATCTCAACGGCGGTCTGTAGGGCTTGCCAGTCACCACTAAATAGCAATTGCCAGAACTCAGCCCTGAGCTGGGCAATCAAGGGAATCAGATAACCACCCATCGCTATCAGGGCAATTACGGCCCAGCGGGGCGGCAATAGGCGACGCTGTAGAAAAAAGGATAGGCCCACAATCACCATAAACGTCACGGTAGGCTGTCGCCGCCCGGCTAAAACGGTTTGAACAATGGGAAAAACGCTCACAACGGTTCCCACTAAGGGGAGCAGGGTGGACGGCGAGAGGATGAGCCGGGTAGGCCGCGAGAGCAATTGCATCAGGAAGATGGGGAAGGCAAGGTAGATCAGCTGACCGAAGAAAATATAGATCGTACCGGCCCCTGAGAGTTGACCACCCCCGCTCCAGGTTGCAAAATAGGCAGCGGTTAGGGCTGCACATAGGTAGCCGATTATGGTAAATAAAATGGCAACGTGAAATAGTTTTTGATCATCCAGGGGAATCTGGAGGCGCTGTAGCCATTGGAGTCGAGGTTTGACCCTATAACCAACCCAGCCCATGGCCACACAGAGACAGGCCATTACCAACACTCGAATATAGGCTCCTTCATCTAAGGAGGGGAGAAGGACCTTAAGAAGGGGGTTGATCTGGGGCAGGATAAAGCTAATAAAAATGGCGGCCATAAAGCAAGGGTATTGGTAGACTCGCTCCACCTTGATCAGGCTCCAGAGGATCTGGGCAAAACAAAGGGCTATGAAATATAAACGAAGGTTTTCAACCATAGGAGTTTTTTTACCTACTTCCTCTCTTAATATCGGCTATTTGCCAGGGTAGTGGCCACTCCAGTGAGGACGGGATGACCATGCCATGGGGGGCGACTATGCCTTCGAGCTTGACCGGGTATGTTGAGACAAATGGCCATAGCTATACCGTTTACCCAGGGGTATGCGGTTGCCAGTCAGCACTGACTAACAACCGCACTAAATGCTGGCGATAGGTTTTTAGGGTAAACTCCATGGCCCGCTGTCGGGCCCCCTGCCCCAGGTGGAGCAGTAGATCTGGGTCGGTGGCCAGGGTCTCTAGGGCCGCCACGATCGCCCCCACCTGGCGGATTGGCACCAAAAACCCCTCCTGGCCATGGCGGACAACGCTACCGGCGTTGGCGGTGCAGATCACCGGCAGGCCGGTGGCCAGGGCTTCGTAGGTCACCGTGGCGGAGCCTTCGCAGAGGGAGGGCAATAAGAACACATCGGCCCAGGCGTAGTGCTGGGCGATCTGATGGCGGGGCACGGGGCCCACCAGGTCGAGGGCATCGGCTAGCTCCGCCTGGGCCGTTGCGGTGACGCCCTGGACGGGGCCCACCAGGCGAAACTGGGCTTTACCCCGCAGTTGGCGGGCCGCCGCCAGCAGGTAGGGCGACCCTTTGCGCAGGCCGACGCTGCCCACGGTCAACACCCGCAGGGGGCCGCCATGGGGTGGGCGGTAAATTGGGGCAACCGGCCGATCAACCCCATAGGGAATCACCCGACAGCGATCCACGGGTCCACCACAGGCGGCGATGCCATCGCGAACAAACGCCGAACCACAGACAATCAGGTCGGCGGTTTGCCACTCCCGCTGCTCCCGCTGGATGTACTCTGGCAAACTGGGGTCTGCCCCGAGGGGGGCCTGCCAGTCGGGAAAGGCCTGCTGTTCCTCCAGTAATAACCGTTGCTCGAGGGCACGGGGGGCAATGGTTTGCTCCATCACCGTGGGTTGCCCCCGCTGGCGGGCGGTTTCTAAGATTTCTAGCCCGGCGCTGTTAAAGGTGTAGATGCCGGAGTCTGGTAGGCCCTGATCTAGCACTAATTGGCAAAAGGCCTGGCCCGACCAGAGAAAGGCGGCGGTTAGGTCGGCAGTGCTATGGGCCCGCCGTAGCCGTTGGGCGTAGGCCCAGCCCAGCTGATTAAAGGCAATAATACGTTCTGGGGGAATGCCCTCAGGGACTCGCCCCAGCAACCGCTGTAGCCCCTGAGGGCGGAGGGGCTGGGGAACAACCTGCAGCAGGCCAGGCCAGCCTTTGGTGGCACAGAAGTCGGTGTAAAAGCGCTCCAGCAGACCGGCCTGGTGCAGCAGGCGCGGCACGGCGTAGTGCATGCGGGCCCCCAGGAGGGCGACGCTCCAGCGGGGTTGGGTCTCGATCATGGGGAGGGAGCCAGGAGGGCGCTAAAGGGAATCGGATTAGGCAGAGCGCCGGAACACAACGTAGGGTCCATAGGGCTGCGGGGGCCTAAAGCGGCTCTTCTGCCCTTTAACCAGGTCTGGACTTGATGTCAGAAGTGTAAAGTGATCACCTAGGCCGACATTATCCATTACCTGCTGAAGCTGGGGCGTCATCGCGCCCTGAGGCAAAATCAAATAGTCTAATCGGCTAAAAGTTTGTTTATAAGCAGGATCGTCCAGCATGTCCAAATAAGAAGTAGGACTATTGAGGTATTGCCAAAACATCTTCCATTGCAAGGTCCGTCCCGCATGATAAAACTCTACGGGACCCAACAGGAAAACTATATGTTCTCCTGACCCGATGGCAGAGGCCGCAACATCTGTTAAGATTCTCGGATCGCGATCTGCGTCTTGACCGAGTGCGATGACGGGTCTGACCAGCATCGACAGGCTGAACGACCAACCCAGCAAAAGCATTAGTAAGCAGCTTTTGAGCCAACGTGCCTTGGGAAAGGTTTTTAGCTGTCTGCTCTCTGCTTGATACAAGGTGCTCACCAGGACCACGCAGTAGGGCAATAGATAAATCACCCGATAGATGTAGACATTGGTATTGAGAACCAGGGTCGTTGCAAAAAGTGTAATGAATAGTAACCCGGGTTGTCGACGATAAAATAGACTGACTATGGCGGCCAAAGGCAGAAAAGGACTCATCTTGAAGCTGGAGCCCAGGTCAACCAATCGGGTGCTGAGCACTGTTTGGAAATAGGTGCTAATCGATTCTCCAGAAGCGCTCACACCGCCGGATGTAGTTGATAATGCATAGGTATCGCTCAGAGCCGCACCAAGTTGTTGCCAAATGGGGAACAATAAAACGATTCCGGTCAAAATTCCGCCTGTGAAGAAAGCCGTTAGCTGCGTTAGCCGTCCTTTGCCGGGTTCTCGTTGTTGGTGTAGCAGAGACGCCAACTCAAACAAAACCAAAGGATACAGAAACACGGCCGAAGGCCAGATAAAAATCGCGACTGCAGCTAAGCTGCCGACCACGGCAACTAGCCAATAGGAAGATTGATGCTGAGCGCCTTTTACCTGAGTTACTCTCAGTAGCCAACAGGCCCCCAAACAGGTCGCAAATACCTAACAATCGACTCGCCCCCCCCGATAACTCTGAACGAAAATAGGATCCAACAAGAAAATCAAGCTGATCAGCCAGGCGACCTTGGGCCTAACCTGCCGAGCCAACAACCATCCCAGGGTAACGGTGGCGGCCACCATGGCCCCCACCAGAGTGACGATACGGGGACCGATAACGGAAAATCGGGTTAGCCTCAGGGCTATCTCCTGCAGCACATTAGCTAAGTAAGCTGGAGCGAAGACAGGCCGCTCAAGTTCAAAATTCCAGTTAATGGACCAGTCAGTATGAGGGTTCAGGATTGACCGACCGTAGTCGAGAATCTGAACCTCATCTTGCCAAATGGTGGGTGAAATGGAGAGGGTCAGGCAATGAACTATCAATACTATGGTCAGCGCCAAGCCCCAGAAAAGCCAGAGCCGCCGATCATGTCGGTCGGCGGCAGGGTTAACCAGTAGAGACAAGGTCTTCATGACAAGAGCCGGATATCTTGTGAATGGGTAGAGCGACAGGATAGATAGAAAAGGGGGTTAGGCAGATCGCAAGGATAAAGCATAGAATCCACAAGGCTGAAGAGTTATCTTAACCGGGTTACTGACGAGAATACAAACTATAGGATCTATAATGGCCATACTGAGGATTTGATGAATAGGGCGCAGTCAACTTACCCAACAAACCAGCTTGCTGGGCATTCTTCGGAAAATCAAACTGAGCCGTTTTCTCGTAGTTCTCAGAGGCCATAACCTTTCCTAACCGCTCTTCATTGGCAATCGAGATAGAATTAATTATTATATAATCTGGTGAAACCTTGTTAAGGAACTGATTAATCACGGAGTCGCTTTCCACCTCCCAGGAAAAGTTAACCATGTTCCAATTTAATAAGCGACCTACTTCGTAGAAGTTCCAACTCGAATCCCAAACTTTAAAGCTTCCTTCACCGATGTGCAGCTTTGCAGGACTGACTAGAATCTCTGGGTTTTTAACTTCCTGATGGGTCATCCCTAAGACTGGCTTGACTACTAAGCTTAAGCTAAGGGAATAACAAAGAAGAGCAATCAAAATAATGCTTTTAAGTCTTGAACCAACAACTTTATTCCTGCCGAAATCAACTCGAAAGATTTCACCGATCCAAAGAATTAAGTAGGGCAATAGGTAAAGGGCTCGAATAAAATACATGCCAGAACTTAAAGCTAAAGAGAAAGCAAATAAGGTGGCCAGGGCTAACAATTGGTTGCGTCGACAAAACAAGACAAAAACTAAAAATGAAATTATAGTTAGGGGAAGAGTTGAGGAGAACGAGTCGAATAGTCTTATTAATAAATCTTGAATTGAATTTACAGAAAAAGTACGGTGAGCAAAGTTTGACAACCAACGAAAATCAACTATGGCCCTGTCAATTCGGTTCAAAATTGGAGTTATCAAAACCAATCCACTTAATACTCCTCCCAGGTAACTACTCAGGCTGTGGAAAGAGTGCTTGAGAATTGCCTACAAAGAGGTC
>JBMOHM010000093.1:0-7883 GCA_049317845.1 Nodosilinea sp. | reverse complement strand
GAGAACTGATGGATTATACCTGGGATTTCTGCCAAGGCTTAACTTCAGCACCGCGTTAGGTTAGGGATGGCTGATCGCTGACCGGATTATCTGAGGCTTCCAGTCATGGAAAAGCTAAGACTAGGTAAGGGTTCTGGCTCACCTCTGACCCGCTAAACCTGGCTAGGGCTAAATTTCAAAGGCCTTTATTGACCTGGGGTGACAACCGATTCCACAAAGGCTGCGGTAAAATTAGCGACTGGAATAATCATGAAACCAACTATGCCAGTCAATACCACCAGACTGAGCAAGGTTACCCAAAAGAGATTGCGACTATGGTTGGCGGATCGGGAGGCAGGACCGACCAGATTTGACTGTTGCATAGGGCTATACCTGAGAAATATATAGAGAGGATGACCTAACTCGACTGCCCTACCGGCTGAGAATCCGTTGCAGAATTCGTTGCTTGAGCACTGCTAATTCCGTTTGAATCAGATCCCGGGGGCGGGGCAGGTTGATGGGAATATCCAGGTCGATGGCGCCCTGACGAATCACCAGGACCCGATCGGCGAGGGTAACTGCCTCCTCCACATCGTGGGTGACCAGCAGGCTGGTAAACCGCTGTTCTTGCCAGAGTTGCTCAATTAACCGTTGCATCTCCAGGCGGGTGAGGGCATCCAGCGCCCCCAGGGGCTCATCCAACAGCAGCAGGCGAGGCTGGGTGACCAGGGCGCGGGCCAGGGCCACCCGCTGCTTTTGGCCACCGGAGAGAATGGTGGGCCAGTCCCGAGCTCGATGGTCTAGGCCGACCCGCTGGAGGGCCCAGTGGCTGCGCGATCGCCCCGCCGAATCCAGGCCCAGGGCCACATTCTGTAAAACATTGCGCCAGGGCAGCAAGCGCGGGTCTTGAAACATCACCCGGGCCAGGCTGTTAATTCCCCGCAGGGGGTAGCCATTTAAACGAATATCCCCCTGGCAGGGGGTTTCCAGCCCAGCCAGCAGGCGCAGTAGGGTACTCTTGCCGCAGCCGCTTTTACCCACCACCGCCACAAATTCCCCTGGGCCGATTTCCAGATTGAGATTCTGCAGCACCGGCCTCTGATCAAACACCTTACTCAGGTTATGAATGTGAATATGGCTGCCGGCGGCGGCAACTGGGGCGGGAGAGGTTTTGGTGGGGCTCATGGTGCAGGAGTGGGTAAGGGTTAGGAAAGATTTTGACTGGGGTGCCAGGCGATCCAGAGACCTTCCAGCCAGCGAACGGCGGAGTCCGCCAGTTTACCCAGCAGGGCGTAGAGTAAAATGGCCAGCACCACCACATCGGTTTGCATGAACTCCCGAGCATTCATGGCCATGTAGCCAATGCCGGAACCGGCGGCAATGGTTTCCGCCACGATTAGAGTGAGCCACATAATCCCCAGGGCGTAGCGCAGACCCACCAGAACGCTGGGCAGGGAACCGGGCAAAATGATTTGGAAGAAGAGCTGGCGGGGGCTGAGGCCGTAAACCTGACCCATCTCAATCAGGCCAGGATCGATGGCCCGAATCCCGTAGAAGGTATTCACATAAATAGGAAACAGCACCCCCAGAGCCACCAGAAAAATCCGGGCCTGATCGCCAATGCCAAACCAAAGAATCACCAGGGGAATCATGGCCAGGTGGGGAATGTTGCGGATCATTTGAATGGAACTATCCGCCAGCAGCTCCGCCGGTCGAAATACCCCATTCAACACCCCAAAGAAAAGCCCCAAGCCACCGCCGATCAAAAAGCCCACCGCCGCCCGCCAGGTGCTAATGCCCAGGTGCCGCAGTAGTTCACCACTGACCGTCAGTCGGAGGGCGGCTCTCAGTACATCGGTGGGGGCTGGCAGGACCCGGCTATTCAGCCAACCCCCCTGGGCCAGGAGTTGCCAAAAAATGAGTAGGGTGAGGGGCACCAACCAGGGAATCAGGCGCTCCCAGGGCAGTCGCAGCCGCGGCCTAGGGATAGACAAGGGAGAGGTCATCGGGAAACTGGGTTAAGGATCAGGAACCAGGAAGGGTTAGGGGAAGGGCGGCCACCAGGCCCGCCAGGGCGGTGGCAAAACGGTCCTCCAGATCGGGGTCAAGAAACTCGACCCCCTGATCGGCCCGTCGTTGGAATTGGCTATCCACCAGGTAGAGCCCCGGTCGAATTTGGGTGGCCCCCAGCACCCCCAACACGGGGTTGAGGGCGTAGTCGATCGCCAGCAGGTGGGCCAGGGTCCCCCCGGTGGCGATGGGTAAAATTGGCTTATTCACCAGGGCCTTTTGGGGCAGCAGGTCGAGGAAGGTCTTGAGCAGACCGGTGTAGGCCGCCTTGTAGATAGGGGTGGAGATGATCACCGCTGAGGCCGCCGTCACCTGGGCGGCGGCGGTGACAATGGCGGGGTGATTAAACTGGCCGTAGGCCAGGGCTTCGGCGGGCAAGTCCCGGACCTGAAGAATCTCCAGGCGAATACCCTGGTTAGCTAAAACCTCTCGGGCCGATTCCAGCACGGCGTAGGACCGCGAGGGATGGGAGGGACTACCGGCAATGGCAACAATCTGGGTCATAGATAAACAGGGGTAGGAGTGGAGAAAAGGGCAACTGAAATAAAACTAAGAATGGATACTGGCGATTAACTGCTGCCGCAGGCGGATAAAGTCAGGGGTGGTGCGCAGTTCCGTGGGGCTGAGGTGATCCAGAAATCCCCGGAAGGGATTGGCCAGCTGATCGACAATCCGACCTGGGCGGGCGTGCATCACCACAATGCGGGTGGCGAGAATTAGGGCTTCTTCCACATCGTGGGTAATGAAGAAAATGGTTTTCTGGGTTTGCTGCCAGATATTGCGCAGGTGTAACTGCATGGCTTCCCGGGTGAGGGCGTCGAGGGCCCCAAAGGGCTCATCCATGAGCACCACCCGGGGGTTAGCGGCCAGGGTACGGGCGATCGCCGCCCGTTGTTGCATACCCCCAGACAGCTGGTGGGGCAGGCGTCGCCTGGCCTCCGTCAGGCCCACCAGCTCGAGGTAATGACCGACCCGGTGCTGGCGTTCCTCCGGAGGCACACCCTGCATTTTGGGGCCAAAGTCCACATTGTCAGCAATGGAAAGCCAGGGCAACAGGTTGGGCCTTTGAAACACCACCCCCACCTGGGCATTGGGAGTGGTGTGCACCTTACCATCCACATAGACCACCCCCTCCGTAGGCGCCTGGTAGCCAGCGATCACCCGCAGCAGGGAGGTTTTACCACAGCCCGATGACCCCAACACGCAGACAAAGTCCCCCAGGGCCAGGTCTAGATCGATGGTGCGCAGCACATCTACCCTATGGTGGCCCTGGCCAAAGTGCAGATCAACATGGCGTAGGGTGACCACGGCATCACCCACCGCCGAACTGTTTTGGCCTAAGCCAGGGGAAGAGGTCTGGAATGGAGAGGTCATCGGAGCTCCTAGGATTTCAAAACATCATTGCGGAGGTGCTGCTCAAAGCTGGGGAGATCGGCGGCCTTCTCGATCGCCTTTTGGCCCACCATAAAGTCCGCCGAACTTTTTAGCACCTTGGCAAAGTCACCGGGTTGACCGGGTTTACCCAGGTATTTAGAGGTGGCCTGTTCAGTGGAGGTCAGCCAGATGATCCCCTCCGCCGCCTTCAGGGACTCTTCGGGGGAAAGGCCAAGTTCCTTGGCCAGGGCCTCTGAGGCCGCCTTCGGGTCCTTACGGTAGTAGGCCACCGCCTCATCCAAAACCGCCACGTACTGTTTCAGCGCCTCGGGATATTTCTGGGCAAAGTCCTTACTGACCAGGCCCACATCGGCGGTTAACACCCCCCGTTCCGCCAGATCGGCGGAGGTGACCAGCACCTGACCGCCGTTTTCCGTCAACTTGGTCAGGTGGGGCTCCCACACATAGCCCGCATCAATGTCGCCCCGTTGCCAGGCGGCCACCAGGTCCTTGGGTTGGAGATCCAGCAGGGTAACCCGGGTGGCATCGACATTTTCCAGCTTCAGCAGGGCCAGCAGACTGAAGTGGGTGGTGGAGCCAAAGGGGGCCGCCACCTTTTTGCCCACCAGATCACTAACCTTGCTGATTGGTTTGCGAGCCGCCAGGGCTTCGGCGGCGCCAATCACATCGTGGATAAAATAAACCTCGTAGGGCAGGCCCCGGGAAATGCCGACGGATACGGGCACCGAACCGGCTAGCCCCAGATCAAGGCCATTGGCGGCGAAGGCGGTGTTCACATCCCGACCGGAATCAAAGCTGGTGTACACCACCTTGGTGTTGGGGAAGGCTTTTTCCGTCAGCCCCAGGGCCTTAGCCAGTAACTCAGCATTGGGAATCACCTGGTAGCCGATGCGCAGGGTGGCGGGAGCCGCTGCCGAGGTAGCCCCTGGGGCAGGGCTGGGAGCCCCCCCCTGGGAGGTCGGCGTTGAGGTACCGCAACTGGCTGCCACTATGGGCAAGCTCAGCCCGACTAATCCATAGACAAAATGGCGTCGTTTAATCAAAGACATCAGCGTCAATCCTTAAGTTAACAGTCAAATACGGTGGGGCGAACCAGCCCCGGCCTACTCTCGCCCCACCCAGGTGAGGCGAGACCCCATGACCCAGCGCAGCAGGCCATCCAGGGCCACGGCGATGCCCCCCATGATCACCACCCCGACAAAGATCACATCGCTGCGCAGAAACTTGCTCGCATCTAACACCATCCAGCCAATGCCGGACACCGCCGCCACCATCTCCGCCGCCACCAGGGTGGTGTAGGCAAAGCCAATGGCGGTGCGCAAACCGGTGAATAAATCCGGTAGGGCGGAGGGAAAGATGACATGGCGAAAGATTTGCCAGCGACCGGCCCCCAGGGATTGGGAACCGAGGATGCGATCGCGGGGTACCCGCTGCACCCCAGCTACGGCGGCAATATAGAGGGGGGCAAAGGCCGCCAAAAATAGCAGGGCAATTTTGGAGGCATCCTCAATGCCCAGCCAGATCACCAGTAGGGTGTAGTAGGCCAGGGGGGGCAGGGGGCGGTAGAACTCAATCAAGGGTTCAAACACCGCCCGCAGGGGCCGGTAGGATCCACAGGCCATGCCCAGGGGAATGGCGGTAATCACCGCCAACACCAGAGCGATCGCCAGCCGGTAGAGACTATCGCGCAGGTGCGACAGCAGGGAGACCCCCTTATAGCCCTGGGTGAGAATCTCCCAGAAGGTGCGCAGCACCTGCTCTGGTTTGGGCAGAAACAGATCGCTAACCCACCCACCATGGCTGGCCAGCCACCAGAGGGCTAGCACCCCGGCCACCGTGGCCAGGGAAATCCAACCGTCCCCAGAGAGGCGGGGCAACCGGGGCGATCGGGGTGGAGCAGAACCGGACTTGAGGGAGGTCATAGGTGGCTAGAACGTGCTTGTTTACTGAACAATGGGGGGCAACCCTCTCAAGGGATGGGACATAGCGGAAATCCTGAACTCTATAAACAATCTGGGGCTCTGCCAGGGTGATGGTTAGCTGGCGTTGGCAGGTATTTTTTCGTTGGCGATAATTTCCCCCAGGGGGCTGAGGTAACGGCTGGGCACCGCCCTGGGCAGGTTCTCCAGCGGTAGTTTTGGAAATACCAACTCGGCAAACCGGTAGGCTTCCTCCAGGTGGGGATAGCCGGAGAAAATGAAGGTATCGATGCCCAGGTCGATGTATTCCTGCATGCGGGCCGCCACGGTGTCAGGGTCACCCACCAGGGCTGTACCCGCGCCCCCGCGCACCAGGCCCACCCCCGCCCAGAGGTTGGGGCTGACCTCCAGGCGATCGCGGCGGCCCCCGTGCAGGGCTAGCATGCGCTGCTGCCCCTCCGAGTCGGCTTGATGGAGGGCCCGTTGCGCCGCGGCCAGGGTGGCATCATCCAGGTGGCGGAGCAGATCATTGGCCGCCTCCCAGGCCTGGGTGGTGGTTTCCCGCACGATCCCATGGAGCCGAATCCCAAACCGCAGGGTACGGCCCTGCTGGGCCGCCAGGTGACGGACCTCGGCAATTTTTTCCGCCACCTGGGCCGGGGGCTCACCCCAGGTCAGGTACAGATCCGCCTGGCGGGCAGCCACCTGTTTGGCCAGGGAGGATGAGCCACCAAAGTAGAGGGGGGGATGGGGGCTCTGCACCGGCGGGAACAGCAGTTTAGCCCCACTGACCCTGAGGTAATCCCCCTCCAGGTCTACCGTTTCTCCTGCCATTACCCGCCGCCATACGGTGAGGAACTCATCGGTGAGTTGGTAGCGCTGGTCCTTGGTCAGGTGCAGCCCATCCCCCGCCAGTTCAGCGGTGTCACCCCCCGTCACCACGTTGACCAATAGGCGACCGCCGGAGAGGCGATCGAAGGTGGCGGCCATGCGGGCGGCCATACCTGGGGAGCTAATACCGGGTCGGATAGCCACTAAAAATTTCATCCGCTGGGTTACGGCGATCAGAGAGGCGGCGGTGATCCAGGCGTCTTCGCAGGATTTGCCGGTGGGCAGGAGAGCCCCGGTGTAGCCCAGCTGATCAATCGCTCCGGCCAACTGGCGCAGATACTCGGGGGTGACGGCCCGGCCTCCGTAGGCGGTGCCCAGGTAGCGGCCATCACCGTGGGTGGGAATAAACCAGTGGATATCGAGAGTCATGGGCAAAGTCGAGCTTGATCGGGATTTAGAAGAAAAGGTGCAGGGGATGAGTCAGGAGCTCACTCCGTAGATTTCGGTGTTGCCCCTGCGCCAAACTTGTAGTGGAGGACTAAGCCTTCCAGATAGCGGTGGAAACGTTAATTTGCTTAGGGATCAGCTTCAGGTCATAGAACACATCGGCCACCTGCTGCTGATAGGTCACCACCTCTTCTGTGAGTAGTTGGGTGCCATAGCCCCGACGACTTTCCGATAGGACCAGCACCTCCTCCGGAATTCCCAGGGCCAGGGAGAGAAACTTGGCCACATTGGGGGCATTGTCCTTGGCCCAGTTACTCACCGTTGTCAATTCTTCTAGAATGGCCTTGAGGGTGTCGGGCTGGCTCTCGACAAAGGACTGGGTGGTCAGGTAAAAGCCTCGATTAGCCACCAGACCCTGGCCATCCCGCAATATTCGCGCCCCCAATTGTTTCTCCGCCGCCGCCTGGAAAGGATCCCAGATCACCCAGGCATCCACTGCCTTTTGCTCAAAGGCCGGTCGAGCATCCCCAGGGGGGAGAAAGGCGGTCTCAATGTCACTGTATTTCAGCCCAGCATCCTCCAGGGCCTTGACCAGCAGGTAATGGACATTGGAGCCCTTATTCAGGGCCACCTTTTTGCCCTTTAGGTCGGCTACGGTTTTGATCGGCGAATCCTTCTGCACCAAAATCGCCTCCGCCTGGGGCCCGTTAGGTTCAAAGGCAAAATAAACTAGGGGAGCCCCCGCCGCCTGGGCAAACACCGGGGGGGTTTCGCCGGTGTAGGCAATGTCAATACTGCCGACGTTAAGGGCCTCCAGCATTTGGGGGCCAGCCACAAACTCGTTCCAGCTAACGGTGACGGAGTTATCGCCAAACCGCTGCTCTAACTGCTTTTTATTTTTCAGCAGGCTTAAAATCGTCGATGACTTTTGATAACCAATGCGTAAAGCCTTACTACCTGCCGCTATCGGAGCGGTCTCAGGCTTGGGGATAGGGTTAGAGGTGGTGTTAGTACCGGAACTACAGGCACCAGCCACCCCGGCTAAAGCCATACCACCCACAAAAAAACCACCCTGGCGCAAAAACCGCCGCCGGGAACTGTGGCCACCCTCCTGGGCAGGGTAAGACTGGGAGGATGTCGGGTTAAACCACTCAACGTTCATAGATCACTCGCTACTTTTCAGGGAACAGTTGCCTGGGATGGCAATGGCAAAACTGGACAACCTTCAGCCGTCAGGTCACC
>JBMOHM010000092.1:0-7897 GCA_049317845.1 Nodosilinea sp. | reverse complement strand
CCAGCGGCTGGCCGTTAGGGTTTCACGCTGTACCCCCCCTTGATAAGGGGGGGCAAGGGGGGTAATCATATCGCACTTCACCCGAGTGAAATCCGCTATAGTCCGCTTAGGACAGGGTCAATCGGTTAAAATGGGTTCTGGCTTCCTATATAGCGGATCCCACTTAAATAAAGTACATAGCGAGCCTCCCCAACTCCCACCTCACGCAGCGGCCCGGAGGGCATAATTTGGGGGGCTAAAGGGTGGAGCTTAGCAGACAAAAAAACAGGGGCTGAAACGCTGACGGGCTCAGTCAGAACTGCATCTAAAGTCCTGGGCTAGCTATTCCCCTCGCTGATTAGTTTAAGCAATTCTTCGGTGGATACTTTACCACTGATGTCAGCTCCCTCTAGCAAACTGTCGGCCAGATCGCGCTTTTGTCGGTGAAGATTAACGATTTTTTCCTCAATGGTGTTTTTAGCCACTAGACGATAGATGGTGACCGGCCGTTGCTGCCCCATGCGGTGGGCACGATCGCTAGCCTGGTCTTCTACCGCTGGATTCCACCAGGGATCCATATGGATGACGTAGTCAGCAGCTGTGAGGTTCAGACCTGTACCACCAGCCTTGAGGCTGATCAAAAAGACATCTCCTGAGCCCGATTGAAAAGCATCTACCCGCTTTTTCCGTTCTTTAGTGGGAGTACTACCATCCAGGTACTGATAGGTGATTTGTTGCCCCTCCAGGTATTCCCGCAAAATGGTGAGATGATCAACAAACTGGCTAAACACCAAAGCCTTGTGCTGGTTACCCAGCAGGTCTTCAAGGATCTCCCCAAAGGCTTCTAGTTTGGCACTGGGCAGGGGAGCTTCCGGATTAACCAAACGGGTGTTACAGCAGGCCCGCCGCAGCCGCATAATTTCTGCCAGAACCTGCAGGTGCTTGGCCCCCGCCTCAGCATTGGTTTCAGTTAATTTAGCGATGGCCTGACGCCGCAGAGCCTCATAGAAGGCCGTTTCCTCCAGACTTAGTTCCACCTGGAGGGTAATTTCCGTACGGGCTGGTAGTTCATCTAACACCTGGCTCTTGGTACGGCGCAAAATAAAAGGCTGAATCAGCTTCCTGAGGCGGTTACGGGCCTGACTATCTTGCTGGCGTTCAATGGGGTTGGCAAACTTTTGGCTGAACTGTTCCTGAGAACCCAGGAGACCTGGGTTAATAAAGCGAAACAGGTTCCATAGTTCCCCCAGATGGTTTTCAATCGGGGTACCCGTGGTGATGAGCTTAAAGTTTCCTTGCAGCTTCATGGCAGCCTTAGAACGCTTGGTGCCGGAGTTTTTAATAGCCTGGGCCTCATCCAGAACAATGGTTTGCCACTGGATGGTGACCAGCTTATTGGCCACATTGTCCTGTTGCAAGAGGCCGTAGCTGCACACCAGTAGATCAAAGGGTTGGAGATTGTCCAGGACTTGCTGGCGATCGCCACTACCCAACTGGATCGGGCGCAGAGTTGGGGCGAACCGTTCCGCCTCATCCAGCCAGTTCATCCCCACGGAGGTGGGAGCAATTATCAGGGTGGGACCCTGGGGAGCACGACTGAGGATCACCGCCAGAGCTTGTAAGGTTTTACCCAGCCCCATGTCATCTGCCAAGCAAGCCCCTACACCCCAATGGGCCAGTCGAGCCAGCCAATAGAAGCCCTCTTTTTGGTAGTCTCGCAGTTCTGCCTGCAGAGTGGAAGGAAGCTTTGGTTGCAGGTTTTGAGCTTCCTTGAGACGCTGAATATGGTTTTTCCAATATTTATCGGTTTTGATCTGGCCCACCTCATCAATCCACTCTTCCATGGCCATGGAGGCCAGGGGATGAAATCGTACCCCTTGACCGCTGGGCTCGGAAAAGGTCCGTAAATCCTCCAGACGCTTGCGAAATTCCTGGGTAAGGGCTAGAAACTGGCCATCGGCTAGTTTTACAAAGCGCCCCGGAGTAGCTTCCAAGAGCTCCAGCAGATGTTGCATATCCATGACCTGATCATCGCTAATCTGCAATTCTCCACTGGCTTGAAACCAGTCTTGCTGCCGCTGGATCTGTACTTTAAAGTTGTTCAGACTAACCCGATTAGCAATCCGCATCTTTTCGCCCTCAGGCCACTCCACCACGACCCGATCGCCCAGGTCCTGAAGCTCTAACAGTAGTTCCAGGCAGTCCTCTGGTTGGTCAATCAGCCATTCCCCCTGATCACCCTGCAACCGCTGCAAGGTCCCACAGGACTTTTCTAAGGCCTGAGCGAGGCTTTTCTCCTGGCTTAGATTGCGGTGGGTCTGGAAGCGTTTACCTTGAATTTCAGCAATTACCATCTCGCCGCCACTTCCGGGTCGGTAGTAGGGACCATCGTTACCAAAGGGGCGGGTCAGCAGGGATACCTTTAACCCCTCACCAGCAGGTAGTAGATGCAGGTGGGGTTGGGGCTGGGCCTCAAGGGTTTCGGCATCGGCTACCCCACCCCCGATGTCAGAATGCACCGTCACCAGTCCAGCCACGGCATTAATCGCGGCTAATACCTGGTCCTTGGCGGCAACGGGCACCTCCAGAGCATTTTTAGACCCCAGTAACTCGGCAATGCGCTGGTGGTTAGTACTGAACTCGATTACCTTGAGGCGGGTGGGGGTTTCCTTCACCAAGGACAGGGATTTGTTCTCCTGCATCTCGGGGTTTAAGGAAATGGCAATTTTATCTTTGCCGATCTGGCTGACCACCAGGGTTGGATCGGCCTTCACCACCTCCACCTGGACGCTAGGGAAGTCTTCCCAAAACACCAAAGGGTGCCCTGCCAGGGCTATTAAGGCCCGTTCTTGAAATCTGTAGTTGTCGTAGCCATAGTGGTCGGGCACCAGATGGGCGCAAATTTGTAAATCCTGGGGGGTGAGATAGCCCAGGCTGGCGGCTTCGCCTTTCAGTCGCCGCAGACTAATGACCCGGCCCCGGCTCCAGCATCCCTTCGCCCCTAGCTTTTGCTCCTTTGGCTGTAATAGCCAGCCGCTAGTCGGGTAGATAGTCAGAAACCAGGCGAGGCGGCTATCGGCCAGGGAGGCGGGAGCTTTTTCAACCGCAGCGCCGCTATTGAGACCCATGAGGGCAGTTAGGGATAGCTCCCAGGGTTGCTTAGGGGTGACCAGACCCACCAGGGGTTGAATACCGGTGCTCTCTCGTAGGGCTGGTACTTGCCTGGCGTAGGTACTCTCGGGAGTCAGCTGGGCCATTAACTCGGCGGCTTCCAGGGCAAACCAGTCGTAACCTGCGGCGCGAGCGGCCCTATAGAGATCCTTAAGGATCTCAGGCAGGCGATCGCGGGCATTTTCTAGATCAGCCCAGTAGAGACAAAGACAGTCAATTAAGGTCTCAAAACTGGTGGCGTTGTCCAGGCTACTGACGGGGGTATGGGTGAGATACTGCTTGGCTTGGCTGTTGCCTTGGAGCACCTGACTAACCTTTTCCAGGCAGGTATAGGTTACATTTAGCCAGTGGTTTTTCCGTGGATTACTAATTAATTTGGCGTATTCCTCCGCCTCTTGCAAACTGGCCGTGGTTCCCTGCTGAATCAGCGCTAGTACCAGAAATATGCCAGCAATAGTGTCAAAGTAAATTTTGCGTTTGCCGGTTTTTTTGCGCAGTTGCTTGAGGGCCAGAGTATCGATGGCAATGGTTTGCTGGTAGTCTCCCCGCAGACAGGCTAGCCACCCTTCCAACAGTAAGCTAGCCTCCGAATCTTGTTTGGCCAATTGTTCTAAGGCAGTGGCGGCTTGGGGTAATTGACCCCGGACCAGCAGGTGTTGAATCCAGAGTTCCTGCAGGTACTCGGACATATCACTATTGGCGGAGCGGCACTCCTCGTCTAGAACAGCAAAAATGTCGCCTGTGGGGCTGAGGGTAAGGAGGGCATTGAGGCTCAGGGTGCCGAGGGCCGCTTCATAGAGGTCGGGATCGGTCTTGAGGGTGATAAACCACTGGCGATCAAAGGGGTTGTTACATACCAGTTCAAATACCTGGGCTATGGAAATGCCCGTGCTGGCTAAGAACATGTTATTGTAATAGGCGTCAAACTGCTGCTCAATATAGGCCCAGTTGTGACGATAGAGGCCGATCCGAACTTCTCGTAAGAATTGCCCCTGGTTTTGAAAGAGTCGCTGATTACGATCCCAGGGACGCACAGGAATGGGCAAAACTTTCTCGATGGTTTTTACCATAGCCTCGAAATGGTTCTTCCGGATGGCATGACGGGTAACGACTTCCACCAGCAGGGGATGGCACTGTGATCCATGACTTCCCTGCATGATCACTAACTCTTGCTGAATCAATCGATTCAGGTAAGCAGTTAGGTCTTTGGCGGTGAGTGGCCGAGATCTTTTATCCTCATTCCAATAGGTATTTAAGCATGTCAGTAACTGCTTTTTAGGGACTGGAGCATAGTTGACCGAGAGCAACTCCAGTATGTCCTGTTCTGTTTCAGACAAGTGCTGATAGCGTTCTTCTAACTTAGCTCCTACCTCTTCGGGGGTGAAGACAACAGTCTGATTGGGCTTAGCCATGCCGATAAACCTATTGGGGTAGTCAAATATACCGACGTTTACATAGCTAATCTTCGATAGCTACGGGCCGTTATTTAATAATGTAATCATATTTAACCTTGAACTCTGGATTTGGTTGGCGGTTTTTAAAGGCTAATTTTTGCAACAAGGCATCTGTTACTACAACAGTCTTGGTGAGAATATCGCTATTTCTATAGCTATGACTTTAACCTCCTCCCTAGTTGCTACAGAAAATACTTGCCCACCCCAGATTATTGTTTGTGGTTTGGGGCGTACTGGCTTACGGATTTTAGCCTTGCTACGTCAGCAGGGGGCCCATGTGGTGGGAATTAGCTATCATCCCTTAGCCATGGAGGTGGAGGGGGTGGTGGTGGGTGATTTGCGATCGCCCGCCACCCTCTTGCAGGCTGGTATTCACCACGCCCATACCCTGGTCTTGAGCACCTCCGACGATGCCCTCAACCTGGCAATCCTGACCCAGGCCCGCGTTCTCAATCCCAATCTGCGGGTTATTAACCGGCTGTTTAATATCAGATTGGGGGAACGACTGGATCACACCCTACCGGACCACATTACCCTCAGTGCCGCTGCCCTGGCGGCCCCCCTGTTTACCTTTGCCGCCAAGGGTAACCCCGCCATAGGCCAACTGCGGCTGTTTGACCAGACCTGGCCCATGTACGAAGAGGTAATTGATGTTACCCACCCCTGGTACGGTAAACCCTTAAAAAGTCTCTGGGACAATCGCTCCCAACTGCTGATTTACTATCAGTCGGCCCAGAGTGCGGTAGATCTGGTGACGGCGGTGGTCACCGGAGAGGTGCTGAAATCCGGCGATCGCTTGGTGCTGGCTCTTCAACCCCAAAAGCCCATGCTGCCGTCGCGCCAGATCCTTCAGTTCTGGCAGCGATTACTGGTAGCCCTGGACCATGGTCGCCGCCGGGCTCAGGCTACCCTGCTGGTGATTCTGGCCTTGCTGGTAACCATTACCATTGCCACCTTTACCTATCTGGGGCAGGACCTCAACACCAGTTGGGTGGATGCTCTCTATTTTTCCGTGGGTATGATTACCGGAGCTGGGGGGCAGGAGCAGATAGCGGAAAAAGCACCTGGAACGATCAAGGTGTTTACAGTAGTGATGATGTTGGTTGGGGCAGGGGTCATTGGTATTTGCTACGCCCTGCTTAACGACTTTATCCTGGGCTCCCATTTACAGAGCCTGTGGAGCGTAGCTCGTATGCCCCGGCAACATCATTTCATTATTTGCGGTTTAGGGGGAGTCGGATACCGGATTGCTACCCATTTGCAGGAGACGGGACACCAGGTGGTGGTGGTGGAACAGGATGGTCATAACCGTTTTCTACCTGCCGTACAGGGGTTGAAAATACCAGTTATTGTGGGTGATGCCACCCTGACTTCCACCCTCGAAGCGGTCAACCTGGCTTCGGCTCAGGCGATTTTGGTGGTTACCAGTGATGATACGGTGAATTTGGAAATTGCCCTCACAGCCCGCAGTATTACTGCCAGGGTGCCTGCGGTCGTGCGGATTTACGATGCTGAATTTGCCCAGCAGGTGCAACAGGTGTTTGAGTTTGATCAGGTTTTGAGCCCTATGGATCTGGCGGCCCCTGCCTTTGCGGCGGCGGCCCTGGGGGGGCGGATCCTGGGGAATGGCCTGTCCGGAGATTTACTCTGGGTGGCGATCGCGACCCTGATTACGCCTCACCATCCCTTTGTCAACCAATCTATTCAAACCGTAGCCCAAACTACTCACCTGGTCCCCCTCTATATCGAGACCCATGGCCGCACCTTGCATGGCTATGATCTGCTAGAAGTTACCCTGGTAGAGGGAGATGTTCTCTACCTCACCATGCCTGCCAACCGCCTTGATCAACTGGGTCAGCCCCTCTCTTCAACCCTGACGCAAGCCAATCATGGCTTCCGCCAGAATCATTGACTCCCTCGGCAAATGCTGCGATAGTTGAGCGTAATTATCTATGTTCATTACTGATAATTGGCTTATCTCTGAAGAAGTCCCTTTGATGTAATCGATCAATGCCGTATTCCGCCAGACTCTTCCTTGCCGCTGCTATCCTTGTGGGTAGCGCCCAGACCAGTACTAAGGCCCTGGCATCGCCTTTATTTAGCCTGGTAGCAGCGTCCCAGATGATCCCGGCTAGCTCTCCCCTGGCTAGTGCAACCGAGCCTGGGCTGGCGGTGGGTATGCCGGCCCAGGAGTATGAATTGGGGTCTGGTCCTGGCCAATGGGTGGCGATCGCCCCTCCTTCCCAAGGATTTTCTCTGGTGGCTCAAACCCCTGCTCGCCCTCCCGCCCCGTCGGCTGGTTTTCCCTGGTGGTGGCTGGTGCCTGTGGCTGGTTCCTCCGGAGCTCTAGCCTGGTGGTTGGCCCGCCGATCAGCCACCGACCCCTCATCTTCATCCTCCACCGAGCCGGTGGTTAGCTTCGATCACCCGACTACCGCAGAGGTCCCTTCTCCTGGGCCCATCCTGGGATCCACCCAGATCACCACCACTGAATTTCCTGGCAATTCAGCTTCGGCTCCTGCAACAGCCGATCAGTTGGCCGCTAGGGCGGCGGCCTCCCTGGCCAGTACAGCGGATCAGTCAGCCATTGAGGCCGCTAAGTTTAATGTGGTTGGCCATCCGGTAGATAGCAACCTTGATCTCTCTACCCTGGATGATGGGCTATCGCCCCTGCCCGATGGCTATAGTGAAAGCCGAATTATTCTCATGCCCCGCGATCCTCAGTGGGCCTATGTCTACTGGGATATATCCAACGGCCATAAAGAGGAACTGCGCCGTCAGGGGGGAGAGCGTCTGGCTCTGCGGCTGTTTGATGTTACTGACCTTGACCTGACCCAGCAGGCTCCTCACAGCATGCAACAGCTTGATTGTGACGAACTGGCGCGACAGTGGTACTTATCCATTCCCATCAGCGATCGTGACTACCAAGTGGAAATTGGCTACCTGGCGGCGGATGGTCGTTGGCTGGTGCTGGCCAGGTCGAATACGGTGCGGGTTCCTCCGGTCTATCCTTCCGATTGGAGTGAGGACCACTTTATGACCCTGAACTGGGAGGAAAGCCTGCGGGGCAAGACCCTGATGACCCTGGTTAAGCCCCGCTCGAAGGGGTACGGGGTCAGTCTCCATGAGCAGCTCTACGCCCTGTCCCAGCCGGCGGAATGGGAACCCATAGCTGGTTCTGTGTTTGGTTCCATGCAGCATGTTCCGGCCTCCATGGCCCCAAGTCAGGGCGTCAGCTCCTACGTCTTTGCCTCTGGCGTAGGGATGGCGGCCCTACCCACCCTCTCGGGAGT
>JBMOHM010000091.1:0-8418 GCA_049317845.1 Nodosilinea sp. | reverse complement strand
GTGGGGAGCTGCATTCCACACCATCGGGAAATGGTCGCCCTGAATCTTTTCACCGTCGGCGACGTGGATGTGGGGTTTCATCGGGTGCTGGTTAGCAACGGCAGCAGCAAAATAGGTTTGTTCGGTCATGTAGTGCACGGCGATAGCGCGGCGGGGGCGATCGCTGGTGTTGGCGTGGGAACCGTGCCAGGTGAGCGGGTGATGGAAATGCACTTCACCCTTCTTGACCGGGCAGGCTTGTACCTTGATCGCCTGACCTTGGAACTCGGCGGGCATGGCGTTGAAATCTTCCAACGCGTAGATGACATCGGTTTGCACACCCCATTCATGGGAGCCGGGAATCATGCTCATGCAGCCGTTGTCTAGATCCACATCGTCGAGCGCGAACCAGGCGGTTATCTGCTGGTTCTTGGGCAGCAGCGCCGGCCAGCAGGGCGAATCCTGATGCCATCGGTTGAAGCCACCTTTGCCAGCGGGCTTGTACTGGATCTGGTCGTGCCAGACGCGCAGTTCGCCCGGCTGCAATAACTGGGCAATAGCCTCGACGACGGGTCGTTTAAACAGCAGTGCCTTGAAGGGATCGCTCGCCTCCCAGATATTGACGATCTGCCAGATGACGGCGCCGTCTGGGCTGTTCCAGGAGCTAAGCTTCACCGGTTGACGGCCACCCTTACCATGGTTGTCCATGACCCGGGCCATCTCATCACGAAGCCCATCAACCTCGGCGTCACCCAATACCGCGCCGCCATTGAGAAAACCGTCGGCCCTAAATTGCGCCACTTGCTGGGCTGTGAGCATAATGTAATCCCTTTCCTGAAAGTTTGGTTACCAAGCGGATGCGGTGACGGTTTCTCCTCAATTGGGTTCCCCAGTCAGTGGGGTCCTTAGCAGGGCGGGCTGCTGCACTCCCCTAGCGAAGAACGGGCAATCACTGCGATTGGACCTCCTCCAGAGGGGCCTTGATGTTCACTCCCACCTGATACATACACCATGGGATCTTGAACAACAGAAGCAACAACAGCCCCCACCACAGATCGGGCCATGCGGGTATGACTAATGTCCGAATCATCCAGCATGGTATGTCGTCGCCCTAAAATCTGGCCGGTGGGATCGGCTTCTGCTTTGACAAACACATTCACAATGCGATCGCAGGGTTGTCCTGTCTGGGCGATCGCGGCTTGAATGGCCGCGACGTCTAGGGCATGACCCATGACGCTATGGCCGATAACTAAGTTACTTGTGGATTGGTGAGAATTGCCTAAAACCAAGATCTCGCAGTTTTGCAGTTCAACACCTGCTGAGGTAGAAGCAACCTGGGAATACAACCCATAATTCTGACAAATATCCTCCGGTTTAAGTTGGTTGAAATTAATTTCATCGAGGGCAACCGCCACACCCAGGGCTGAAGCTCCCCGTGAATAGGCCATTGACTGGTAACTACCCCCAGCCTTAAGGGGAAACTTGGCGTCTGACCCCTCCCCTGGGCGATCTCGGCTAGTAACCAGAGGGCACTTAATTTGCACAAAATGTACAGCATCTGGAGTTAATCCGGCATCTGCGATCGCCTGGGAAACCTGCGCTGCAACCTCTTGCACCATGGACAAGGAGCCAATTTCAGTAGGATCGAAATTGCGCGTTCGGCCCACTCCCAAAACTAAGCCATACCGGCGGGGTGCCGTTGGATCGGAAGCCTGCCGAGTCAACACAGTCAAATGAGGACTCAACACCCCTTCAGTCCCTCCTGACATCACATAAATAATTTGGTCTGCTTGCCCTAGCCCAAGTAATTGGCTGAGGTAGGTTTTCAGCGTTTGCACTGCAAAACCTCTGGTAAAGTCGTTCACACAACCATTGCCTTCGGTTTTACCCAAAATTGCCACAATTGTAGCGGGATCAATTTCTTGCTTATGAATTAAATCCTGTAGGCCAGACAAATCATCCGGGCTTGCCTGGGGAAGTTTGTGAACAGTTACTTTCATGGGCTAATCGTCTGCATTGCCCTGCCGATTATCCTGGCTGAGGTTGCCGTTCAACCCTTTTCTTATAAAAGTTTCAAGATTAAACTGGCTAGCGGTAATACAGCTACCTCGAACAATTCGACGAAAGTTAGCTGGCCGCGACGCGGAAACTGGTCGCAGCCGTTGTAACCGCCTTTGAGGTTCCATTCAATTGGGGTCCCCAACGAGTGGGGACTACTCTACCCCATCAAACCCCATACAGACCGGGCATTTCAAACCCCCGCCCTTCTCCGTAGGGTGAGCCATAGGCACCCCCGGCACCGCCAAGGACAACTCGACCATCCCGGAGAGGGGGGTAGGATTGACTGGGATCTCACCACTGAAAATAGGGCAGGTGGGCGGCGGTGGCCCGGATAGCTGAGGTGTTGGCCACCAGTTGACCACAGGCATCCCAATTGCCCTCCAGAAAAGCCTGGCGCACCCCGGGGGGAATCGCAACGGCGGCAGTGAAGGCTCCACACCGAAGTTCCAGACGATGCAGGTCCAGACTCAGGGGTTGGCTGGGCTGGGCCGCTACGGTGGCCTGGATCTGGGTGATCACCTCCGGGCTGGCGGTGAGACAGGGAATGCCGATCGCCAGACAGTTACCAAAGAAGATCTCCGCAAAACTTTCTCCCAGGATGGCCTGGATGCCCCAGCGGGCGATCGCCTGGGGAGCATGTTCCCGGGAAGATCCGCAGCCAAAGTTACGACTCACCACCAGCACAGTAGCCCCCTGGTACTGGGGTTGATCAAAGGGATGGGCGCCCCCCAGGGCGGCCCGATCGTCAGCAAAGACCTCCGCTCCCAAGCCATCAAAGGTAATCGCCTTGAGGAACCGAGCCGGGATGATGCGATCGGTATCAATGTCATTGCCCACCAGGGGGATGGCGGTGCCGGAAAGCTGCTGAATTTTTGACACAGAAGGACTCCTTAGGCGGCGATCAGTCGAGCCACCAGTTTAGCTTCAAATACCTGTTCAAAATACTCCTTTTTGTAGCCCAGGTTCCAGAGTTCTGAAGCACAGTCTTCCCCTGGGTGGGAGGGCTGAATATCCAGATAGAGTACCTGGGACTCGGGCTCAAACCGACAATGAATGGTTTTAACCGCTCCCATACCCCGCCGATCAAGGGCTACGGCCAGGCGCAGCAGGGCACTCAATTGCAGTACTAACTGACGATGGTAGCGGGTGGGCAGGGCCCGGAAATTTTCATGCTTTTTCTTAGGGCCACTTTTACGGTGGTAGCGGGCGATATTGGCAATTACCTCCAGATCGGTTTCGGTGTAGCCCAGCAGTTCCCCATGGCGAATCAGATAGTAGGAATGCTTGTGATGGGCGGAATGACTAACGAAATGGCCGCAGTTATGGAGAATAGCCGCCGCCCACATGAGTTCCTGTTCTGGGCTATTCCAGGTGTGTAGACTACCCCAGGTTTGCTCAAACAAGGTCATGGCAAAGCGGGCTACCCGCTCCGATCGCTCCAGATGGACTTTGTACTTGTGGGCAGTTTTCAAGACGTTACGCCGTCGTACCGATTTCTGAAACTGCATGCGGTCTTCAATCAGACCGTGGGTTAGCATCCAATCGACGATGACTCCCTCCCGCAGGGCCCGCTCACAGATGGTGAGGGAGTGGGCCCCCAGTAGCCCCATGGCTTCGTGCAAAATCACCGCCCCAGCCACGATAATTTCGGCCCGCCGGGGCACCATTTCGGGTAGGGCCAGACGTTCGGCGTAGGTGGATCGGCGTAGCTCCTCCAGGAGTTGTGAGAGTTCTTCGTAGGTAAACTGAAAGCCGTTCAGGGGTGTGGGCACCACCTCCAGCCGCCGATAGGCAATCAGGGTGGCTAGACACTCGATCGTGCCGGAGGTGCCAATTAGTTGCATTGACTCCCCTGGCCCCAGCTTTTGCCGTAGTTCCTGGGTTGGATTTTCCAACATACCCCGAACGTAGGACCGCAGGGCCAGAAACTCACTATCGTTAATGGGGTTTGAGCTAATAAACTGGGCGGTAAGCCGCACAGCCCCTACCTTGTTACTACTCAGGTAGCGATGGGGCTCCCCAGTACCCAGAACTAATTCCGTCGATCCGCCGCCGATATCGATGATGGCATGGGGTTGGCCATGGAACTCGACGCCAGAGAGTACCCCCAGATAGATCCGTCGGGCTTCCTCGGGACCGGAGATCAGATTAACCGCCAGGCCTACTTCTGCGTAAATGCGGTCTAAAAAAGCTTGCCCGTTATGGGCCTCCCGCACCGCACTGGTGGCTACCGCCAGCACTTCCTCGGCCTGGAAGCTAGTGGCAATGGCGTAGCACCGTTTTAGGGCGGCCACGGCCCGGTCCATGGCGGCGGTGGTGAGCTCCTTGGTGGTCTCATTAAAGTTCCCCAGGCGGACGGTTTCCTTTTCCCGGTCGATGATGCTAAAGGCTGGCAGGTCAGGTTGGATCTTGACCACCACCATATGAATGGAGTTGGTGCCCACATCAATGGCGGCCAGAATGCGATCGCCCTTAATGGTGGCTGGGGTAAGGTCTGAAAAATAGCTCAGCCGCTTGATCGTTTCCCCCACAGGAGCTGCATTTACCACAAGTCACCTCCAACCATGCCTGTTTCAAATTTTACCCAGTCCTTTGGTTGGCAACGGTGGATTCGAAAAACTTTATCTTGTCAAGCCAGACTGTTTATTGATCCAATTAACCCGGCGGCCATTCGAGCGATCGCCCAGCCAGAATATGCAGGTGCAGATGATCAACGGTTTGTCCCCCGTCCCGGCCGGTATTAATCACCACTCGATAGCCCGGGGTGGCCAACCCTTCCTGATCGGCAATGGTTTTAACCACCAGCAACAGATGACCCAGCAGGGTTCCATCCTCGGAACTGGCCTGGGATAAATTGGCCAGGGGTTTTTTGGGAATTACCAAAATGTGGGTAGGCGCCTGGGGGGCGATATCGCGAAAGGCCAGACAGCGGTCATCCTCGTAGACAATGGTGGCGGGAATTTCCCTCCGAATAATTTTGCCAAAGATGGTATCTCCACTCATGGCCAGCCCTCCTAAGTCAATGCCGCTATTCTCCCATGGGGAGAGGCGGTGGTGTAAAGTCAGGATGGATTTCATCGATTCCGGCTGCTCAGGATGCGGTTAAACAGTTGCCCATGACTCAGTTTGCTTCCCTTTTTGATCTGGCCAGGGTAATCGGGGCTCCCCTGGATGGGGTCCCTGGCGATCGCCAGCCTGGCCTGGTAGGTCAGATCACCACCGATAGTCGGGACCTGGAGAAAGACGCCCTGTTTGTGGCCCTATCCGGCGATCGCTTCGATGGCCACGATTTTGTGGCGGGGGCCATCGCCCAGGGATCCCTGGCGGCGGTGGTGCAGCGCCATCGCTGGGAATCTAGTCCCAACCTTTCCTCCCTCCCCTGTCTACCGGTGGCCGATACCCTGGTGGCCTACCAGACCCTGGGCCAATGGTGGCGGCGACAGCAAGGGGCGACCGTTGTAGCGGTGACCGGATCGGTGGGAAAAACTACGACCAAGGAACTGATTGCGGCGGCTTTAGGCACCCAGGGCAAGGTGCTCAAAACCCAGGCCAACTACAACAATGAAATTGGCGTGCCCAAAACCCTGCTCCAACTCCAACCAGATCACCGCTTCGCCGTCATTGAAATGGGTATGCGGGGACCGGGGGAAATTGCCCTCCTAGCCCGTATCGCCAACCCCGATGTGGCGGTGATTACCAACGTAGGTACGGCCCATATTGGCCGGTTGGGCTCCGAGCAGGCGATCGCCGCTGCCAAGTGTGAACTGTTAACCCAGTTGTCTCCCCAGGGCATCGCTATCCTCAACCACGACAATCGTCGCCTCATGGACACCGCCCAGGGAGTTTGGTCGGGGCGCACCCTGAGCTTCGGTCTAGAGGGGGGTGACATTCGGGGGGACTGGTTAGATGATCACACCCTGGTGGTGCAGGATATCCCCCTGCCCCTGCCCCTACCGGGCCGCCACAACGCCCTGAATTTTTTAGCGGCGATCGCCGTGATGACCGCCCTGGATCTGGATTGGTCAGTTCTGCGCCAGGGTCTGCGGGTAGACCTGCCGACCGGTCGGGCTCGCCAGATTAGCCTGGCGGAGGACATTGTGTTACTGGATGAAACCTACAACGCGGGTTTTGAGTCCATGGTCGCCGCCTTGCAACTCCTGGCCCAAACCCCTGGTCAGCGGCGCATTGCCGTCCTCGGAACCATGAAGGAACTGGGCGATCGCTCCCTCGATCTGCACTACCGCATCGGTGCTACGGTCAAACAGTTGGGTATTGATCGGCTCTTGATTCTGGCGGATGCCGAGGAAGCTGAGGCCCTCACCCAGGGGTGCGATGGGGTAGAGAGCCAGGCCTTTGCTGACTACCCTGCCCTGGTTGAGGCGTTGCAGGCCACCTTACGGGCAGGCGATCGGGTTTTATTCAAGGCCTCCCGATCGGTGGGTCTGGATCGGGTGGTAACGGCTCTCACGTCCTAACCCCTGCTCTCTTTTGCGGGCACGACGCGGGGTGTCCCAGAGCCCATCGTCCAGGTTAGGGCAGCGGTAATTAGGAGAAACTATGGCTGAGTCTTTGGTTTTAATTGGAGTCGGAATACTGGCGGGAATATTGGCCGGTTTCCTGGGCATTGGCGGCGGCACTATCATGGTGCCGGCCATGGTGGCCCTGGGCCTATCGGCCGTAAAGGCCGTAGGCACCAGTACCCTGGCCATTCTAGTGATTGCCCTGGTCGGTAGTTTTCAAAACTGGCGCATGGGTCTTTTAAATTTCAACAATGCCCTGCTGTTGGGCCTACCAGCGATCGCTACGGCATTTTTAGGGACTGCCCTAGCCAGCTTCTTCCCTGAATATGTCTTACTCGGGGTCTTTGGCCTGTTTATGTTGGTCAATATTTACCTGGTACGGGTTAAGCAACAGGTGGTGGCTGGGGTCCAAAGTCAACCCCTATCTGAAGGTGAGATGGCATCCCAAACCCCAAACCCGATCCAATCTCGCCTGCTGATCGGTGGCACGGCGGGGTTTATGGCGGGCCTCTTTGGAGTTGGCGGGGGAGTGATCATGGTGCCGATGCAGATCTCCTTACTTCACGAGGAAATTAAAACAGCCATTCAGACCAGCCTGGGGGCGATCGTCGTTACGGCCCTTTCCGCCCTGGGCTGGCACACCATGCGGGGCAACGTCGAGGCATGGGTGGGGCTACTGCTGGGACTGGGAGGACTGGTGGGAGTGCAGGTAGGTACTCGCTACCTGCCGCGTTTACCGAATCGAGTCGTCACCTTGATGTTTAGAGGGGTGCTGGCTTTGTTTTCAGTGTTTTTCTTCTACCGGGCCTGGCAGAGCTTTCTAGTCTTAGGTCGATAGTTGTTGCCTCCAGAACCAGATAGTTTAGTCCTGCATCCATGCTCTGAGGATGGCAGTTCGGCTACCCCCCTTCTCCCAGACCTATCCCTAAGACTTCCATCTCACCACCAACATCAGGCAGATCACAAGTTGCGCCAGGGTGGCTATGAGATTAGGCAGGATAGCTTGATGGGAGAAGGGCACCATCAGCCCCGTCAGCAGTAAAACCAGTCCGCAACCCATCGATGTGATCATGACATTGGACATCTTTAGACCCTTGAGAAACTGGGCCAGGTTCTCTATCTGTCGAGCCCAACTGAGACTGCAATAGGTAATCAAAATGGTCATGGGAATAAATAAACCTGGGCTTAAATTCCCCTGGGTTACACTGAGGGCCAAGGAAATAATCATGTAGTGTATGGGCACCACTGCCAATGAACTGATGCCTCGCAAGCCAATAACCCGGCGAATTCTATGACCCCAACCATTGACTCTAACAACGTAGAGAGCAAAGCCAGCAAGGACCAAGAATAAAAGACTCAGAATATAGAAACCAATTCCCATGGTTCCCCAGCGGAAGAAGGAGAGCTGTTTAACCCAGGATAGGTAGGATAACGATCCCAAAACCAGGAAAGAGCCGATAAAGGCGAAAGTTGTCCTAGCTTCTGATTTCGACTGAGCTTGCCTTTGAAGATGAAGGGCAACAATTTCTCCAAAGATGTATCCCAGACAGGGATAGGTTATCCAGGGTGAAAATGCGTAGGATAGATTAGGTAAACTTCCCGATCCTATCAACCACAGTAGGAAATTATTATCACCGAGTAGACCAGTGAGTTTTCCACCCAATAGGAACCTCAGGCCAATAGATAGGGCGATCAAAATTGTAGCAGACAGCCATGGCTTAGCAGTCTTTCGGATAACCGCTACAGTTAACATGCTTAAGCCAATAAACCCTAGAAAGTCCATTCCTAGGGAACTTCCACCCCTCCAGAATAGAAATTGATCGGCGATTAGCAATAGGGCAATTTTATATAAGATATT
>JBMOHM010000090.1:0-8908 GCA_049317845.1 Nodosilinea sp. | reverse complement strand
TCTTATGCTGGCCACGAAGTGACGCATAGTTTGATGCCCTAACCTAGAGGAAACCAAATAGCAGATTTCAGGCAAAACAACCCCGGGCAGTATCAATGGCTCATTTACGTTTTGAGAAACAGCCAATACCCGCTGATGATTACGATCGCTCTGGTCAGTCAACGCAAACAAAAAACTAGTATCAAGTATCGCAGTCATGTAGGATTACTGGATTTAAGATTCCAGCCATATACAGAATCAATTTCATTTCGTAGGATCTCCTCGTCACGTTCTGAAACATCCTGCTGCTCAGACTTGCCCAATCCCGCAACTTCAACTAGGAAGTTAGTAGGATGGTTATCTAGTTCTTCTCGTTGAACTAACTTGTAGCGAAGATAGCCAAGAAAGTTAGCAAGTTCAAACAAGGCCTCATCAGGAAGAGTATCAATTGTCTCAATTAGCTTTTGTCGTTCTACAGTAGTTCTTTCCATTTATAAACCTTGAGAGGGAGGATTTCCTCCATTTTACTCATCCACTGAGTGGAAGGATCGACACCCCCCTTGCATCTCGAACATTTGTTGACAACTTAGTATCACCACTGATGAACCATAAAAAGATGTGCGTATCTAACAGAATCTTCATTTGCCTTTAAATGCACTAAGGAGATCTTCTGGCAAAGGAGCATCGAAATCATCTAGAACGGTGAAATCGCCTGAACACAAACCAAATGGTCGCAATTGCTTGTTAGTGGCAAGAGGTCTAAGTTCAGCGATCGGCTTATCAGATCTAACAATAACAAGCGTTTCACCTGCCTCTACTGGGCGTAAGTATTTTAATGGATCACGTTGGATCTCATCAAAAGTTACACTTAGCATAAAAAATGCCTCATGTGACAAATTATGATGCAATGGTTTTTCTCAATGCCTTGGGAGTGTTCAGAAAAGCAGGTCAGCTCAGGCTGAAGTCATTGATCTCTGGTTGTTAGGACCAGGCTGTCTCTATATTTAGTGCGATCGCTCGATATGGAGAGGTATCTTCGGTCGACTCAAGCAGGATTCAAGTCAGCAGGAAAGTCAGGATCAAACAGTTGCTCGGATGTGTAGGGACAGCTTTCGGGCAGATCTCCATAGTCTAAAGGGGTTTCCCTAACTACTAAGTCCAGTCCAGCTTCGTGAGCATGGGAGATCGCCTCTATCAAATAGGGCTTAAGGCTAGGGTTTTCCTTCAGGAGTTCCAAAATTTCTCGCCGTTGCTCACGCATGGTCACTCGCCAGCTTTTACTGCGCTTGTTGGGCTGGTAGTCCCACTTCAAAAGGTGCCCAATCAAAATACCGAGTCGGTTTCTAAGTTCCTGACGCTGTTGTTTACCCAAAGATTCAATTTCCTCGACCAAATTCACAATATCTAATCCCTTAAAATCACCCACTTGGAGTAACTTAGATTGCTCTAAGGTCCAAGCATAAAAATCGGTTTCATAGAGATTGGATGGCATGGCTTCCTCCTCTGTCCTACTTGATCCCAATGTAGCCTCTAAATAACCCCTCGAACAGATGATCTGTGCCCCATCCCGCCGTTCTTCTGGGTTGGGGTATCGTGGTCCCGCAGAAACGTCACCAAGCTCCCTCACCTGCCGGTTGGGGGCGTTGCTAGACTGGGGTCACGGCATCTCCAAAAACAGCAGAGGCTGGACGCTGCCGTCCGCTAAAATCTCCGGCAACCACTCATCCCCCCGATGCTCGGTGCCGTCCCACTTCTCCGGCCAGGTGTTGGCCGCCAGCAGGGCCTCGATGCGGGCCAGCTCCTGATCGTTAATCAGGCTCAGGGGAGGGTGGCCACTGGCGGCGGCGGCCCCATTCACCTCCGCCTCAATCCGGAGGATTTCCCCCAGCATCCAGCGTCGAGCCTCCAGGGTGAGGGGGCCCAGCCGGCCCTGCTTTTTGGCCAGGGTGCCATCCTTACGCCACTCGCCGTGCTTGCGCAGGCGATACTGGGGCTTCTTCACCTCCCAGTACAATGGTCGCAACTGCCGCAGGGGGGCCAGGTAGGCCCACTTGGGGTTGGCAATCACCCGCTCCAGGGCCGCATCCTCCTGTACCAGGGGGCAACCCATACAGCCGGTGCGGGCGTTGATCGGCTCCGCTTCCCCCCGGTCATCCAGGGGGTCGTGACCGTAGACCTCGGCAATCTCAAAGGTGGGGAAGCCCAGCTCCAGGTCCGCCTTCACCAGCCAGTCCCAAATGTGGCAAACCCGCCAGTGCAGCAGGGGGGCCAGGGTATCGGCGATCGCCGCCGCCGTGCTCTGCTGAAACCAGCCCTGACCACATTCCCCCCCATCCCGGCTGCAACTCAGGGCAATCCGCTGGTCGCGGGCGGCGCTCTCCCCCACCCGCACCCCGGTGAGCATCAACAGCTTTTCCCCCGTTCGCTGCTGCAGGGCCTCCAGCTCCCGTTCCATGGCCATCACCTTCAGCTTCGGCGTACACCAGCGGAAGGTATTACTGGGGGGCGGTACCCCCCGCCCCAGCATGTAGACAAAGAAGCGATGGTCCAGTTGGGGCAACACCACCCGCGTGTCAAAGCCTCGCCCCTCGAGAGCCCTCAACACCCCCAGGGCGGCCTGGTGCAGGGGGGGTAGCTCCTGGCGGGTGTCGGCGTAGAGCACGGTGACACTGGCGGGCCGGGGCACCAACCCCTGGTCAAGCAGGTGGGCCACCAGGGTAACCGTAGCGGTGGAATCCTTACCCCCCGAAAAGGCGATCGCCCAGTGGCGATACAGGGCCCCGTAGTGGCGCAGGGACTCCAGCGATAGCTCAATGCTGCGCTCCAGGGATAACCGCTCGTGGTCAAACAGGCTCAGGGTTTTCATCACACCAGGTCATGGCTTGGCACGGATTATGCCTCGGTAGCCCTCCACTGCCCCCCAGGGGGAAACGCCATCAAGGGCGCTAATGTCGCTACAGGTCTCTAGTTATAGCACTAAAATAAATCGAGCCTCTTCGCTGCCTGCCGCTACCCATGGTGGTGTCCCTGCCCCCCTCCCTGGATATCCCCCGCCTTTGCCAGGCCATGGCGGTGGGCAAAACCCTGCCCGATGCCTTTTACCTCCACACCAGCGCCCTGGACCAACTCCCCACCCCCCTGCGGCAGCTAGAGCAACGGGCCCGTCAGGTGGTGCCCGGGGTGAGTGCCACCCTGGTGAAGTTCAGATTCCGCCGCCCCCAGATCGCCTACCTCCACTACCCCGACTTTGACACCGATCCCCACCCCGCCCTGCACAGCAGCACCCTGGTGGACCTGGCCCACCTCACCGCCACCACCCGTTCCTACCAGGAGCGCCCCAACCCCCCCATCCTGCACCGCAAGGAAACCTTTGTCGCCCCGGACTACCCCGGCTACGCTAACTTTGTCCACCTGACCCAGCAGGAGATCCACCAGGGCCTGTTGGACCAGCCCCGCACCATTGGCCTGCGTCGGGGGTGGCAGCAGCGACTGCAGAGCCTGGGGCTGGAAATTCACCACCATGCCCTGGCCTGTGCCCTCGCGGCACCCCTGCGCCCCGACCCGCCGGCCCCCATCCAGCGGCATCGGGCGGCGATCGCCCGGGTCACCGCCTCTAAACCCCTGCGGCTGGCCCTGGAGGCGGGGCTGATTCCCCCCGGTAGCACCTACTTTGACTACGGCTGCGGCCACGGTATGGATGTGGAGTACCTGCAACGGCTGGGCTACAGCAGCCAGGGCTGGGATCCCCACTTTCGCCCCCATAGCCCCCGCCAGCCCGCCGATGTGGTCAACCTGGCCTACGTGATCAACGTCATCGAAGACACCGGCGAGCGCCGTCAGGCCCTGATCGAGGCCTGGCAACTGGCCGAAAAGCTGCTGATTGTGGCGGCCCAGGTGCTGGTGGAGCACCCCACCGCCGGCGCCATTCCCTACGGCGATGGCATCATCACCCGTCGCCAAACCTTTCAACGGTACTACGACCAGGAGGAACTGAAGGCCTATATCGACCAGGTGTTAGGGGTGGACGCCATTCCCATCGCCCTGGGTATCTACCTGGTGTTTCGCGATCAGGCCCAGGCGGAAAACTTCCGGGCCTCCCGCTGGCGCCGCCGTGCCGCCACCCCGGGGCCCCGCCTCAGGGTGAGCCGGTTTGAGACCTACCGGGAGCAGTTGCAACCCCTGATGGAGTTCTATGCCGAGCGGGGCCGGTTGCCCAGCGGGGAGGAACTCAGCCCTGACCACCTCGCCCCCCTGCAGGCCACCTTTGGTAGCCTCAGGCGGGCCTTTGCCGTGGTGTTACAGGCCACCGATGCCGCCGCCTGGGAGGCGATCGCCGATCAGCACCGCCATGATCTCCTGGTTTACCTGGCCCTCAGCCAGTTTGGCCAACGGCCCCCGTTCAAGGCCCTCTCCGCCCCCCTGCAGCGGGACATCAAAGGGTTGTTTGGCAGTTACCCGGCGGCCTGTAATGCCGCTGACCTGCTGTTGATCAGCCTGGGCCAACCCCAGCTCTTGGCGACCCGCTGTGGCCAGAGCCGGCTGGGGCAGCAGCGGCCCCGCTCCCTCTGGGTACACCTCTCCGCCCTGGACCAGCTCGATCCCCTGCTGCGGCTCTACGAGGGCTGCGCCGCCCGCACCATCGGTCGCCCCCAGGAGGCCACGGTGGTGAAGTTGCATCGGCATAAACCCCAGGTCACCTACCTGGAGTTTGCCGACTTTGATCAGGACCCCCACCCCGCCCTGGTCAGCACCATGGCCATCGACCTGCAGGACCTGCGGGTCCGCTACCGCGACTATGATGGCGACAACCCACCCCTACTGCACCAAAAACACCAGATCCTGGCCCCGGACTATCCCGGCTACGCCAGGTTCCTGAAGCTTAGCCAGCAGGAGGAACGCTGGGGCCTGCTGCAAAACCTGCCACACCTCTGCGATCGCGAGCAATGGCAGCAACGCCTGATCGACCACGGCGCCGCCCTCAAAGGGCACCGTTTGGTGCGGCGGAAAGTCCCATGCAGGTGACAGGGCCGGGGTGAGCCACTTCACCCCAGAGTCAGTGCCCCCAACCTCTGCCAGCCCCCTGGGGAATGGGGGGATGAGAGACTGATTAGAATTAGGCAGCGCCCTCGACATAGGCTGATGAGGTTGGGGGCTGGGGAGTCTCTAATCGTTCCAAATTCAGCCCATCAAGATGGAACTCCACTGCCTCACGCATGTTTTGTTCAACTTCTTCACGGGTTGCCCCAGTCGAGATACATCCTAGCAGGTTAGGGGAATAGGCAGAATATCCAGTTTCTGTCTTCTCAATTACGATAAGATACTACATCGTTTCAGCCCCGCTTGTTTCAAGATACTATCCAACGTTCCCGGAGCTAGATTATCACCGCAGTTCTACTGATAAACGATGATTCCTGCGCGGCTAAGTTCAATCTAACTGTGATTCTCAAATAGTGCGATTAACTGGTGTAGATTTTGGGAGAATAGTTTCTCCAGCTCAGCATTTTTAATATTCCCAGTAGTTAAAATAAGTAGCTCATAGGGTTATTTTTGAATCAGGAATGACTCAACAAAGTCGGTATCTTTTGTAATGACAATGCGCTGATCTTGGATCGAAAGCTGATTAATGAATGAGTCTGGTGTTGCATTGTGTTGCGGCAAGTCGTGGGTATGCCAGGTGTCATAGCCTGCGGATTGCAGAAACCGAGCCAGGCTTACAGGTAATTGGGCATCGACGAGGAACTTCATGAGGCTAATCGATGAATACTCTTAACCTGACTTAACCGAGCAGCAAACAGCAAGACTGCTAGGATGTCAGCCTCTTCTAAGTCATCATAGTCGGCCAAAATCTCCCCATGGGTCATACCAGAACTGAGCAATTCGAGCAAAAACTCAACTGGGTAACGCAATCCTCGAATGCAAGGTTTTCCATGACAAATCTCTGGATTAGGTGAAATTCTTTGTAATAGTGTTTCGGTCATAGGTTGTTCCCTCAACATCTGAAATACCAGGGATCTGCATCTACTTTAACTTCTAAATAACCCCATCGAATAAAAGACTATCTAAGGCCTGGAACCTAGCTTAATGCTGGGCCTGCCGCTTGCGGAGAGCACTGAGGCCAAAGGCAATTAGCCCCGGCAGCAAGGCTGGAGTGGGGACGGGGGTAGGGTTGGATTGAACGTTGTAGGTCAGGCTTCCTTGGGACACTCCTCCCTGCAACAATTCAATGGTAACCGTGTGGGACCCTACCGCCAGGGGAGACAGGAAGGTGCCAAGTTGATATTGCTGATAAGTCGAACCACCTTGGGTATAGCTAACCGGCCCAACCAGGTACTCAGGCCCCAAAACGGTGGTTAAACCGTCTACCGTAACCGTACCTGAAAGATCAGCTTGAGATGGGTCAAACAAAGCAAATCGGGCTTCAGTTAAAGTGGAGGGAAAGGGATCGGGGAACGGGGGCGGAAAGTTGTTGGCGCCAAACACCGGAACATAAAAGTAAGTACTATCGGTAACAATATAGTCGCTAATAGTAACAACTAGTTGTTCAAAGGGAGTAACCGGTAGGGGACCTCCATTGGCCAACCACGGGACATGCACCTCTGCCGCATTGGTTAGGGAATAGCCATTGATAATGGCGTTGGCGGGCAGCACTTGGCCACCAAAACCGGTGGCTAGGGCGGCTTGGGTTTCCAAGCCAAGGCCAACGGCAACGCCGGCAACGCAGGTTGCTGCCAGCACAAGTTGTTTATTCAAAAGCATGAGTCTTAACTCCTGAGAACTATAACTAGCCGGATAAATGGCTAGCTGTTACTTATTCCGAAAGTGGTATTAGTAAGTAAAGATCACTTCAGTGTTTTCACCTATCTCGCTATAAAATCTAATACATATTCCATGAAATCGCAAGGAAAAACTCTCTAAAGATTTGAAAAAAATAAATCTAAGCCGGGAATCAGCAAAAATGGATCCAGAAAACGTCAAACATGCCCTCTAGTCTGAACTTTTGCGGATCTAGCAAGGGTCCCCTGGAGTCCCGTCAATACTTATAAAGCAGTAAAGGTCTTGGGGGATAGGTGCTTTGTAAAGATCGGGCGATCGCAGGTTTTGAGTATTATTGCGGCACGCCAGCAGACCTTGAGAAACCTAGGCGTGAAATCCCTGGAGTTGTTCGGTTCAGTTGCCCGAAATCAGGCAACGGCGACAGGTGATGCCGGTTGTGTCAGTCAATTAGGGGTAATCCAAATCACATCGACTTCGGGGTCATAGTTGATTTTCATGGGTTGCTCTGATGTTTTTTAATTTGGCTGGTGCGATAAACGGTTACAATGATGGCGGGGTCAATGGTGGTATTGATAAGGACACGATCTTTTGGGCGCTTTCGGAATCACCGACAAGACTCCAACCACTGCCTCAGTCAACAATTTTCTGGGGGCTTTCCGACCAATAGACAACCCCGAAGTACCATTAGTGCAAAGACTCTCTGCGTAACCAGCTAACTATATTTTCAGCCGCTGGTTCGCCTCTAGCTGGACTAACTCCAGAGATGGGGAGTTGTACCGATTAGTTACTTCCAGGTTTCAAATTCGGTTAACCAGTTGCGTAGTAGGGTAACAAACTGACTGCGGCGGGTTTCAAAACTGGCGGCGATCCAGATAAAGGCAATGCCGACCAGTAAGCCAATTACCCATTTCAGCAGGGGATAGAGGGTGATTAGAATCACCATCTGGTAGATGGTGATCGCTAGAAATGTGATGGTGCCAACGTAGAGAAATGCCCTAATTCGCAGTCCCAACCCCAGGAAAATGACGAGTATTCCCACCAGTGCCGGAACCAAGCCCGGTTGGGAATACAGCAATAGAGCAGCCATACCAATTAGCCCCAGCCCCAGGCAACTCAGGTTGTGGCGCAACGATCGTCCCCGTTCCAACTGGTAGGTAGGCTCAAACCAGGTGATGCTGAGGATGGAAAGCCCAACCACACAGGACTGGGCAAAGGTGCTGATTTCCTCTGGAATGCCTAACCAGATTGCCCAATCGATCAACAGCAAACTGGCATAGAACCAGCGGACCTGTTGTTGCCCCCGGCCTAGCCAGCCATAGAAGCCAGCCACCACCACCAAACTGAGGGGATGCGGGAACTGGCTGGCAAATATTCCCACGATCGGAGCCAGGGTAGTGACCACATGCCAGGGGCGCTCTGACCAACCCCAGCGTTGCCAGGGCAGCAGATAAACCGCCACAGCAATACAGGATGCCATTGCCCCCCACCAGGGTTTGAGTAACGTTAGGATGGCACTCAAAAATGGCACCGTCACAGCAATATATGCCCCCATACCCGCCGCATCCAACAATCCCAGGTAAACCCAGGCTTCCCCAACAACCTGATTGGGGTGGTTGCGCCCCTGTATAATGGCATAGCGGGTCAGGAAGAGTCCGGCTCCCAGCCCCACCAGGTTGTTTACCTTAGAGGGGAAGGGCAGGGCGGCAAGCAGCAGCAGACTGCCCCAAGCCCAGTGCAGGTGAGAAATCACCCGTAATTCCATTGGTGTCAGGCACAGGTAGTCTGTCAGCCAGGGGGTAAGGATGCGGTAGGCATAGACGATCGTTGTGGTCAGGGCTGCCATTGCCAGCAGTTGGTCGCCCAGGGGCAGGTGGATTACCTGGTACAGCAGCAGTTCGTAAGCAGATAGGGAAACCCCAAGCACCGCCAGATAGAGCAACGGTTTGAAGGCAGGTTGCCGTCGTCCCACTCCGATCGCGATCAGCACCAGACCCAGGGAACTCAGCCCCGTCCAACTGGTGAGCAGGTTCCAGCGTAGGGCACTGCCTAAAGCTCCGTAGACCAAGGGCAGGATATGCCAGCAACTCAGCATGTGGGGGCGGTTGGTGCGGCGATGCCACCAGTCGCCAATCACCTGGGTTAGCAAGCCCAGGGC
>JBMOHM010000089.1:0-9395 GCA_049317845.1 Nodosilinea sp. | reverse complement strand
ATTCTCAATAGCTAGAGCCAAAATGCGGTCAAGGTTTTCATAATGAGAATTGCTGGCAGATTTTGCCTGAGGGCTTTGGGTTCAACCCTTGCCGAGGGGCAACTTAATGCTTTTTGCAGCTTATTTTTTATTGTATCTGTATAGACAATGGCTAACCGTACCCTTAATTGGAATGACCACCTTCGCCAGTACGTGATCGCCCACTCCTTAAAGGAGCCCGAGATTTTGCTAGCCCTACGCCAGGAAACTGCTCGCCATCCCCTGGGAGAGATGCAGATTGCCCCGGAACAGGGGCAATTTATGGCTCTACTGGTGCAACTATTGGGGGTAAAAAAGGCTTTGGAAATCGGCGTATTTACCGGCTACAGCGCTCTTCGCATTGCCCTCGCCATGCCCCCTGAGGGTAGGCTAGTTGCCTGTGATATTAACCCCGACTACACCGCGATCGCCCAACGCTATTGGGCGGCGGCGGGCGTTAGCGATCGCATTCTACTCCGGCTAGGTCCAGCCCTCGATACCTTAGATGCCATGATTGGAGCCGGGGAAAGCAACAGCTTTGACTTTGCCTTTATCGATGCAGACAAAAGCAACTACCCCAACTACTACGAACAGGTACTTCAGTTGGTAAGACCGGGCGGACTGATTGCCATCGATAATGTGCTGTGGTCAGGGCGCGTCGCCGACCCGACGGTACAGGATAACCGCACCCAGGTTCTGCGCCATTTTAATCAGGCCCTCTACCAGGATGATCGGATTAACCTCAGTCTGGTGCCCATTGCCGATGGCTTGACCTTGGCTATGAAAAAATAGGCCCTAGCCAGCCTACTCCCCATCCAGCTATAGCGGGTGGTCGTCGTTACGCAGGTAATCTAAGATACCCTGGGCGATCGCTCGGGCCATCTCAGCTTGCCACTGTAGATTTCGTAGCTGCGGGGCATCGGTAGCTCCAGTCACGAAGCCAATCTCAATCAGGGCGGAGGGCATGGAGGTGCGGCGTAACACAAAAAAACGGGCCTGCCGAACGCCGCGATCGTTCATTCTCAAACTACCCATTACCCGGCGATGCAAAAGATTAGCCAGGGGCAAACTGGCGTCGGAAAAGTAATAGGTTTCCACCCCGTTGACCTCGGGCCGCTGCATATTGACCGCATTGGCATGGATACTGACAAACAGGCTGGCCCTAGCGGCTTCTGCCTGATCGACCCGGGGCTGCAAATCCACGGTTTGATCCTGCTGCCGGGTCATCTCGACCGTAATTCCCTGCTGACGCAGGATAGCGGCCACCTGCTGGGCCACTGACAAAACCACTCCCTTTTCCTGCAAGCCCTCGATACCAACGGCCCCCGGATCGGCCCCACCATGACCAGGATCCAGCATGACCACGATCGAGTCACGACTCAGCCGCGATCTCCCAGATGGTGGGGTAGGGTTAACCCTGGTATTAACCGGCGGCGACATTTTAGCTGGCTGGATCACCGGCAATAACACCGTCATCGGCGGATGGGGAACCTGGCTGGCGGCAAGCCCTATTGGCACGAGTCGAATGCCTCCCGGATCGAGGGAAACCTGCCAGTCTGGGCTGACCTGATTAAGATTCAGGGTAATCCGCACCGCCGGAGGGGAGGTAGCAAACTGAGTCAGGGTCCATCGATCAACCCCATAGCGGCGATCGGGTAAGACGGCTGAGCCGAGCTCAGGCGTAATAGCCGCATCCAGCACATCAATCACCAATTGCCGACTGTAGTTAGCATCGCGGGTACGGTAAATATGGACCTGGGGCGTAGCCCCCAGGGTCGATAACCAAAACCCTTCAGCGGTGGTCTGCACAGCATTAATTACGGTGGCGGTGGCGGGTACGGAAACATAGCTAACCTGGTTCCGATTTAGTCGGGGGGAAAGGGGGTTAGGGGCATGGCCCTGGGTTGCAGGCCCCACCGCCTTAGATCGACTCGAACCACTGGAGGAGACCGGGATAGGATTGGGCAACTGCACCACCCACTCCTGATCGGTCAGGCCCCACACCTTCACCTGGTGAGGATCGAAGGCAAAGGTGGGGTCCAGTTCTAGCACCATACGACTGGTACGGGCATCAACCTGCATGACCTTAACGGCTTTGACGGCGCCACCAAGGAAGGAATCCGCTACGGCCTCATCCGTGACAATACCAGGTAGATCGATGACTAACCGCTGGGGATTAGCTAAGAGACTAACCCGGGGCTGAACGCCACTTTCTGTAGTAAATCGCAGGCGATTGTGGTGCGCATCAAACTGCCAAGTCTGCAGTCGTGATGTTGCCTTAGCCGGCAAACTACCCAACAGGCCGATGCCGACAATGCCAATCACTCCTGTCACCAGCCGCTTGATCTGCAAACCTGAGCTTCTCCCCTAACTCAATGGCCGTAGTTATAGCTTTGCCAAGAACCCTTAAGACCCGATTAATCGGTATTTTTTTATATCTCTTACCACCAGACAGACTGCTCGATTAGTAAGACATCAAAAGGGTAGGCTGCTCTCTGCTCCTGAAGACCCCCTACCATGGACCCAGCTATTCGCCCGAACGTACCAGGCTATTCCTACTGCCCATAGGGGTCAAGCAATGCAGACAACGAACCAACCTTAACGGCATTACCCGAACCGGCTTAGATATTAGCTCAGTTTAAATATTTCAGAGCAGGGACAAAATTCCTGAGACCTATAGCTTTAGTCAGAAGCTTTAGTCAGAACATCGCTGACAGAGCCTACCTTAATCACAAGGCCAGAACAAACAGCCATTTCTGATCAGATCGCTCTGGCCCGAACCATCAACTCGCGCCCTGGGAATATCTGCCCCTGTAGCCACATCAAGATCGGGGGTAGGTCAGAAATGGCCCGAGGCGGTTAAAATAAAAACAATTAGCGCCATCTTCAGAGCGTTTTCTCTGTTCCTGGTTATGGGCCATCCAGTTCATCGATAGCCCAATCTCCAGCCTATCTATAGGATATTGATCTTTGCCATGAGTCAACAAGGTAGCTTCGTGGGTGGTTTCCTATTTGGTGCGCTGGTTGGTGCAGCCATGGGTGGTGTCGTCGGGGTTCTGGCCACCTCCCGCAGTCAGTCCCAGTCGGCTAAGTCCGACAGCGATCTGAATCTGGAAGAATTAGAGTCCCCCACAGAAGAAAGTATGGAGGCCGCCCGGTTGGGGTTAGAATCCAAGATTGCCCAGCTGAATGAGGCCATTGATGAGGTCAGACAGCAGTTGGGTGGCATTAACCCCCATGCCGAACCCTCCTGGGACATGCCATCTCGCATTGACTCTTAAAGTTCCATTGCGTTTGCCCTGAAAGCAGGTGCGTCTACCGTTCAATCCATTAGACTAAACTGGCGGCTTATTAATTGCCCGTAACTAATTGTCTGTGTATTGTTGTAAGGAATACCGCTGAGGTTCTCACATGAGCATACTGGTACAGGCCGTTTCAACCTTTCTATCCATCTATACGGTACTGTTGATCATCCGCATTCTGCTGAGCTGGTTTCCTAATGTCGACTGGTCCAACCCACCCTTTTCCGTGTTGAGCCAGTTAACCGACCCTTACCTGAATCTTTTCCGGGCCATTGTTCCTCCCCTGGGTGGCATCGATCTGTCGCCGATCTTAGCCTTTTTACTGCTTGATTTTCTCCGCCAGGGCATCATTAAAATCGCTTTGGTGGCAACAGCGTCATCCTACTTTTAAAAAGCCCCAACCCAGGCCCGCGCCCCTCTGGCCAACTCTCCAGGGTGGGAATTCTAAACCGCTCCAGCTTCTAGCCAGGAGACCTCTCCTGCATCCTCCTTTCAACTGGACAGGAGGGTTTTTCCATGGTTGGACGGGGGCCCGGTGCCAATCGGCCTGGGGTCGGCTGCATGGGTACCGACTAGCTACAACTGACCCTATTTTTTTGTTCAAGAAGTATCCGGAAATTGCTACGACTCTCTGTAATAGCTAGTATGTATAGCTGTATATCAGTTTATTTCCTTAATGCGTAACTTCTATGAAACTGTCTATAGCTTTGGCCACTCTAGTCGGATTGACCCTAGCCTTGGTGGCCCGTCCCGCCCAGGCCAGGCCTGAAATCGCCAGTGGCGATCGCCTGTTAAATACCAACGTATCGGGCTGTCTATCCCTGGCCGATCGTTTTATTAGCAGCCTGGAAATTCAATCAGACCAGGGTCCCATAGATCGTACCGGCTACTTTGAGGATGGTTCCTTTCGCATCCTGTGCTACGAAGCCGGCCAAGCCAGCCTGGCCGTTGTGTTTGCCACCCACGAAAAGTCTGGGGATGTGGCCTCTAACTTTATTCGCATGGCCCTAACCCAGCTAGGTCAGGAGGCCGATCTATCCCAACAGTCCCCCAAAGCCAAGCCCTAAAACTATAGGCTCGATGGCTGTAGTTTGACCCCAGAGCCGCCTCTATTAGTTCTTTTGAACTATACTTGAGGATAATTTTCTTGGCTACAGGATCATGGCTAATTGGAGTGTGGTGCAGTACCTGTACTGGATAGTGGCAGTTAGTCTGGGATCTGGCATCGTCATGAATATAGGACCATCGATTTCTGCAAGATTAACCCAACCAACCCAGCAGACCATGGACTGGGTTGGCAAACCCTCCCAGCCCGAGGGGGCTAGACCAGCCCATCCCTGGCATGGAGCCTCCTTTCCCCTTGAGCAGTTTACGGCCTACACCTCGGCCTTTGGCTATCGCCAGCATCCTATGGGGGGTACCCGTTTCCACTATGGATTAGACCTGGCGGCACCCATGGGTAGCTATATTCGTAGCTGGTGGGATGGCAAGATAACCCGGATAGCTAGCGATAGGGCCTGTGGGACCCACCTGATTATTCAGTCCGGGGATTGGGTCCACATCTACTGTCACATGCTAGGAGAAATTGTCCTAGAGCAAGGGGGCGATCGGGTCATGGTTGATCGCCCGGCAGGCATGGAAATACGTCAGGGCCAATGGATCAAAGCTGGCCAGCGGATTGGGCGAGTGGGCATGAGCGGGTCCGCCACAGGTCCCCATCTGCATTGGGGGCTACGCTACCAGGGAGCCTGGATCGACCCGGCGATCGTGATTAAGGCCATGTACGATAGCCAGTAAGGACCTGTGCAGTCGGCCCGAATCAGACGGTCCAGCCCATTCTAAAATGGTGTATGCCTCCGTCTTCCGAACAGCTACCATGAGCAAATACTTTACCATTGGCGATCGGGTCAAATTAATCGCCGCTCCACCCTACCTGAAAACCGCTGAGCCTATGCCCATGCTACGGCCAGGGGATACCCTACAAGTCGGGGACCAAGGCACCATTCTGGAGCAACGTCCTGGGGGTTACTGGAGTATAAAATTTGAGCGGGGAAGCTTTCTGCTGGATAGCGAATTCCTGGAAAAGGTCAGAAAGGATGGCGATCAGTCTTCTTGAATCGGATCGGCTACTACCTCCGTGGTGGCATCCCCAGAAACCGAGTCGGCCTCAGTGGAAGCATCCGTCTGGACGTGATCAGAGTCTGATATCCCTAATTCCGCTGGAGTCTCTTCCGGTTCGACCTTAGGCTTGGGCCTGGGACCTCTGATTAAAGCTGGAGGTGTGGCGGGCTTACGGTCTTCTTCCCGGCCTCGTTTACCCTTACCTTGCCGTTCCTTGCCTGGCTGGCGATCGCCACTGCTACCGCGAGGGTCTTGTATAACTTTTTTCTTAGGCTTATCGGGAGTGGGGTTAGGAGCCTCCGCCATGAATTTACCCTGATTACCATCAACATCGTTGCCCATCTTACCCCGAATCAGCCTCTCAGGGATGGTTTGATCAGGGCTTAGCTGTAGTCCCTACTCAACGGGAAACCCCAACTGTCTGGGACAGCACTTACAATTGCCGGGCTTTTTCCGTAGAGCAATGGGATAGATGGGATAGATTAAAGCTACCCTTGAAGACCTGAATGATTTTCTAAAACCGATGCTGGAAACCGCCCCGACCCTCACCGATGTACCGGTATGTGAGTTTATTTTCAAGAACTACCACAACTTCAATGCCCGATCGCTACGAGATGCCCTGGCAGCCTACTGGCGCCATATAGAGGGAGGAGGCAAAATGTTTTGGGCCATAGCCGGGGCAATGTCCTCAGCCCAACTGGGAATTAGCCTGGCCCCTGCCATTCGATCAGGCTTGATCCACGGTCTATCGGTCACTGGAGCCAACCTGGAAGAATCCCTATTTCGGTTGGTAGCCCACCATAGCTATAGGGATTTTCCCGACTACCGTTACCTAACCAAGGCCGACGATACCCAAATTCTAGAAGCTGGCATGCGGCGGGTTACGGATACCAGTATCCCCGAAGACGAAGCCTTTCGAGCCGTAGAAAAGATTATGGTGCCGATGTGGAAGACCGCCAGCCAGCAAGGCACCCGTCGCTTCTGGCACGAATACTTCTATGACCTCATAGGCCAGATCGAACCCCACCACTACGAGGGCAATCCTGCCGATTGCTGGTTGCTGGCGGCGGCCCAGGCGAACCTACCCCTGGTGGTACCGGGCTACGAAGATTCCACCTTTGGCAATATCTTTGCCTCCTACGTTAAAACCGGTGAGGTGAACGCAGCGATCGCCCGATCGGGGATTGAGTACATGGCTAACTTCTACGACCAGTACCAGCAGCTCTCGGTAGGGGGTGGTCTGGGGTTCTTTCAAATTGGCGGTGGCATTGCTGGGGATTTTCCCATTTGTGTCGTACCCTCCATCAAGCATGATCTGGGGCAACCGGTCAAACCCTGGGCCTATTTCTGCCAGATTTCCGACTCCACCACCTCCTACGGGTCCTACTCTGGAGCCACCCCCAATGAAAAAATCACCTGGGACAAACTCACCCAGGACACCCCCATGTTTGTAATTGAGTCCGACGCCACCATCGTCGCCCCCCTGATCTTGACAGCTCTGCTGGAGAGTCGCCGTAACCCCCAGGCCGCCCGGTCCCTATTCGCCCCAGCCTGAGCCTCATCCGGATCAATCTGGGCTACCCGATGGCCACTCTCCTCCATAATGGAAAGGGGAAATAGGGAGTTAGTCCTAAACGCCTGACCACTTTTACTGCTGAGTTCTCCCGCCTATGGCCGACTCCGATCGCACCTTTCCAGGGTTTTCCCTCAAGCGTTTGATGCTACTCATGGTCACAGCCCTGGTGGCTTTGGTGCTGACCCAATCCCTGGTGAATAGCTGGAACCAGCCCCAGGTGGCCAGTCAGTTGGAACTCTACCAAACTAACCTGCTGCTGGAGGGCAGTAGCTGGCAAGGGGCAGGGTTGCCAGAGGCGCAATGGCCCACCCTGCGCCAGGGCTTACTGGGCAAGGACCCGGTAGGGGAGGTAAAAAAACAGTACCAACAGTTACAGCAGCGAGCCCGGGATAACCTGGAGAAATTATCGATCCAGTCCCCCCTGGGGGAATCGACCCAGGCCGGTAAACCCCTACCCCGGCGGCAACAAAATGCCCTGAATCAGCAACGCGCCTTAATTGATCAGATCGACCTGCAACTGGGCCTGATAGAGGCCCATCAGGGTAGTGAAGCCACAGCAATTAGTCGCTGGAGCGATCTACGGGATCGCCCCAGCACCGATGCTCCCCTGGTGCGTACGGCAGACACCCTGGTCCGCCTATGGCAATATCATCAGGCCAAACCAGGGGATGACCTCTGGCTGGAGCAACACCTGCAGGGTTGGTTTGCCTATCGAGCCCTGGATCAGTTCTACAACATCACCCAGCGATCGCAGGATCGACAGCGCTTACAAGCCCAGGAACAGGTTACCGCCCAAAATCGTCTGGTCAAGCTGGTGGCGATTGGCACCTTACCCGCGATCGGTGCCCTGGGGGGCATCGGGTTAAGCCTATTTCTAGTCATCCAACGGTTCCTCAAAGGCGAACAATCTCTGCTGCGCCTCCATGCTGGCCAGGGCTGGACCATCCCCTGGACAGGGGAAACCATCTGGCAGGTCCTGGTTTTGGGCTTTTTCTTTGTCGGCCAAATTTTACTACCCGTGTTGTTAGGGGCTCTAGGATTAGAGTCATCAGCCCTCAGCAGTCGCGATCGCGCCTGGTTCTCCCTGGGCTACTACCTGGTCATGGCGGCGGGAGGACTGGGGGTACTATGGTGGTCGATACGCTCCTATCGACCTTTACCCGAGGGGCTCTTTCAGCTGAAGCCCTCCAGCGAAGCCTTGCTCTGGGGCTTGGGGGGATACTTGGTAGCCCTCCCCCTCATGTTTGGCATCGCCCTGGTCAACCAGCAGATCTGGCAAGGCCAGGGAGGCAGCAACCCGATGCTGGAAACCGTATTACGGGAACAGGACCCGGTAGCCCTGGGAATATTTTTTCTGACGGCAGCTGTAGCTGCCCCCCTGTTTGAGGAAACCCTATTTCGGGGGTTCTTACTACCGTCGTTAACCCGCTATATGGGCCTGGGTTGGGCAATCTGCCTGAGTGGATTCGTCTTTGCCGCTGCTCACCTCAGCCTCTCGGAGGTACTGCCCCTGACCCTACTGGGTATGGTCTTAGGCTTTGTCTACAGTCGATCTCGCAACCTACTATCGTCGATGGTACTCCATAGCCTCTGGAATAGCGCCACCATGGTGGGGTTATTCCTATTGAGTCAGTAAGAACTATCTCCCAACTCTAACAGCAATACCAACGAGTCAATTAAAAGGAAAAAGTCAAATATAAAAATTATTGTCGCTCGATCAACAATATTGAGCAACAAGGATTAAAATCAAATTGGGTAGTATAGCTTTATCCCAAACCAAGGGTGCTAGGGCTATTAAAAGCACTTTTCGCATACATAGAAATACGGCTTTACCCTAATCTATTGCAACAGCACGGTATAGATACGCAATGAAGCGTGGTGTAAGGTCATGTCTTCCAACCAGCTTTCAAGCTATGATTAAAGCCAAATCCATGTCATCAGCTCAGTCCCAACCAGCCTCTACGCCCCTACCCAAAGCTCTCCCAGGGTGGGTCAACCATGGTTCCGAGACAGGCAAAAGAGTCAGAGTTCCAGACTACGTTGTCCTACGCAGTCAGTCCCTAGAATTCTGTGGTACTTACCGATTAGTACCCTGGGTATAGTTACGAAAATCTATCTTTAAAAAAGATAATTTCCCCCGAGCAACGGAGATCACTACTCCTTCTTTTGCCTATGAAGGGAGAAAGAAAAAATTTTAGTCGGTTATGATCTATGGGATAACATCAGCCGCCCCGCGCTTAATTGACTCCCTAATATGGCTTTGGCGAGAGCATGGAGGATAGCTTATCCAAGCCTAAGTGGACCTTTTGTCTCGCCTCCGTCTGGTCAAAGGTAGCTACGGCCATAAATGTTACCGCTGCAACGGCAATACATTTGTG
>JBMOHM010000088.1:0-10010 GCA_049317845.1 Nodosilinea sp. | reverse complement strand
TGAGCACTATTACCACCCATCTGGTTAATCATTTGTCAATCTGCGGAATGTAGGCTAATGCCTCATTCATCTCATCAATCATCTTCTGGGAATGGGGCAGTTCAACTGCCACGCTCCCAGGGGATCGCGTCGCTAATGCCTCATTCGTCTCATTCATAATTCTCTCCAGCAATTATGGAGCAAACTGGCGTGCCAGGTATTGGTGAATAATATTCACCATCAATTGGGGAACAGAGGTTTTCATCCCTTGAGCCAAGGACTCCAGCCGTTTCCAATCCTGTTCAGATAGTTCATTATTAACCTCAGCCCAAAGATTCAGTTGTTGCTGAGCATAGACCTGGTAGCGTTGCATTGCCTCGCTAGCATTTGATATAGACTGCCACTCTCCACTTTCTACAGACGCCAACAAATCTTGCTCTTCCTGATCTAATGTAGACATTGCTCTAATCTCCTAAGAATTGCTTTTTCATTTTTCGACTGGGAAAAATCGTTTTAAGAAAAATCTCCTGATCACTCTCCACAAATGGCACTAAATAGATATATTGATTGATTTCAATGATGAAAATTTGTTGAGATGGATACTTAGCTGGGTTGGGATGTTTAATGATATCTAGAATTTTGCCCTCGCTGATTGCTTGCAAAACTATCTCAAAGCTAATACCCCTCTCTGCCTGAAGCTGAATATTTTTCTCAGGATCCCAGCGAAAAACTTTACTCATAGAAACATAGCTTCTCGATCGCCCACAATATCCTCCTTGGCAATGCCTTCCGTAATAAGTATCTGAGTTAGACTTTCCCTAAAGTTATCTTCTTCAATCACAACCTGGTTACCGGTTTATCCATCGGCTGCTAGGGTGGGGCGGAGGGCCAGGTGTAAACTATCTTACTTTGACATTATGCCGCTAAGGCCTCATTCATCTCCTGGGGATGGGGCAGTTGAACTGCCCCCCTCCCAGGTTTTTACTACAGTTCTAGCCTGCCTATGGTCATATCGTCTCAACTGACTCGCTCCCAGGGTGTCATGCCGCTAGCACAGGCAATGGCTTTAGAGTTTTTTGAGTTTGAGAAGAGGTCGAATATTTCTGTTGTAAAAATTCCACAAAATCGAGAACCTCACTAGCCCTCTCCTCAGGCATGTGCTGAACCATTTCATAGATCCTAGTAGCAATGTTCATGGCCTTAACTCTATCCTGTAAGAATTTTATTCGAATCATTAAATAATCCCAGCCATCTCATCCTCCAAAAGCCGAAGCTCTGGGGAGGGAGGCAGTTTAACTGCTCCCTCCCAGGATGTCACGCTGCTAAGGCCTCATTCATTTCATCAATAATCCCATCCATCTCATCGCCAAAAAGCTGATACATCCTGGCCAAGCCCCCCTGGGCATCGAAGGGGGCATAGTCCAGATCCTCCCGCTCCATATGGAAGGAACTCACCATGTGATCCTTCACCATGCGCAGCCACTCCATTTGGGCTTCAGTAAACTTAGGGGCCGCCCCCGCCTGCTTTTGAAACACCCAGCGCTGAAAGTTACGGTTTACCGTGCGATCGTAGGGGGTTAGATCCTGGTCTAGCCCCACCACCTTGCGAATCAGGGCCACCAGGGCCGTCAGCTCACTCAGGGGAGTGCCGGCCTTCCTGCCCTCCACCAGCTCATAGGCCTGCCACACCGATAGGGGGGCCAACATCGGTTTTTCGGTGGTGAGAATGGTTAACACCTCGCCCATCATCTGAAAGGTCAGGTCACGCCGTTGGTAGGGCTGATTGTAGTAGATCCTCAGGGCCGTAATCCTATCTTTATGGGCTTCGATAAAGGTGGTGAAGTCCTGAATCAACTGCACAGCCCGATCGCGGGCCTGGGTATCCCACCCCACCGCCGTAACCCGATCCAGGTTAACCGTATCGATAATCTGTTCGTGCACCCGGCGAAGGCTATCGATCAGCTCAACCACCTCACCGGTAAAGGCACTGGCCGCCACCCGGATCAGCTCTTGCTGGGCGGCGGCGATCGCCGTTGCTGGGGGCTCCACCGTACTGGGTAAACCAGCGGTGGCCCTGGCTTGATCGGCGATCGCGTCGGGGTCATAGGCTCGTAGCAGCGCTTTAGCCATTTGCCCCGCCCCCCACCCACCGGTCATGGTCTCTAACCGTTGCCGCTCCTGGGGGGTGATCTGCTGCTCCAAACGGACCAGACGATTAGCCAGGGAGGTAAAGGCATCCTCATCCTGGGCCCCCATCATCACCCCCATCATCAGGTCCTTCAGGGGCACGCCTCGCTTTCGCTCCAGCGGGCGGCTATTGGTTTTGACCGACTTTGTCACACCCACCGCATCCACAATTACAAAGTGGGTCTTGCGCGACCTCACCGAAGGGCTCACCTTTTTCAGGTCATCCTCCCCCAGGGTGCGGGTGCCCCGCCCCTTCATCTGGTCAAAGTAATTGCTAGATTTCACATCCCGCATAAACAGCAAGCACTCCAGGGGTTTAACATCGGTGCCCGTGGCAATCATGTCCACCGTCACGGCGATCCGGGGGTAATAGTCGTTGCGAAACTGGGCCAGTACCGACTTGGGATCCTCCTTAGATTGGTAGGTCACCTTCTTACAAAAGTCATTGCCCTCCCCAAACTCCTCCCGCACAATTTGGATAATGTCATCGGCGTGGCTATCGGTTTTAGCGAAGATCAGGGTCTTGGGCACCTCCTTGCGATTGGGGAAAATTTCCGGCAACATATCCCGAAAGGTGCGGATGATATTGCGAATCTGGCTCGGATTCACCACATCCCGATCGAGTTGCTTACCCGAATAGGTAAAATCCTCATCTAGCTGGTGCCAGCGGCGCTGGCGGCTGAGCTTGTCCCGGCGATCGACAAACTCCTTAGCGACCAAGCGGCTGCCATTTTTGGTGATTTCCGTTTCGATAATGTAGACATCAAAGCCCACGTTCACCCCATCGGTAACCGCCTGTTCGTGGCTGTATTCGCTCACCACATTCTCATTAAAGAAGCCGAAGGTACGCTGATCGGGGGTAGCCGTTAAGCCGATCAGAAAACTATCGAAGTAATCCAGCACCTGCTTCCATAGGTTGTAAATGGATCGGTGACACTCATCGATAATGATGAAGTCAAAAAAATCGATGGGAATTCTGGGGTTGTACACCACGGGCATGGGAGTCTTCGGCTGGATCAACTCGTTGGGGTTGACCTGATCCGCCTTTTCATCCAGGTCTTCCCCCTTTAAAATCGAGTAAAGCCGCTGGATGGTGCAGATACAAACCTGGCTATCGGTGGCGACGTGGCGCGACTGTAACCGTTGCACGTTATACAGCTCGGTAAACTTGCGATGATCGTCTGGCGGGGTAAAGGCCATAAATTCCTGCTCGGCCTGCTCGCCTAAACCCTTGGTATCTACCAGGAAGAGGATGCGCTCCGCCTTAGCAAATTTGAGCAATCGATACACGGCGGTGATGGCGGTAAAGGTTTTACCAGACCCCGTCGCCATCTGAATTAGGGCCCGGGGTCGATTATCTTTGAAGGACTGTTCTAGCTTTTCAATCGCCTGGATCTGGCAGTCCCGCAGCCCGGTGGGATCCAATGGGGGCATATCCAGTAACCGGGCCCGCAGGGGTTGATCGGTTTTTAGCCACTTTTGCAGGGTTTCGGGGCGATGAAAGGAGAAGATCGGATGGGACCGGGGCTTCGGATCCCGGCGATCGGTAAAACGGGTTAAGACTCCGGTGCTTTCGTAGGTAAAGGGCAGCGGTTGATGGTTAATATGCTGACGATGCACGGTTGCCTCTAGGGTATGGCCGCTGCTGCCCACTGCCCACTGATTACTAATTACTAATTGCAGAGCCTACGGCAACCGTAAAACCTGGGCCGCAGTCAGGTTCAAGTGGGGGAAGGTGGGAGAAACAATCGGTTGATCCCCTTGCAGACGCTGGACTCGATAGATAGGGCCGGTAAGGGTACAGATCGATAGGGTTGGCTGTTTGGGCTGGCCCAGGTAGTGGATGCCGCCGATCGCAGCATAGTCGGCAATCCAATATTCCGGGATACCCAGGGTGGCATAGTCTTCCAAATCGTCCAGCTAATCCAGCCTGGCCTGCAATACCTGGGCAGCGGTCAGTTGAAAGGCTGGAAAGAGCGCCGAAACGATCCGCTGGTCTCCCTTAAACACCGCTTCCTCGTAGAGCCCGGCCACCCAGGTTAATACCATCACCTGGGCTGCCGGTGGATCGACCACCCAATATTCCTGAATTCCCCGCGCCCCGTACTCCGATCGCTTGTAGCGATAATCCCGCTGTTGGTTCTCAACTCCCGGTGACACCACCTCCACCACCAGGGCGGGGGGCGGCATATCCGCCAGTAAAATGCTGCGCGTGGCCCCCTGGAGTGCCGCTGCTGCCGCCTCCGTCAGCACCATCAAATCAGGTACCCGGGCGGTTGCCCGATAGCCCCCCACGGCGATTTCAGTTTTGATGCGGAAGCGATCGGGGGGCACAAAACGGCTGAGGGCAAACATCAGAATTACCACAATCAAGCCATTGATGTCACTCTCTGAAGGCATTTCCACCAGGGTTCCATTTTCTAATTCGTAGCGCCTATCCCCACCATCGTCGTAGGCCAGATAGTCCTCCAGGGTCAAATAGGGTTGGCTGGCCGTTGGCTGTGCGGCTTGAGTCATGGCAAAGGCTGGCAATCAATGCTGTCACTAGTGTAGCGCTGAGTTCCATCCGGAGCCAGGGTCGCTGATGGCAAAACGGTCAGGGGTGAAGGGTCTCCCCAGGGCAGGAGATCAAGGAGGTTAAGAGGCTATCGACTTAAGAAGAAGTTGTAAAAATCACCGGATTAGGGAAGCTGATCGATGAAAATAGTAACCATCTGCCCAGACCAACCCCATCCGTCCCTTGCCGCCATGAGTGACCAGCCCACCAAGAAAATCTTGATTTTGGCGGCCAACCCCCGCAACTCTGCCCCCCTGCGTTTAGATGAGGAGGTGCGGGAGATTGACGAGGAGCTGACCCGGGCCAAGCAGCGCGATCGCTTTGAACTGGTGCAACGGTGGGCCGTGCGTCCCAGGGACATTCAGGGAGCCATCCTGGAGCTTTGCCCCCAGATTGTCCATTTCTCGGGCCATGGGGCCGGGGAGGGGGGGTTGGCCTTGGAAGATGAAGCCGGGCAGGTGAAATTGGTCAGTACGGAGGCCCTGGCCAGCGCCTTCAAACAGTTTAGCCGCCAGATTGAATGTGTTTTACTCAACGCTTGCTACTCCGAGGTGCAGGCCAGGGCGATCGCCCAGCATATCCCCTACGTGATTGGCATGAACCAGGCGATCGGCGATACCGCCGCCCGGGAGTTTGCCGCCGGTTTCTATGAAGCCCTGGGGAATGGGCAAGATATTGAGTTTGCCCACGAGTACGCCTGTAATCGACTGCGGTTGGAGGGCATTCCGGAGGATTTAACCCCGGTTTTGCTTCAGACAGCCAGACCCCAGCCCGATCGCCCCCCCGCCCCATCGCCGCAGGGGGGCTCCCCAGCCCAGGCCCGTAGGTTAACCCCGGTGATAGCGACGGCTGAGCCGGTGACCCCTACCCCCACCCCGGGCCCGGCGGCCCCTGCCCCCCTGGCGGTGAATCTGGAGGAGTTGGGGGGCCAGGTGCCCCTGGACTCCCCCTTCTATGTTGAACGCCCCCCGGTTGAGTCCCGCTGCTATGAGGCGATTGTTAAACCCGGCGCCCTGATTCGCATTAAGGCCCCCCGACAGATGGGCAAATCCTCCCTGATGCTGCGCATTTTGAACCACGCCACCCAGCAGGGCTATCGGTCGGTGTGGCTTAATCTCCAGGCCGCCGGAGAACAAACCCTGGAGAGCCCCGACGGCCTGTTAAGGTGGCTGTGCTCTCGGGTTAGCCGCAAACTGGGCCTTCAGGACCGGGTGGAGGAGTCCTGGCAGGGGGCCCTGGGGTGCAATGACAAATGTACCGACTACTTTGAGCTTTGCCTGTTAGAGGAGTTGACCGTTCCCCTGGCCCTGGGGCTGGATGAGGTGGACCAACTGTTTCAACATGAGGCGGTGGCCAGTGACTTTTTCGGCCTGCTGCGTTCCTGGCATGAAGAGTCGAAGTTTAACCCGGTTTGGAGTAAGCTGCGGTTGATTTTCTCCCACTCTAAGGAGGTCTATATTCCCCTCAATATCAACCAGTCCCCCTTTAATGTGGGGTTGCCGGTGGAGCTGCCCCCCTTAAATGACGAACAGGTGGCGGATCTGATCCGGCGGCATGGGTTGAGCCTCTCCCCCCGGGAGGCGGTGACCATTATGGATTTAACCGGCGGCCATCCCTACCTGGTGCGGGTGGCCCTCTCCTATCTGGCCCGGGGGGAGATTTCCTTCGCCGAATTAATCGCCACGGCGCCAACGGCGGCATGGGCCTACGGAGAGCACCTGCGCCGCCATCTCTACGGTTTGCAAGAACACCCCGACCTGCTGGCGGCGATGAAACGGGTGATCGCCGGGGATGAACCGGTGCGCATTGATGACACCCAGGCCTTTAAGCTGTCGAGCATGGGCTTGGTGCGTCTCAGTGGTAATGATGTGCTACCGTTATGCGATCTGTATCGGCAGTATTTCAGGGAAATGCTGAAATAGGAGTAACCAGCAGACAAGCCAGGAGGTGCTATGGCCCCAACTATCCAAGCTAGCAAAATTGAAGACATTGGTGAGCTGGTGGATCTATTTGGATTACAGCAAACCTTTGACCCGAGTTTTTTCCCAGAGTGGCAGGGAGACTTGCCAAGCTTAACTCAGGTAGAGCAGCAAGTCTTGATGGAGATGCAGCGGGATTATCAGTACCTATCCCAATACGCCAATCTCGAACCCATGGTGAAGATGGTAGTGGTGGGTCCGTTGCTAAAAATGGCGGGTTTTTATAACCCACCCTTTCGGGTAAAGGCAGAACAGCGGGTGGAGTTGGTATCCGAAGACGAAGGGGTGATCGTCCGGGGCCAATTAGATGTATTGGTGATGCACGATCGCTTTTGGACCATTTTGATTGAAGCTAAGCGGGTGCAATATTCCCTGGATGCGGGCATACCCCAGGCGTTGTTCTACATGCTAGCCGATCCCGATCCGGGTAAACCCATGTTTGGTTTTGTGACCAACGGTTCGGATTTTCAGTTTTTAAAGCTAGGGCGGGCAGAAAAACCCTGGGTGGGGTTTTCCCACCGCTTTTATATGGCTAATCAGCCTGAAGACCTTTATCAAGTGCTGCAGATTCTAAAAAAATTGGGAGGTCTGGTGCAGCAATGACCGATATCCCGACGTTTGGCTATGAGTACCAGGTGGGGGGTAGTTTACCGGTTGATGCCCCCACCTACGTGCGGCGACAGGCGGATACGGACCTTTACCAGGCCCTGCGGGCCGGTCAGTTTTGCTACGTGCTGAATTGTCGGCAGATGGGCAAGTCTAGCCTGCGGGTGCAGGTTATGCAGCGGTTGCAACAGCAGGGGGTGGTCTGTGCGGCGATCGACCTGACGGCGATTGGCACCGCCGATGTCACCGCTGAACAGTGGTATGTGGGGATGATCAACCGCATTGTTCGGCCCCTGCGGTTGCATCGCCAGTTTGACCTCAACCAGTGGTGGGCGGAGCGGGGTTTGCTCTCCTATGTGCAGCGGTTCTCCCTGTTTATTGAGGAGGTGTTGCTGGAGCTGATTCCCGAAAATATCGCCATCTTTATAGATGAGATTGATAGCGTGCTGAGTCTGTCCTTTAGTTTGGATGACTTCTTCGCCCTGATTCGCGAGTGCTATAACCGCCGTGCCGATCACCCCGCCTACCGGCGGCTCACCTTTACCCTGCTGGGGGTGACCACCCCGGCGGATTTGATGCGCGATCGCCAGCGCACCCCCTTCAACATTGGCCAGCCCATCGACCTGACCGGCTTTACCCTAACCGAGGCCCAAACCCTGGCGGCGGGGCTAGAGGCCAAGTCTAGCCAGCCCCAAACCCTGCTGCGGGCGGTGCTAGACTGGACCGGCGGCCAACCCTTTTTAACCCAAAAGCTCTGTCGGCTGATTTTGGCCGCAGACTCTGCCCCAGAGCCAGGGCAGGAGACCGCCTGGGTGGCGGAGGTGGTGCAGCAGGGCATCATTCACAACTGGGAAAGCCAGGATATTCCCCAGCACCTGCGCACCATCCGCGATCGCCTGATCTACGGCGGCGAAAAGACCGGCCGCCTGTTGGGCCTCTATCAAGCCATCCTCCAGCGGGGGGAAGTTCCTGGGGATGACAGCCCCGAGCAGGTGGACCTGCGCCTCACCGGGTTAGTGGTCAACCGAGACGGTCGGCTGCGGGTCTATAACCAGATCTACCAGCGGGTGTTTAACCGCGATTGGCTAGAGCGATCGCTCTCGGAGTTAAGACCCTACGGCGGTGCCATCGCCGCCTGGCTAGCCTCAAACCAGCAAGACTCCCTCCAACTCCTGCGGGGTCAGGAACTGGCCCGGGCCCGGGCCTGGGCTCGCGATAAGGGCCTCAGCGACGACGATCGCCGCTTTTTAGACGCCAGCCAGGAACTGGAGATGGAAACCCAACTGGCGATCGAACGGCAGGCCAATCAGATTTTGACCCAGGCCCGCCAGCAGGCGGAAACCGAACTGGCCGAGGCCAGCCAGCGATTGCTAACGGTACAACAGCAGGCGGAAACCGAACTGGCGGAGGCCAGTCAGCGATTGCTAACGGTGCAACAGCAGGCGGAAACCGAGCTAGCAGAAGCCAGTCAGCGATTGCTAACGGTGCAACAGCAGGCGGAAACCGAGCTAGCAGAAGCCAGCCAGCGGTTGGTAACGGTGCAGGAACAGGTGGAGCAAAGCCGGGCCGAGGCCGCCCTGGTAAAACGGCGAGCCAACCGCCGCAACCGCGTTAGCTTTGTGGGGGCCGCCATGGCGCTGACCATCGCCGCCATTGCCGTGCCCAGGGCGATCGTCGCCAAAAATGCCGTGGCCGAGGCCAACCGGGTAAGAAGTCAAGCTCTGCAGGAGAATCAGCGACTTAATGCTGATAACAGTAACCTAAACGCCACTCTGCAAGGAACACAAGATCGTGTAAAAAAGGCAGAGGACAGAGAGAAAGCCGCGATCGCCAAGGAAAAAGACGCCATCACTAAGCAGCAGGCCGCAGAAAATCAATCCCAAAAAGCCCAGCAACAGGTGCAACGGGCCCAACAACAACTACAGCAGGTCAATCAGCTCAAAACCCAAGCAGAACAGCAAACAGCTACAGTACAGGCAGCACTCCAGCGTGCAATCACAGAAGAAAAACGAGTCCAAGGGGATCTTAGAACCGCCCAACAAACTACTCGCATTGCCCAACAAGCCACTACCCTTGCCCGCCAGGCCACGCAACTGGAACAGCAGGGTAGCAATGCTCTCAGGCTGTTTGAAACCAACCCGGTAGCCGGGCTGCTGATGGCATTGCAGGCAGGGCAGGGGTTGCAAACCCAGGTCAAGCAGCTTACCGATCAGGCCAAAACCCAGGGACGGCCCCTGATTAATCACCACCTACCCCTCACCGACTACCCTGCGGTCAGCCCCATTACTGCCCTGGGGCAAATTTTGCGTGATATCCAAGGTCGCCCGGTTCCTACCCGTCAAGGCTGGGTCAGGAGCGTGAGTTGGAGTGGGGATGGTCAAACCCTGGCCACCGGCGGATCCGATGGCACGGTGAAGCTGTGGCGGCCCGATGGCACCCCGCTGCACACCCTCGAGGCCCAGCAAGGCAGTGTCTTGAGCGTGAGTTGGAGTGGGGATGGTCAAACCCTGGCCACCGGCGGAGACGATGGCACGGTGAAGCTGTGGCGGCCCGATGGCACCCCGCTGCACACCCTCGAGGCCCAGCAAGGCAGTGTCTTGAGCGTGAGTTGGAGTGGGGATGGTCAAACCCTGGCCACCGGCGGATCCGATGGCACGGTGAAGCTGTGGCGGCCCGATGGCACCCCGCTGCACACCCTCGAG
>JBMOHM010000087.1:0-10087 GCA_049317845.1 Nodosilinea sp. | reverse complement strand
TTTTTACCAAGCTGGTGACAGGATTTGAACCTGCGACCGGCTGATTACAAATCAGCTGCTCTACCAGCTGAGCTACACCAGCATAGGTTCTAATACTATAGCAAGGGAGTGCTACGCCTTATTGTTTTCAATGGCCCAACGAGCTAGTTCGGTACGATTATGTAAACCAGTTTTACCCAACATGTTGCTAACATGACTTTCAATAGTCCGCTGACTAACCTGGAGCTCGGTGGCAATTTCCCGGTTAGCCATACCCCGAGCCACGAATTGCACTACACGCAACTCGGTAGGGGTTAGTTCTACATCGAAGGGAACCTGAAGGCTGGGGCCAGCGGCAGTTCTAATTTGCTGCTTGATCAGGCGAGAGGCTTGATTTAAAGATGATTCAACCTGAGCCACCAGCTCTTCTGGTTCAAAGGGTTTGACCATGTAGACGTCAGCGCCGGTATTCAGTCCCTTAACGCGATCCTGGCTCTGTCCCTTGGCTGAGAGAAATAAAATCGGAATCCACTCGGTGTGGGGATTCTCCCGTACCTGCTTGACAAAGGCATACCCATCCATCTCAGGCATCATGACATCGCAAATAATCATGTCGGGTACCTCCTCATCTGACAACAGATCAAGGGCTTCCCGACCGTTGCCAGCGGTCCTGACCTGATAGCCTCTAAACTCCAGGTAGTCCTTAACCAGTAAAATCAAGTTTGGATCATCATCAATAAGTAGCAGTTGCTTCTGATCGCTGAGGCTAGAGTCTTTCATGCTTTGAAAGTAAATATCATTTGCTAATACTCAATCAAACCTATACCTACCAACCATGACCGCCTAAGACTTGAAACATCGACTTAAAGGGCTTTATGGAGACGAAGATTGACTTTAACCATTTAACTTTGCAGCAAGTACCCAGGTATGGAGTATAAGCACCCTCCCATGCTGATGATACTCTAACTAGAAAATTTCAGAGTGTTTTGGAACTGTCTCAAAGTCACACCCACAGGCTACTAAACAGATCTATTTACCGATAACATTTCCCGGGTATTTAGGGTTTCCGTAGGTCTAGGGTATAAATTATGATTACCATTAACATTTCTGCCCCAGGCTCCTGTCGGCCTCAGGGAAAGGGGCAAAAGGCGGTCCCTAGGGCCTGAACAAATATTCGGTGAGGTTTACCAGACCTGGAATATTCAAAACTGTCGGGAGTCCTGTAGTATCAATCAGAACCCCAACTCCAACCCTTTTAGTCTTCGGGCAGAGAGAAAAATCCTATGGAGTGACCCCAGAATCAGCCTGGGGCTTTGATCGGTTCTCGGGAACTGTTAACTTTCATATCTAGATCGGCCTTCCTTGGGGAAGAATACGTAATAGAACTTGATAATTAACTCATAACACCTAATTTAGAGGGATAGGTCAATGGGTTTTGTTCAATCTATTTTTTCGACCATCTTCGGTATCGTTGGGGGCATCTTTAAGGCAATTCTGGGCTTGGTGGGGATTGGGAAGAAATCGGAATTCTATTTGGAACTACCAGAGGATCAACTGGTAAGTTCCGATCAGCCTGCAGTTGTCCCTCCTGCACCAGTAACCCCTAGCCAGACTGTTGCCCTACCTGTAGAGGTTAAGCCTACCGTGGCTACCGCCGCCGCCCCCCAACCGGCTAAGACAGCGGTGACGCCGGCGATTTCCGGTTTTGCCACTAACTATTTAATGGCCCCAGGCGCTGCTCTGCCCTCACGACGTCGGCCTGGTCCCAGTTTGTCTCCGTTTTTAGATATGGCCAAGCAGGTTAAGGCGAGTTAGGTTTTAAAAACCGCATCCCACTGTATAGGTGAAAGGCGTAATCCCAGGGGCACGGTGTGGTGCGGAGCAGATCGATGGCGATCGCCATGGATGGCATGACATCGATAAACTCAATGGCTCCAGCCCCAAATCCGCTAAAATCGGCGATCGCTGCAGTCTGAATATGGCTTTGAAAGTAGGCTTTCAGATTCTTCCAGGCGATCGCCGCCACCCATCCAGCCTCCTCAAGGGTATCGGGGGGTAAACAGGATTGCCGGTGTCGATAGGTGCGATCGCAAAAACGCAGTATATAGCCCTGGCGGGGTAGATGCCAGTCAATGACTTCAGCATAGTCCTGGGTTTTTTCCGCCCGTTTGAGTTTACCCCAAGGGGCGAGATCAACCACTGACTCATAGAGGGGCAATTGTCCCATAAGCCACTGGCTAATCTCAGTCCAGGGGATAGTCAGATGCCTTTGCACACCCTCTGGTAACTGCACCACCAGCCTGATCTGGGGCTCAAAGGCGAGAATAGCCAGGACCCGCAGTACCGGAATCGCCCTGATCGCCTCGATCGGGACACAGCTAGAGGGCACCTGATGCCGGTTCAAATGCTGGCACAAATACCCTAACTCTCCGAGCGTACCGACCCGGTACAGTCGCCAGTGTTGACTGGACAGGCGCTGCCGCGCCGTATAGGGGTCTAGCTGCATCACCTGAGCCAGACCCTGGGCGGCTAGGGGGCGATGGTCGGGAGCAACGGGGTGGAGAACTAAGAGGGCGGGTGCGGTCGAACCGGGCTGATCTCTGGCCGCCTGCAAATGGTTCTGCCGTTCCTCAACACGCTGCTGCTCCAGCCGCTGCAGAGCCCCTCGGGTCTGGGTGAGAAGGCGCGGATTTGAGAGGTTTTGTAGCAGGCGGGTATAGATAGCCTGGGCTCGGTCCAGTTCTCCCCTACCTTGCCAGTATTGCCCCAGGGCCAATTCTAACCAGGGATCGGCGGGATTCTCCTGTTGCCATTGCTGGAGTAGGCTGGCGGCCTGCTGTAGCTGATCGGCCTGAAGAGCCTGGGAGACGCGATCGTACATAGGCATTAAAAGGCTATCGGAGAGGATGGTTCAAAGCAGTCGGAGTTGCTCAGCCCCATCCTCCGCCACCAGGGGTGGAGAAGGGGCGGCCAGGTCAAGGCTATCTTTAAAAATTTCCCCATCCGCATCCGGGTCTATCAGGGTGGTAGCTGCCTTGATCATGGCCTCGGCCAGGGGTGCTAAATCTTCCCGGCTCGCCAGGTAGGCTTGTAATGCGGCAATCGGATCGGCATTCCTATCGCTGCCCAGTTCTGGGATCCGCCGATCGCGGCTGGAAGATTGGAGCCGGGCCTGCAAACTATAGCTATGGGCTACCTGCAGGGCTGCCGCCATGGCGCTGGGGTCCAGTTGGTCCATCTGATCGGGACGGATCTGGTAAAAGCAACGCACCACGGCCTCCCTCACATCAGCCGCAGCGATCGCCGCTAGAAAGGCCTGCTGGGGATCGGCGGCGGTGGTCAGATCAACCTCCAGGGTTTTAAAGGGACGTACCGGCAGGGGGCAAAACTCTGCGCGGGCCTGACCCCGTTCCACCTCCACCAGCAGGTAGCCCTTATCCTCCTTTTCCTCACTAAAGTCGACCCGCTCAATGCTACCGGGATAAATCATCAGGGGTTGTTGACACAGAATCTGATGACGATGGACGTGACCCAGAGCTACATAGTCAAAACAGGACCGGGCCAGGATCGCCATGGGAATGGTAAAGCCCCGGCCGGCCGCCAGAAACCGTTCGGCCCCATAGGTGGCGGTGTCTACCATGGCATGGGCCAGTAAGACGGTGGGTAGGTGGGGGTCGAGACGGCGAATCTCTGCCTCCAGGGCCACCCGCAGGCGATCCAGCAGCAGGTCATGGACTTGGGCCATGGAGAGTCCTTCAGTCTCAGGCCGGGTCAGCAGGGTAGACCGGGTTAGCCAGGGTAGGGTAACGACCTGCAGCCAGCCCTGTCGGGTTTGTAGCCGGTGGGTTTCCAGGCGATCGCCCACCACCACCCCAGGGACCCCCAGGGTGCGGTAGATCGACAAACTGGCTCCCCCCTGGCCCTGGGCATGCTGGTCGTGGTTACCCACCAGCAATACGGTAGGAATCTGGGCGGCAGACAAACGGCAAAACTGCTGGGCCAGGGCCTGCTGGATAAGGGGTGGCGGAGTGGCGTCGGGGAAGGCGTCTCCGCCAAAGAGAACCATATCCACAGGCTCGGCCAGGGCCCGATCGATACACTGTCTCAGGGCTGCGATAAAGTCTTCTAACCGGGTATTCAAACCGGTTTCAGCATTCAGCCGCCCGTAGCTGAGACCACTACCCAGGTGAATATCCGATAAATGGAGAATTTTAACCATAGCTATAGAGCAATCAAGGACTGACTCCAGGCTTAATCATACCGAGAGGTTGATTGAAGAGGGGCTCCCATCCGCAAAAATGACCACAGCCATAAAAAATCAGCGGCAGTCACCCTCCCTAAAACGCGTAATCCTTGTCTTCTCAGGATCCTAACCAAAAGGATCTAGACCTGACTACCAGCAAGTTAATCCCTTGGCGCTTCACCGGTTAATTTCACAGGTATGATTCTGGCCAGAGAGTCTTAACATCGGCCATGGCACAGATTTTTATTTCGGCAGCCCACGGTGGGTATGAAGATGGAATTCTTGATCCAGGGGCAGTACTGCCCAACACCACGGAAGCCGCAGAAATGATCCAGGTGCGTAACCTCGTGGTGGCGGAGCTGCGATCGCGAGGGCTGGCGGTTCTAGCGGTTCCCGACGAGCTGAGTGCCGCCCAAACCCTAAACTGGATCAACAGCCGCTGTCGTTTTGATGATGTGGCCTTAGAAATTGAAGCGGGTACCTATAGTGATGCAGCGGTGCGAGGTTCGGCCCTGTACTACATTGCCCAGAACGAAGCGCGTCGCTCCCATGGCGAAGTACTCCTGCTGGCTCTGCGGCGACGAGTCCCCCAGCTACCTAGCCGTGGAGTTAAACCCGATACGGAATCCGCCACTGGCCAATTACCATTTCTCCGGACTGTCAATTGTCCTTCCCTGGTCATGGAAATCGGCTATCTCAGCAACCCCCAGGACCTGGCCATAATCCAGGGTCAGCGCCGCGATCTGGCCCTGGGCATTGCCGATGGTCTAACTTCCTGGAGTCGCTCGGTGGCCGCTGGTGGGGGCGGTGGGGATAACTCTGTGGGCGGTAACTTGCCGGAAATTAAAATCAGCGTCAACGGTAGTATTTACCCCGAAACCGGCATTCTGGTTAACAGTAACGCCTATGTGCCGATCGACTTGGCCGATATTTTGGGGGTAAACCTGGGTACTGCTAACGGTATTAACCGGGTGCGCTACGCCAACGTGGTCTACATCAAGGCCGTGGACCTGCGTAATTACAATGTTTCTGTCAACTGGAATGCCGATAGCCGCACCATACTGCTGCGATCGCCCTCGGGTATGCAACTATGCCCTGGTTCTATGGATCGAATTATGGCGGTGGGCAGCAGTTCGGAGGTGCAACTGATGATGTTTCTGAAAAAGATCAACGAAACAGCTCTAAATTCATACCGCGATTTGCCCAAACTCTATCGGGAAGAGGCGGCGATCGAGGGGGTCAACCACGATGTCGCCTTTTGTCAGATGCTGGTAGAAACCAATTCCCTTAATTTTGGCGGTAGCCTTAAATCAGCCCAGAATAACTTTGGTGGGATTGGTTCCCCTACGGGTGGTCCCGAGGCCTCTTCCTTCCCCAGTGCCCGTATCGGCGTGCGGGCTCACATTCAGCACCTGAAGGCCTATGCCAGCCTGGAACCCCTGATCCAACAGCAGGTTGATCCCCGTTTTCAGTTTGTCCGACGAGGGGTGGCTCCCCTCATTGATCAACTCAGCGGCCGCTGGAACAATGATCAAGAGTATGGCCGTAAGATTGTGGCCCTGATGCGCCGCCTCTACGAGTCGGCAGGTCTGCTATAGAGGGTTACGGCTCTACCCCTACCCTAACTAAACCATCTCCTTTGAATTTAACAGAAAAATCCCCATCCTGAAAAAGCAAGAATTTTCTACTTTATGGCTGTTTATGACGAATTTTCGCCATAAATCTAGTGTTATAGTGACCGGTGTGTTGATTTTGATATAGCAGTCGCCAGTCTGTTGAGAACAAGACTGCGACGTCATTGGCTATGGGCTAAGACCCAGGGCCTGGCTTGGTGTCTTGATCTGAAAGGCTACAGCTATGTTTTTAATAGAAGTTTTTTCTTTGGAGTTTTGAATGCCATGGTCGCATCACCGCCAATTTTCCATCTGGTTGCCAATGCCCCTGCTCCGGTGGCCCCCTATAGCCATGCGGTTGAGCAGGATGGTTGGATATTTGTCACCGGTCAAATGCCCTTTCTGGGTAAAACCCCTGACTCCTCTTATCCAGAAGGAATTGAGGCCCAAACCCATCAGGTATTCAGTAACCTAAAGGACGTTCTGGATAGCACTGGCTTAGATTTCAACGATGTGGTAATGATGCGGGTCTTTTTGAGCCACTTTGAGCGCGACTATGACGGTATGAATGCGGTGTATAAAACCTATTTTCCAACTGGCCAGTATCCAGCTCGCACCTGTGTTGGGGTAACGGCTCTGGCTCGGGGCGCCCTGGTGGAAATTGATCTGGTGGCCCGTCGGCCTGCCTAGATCCAGGTAAAAGTGCTTAAAATGAAACCACGGCCTGTTGCTTCAGGGAGCAGGCTAGAAATCATCACCTAACCGTGGTGTAGCCGTCTGTTTTACCTCTGCCCCTATGTTTGAAGCCCTCTCCGATCACCTGGAATCTGCCTGGAAAAGCCTGCGTGGGCAGGACAAAATTAGTGAGTCAAATATCAACGAGGCTCTACGGGAAGTTCGCCGGGCTTTGCTGGAGGCCGATGTTAACCTGCAGGTGATCAAGGACTTTGTTACCCAGGTCAAGGAGACGGCCCTGGGGGCAGAGGTCGTCAAGGGGGTCAGCCCCGATCAACAGTTTATTAAGATTGTCCATGACGAGCTGGTAAAGCTCATGGGGGATACAAACGTTCCCCTGGCCCAGGCGGCTACCCAACCCACGGTAGTGCTGATGGCGGGACTACAGGGTACGGGTAAAACCACCGCCACCGCTAAGTTGGCCCTCCATCTACGGAAGGAAAAACGCAGCACCCTACTGGTGGCGACCGACATCTACCGCCCCGCTGCCATCGACCAACTGGTGACCCTGGGTAAGCAGATTGATGTGCCTGTCTTCGAGCTGGGGACCCAGGCAAACCCGGTGGATATTGCCCGTCAGGGGGTAGAACAGGCCCGGGCCCTGGGGGTCGATACGGTCATTGTAGATACGGCTGGGCGTTTACAGATTGACCCCAAAATGATGGCGGAACTGGCGGACATTAAAACCGCCATTCAGCCCCATGAGGTGCTGCTGGTGGTGGATGCCATGACCGGCCAGGAAGCGGCTAACCTGACCCGTACTTTCCACCAGGAAATTGGCATTACCGGGGCTATTCTGACCAAAATGGATGGGGATGCTCGGGGGGGAGCAGCCCTTTCCGTGCGCCAAATTGCCGGTCAGCCCATTAAGTTTGTAGGGGTGGGAGAAAAGGTTGAGGCCCTCCAGCCCTTCTATCCCGATCGCATGGCCTCTCGAATTCTGGGCATGGGAGATATTCTCACCCTGGTGGAGAAGGCCCAAGAGACGGTCGATATTGCCGATGCCGAAAAACTCCAGCGCAAAATTCTGGAAGCCCAGTTTGACTTCGATGACTTTTTAAAGCAGATGCGTCTGATGAAAACCATGGGTTCCCTGGGGGGCATCATGAAGTTAATTCCTGGCATGGGGAAGCAAATTTCCGGGGAAATGTTGGAAAAGGGAGAGGTGCAGTTAAAGCGCTGCGAAGCCATGATCAATTCCATGACTCGGGAAGAACGAAAGAATCCGACTTTGCTGGCCGGTTCCCCCAGTCGGCGGCGGCGGGTGGCGACGGGTTCAGGCCACGCCGAAAAGGATGTGGGTAAACTGGTTACCGACTTTACTAAGATGCGATCGCTGATGCAGCAAATGGGCCAAGGGGGGGGCTTACCTGGCATGGGAGGCGGATTCCCTGGCATGGGGGGTGGCTTTCCCGGTCTACCCGGTATGGGGGGCGGCGCACCCCCTGGACTGCGCCCTCCCATGGGCAAAAAGCCTAAAAAACAAAAGAAGAGAAAGGGCTTTGGTGAACTCTAGGACCCGAAACATCGGGCGACAAACTCGTTATTCTGAATACATATCCTTTACCAGCCCAGCACTGATGGACACTAAAGCCTTTAAGCGGTCTCTGCACCAGTCCGATAACTACTTTCGTCAGGGCTTTGGCCATGGTGAGGCGGTGGCTGGCCAGATGGACACGGAATACAACAGTGGCCTGATTCAGGAAATTCGAGATCGGGCCTATAGTTTTACCCGGGGCGATGTCACCATCAAGTTAGCCGAAGCCTTTGGCTTTTGCTGGGGGGTGGAACGGGCCGTGGCGATGGCCTACGAAACCCGCCAGCACTTTCCCCAGGAGCAAATCTGGATTACCAACGAGATCATCCATAACCCCAGCGTCAATCAACGGCTGCGAGATATGCAGGTGGCTTTCATCGAAGTTAAGGGGGGAGAAAAGGATTTTTCTGTGGTCAATCGGGGGGATGTGGTCATTTTGCCCGCCTTTGGAGCCAGCGTTCAGGAGATGCAGTTACTCAACGATAGGGGCTGCACCATTGTGGACACCACCTGTCCCTGGGTATCAAAGGTATGGAATACGGTGGAGAAGCATAAAAAAAAGGACCACACCTCCATCATCCATGGCAAGTACAACCACGAAGAAACCCTTGCGACTAGTTCTTTTGCCGGTAAGTACCTGATTGTGTTGAATCTGGACCAGGCCCAGTACGTGGCCGACTATATTTTGCATGGCGGCGATCGCCAGGAGTTTATGGCCCGCTTTAGCCGCGCCTGCTCCCCCGGCTTTGACCCCGACACCGATCTAGAGCGCATTGGCATTGCTAACCAGACCACTATGCTCAAGGGAGAAACGGAGCAAATCGGCAAGCTATTTGAGCACACTATGCTGAAGAAGTACGGTCCCCAGGTTCTCAACGATCATTTCCTCAGCTTTAATACCATCTGCGATGCCACCCAGGAACGGCAGGACGCCATGTTTAAACTGGTGGAGGAACCCCTGGATGTGATGGTGGTGATCGGGGGCTACAATTCCTCCAACACCACCCACCTGCAGGAAATTGCTAGAGAGCGGCAGATTCCCTCCTACCACGTGGACAGCGCCAATCGCCTCGGCCCTGGTAACCGTATTGAGCACAAACCTCTCCACGGCGAGCTAACGGTGACCACCGACTGGCTGCCCGATGGTCCCATTATTGTCGGGGTTACCTCCGGGGCCTCTACCCCCGATCGCTCCGTGGAAGAGGCGATCGAGCGTATCTTTGCCATTAAAGCCGCCATGGCGCCGGTATAACCGCCATGGACTACCAAAATAGCGATGGGCGCTGTTATGCTCCTGCAACCCAGCGCAATCGGGAGCCGATTCTGGCCGTGCTGAGCCGGATTTTGCCCCAGCCGCCGGGGAGCATTCTGGAAATTGCCAGTGGTACGGGGGAACATGCGGTGTTCTTTGCACCCCATCTGGCTCCCCGCTGCTGGTTACCCTCCGACCCCGACACCCTGGCCCGTCAGAGTATTCTGGCCTGGCGTCAAAGCCAACCTGCGGCCAACCTCTATGCCCCCCTGGCGGTGGATGTTAGCCAGCCTGACTGGTGGCTAGCCCTGGCAGAAACGGTTCCCTCCCCTCCCCTGCAGGCGATCGTTGCCATCAACCTGATTCACATTTCCCCCTGGGCCACCTGCCTGGGGCTAATGGCAGGGGCGAGGGAACTGCTCAGCCCCGAGGGTATTCTCTATCTCTACGGCCCCTTCCACCAGAGGGGCCAGCCTACAGCCCCCAGTAACATTGCCTTTGATCAATACCTAAAGGCACAAAATCCGGAGTGGGGGCTACGTCATCTGGAGACCGTGGTAGCTGCCGCCCAGGATCTGGATCTGGTGGAGATTGTGGCTATGCCTGCCAACAATCTGTCGGTAGTTTTACGGCGATAGGGTAGGGGCAGAGTTGATGGGGCGGAGGGATAGAACCCGTATTTTTAAATTTGGGTGCAATCCCAACCCATGCTTCACCCCTGCCTAACT
>JBMOHM010000086.1:0-10144 GCA_049317845.1 Nodosilinea sp. | reverse complement strand
ACTAACTTTTAACACTAACTTTTAACACTAACTTTTAATCATGCAGCGAGCTATCTTATTCCTAACGGCTGGAATCCTGGTTTCCCTGGGCTTTGCGCCCCTGGCAAGGGCCACCGAAATGCCCGGTGACCAAATTACTGTGCCCGCATCGGGCAGTAGCTCCCGATCCACCTCCAGTAGTGCGGGTACCACCATTAACCAGCAAACCAACGCCCAGAACAACAATAACCAGTTCTACGGCCTGGGTCCCGGAGTTCAGTGCCCTGCCCCGACCCTGGGTTTTTCCCTCTACGGCGGGGGGGGTAACGGCACTGGCACGGAGGCCAGTGTGGCCTCGTCTTCCTATGGCGGCATGGTTACCTTTACCACTCCCCTGGGGGGAAGGAATGCAACCAGTTGTGAAGAGATTGGCGAAGCCCAGCTCAAGGCGGTGCAGGCCCAGGTTCAGCGCACCCAGTTGGAGGCCGCCAAAACCCAGACAGATATTAACCTGGTGACCATTCAGCAGTGTATTAATATCCTTGAAAAGGCCAGACTATCGGGTCAATTCGTTGAGGCCTGTGCGGGGGTAAACCTGGTGGGGCAGGCCAGTAGAAATCAACCGCCGGTCAACCCCACTCCCGCGGCGGTGGCCCCCGTGGCGGCTGTTACCCCTACCCAACCCGACCAGGCCTGGGCCAACCTCAATAGGGCGGTGTCCGTCTGGGATGTGGATACTGCCCTGGTCAACCTGGCAATCTTGAGGCAAAGTTCTGGGGTTTGCCTTCCCCAATTTGCCGATCGCTTTGCCCAGGTTCTGCGACAACGGGGGGCTGAAGGTTTTAAGGAGATTAACCCGATTAAACGCACCCTGAACCAGCAGCAGGGCTGTAATCTGTCCATCCAACCCTACGACTTTTCTCCCTAAACCGTCGGTTGCAGCGTCAGACCTGAAGGAAAAAAGTATTCAAAATAACAAAAATAATCCTCTAAACTAGGCCAGGGATGGGATAACTCTATTGCCTATCCCTATCTCTATCTATGGAGTTCTATTGGCAACCTTAAACATGATTCGAGTTAGGTACTTAACCCTGGGGGTATGGGCCCTCCTCACCCTGATTGCTAGCCGGGCTGGGGCCGACGTCCCTGCTACTGTTTCGCCAGCCCAGTCCGTTCCAGCGGTGGCCCCCGCTCCTCCCTTAAACCTGCCCACCGCCATGGTCAGTTCCATCGCCGATGGCGATACCCTGCGTATGGCCTATCAGGGCAAGCTGTTGACGGTACGCCTGGCCTGTGTCGATGCCCCAGAGATTAGCCAGGTTCCCTACGGTCCGGCGGCGGCTAACCGGTTGCGAGAGCTTTTACCCAGAACGACGGTGGTGCGGTTTCGAGAGGTGGATCGCGATCGCTACGGGCGCGTAGTGGCGGAGGTCTACACCCCAGAGCCCCCGGCCCAGGGGGCAACCCCAGCCATGGCGCCTGGTTCATCGGTCAACCTGCAACTGGTAAAGGAGGGGCAAGCGGTGGTCTATCGCCAGTACCTCAGCGGTTGTCCCGACAGCCGCGCCGTCCTATTGCAAGCCGAGACCCAAGCCCGCCAGGCCAGGTTGAACTTCTGGAACCAGGCTAATCCCCTCATGCCCTGGGATTACCGCCAGGGCCTCACCAGCAGTCCCCCCTTACCGGACCCCACCACCCCAGTGCCCCTGCGGGAACCCCAACGGGGTCGCTGCGATTGTCCCTACGATTTGGACAATGCCGGGCGTACCTGCGGCGATCGCTCCTCCTACACTCGTTCGGGGGGTAGTAACCAGCGCTTCTGCTATGTAGGGGAAGGACCCTAGGGCTAATGGAGGTCGGAGCCGGTATACCTTCTTCGCCGAAGGCATGCCGGTAGGGCAGTGAGGACTAGACCCCGACCCTATTGGCCCTGGGTTTAAACCTGCTTCGGGACCGAAAAAATCGATACGATGCCTAACTTAGCGGCTGCGCCTTTAACCTTAGAGAGGATTTTTCTGGGTATGGCTGTGAACATCGCCTTAATCGATCGGGCCCGAACTAATTCAAGGTTAAGATTACCTATTTCCTGTATTAAAACTGGAGTGAGGAACTCCCCTAGATCCTCAAAGGAAGCATCTGGATATTCATTGGTCAAGTAAATCGAAAGATTTACGATGGACTTTCTTAATATTTCCTTCGCCATAGACTGATTTTCCTGTAAATCTTTATAGATATACATTTGAGTCCTTAAGGTTTCTAGAATTCTATACTGTAAAGATTGGGTCGCCCAAACTCCATTGTCATGAACACGGTAAACCGCCATTTCCCCATTAATACAGAATATCTTTCCATGCTGGGCGTTCATCATATGGAGATAATAATCTCCGTTAATAACCCTTGAAAAATGCTCGCCAATTCTATCCATGCTAGGGTAATTATTCCTAAAAACACAGGACGTCGTATGGATATAGTTACCTTTCGCCAGGTCATGGATATCCGACATAAAACCAGGTACTTTAGTTAGGTCATCTTTCCTAAAAGCACTATTCTCTAACACCTTAACTTTATGGAAACAAATAGAAAAGTCAGGATTAGCTTCCAGAAAATCGACCTGTTTTTGCAGCTTGGTTGGGTCAGTCCAGTAGTCATCGCCGTGGCTCAAGGCTATATATTTACCACGACAAGCCTGCAGGGCGGCTAAAGATGTTAGACCTATGACCCCAGGTAAAGGCTTCCAAAGATTGCGATCGGCAATCAGGAGGCGAACCCGATCCGGGTATACATTCTGGTACTCCTGAATAATCTCAATCGTGCCATCGGTGGAGCAGTCGTTTGAAATGATAACTTCGTAGGGAAAATTAGTCTGCTGGCTAATCACACTATCGATGGATTCTCGAATAAAATCTTTATCATTAAAGGTGATAACGACTACGCTGACTATGGGGGCGATGCAAAGTTCTAAGCCGCGAGTTTCATGGACGTGATTGTCTATTAATTGCTGAGATGCATTGAAAATATTGACTGAATCTAAAATAGTAACTGAATCGGAAGATACTGCTGTGATGGCCATAATTCAAAAATTGATTGAAGTTGAGAATTTTTGGTAGATTTGATGCACCAGAAATCTATCTGGTTGATTCACATAATAGAAATATGCTCGAGCATAAATCAGGATAAACTTTTCCGAGCTTATAGCATCCCTCTAGATATTCTTTGGAAATAATATCGGTTTGCAGAAGGCGATCCCATTGAAAATTCGCCAATGCCTTAAAGAAAATTCCTGAGCGATGAACTACATTCAACCCAGCCGCCACAGCATCCCGTTCTAAGGTATCTAGGGAATAGGTACAGCGATGACCCTGTTGTGCCTCAGCGGAAGTGACGGCAGCATTGTGAGAAATCAACCCCATTTTTACGGCAATCTGGCGCGATGGTGCATTGGCATTGGGGCATACCATAAATAGTCGCCCCCTTTCTGTCAACCATTCATTATTAATACGTTTTAAGACAAAAACAGGGTCGTCAAGGTGTTCTAAGACATGCACCAGAACAATATTATCGTAGCGCTTGGGTAGGATGACTGTTTCAAATAAACCATTGATTAGTTGAACCCGATCGCTTAATTTTAGTCTAGCCTTCTGTATCGCTAATGTAGAGGCTTCTACGCAGGTGATATCGTCAAAGTAGTTAAGTAGTCGTTGGGTAAAATCCCCTTTAAAGCTGCCGAGCTCAAGTAAGTTACCTGGTCTGAAAAATGGCTGAAATGAGCGAACTATGTAGGGATGCATGACATCGAAATCAAAATTATAGGCATATTTGTGGTCCTGGATATCTTTGATTTCGGCGTTATATTGACGTTTTTTATCTGTCTGTAAAGTCATCATCTGTGACTCACCATTTATCTGATCCACTAAGAATCCATACTTTTCGTACAAATTCACTGCTTTGGTATTGTGGCGATTGACTTCTAGTTTGATCGTAAGAAAGCCTAATTGGGTTAGGTAACTAATGCAGTTATTAAGGAGTTTAGCCGCCACCCCTTGCCCTTGAAATCTGGGGGAAACGCTAAGGCTGGTAATGTATGCCGTAGCTTGACTCTGGTCGTTACAATAAGCAGCTAGTAACCCGGCTAAACCATCCTCTGTCCACGCTTCAAATCGGGTTGCTAAGTTGGCAATTTTTTGGCTGTATTCCCTAATCTCGACCCGCTCACTTAGGGGCGGGATAAATAAGCCATCACATTCCCTGAGGTGGTTAGCGATCTGACTTGTATCGGCACGATTCAGACTCAGTTCAAGGGTTTTGTTCATGGTAAAAGTTCCGCTAAGCCGAAGCCGTTACGCCCAAACTCATTGCCGTTATAGAGCAAATAAATCTTGCCATCACAGTCGAAAACATGGGGATAGCACTGCATATCACTGTCCCAACCACCTGGTGTGCCTTCAAGTTGTGGATCGTCGTCGTCCCGTATCCAAGTTTGCAGATCGTCTGACCAGGCATGGCCGATGCGGTAGCCTCTCTGCTTGTTCTGGCGGAAATCGAAGGACTGGCGATAGCAGAAGAACATGTGATATCGCCCAGCGATCTCAATAACGGTTGGCAGAGCTTGGCTCTCATCCTCCCCCAGCCGATCCGGAATAATTTGCCGCGCTTCTTCCTTAACCCACAGAAGACCATCTTGGGAAACCGCATGACCAATTTTGTAAGTCCGATCAGGGGGGGCATCGGCTGTGTATTGCTTCCATGTAGTGCCAAAGATGTACCACATATGAAACTCATTATCTATAACCTTTACGAAGCCATCGCCCACCAGGTAAGGTTCCTGTAAGGATGGACCAAGTACGGGTCCGTCCCCCACGCGCTGGAAGGTAAGCCCGTTATCTCGACTAATGGCAAGACCAATGCCGGTATCGACGGAAACGGAGACCCGCCGATTCCATCCGCAGGTATACCCATACACCAGGTCATGGTAGCGAAGTACATTCATGGGAAAGATCCCGTGCTCGTCAAAACAGCCCAGTTGACCGAGGGGGATTACCGTCTTGTCTGCCACACCGATGATGTCGCGGAGGTTTTTATCCATATCGACGAAGGCGACATGGCTGAGAAACTTGCCGTTGCTATCTAAGGCACGGGTCGAAAAATAGATACGAACAAAGTCATCGCATACAAGCACCTGAGGTGACTGGGCGAATTGTACGCAACCATTTGGTAGCTTGTGCTGAGTTGGATCAAATATTTTCCCGAGTTTATGCCACTTCATCGCCTACTCCAGGTCATCTTCCAATTGGGCTAGTCCAAATCCAAAGCGACCGACCTGGTCCCCCAGGTAGGCCAGGTAAGTTTTACCGTCGACATCGAACACATGGGGATAACTGATCATCTCAGCATCCCAGCCTTCCTCGGAGACATCAATACCTGCTTTGCTATCATCTCGTACCCATTCCGTCAGGTTGGTACTGGAGGCGTAGCCGATGCGGTAGCCGTTCTGCTTACCACGATAGTGGCTGCTGTAGCGGTAGCAGAAGAACATGTGGTATTTGCCATTGGCGTAGAACACATCCGGGCTGGCCTGCGCCTCATCCGCTTCAATACGACTCTCGATCAGATCTTGATTAAACTTTTGCCAATGGATGCCATCTTGGGAAGTTGCCATACGAATCTTGTAGACTGGTTCGGGCCGTCCATCGACTATCTTCCATTTACGTCCGGCAATATAAAAAAGGTACCAGAGACCTTTAAAGCGCCGGATCTTCGGACCGCTCAGTACAAAGGGTTCGTCTGGAGAATAACTCAGTACGGGGCCCTTACCCAGCTTGGTAAAGGTTTGGCCGTCATCATGACTCACGGCACAGCCGATAGCCACATTAAAGGGAACGGATTCGCACCTTGTCCAACCACCGTAATAGGCCCACACTTCCTCACCGTTGCGAATCACCGAAACAGGGTAGGTACCAAACTCATCAAATTCCCCAAGCCCACCCAGACCCAGAATTGGCTGCTGGGCTACGTCACGCACCTTAAATAGGTCGGCGCGGTCTAGATCGACATAGGCAGAATAGCTTACATATTGACCATTTTCATCCGCCGGAGGACGACAGGAGAAGTATACCCGCACAATATCATCTAGCAGTAAGGTGGCTGGTGCTTGGGCAAATTCCTTTAACCAGTCCCGATCTACCACCGACTGCGGTGTGAATACCTTACCTAGCTTATTCCAGTAAAACATCATTTAAATCAATTGATAATTACTAAAAATACACTCACGGATAGTATCGAGGTCGTTAAACATCATTACATCTACAATCGAAAGCCATGGTATAAATTCGTTATCAAACTGTAGATATTCAAAGGAATTTGACTTGATAAACTTCAGTTCGATACCGGCGGCTTTAAATGTATCTTTGTTGTACAACTCCATACCACCGATGGCATTAATGTAGGTATGGGCCCCAAGGACCTGGCACAGACTAATCACCCGATCCTGGCTCTTCAGTTCGGAACTGATGGAAATATGGGAGGAGACACGAATTTCCGTACTAATACCTAAGTACTCACAAACCCTAACTATCGAGTGATAAATAAACTTAAATAAATTTCGCTCCTCGTAAAGCATAATTTTCTCTAGCAGGGAGAATACCTGTTCAAAATATGGAGCTTTTCTATAGGCACCCTTGAATTGACTTAATAGTTTGACGGGACTAAAGTCCTGAGAAATTTCTCTTTCGACAATATCAAGAAAGTCAGAATCCTTCTTGAGAGAAAGGGAAAATACCTTATCTGTCCCGCTTACTAATATTCTATTACGGTTTATCCAGCCTTTTTTTGTATATTTTATATGGTCGTATAAAACAAACGAATCCACCGCCGCCAGAAGCTGGAAATAGCCAATATAAGGTAGAAAATAGGGCTGCATGATTGCCAAACGCATGATCTTAATTCCAGAGCATTTAGGGTCCGATAATCAGGTTATTGAGTGGGAAACTGGCATAATGGCTGAATTCTAGACTTTCTTCCTTTGATGCAGCTTTGGCCAGAAGGTTGAGGCTAGCGTTGACCGGTCCATTGGATGGCTCGCAACACAGGGTGAACCTGTTAGTTACAAGACATCCAAAGGCCAGGGTTAGCTAGGCGGTCTGACTAACCTCAAAAGGGGGTAAGGTATTTTGGCAAAACCCTTCAGCTTGAATAGCTTTTTGGGCGGTTACCCGTAGTTACCGCTTTCCTTGGGAAAATCAATGGCTACGGCTTGCATCGACAGTTAGTTTCCTGTGGTTATGGACATTGTTTTCATCCCCTATCGCTCCTGTTGATGAAAGTAGAACTGCACAGCGAAGGATTTGGCAAATTATGCTGATATCTTCTTCGGAAGTTGCCGTTCCCGTTGGCAAAATTAGAACCCGCTCACATAGCTTTTCTGTTTCAGGCAATAGCAGACCGGCATGGGGAAAGTAAGACCGGTAGGGTTCCATCCGATGGCATCCTGGATAAAAATACCGGCGAGCAATGACATTCTCTGCATGGAGAATCCGGACTAGAAAATCTCGACTAACTCCAGCTAGAGCCTCATCAACTTCTACCACTACGTACTGATAATTATTCTGCTCTACCTGGTTGAATGGAAACAGACTGATCCCTGGTAAATCCGCTAGCCCTTCTTGGTAGGCATGGTAATTGCGGCGATTGGCCTCGATAAATTCGGTTATGCTCTCTAGAGAGGTTAACCCCATCGCTGCTGAAACCTCGGCCATTTTGCCATTGATGCCCAGGTAGATTACCTGGTCGTAGTTGACAAAGCCAAAGTTCTTCATTAATCGCAGCTTCTCATTTAATTCATCATCATTGGTAACGATCGCCCCTCCCTCGAAGGTGTTCATAAATTTTGTAGCATGGAAGCTAAACACCTCGGCATTGCCAAAGTTGCCAACCATCTGGCCCTGGTAGGAACACCCAAACGCGTGGGAAGCATCAAATAAAAGTTTAAGCTGGTGCTTCTCTGCAATGGCCTCCAGAGCTTCTCGATCGCAGGGTTGTCCCCATAGATGGACCCCAATAATACCCGATGTGCGGGGAGTAATTAACTTCTCAATTTGGTTGGGATCCAGGGTATGGGTTTTGGGGTCAACATCTGCAAAAACGGGGGTAATTTCCTGCCATTGCAGGGCGTGGGCCGTAGCTACAAAGGTAAAGGACGGTACAATCACTTCCCCCGCCAGTTCCAATGCCCGAATTACCAGCTCTAGGGCAACGGTGGCATTGCAGACAGCGATACAGTGTTTAACCCCCAGATAGCTGGCGACCCGCTGTTCAAATTCCTGCACGTATAGACCATTATTAGAAAGCCAGCGGCGATCCAGGATATCGTTAATGCGGGCAAGTAGGGCCTGGCGATCGCCTATGTTGGGGCGACCCACGTATAGCTTTTGCTCAAATTTTAAGTCACCACCGAAGTAAGCAAGGTCAGAGTATTCGTCGAGCATGGGATTTTAGTCAACCTCTAAGCAAACAAAGATTTAATAAAAACTTGGAAAAATAGCAGTCTTATTGGGTGTAACTACGGGTAACGAACGGGGTACCGAGACTATTGGACAGGGGTCCTGCAGTTCAAGATTGCCGAAGGAAAATCTACCCGGTCAATTAACCTGGTTCTCAAGGTTTTGATAAAAGCTGTATTCAAAACACAGCCAGCGCGGCCATATAAGTCAGGGCCCTGAATCAGGCTCCACGCCTCAGCCTATAAAGCTTACAGACAGGACGCTATCGTCTTTCTTTAACCGGACCGGCGACTGTTATAGCTGGTGGAATTAGCACTTTTGCAAATCCTTCATGGCTATTAATTTGCGATGAAAGGATGATTGTCACCTTTGCCATAGTTAGACTGATAATAACTCAACCTATTCTTTTAGCCCTGGACGGCCAAAGCTAATCTTTCCCTATTAGTAAGGAAGGAGAACGATGGACCATCCTCGGGCGAAAAACCCTAGGTTCTAACCTTGAATCAGACTAGAATCGGTTTTTGGCGGAAGAATTGACTGTCATTATCGATGCCGGTAACAAAAAAAATTCTCAATCATGATCAAATCTTCTAAAATTTCGCAAGCCAAGTACTTAGTTTAAAAGTTTTGTCCTGCTTTTGAAGAATTGATTAAGAATTCATCATACATATGAATTTAAGTGAAACTACTTAGTTTTGCAATAAGTATAAAAACGTATTTTTGGATAAGGGATCCTCCAGGAGTTCCGTGATGCCTGGACCGTGAAAACTGCCTTGGGGCAGGATGTTACAGCAGATCAGGTTGATGAAAAGTCTTTCTTCAATTCCGCGGGTTAATCTCGTAGACACTGTTAGGGTATCTATCGACTTGTATAGGTCTGGTTGTGAAGTAGATTTGACTACGTTGCGGTTAATCGGTCGATCGCCGCAGAGATTTCTTTCATTATCATATAGAAATACCATATATAGCGGTTTTCGATAGAGTGAGACACCCAATTGCTCAGTCCTACCCCCCAGCGGCTGGCCGTTAGGGTTTCACGCTGTACCCCCCCTTGATAAGGGGGGGCAAGGGGGGGTAATCATATCGCACTTCACCCGAGTGAAATCCGCTATAGGTTGCCAGCTATACCTAAGGAAACATAAACTAGCTGGTCAACTGGATTTCCAGCATTTTCTTTACAGCCAATTAATCGTTCTAGTTGTGAAGATTACATGAAGTTTATACGAAAATTCCATAAACTTTAGTTCCTTCTTCAAAAAACAGGCTTCCATTACTTAAATCTAATCTTGCCATTATCTTTTCTTGATTTAATTTCAGACAATAATAAGGAACTATGCTATTGTATACTGGTTTTCGATAGAGTGAGATACCCAATTGCTCAGTCCTACCCCCCAGCGGCTGGCCGTTAGGGTTTCACGCTGTACCCCCCCTTGATAAGGGGGGGTAATCATATCGCACTTCACCCGAGTGAAATCCGCTATAGGCAATGGGTTTTATTGATTGATTAGTGCTGTTGAATTTAATTTCTCGATAAATTTTACCTATATTTAATTCATCAGTAAAATCCATTGACTCAGTTTGGTTTCCTGGCCTATTCCAATTAATTTATGAGTTAGTTGAAGTCATGGCTAGACCTACTCTTAAAATAATGAAATGGAAATTCATGGCAG
>JBMOHM010000085.1:0-10284 GCA_049317845.1 Nodosilinea sp. | reverse complement strand
CAGAATTCTGTCAGGGGAATTGTCATAGACGCGCTTAGCAGAACCATTGACGCCAGGGCTTGATGCCCCGGTCTTTCAGCTCTCTATAAAGCTGCCGGATCAGAGGTTTATCCTGACTATTGTGGGCTAGAAACACATCAAAGGGTTGCTCAGCCATCGTCAATTACTCCTACTCTGGCCTAGCCTCAGTCAAAGGTAACTCTACTATAGCTTCCCATCTATTTTGAGAGCAATTCTGGAATCAGTAGTCCTTTTAGGTCTAAATTTTTCAGATCCACCTTGGCGGAAGCCAGATCAATTTCTAAGCCCACCACACCACCGGCTTCATCAAAGTCAACCACCACATCGGGGGCAATTTCCTCCGACTCTATACCTGGCCTGTCGTTCAGCCGAATTGACAGGGTGTCGGTCTCAGGGAAATACTGAATTTTCATGGTTCTAGCCCCTTCTCTAGTCGAGATCGAAAGTTACGGTCAAAGTAAGCATTGTGCAACGTTTCCCCATCTTCTAACGTAATGATGCGAAGGACGCGATCGCCATATTCCGAGATCACCGCCCAATAGCTAATGCGTCCATTGGGCTAGATGATTGTCTTAAGGGGATTGGCTAGGACTCGCTCACACCGGAGACAGGAACGGGCGTAGACCATTGTTTACCACGGCAATAGCAATACCACCCACTGAATTTTTCGAGGCTCCAACCTTAGGACCTGCTGCCCTGAGAATTTCCCGTGTTGATGCAAATAAGCTGTGTTGTAGTGTTTTGATCCTATCGCCTGGCGGGGGCTCGGTTCAATGGGGCCTTGGCAGGCTGGCGGGGGGACCGCTAAAGCCTTGGACCTAGCCTGGATCCTGGAATCGGTTGGCTATGCGATCGCCGTAGGCGACGTAGACTCCATTCACCACATGGCCCAATAGGGTCACCTGATTATTCGCCGGCAAGACAAATTTCTCCGCAAACTTTGGCTCATTTAAGTAGGAGACAGTGCCCCGAACATATACCACTAGAACCATAGCCTCCGAGAGGATGGCCTCCAGTTTCTGAATCTCAGCTTTGACCTGATTCTCACTATCCTCGGTCAGCCGCCCTTTGTCAGTGCGAACGACTGGCTGGTTGGATGAATCGGTCCAGTTTTGGACGTCAAGGATGACCACATCCGCCGATGAGCGCCTGATTTCCTCTAAACGGCTACAGAATAGTACCTGTCGAAACCCGCGATTTTTGACTAGAAAGAACTCCCGTGGTTCTCGGGTGCCATTGGGTAGATAGTAATTCACCAATGACTGACTCACGACCCGCTCGGTGCGAGCCCCCATCTCCCAAAAGCGAAACTCTGTCTCGATCTTACTTTCGATGTGTTGATCCAGCTCCTCCCGCACCATCTGGCTGGCGACTTGCTTGGCATCCTCAAGGTTGTTTTTGAAAAACCAGGTGAGTAGGGCGCCGATGATGCCCAGGAAGCCTAAAAAGGCACTGTTCATCTTGAGGATGAATTCTAGTTGTTTAGCCAGCACCTCTGATTCGACGTTTCCGGCTGATCCGGAGCTTGGTGAGATGTTGACGGCCATGGTGATGATGGCCACCGATGCGGCGATCGCTAGAATGAGGGTGGCCCACTTGAGCCATTGGAAGGTCTGGGATTGATTGCCATACTTTCTCATATTTGCTTGATTCGCACAGTTGATTTAAGTGTTAGACCCAGGGTAGGGGGACTTCTATTCTTTCCCGGAGTTGGCTAAAGGACTCTAGGGCCTTTAGAAACTTCTTCCGTTCTGAATGGTCAACGCCAAATAGGGTGAGGACTTGGTAGGCATCAGCAGGACTGTCTAATCCATTAGCCTGTATCCAAACATAGGAAGGAATTCCTAGCTCACCACCTACATGAGAATTTCCTTCTTCATTTCGGTTTACACCTTTAAACCCACTACTATAGAAAAACTCTAGCCCAGCGCCTCGCACGTTATACCTTTGTCCCTCTTTGTTCCAGTTCTGAACTTGACGCGGATGTTTTAATTTTGGAGATGGTACTAGAAAAACTCGAGCATTTCCGTTCAAAATATCTTGACTACGTTTTTCATTAATCTCCTGACCATACTTTTCATTTTTCAGACGTGGGCGCTGTACAGTTGGGTGTTTGGTGCTTGCCACCGTCAGAGACGATTGGTCGGCCAGTCTCTCAACAGGTTGAATCTGATTAAAGACATCTAGCAATGCTTTAAAGAAGTCTTGCCATGGCTGGAGATTATAGGATAATTGTGTTTCAGCCTCTGTAGATTGCCAAAAACACCCCCGTAGACGTCCACTATTGGAATGAAGTGGACGCCTGGCACCTCGGCCAATACCCCCAAGATGAAAAGCTAGCTTTAGCAGCATTCCCATTAACTGTAGAGACTCAGAATCTTTTGTTTGCAGAATGATCCTCCCCAATCCAGAATGGGGGGTTGAGTTCTGAGTTCCCAGGTTTTCCTGATCGATCACAGTAATTAACTTAAAATTCCCTTCCTGTGGTTTTGGTTCAATCCCGCCAAACAGGTATTGTTCGAGATGATGACAGTCATCGGGCTGATATAGTGCTAAACCCACAGCTCGAAACCAGTAACGCAGTACCCCTCGCACCGCCACTGGGCGAAACTCCCTCTTATTTTTAGGATCTATGCCGTGAATGCCCTCTGACCAAAACTCAAACGGATATTCACTGCTATATGGATGGGTTACTGAAGCAAGCCTCCGCAAAGGCGTACCATTCACCCGATCAGCTTGTCCATAGCCAGCACTGACACGAGCCCCTAATCCTTCCGACTGAAAAGCCCGCTCTAGCCAGGCTTTGGCTCGTTGGACATCTGCTATTGTCCCCAAGCTAGTACGAACAAGGCCGATTTTTAGCGTCACGTCTGCCATGGAGAGGAGAGCATGGGGGACGGTACCGTAGATGACTTGATTATCTTGCCAAGCCCACTGGGGGTTAGCCATATCTAACATTAGACAGGGACGAGTCGGAAAAGCATCTAAAATTTGTACAGTAGCCATAGCAGCCTGGCTTCCTTCTAGGAATCCTAGTAGTTGATTAAGTTCCTGCTGTTGGGACTGGTGTGCCCAGGCCCGCACAAAGCCCTTCAGGCTGCTGCTGGGCACGTATGGGATGCCATAGACTGGATGGAATACGGGTAAAATCAAGTCTCTAAAGCCTCGGGTGCCACCTACTCGTAGCCGCCACGGAAAGTGCACCGTAATAACTTCATCGGCTAGCGATTCTGTCCGATCACAAAGTTGTTGATATAGTTGCTTACAAGATGTTGACTCGGCTTCTACAGTTTTCGCTAGTACCTGGTCTGCTAGTTCATTGTTTTTATTATCCCTAGGAAATTTTTCCGCAATCAAGACCTGAAGCGGGCTAAGTAACGGCTCCAATCGATTGACAGCAATGTTCGATGAAGAAACCTCTTGAGGTGAACTTTGGTTCCCTAGTATTACTCCTAAGTCCTCAAGAGTAATTTTCTTCTTTCCACTAGCCATAAAATTATTCCTCTTCCCCAAGAACAGCAACAGCCCAGAATGACCATTCTTGAGCGAGTCGAATTGCCAAGTGATTGAGACCGGTGTATTCTCGCAGAGGTAAATGTAACAAGGTCGACTCATCCCGCGGATTAGATAATTCCGGGCTCAATTTTTTCAAGCTGTCTAGAAATTCACCATAGACTTTGCCCTTATAGGTGGTATCTTCTGCTCGTTCACCAGAGAATTTCTTGCAATCGCCCGCCAATCGATGTAATCCCCAAGTAGCTATATAAGCTGATAGCCCTTGTACTAAGCTACTAGCCTTTCCACGCTCCTGTTCTTTGAGAAGGTTGCGCAGGTTAATAAGGGATGAATGGGCTTCCTGGCTAAAGTATCGAGAGTCTAACTTCATTTATACCTCCCTCTGGGGATCTACCCCATGAGTTCCGCTGGTAGCAAGTTGTACCCAGCCTCGGCCTAGACTTTCTAAGCCTCCAAACTGTAGTCGACCTTGAAGTACATGCAGGAGTTGATCTTTAACTTGCTGATTATGAACGACAGATCGAGGAGAAGGGTTATGTCTCTCATCTGTCCCTAGTACGACCTCAGGGTTAAATACTTTCATTCCCCATGGAACAAACATAACGGTCTCTGGAGGAATGGCTTCTTCTGACCGAAATGAACCACCCTTAACCGTTTTAGATGTACTTTCTAACATAACTCGAACCTCTCGCTGTAAACCTGTTTCCACCAGAGCAATACAGTCTTCATCCGTTAAAACTAGAATTTTGTCTAATAACTGGGCGATAATTCCAGACTGGGCAACTAGGGTTTGGAGTTCCTGCTTAATAGGCTTGAAATTCAACATGACAATTTCTTGCTCTGTCAATAAAGCCGTTTGCAAATAGGTTTGTTCTGGTGAAAAACTAGAAATAGCTGTTTTCGGCTTTTCTGAATCTTTAAAGTAATTGCGACATTGCTGAGCTAGTGTTTTGACCGAACTTGCCGTGTCACTAGGGAGCCATCTGCTCCAGCGATCTAACCACAGGGGGCAAGAAATCCACATCAGGTGATGGCTAAGGGATGCAATGGGGAAAAAAAGAAGCATGGCATCGCTAAACCAAACTTCCCCCTCTGTTGGTTGTAATCCTCCGACAATCTTGCGTCCAAAGACAAGTTCTACTTCGGTCTTCAAGTGCGAATCAAATCCATCTGCATTAAAAGCTTTAGTAATTTCTGCCCGAATGCGTCCTCGCACGGAGGATGCGGGCATGTAGGGAAACTCCGTATGCACTTCGCGGGCAATGCCCATCAGGTTTCCTTCATTGGCGCTGCCTCCGGTATGCAGCGGCGTTAGCAAATACAAATAGGTCAAGTAGTTATCCATGGCTTAGCACAATCCCCATAACAAAGTTCCATAGCTCAGCTTTTTAAAGGTGGTCAGCCACTGGCGAGAGTCATCCTGAGGCAGTAGCCTGGGGTACTCCGGCGGTGACTCAAACACATAAACCGTCCCCGGGGGCACGAAGGCCCGTTGGGGGATGTAGGCCGTTTCCTGAGGTGCGGTTTGCTGGCCCCGTTCGATCGCCGATATCCCTCCCCAGCTCAGCTGCCGATCCGTCGCACATCCCGCCAGTTGGTCGCGCCAATCGGCGGGATAGCTGGCATAGCGGGCGGTATCTGACCCGGCCAGGGCTAACCCCGGGGTCAACAGGTAGGCCCGTCGGCGATCGCGGCCCTTCTCGGTAAACTGATTCAGTTCCCCCCACTCCGGGGGTTCTGGGATTGGCTCCACCAGGGCCCGGTGCCCCTCCCCCCCCAGGCGAATCACCCCCCGCTGCGGTGGGGCTTCCTCGGGTGAGTCAAACCGCGCTACAAAATGCCACCCCGGCCACAGCCGCACCGCCACCTCCGTAAAGTAGCCATCCTCATCCTTCACCTGGCGCTCCCCCAGTTTCATCTGGATGTGGGGCATCACCTGGCAATCCCAGGGGTCAGGGTGGAATCGGGGGGACTGGGGCTGGCTTGATTGTTTCCACTGCAACTCCCGGCTGTTTAGATCATCCACCAGGCTACGGGCCCCCATCCAGGGTGGGGGTTGGCCCAGGCGCTGCTTCCCGGCCTGATCGTGGATCGCCTTGGTGACCACCATCGGGGCCGGATGCCCTGGGTCAAAGGCGAGGTGGGTCCAGCTCGGCTCCTGGGGGGCGGGTTGCAAGCGATGCACAGAGTGCCAGCGATCGCTGCTCTGTTTGGCCCCCACCTGGAGCGGATAAAGGCAGACCAGATCCTTCGGGGTGGGCAGCCAGAGGCGGTCCTCCCCATCCCGCAGAAAGGGGCCGAGGAAGTCCAGGTCGCGGTTGGTGCGATCGCCCTTGGTGGTGCGTTGGCGGAGCAGCGATCGCAACCCATGGAACACCGTCATCGGCATGGGGGGAAACAGCCCCCTGGCCCAGGAGCCATCGGCGGGGCTAAAGGGGCGCGAGTCACGGAACAACAGCACATCCAGGGGGGTGATCCGGTACCAGGTCATCGGTTCACCTCCAGCGGTTGCCCCCAGGCCCAGCGCTGGGCATACTGGCTCACCCAGAAGGCGCTGAAGCGCAGCAGGTAGCCCAGATCCTCGGGGCTGGTGCCGGGTAAAGATTGTGCTGGATCCACCGCTCTGACCCAGTCTTCCCATTGCCTTAACCACGCCGTCAGCCCGTCGCAAAACTGGGCAAAGTTCTCAAACTGCTTACCGTCATCCCGGTTACCGACGATTACCCGGGCCGCCTCGGCAAACAGATAGATCTGGGGGTTAGCGGTGAGGCAGGCCCGTTGGGGCAATTCCTCCGCCAGGCGATAGAGCAGGGGGCTGAGGCTATCTTGCCCCCCCTGGTGGGAGGTGGGCTGGTCGATCAGGGCCCACCAGCCATCCAGCAGGTGCCCCTTCATCAGGGCTTGCAGGGTGTTGCCGCCGCCGTAGATCACCCGAAAACAGAGGCCATCCTTGCCGGGCATAGCCTTGGCGGTTTGCTCCGCCTCCCAGAGGCTTTCTAGCACCGTGGGCAGGGGCACCGCCTTGTTGGCGATGACAATGCCCAGGCTCATGGTGGCGTCTTTGCCCATGGTGAAATGGGGGCGATTGGGTAAAACGGTGGCGGGTTGGCCCCCTCGAAACTTCGGTCGCCAGTAGCCTCCAGCCTCCTCAAACCACTCCACCGGATCGTCGTGGGTGTTTGGATCGACGGCTTGGTAAGGATCTGCTTTCCCAGACCAGGCGGCCCGCAGCGATCGCAAATAGCCGGGCAAGTCCTCCAGGGGTAGCACCGCCATCACATCATCGCCACCGCTGTAGATCACCCGACCGCAGTAGCGCTGTTCGGTCAGGTAGGGCACCAACCGATTGGAGAAATCCAGCAGGGCCCGGTTGAGGCCAATGTGGGTAGCTGGCCCCATGCGCTTGGGGGTGTGCTTGAGGAAATCGGCCAGTTGTTGCCGTTGTGCTGATTGTTCCTGCCGATCCAGATTGGCTGTAGCCATGGCCCCAGGGTTGACATAGCGGCGATAGGGTTGGAGCCTCTCCCCGGAGATGTATTGGCCCATGCCATCCCCATCCCCCAGCACAATCACCCACCAGTCGCCGGGGCTGCCCTCCCCAAACCCCGCCTGCCCATGGGCGGCCTCAATGGCCTGGCGCAGCAGGGCCACCTGATCGGTACTGTTACTAGATCCCCTGGCTTTTTGCAGATTCATGTCGTCCGCCAGCCACTTGGCGGAGAACATCACCCCGTTGTAGTTGTGGCCAGGGCGATCCTGTGGATTAATCCTGTGATCCGTCTTGGCAACCTGAAAGGGTCTGCCTCGGGTGCGAGAGCCAAAGGTACGGCGCACAGCGGCTAGATGGCTCCGCTGGGCTTCGTAGTCAGTGGCGTTTTGATCCCTGGGTTGCAGGGTTGTCCGCACCTGGTTGGCCAGGGCATGCCAATAACGGCGAACCCTGGCTTCGTAGCGAGTTGGCCCGGTTTGATGGTTGTTCTGGGCAGCTTCGGCATTGTGGATGGAGTCGTAGACGAACCGAGCCGCCGCAATGGAGCTGAGGTTAGGGAAGCGAATTAACTGATCGTAGTCAATTTCTGTCTGGTCCCCAATCTCCAGGTCCTGGCGGTCTTGTTCAGTCAGATGTTGAGATTGCGGATCCTTCTCGATGGTAATCCCCAGGGATTCCGCCACGCCACCAAACTGCCAGGCCATGCGTTTAGTCAGCTCCAGGGCGTTGAGCATTTCTGAGCCATTAAACAGGCCCCGGTAGGTGTAGGCCATCACCAGCCAAAACAACCGCAGGGAGCTTTCCGGCAGGCCCCCCCCTTCCCGAAAGTCGCGGGTAAGGTTGGCCTGGGTCTGGCGATCGCGCACCTGCCGGTTTTGGTAATTTAAGCGGGGATGCACCGCCGTAAACTGCCCCGACAGGCTAGAGCGGGGCCCCGGAGCGGCGGGGATTTGCCAGTGCCGGGTATTTTTCACCGCCATGTGGGCGGTGCGTAGGCGTTGTTGCAGACTGCCCCACCAGGTGCCGACGTTCAGTTCTGTGTGGTAAAGGGCCCGTTCCGCTTGGCTGGGGAGTTCGGTGGGGGGCCAGGCGATCTGATTTTGCCCCTCAGCCCAGGCCGCCGCATTGTCCGCATCGGGCTGAATTAGCCAGTCCTGCTCCGGATCCCCCAGGGGCACCGCCGCCCAGTAGGGTTCCCAGGTGTGGTTAATCTGGGCCTCCCAGAGGTGGCCCCATTCCCAGCAGTTTTGCTGCGTCAGCAGCTCCAGTTCCCGCTCGTAGAGGTCGGGCTTAGTGGTGCTGGGCAGGGTGGCAACGAAGGTTTGCCACAGTTCCTGCCGGGCGGCATGGTGCTTGTCATCGCGTAGGAAGTCGATCACCGCATCGCGAATGTGTTTGCTAACCTGGGTGCTAATGTCTTGCCACTCCTTAGTCAGGGTCTCGGCTAGATGCTGCCCTAGCTGCTCGGCGGCGGCTTTGCCGGGCACCAGGGCCGTAATCATGTTAGGGAAGCCAGCGGTGCTGAGGCTGTTGGAGACTCGACTATCAAAGCGCTCCACCGGGGTGCTATGTTCTGAGCCATCGGCGGCGATCGCCCGGAAGGACTGCTTAAAACCCTGGAACTGCCCATCCTTCAACATCAGGGCATCAAAGATTTCCTGGTTCCAGAGGGATGGCACAATCACCGCATCGGGGCCGTATTGGTCGGCGATGTACCAGCAGAGGCGGGCGCTGAGGTAGTGGAGCAGGTAGGAGCCGGCCCAAAAATCTAGGAATTTGCGGGAGGCCTTGATAAAGTCCTGCACGGGGGAAAAGCTAAACAAGAGCAGGTAGGGGGTTTGGGGCTGGTCAGCCCCGGCGGGGAACCGCGCCCCGGTGAGGGCCGATACGGTGCTTTGGTAGCTGGGTAGGGGGCAGTCCGGCAGAATCGAATGGGCGGGATAGAGCAGGGCCTCTGGGGAGGTTTTAGCCCACAGCTCGGGGTAAAACCGCCAAAACCACCAGAACACGGTTTTGGGGTTCTCTTCGTTTTGAATGGCGGAGATATCGGGGGGCTGAAGCCTCCCCAGCTCAAGTCCCTGGGGTTGGCCGCTAATCGGGTGGCGGGTGGAAACCGTCGAGGGGGGTTGGGCGGGGAGGTTCACCCGATCGCTGGCGGCGGCGATCGCCTGGGTGAGCTGGCCACCCCCCTGCTGCCACCAGTCCCTCAGGTGCCTCAAGGTCTGCGCCTGATCCTCACCCCAGCAGTTAAGTTGAGATAGAATAGCCTCTCCCCACCCCTCCAGCCCCTCCAGTTCCTGGGGCAGTTGGAGCAGGGCGTAGAGTTTACGGCGATAGTAGTCCTGGTTGGGCTGATTCAAACCACACCTCAAGCACGGTTCAATGTTTCAGGGTTTTGTCTACTCTTACAGAGCTGACTCAAGCCTATCCGGAGGATTTCTACAGGGTTGAATCCAACTTAGGGGAAACCGTATTTAAATTAGTGGAAACCGTGTTTAAATCTGACTAAATTTCAGGTTTTCTTTAGCGTCGCTTAAGGAATGTTACAGCCCCGGCGGGGAGTGGGGGGTTGCGAGGGATAGGCAGATCGGCTGGAAGGACGGTTTTTCGTTCTATCCCTCGATGGCTGATGGGGCAAGGGGTTGGGGGGTTTTGGAGGGGGAATTTAGGGAGTGAAGGGGGTGGGGAGGAGCTATCCCTCGCAAACGGGGCTTGAGATCCCCTGGGTGTATGGGGTTTAATGGGGTAGGGTTCACAACTTCCTCGGAAGTCGAATTAATGGAAACTTAGCGCCTTTTTAATATCATCTAGAAAAATCTTGCCTAGTTCACAACTTCCTCGGAAGTCGAATTAATGGAAACACCTTCACTGCCACTGCCCACGGCTTAGTGGCAAACGATGTTCACAACTTCCTCGGAAGTCGAATTAATGGAAACCCTGTATCCCGTTGATTAGTATTTGGATTAATAATAGAGTTCACAACTTCCTCGGAAGTCGAATTAATGGAAACCAGCAGGGCAAGCTCGGCATAGTTTACAGCTTCTGAGAAGTTCACAACTTCCTCGGAAGTCGAATTAATGGAAACTTGGAGACCGCAGCATCTTCGTCGTTTGCCGGAGGTTCACAACTTCCTCGGAAGTCGAATTAATGGAAACACGATAAACCCAGGCCCACTGCACCACCAGGTTCACAACTTCCTCGAAAGTCGAATTAATGGAAACCTGTAGAAGCGCGGATCGTCGTCGTATTCTTGTTCA
>JBMOHM010000084.1:0-10291 GCA_049317845.1 Nodosilinea sp. | reverse complement strand
GGGGGGGCAAGGGGGGGTAATCATATCGCACTTCACCCGAGTGAAATCCGCTATAAATAAAATATAAACCATATTCATAAGGACTAGTTATGCGTAGAATTATTCGAGAAGAAACCCTGAATCGCCTGCTCTTAAACAGAGGCTATATTCAACAGCCAATGCTGACAGAGTCTGAAATTAATTACCTATTAGGGGAAGCCGGCAAAGCCTATCCTGAAAATAGTTTTTCTCTCCATCAGAATAAGGTTTCCCAGTCCTATGTTACCAATAGCTATACAGAGAAATCGAAGGAAATCCGTAAAATTGGCCCTACGGTTATACAGAATATCCTGTCGCCTCACATTGAAGAACTCTTAGATGACTACCGCATTCTTTATTGTGGACTATTTGTCAAGGCTCCAAAGGGTGGTTGGCTAGATATTCATTACCATCCGACAGTAGTGGAAGATCTAAAGCATTGGGTAATTGATCTCTGGTGTCCCTTGCTGGATACAGACCTATCCAATGGCACCCTTTGCGTAGTTCCTGAGAGCCATAAAATTTTCCCGGAAGTTATTGACTATCCTTCCGATCCATCTCTTTTTTGTCGAGACTATAAGCAAAGTATCCGCGAAAAATACTCCGTTGCCCTGCCATCAAAGGCCGGTCATGCGGTGATTTTTGAAGATAGTTTGCTCCATTGGTCACCCCAGAACCTGACAGATTCTGCCCGTTATGCGGTTCATTGCACCTGTATTCCGAAGGAGGCGACTGCGGTTCATATCCATTTGGACCCCAGTTCTCCCCAGCAGTTTGAAGTTTACGAAGGGACAGAGCAGTTTTTTGCCGAAGACTTCGGTAAACTTGTACCCCGACCTCAGAATCTGAAGCTACTAAAAATCATTCCTAACCAGAATCGTCCCTACAGTTTTGAAGAGTTTCAGGAGCGCATGGGGAATGCAGCCCAACTGCGCCATGACCTTTATCCAGATAGTGACTATGTTTCTCCGGCAGAACTTTCCGAACTACTTGAGAAAGAGCGAGAAATCTGCCAGGACGTTCACCATCCTATCCCCGTCACTGAGCAAGTAGCCGCAGCGCCTATTCCCAGGGAAGTGGGTATGGGGGTAGGCACTGTGCCGCCCCAGGACGCCCAACCCCAGGTAACTAAGGCACCACCCCTACTAAGCCGCCTCACCGCCGCTGGCAAGCGTTTACTTAGGGCAAAGCCCCGGTCAACGGGCAAGCCATCAAATGTTGTTCGGAACGTACGTTCCACTGTTAACCAACATACCGTTTCTGACGTTAAGCGCTACTACGAAGAATGGACCCAGGGCTATATCGAGGGTTTTGGAGAGGTTTTCCAGGGATCAAGACCCGCGTCTACGGATGAATTGCTGGACTATTTGATTCAAGCCGCCAGGTTAGAAGATGGGCTCAGGGTCTTAGACGCCGGTTGCGGCGTGGGTGGGCCAGCGGTTGGGTTTGCGGAACGCTGTAACCTAACTATTGAAGCCCTTACCCTTGCCCAGGTACAGGTCGAGGAGGCCCAAAAACGTATCAAAGCTAAGGGCTTAGAACACCAGATTGGTGTCCGGCAGGGCGATTTTCATCACCTGGCCGAGTTGTATCCAGCTAATAGTTTTGATCGGGTCCTATTTCTAGAGTCCCTATGCCATGCTGAAGATTACCGTCGGGCTTTAGAACAGGCTAAGCAGGTCCTTAAACCCGGTGGCTTTCTCTATATCAAGGATTTCTACGCCATTGATCACCGTTCTCGCCCTCAGTTACTGGAGTTACACGCTAAGGATCTACAAGAGTTAAACCGCATCTATTGCCTGGTGATGCCAGACCTCCCAGGTACGGTAGACATTATCAGCGAGTTAGGATTTGAAATCTACTATATGCGTAAACCGTTGTATGCCTATTCCCTGGCAGCATGGGAAAACTTTATGCGGCATACCAATACTTTTTGGGTTAGAGAGTCGGGACCTGCGATCGAAGCCGTAGAATTCCTGGCCTATAAGCCCTTTGATTAATTATGCTTACATTTCTCTGCATACCATCTGAGACCCTTGGATTGGATTCAGCCATTGGTTCAGAGAAAGGTGAGTTATAAACACTTGTTGGGTTGCATGGCTGCACCCTAAAAAACTGAAGCATTAGATAGATATTCATGCACAGGTACTTGAAAATCAATCAATGGTGGGGCAACAAAATTAGTCCTCTCATGGCCTACGTCTTTCTGGGGGTGGCTCATAATCCTAATCAACCCTCAGCGCCTTTGCTGGTGGGACAGGTGCTGCTTTTTTGGCTGGTCTGTTTTGGCATTGCTGGTTTTGGTCATCTGTTTCTTGATGGGTTTGATCAGCGGGAGGATCGCCTAAACGGTAAGTCTAATGGCTGGCTTAGCTTAGGTAAATTGAAGGCCAGTTTAGTACTTTGTCTACTTTTCATGGCGGCTTGGCTACCCCTATATTTTCTGCCCCATCGGGCTACGGTACAGTGGCTGGTCGCCCTAGAGTTTATCCTGTTCATCATTTATGCCGTGCCGCCTTTACGGTTTAAGGAACGGGGCCTGCCCGGCATTATCGTTGATGGTCTCTATGGCTATGGCATGCCTGCCCTTGTGGCCTGGACTATCTTTGCCCCTGAACCGCAAGGGTTAGGAGGTTTGATCTATCTGATGGTCTTACTGCTGTGGCTACTCCCCAAGGGCATTCGTCACATCCTGCGCCATCAATACTATGACCTGGATGGGGATGGTGCCGCCGGGGTCAAAACCTTTGCCGTACGCCATGGTCGCACCGCCACCCTAAAGGTGATTCAAAACTATCTGCTGCCCCTTGAGCTACCGGCTATGGTGCTGGCGCTGACTGTGCTTTCCTGGCCGAGCATTGTACCGCTGGTTGGTTTGCTGGCCTTTGCGGGCTGGGAATGGAGGGTCCTGCGTCAACAATGGCTCCAGCCCGTACCCCCACCCCGCCTCTGGAAGCCTGTGGAATGGTCAGAATGGCTGGGGATGCGGTTTCTGTCTACCTTCACCGAACTCCTGCTACCGCTGCTTTCTCTCTGTGTCATGTTACTGCGCTATCCATCCCTGTGGCCGCTGTCATTGGTTTACCTGCTGATGGCCGGTTGGCCCTTAAAGCTCTGGTGGGATGAAGTGAGTCCTTTAGTGTTAAGACGATTTGATGGAGCCTAGCGATGACTTCCCAGGTCTTACTGCACGTCGGTCTGCACAAAACCGGTTCCTCCTGGCTAGAGCACTGGCTGGCGGAACACCCCTCCATTGCCTATGCCCATAACACCTTTGGCGGTATCCACCGGCCCATTGACATCTGTCGCACGGCCATGGCAGATCAACCTCGTTGGTATGCCATCAGCGACGAGCATCTGACCGGAGGCCGGGTCTGGCCCGAGGGTTATACCTATCTGCTGCTACGCCATGCTGGGTTCCATCAGCAGCCGACCGGCATTCCTGAACATCGGCAACGGGTTGCCGACCAGTTGTATGCTATGTTCCCCAACGCTACGGTTTTGATCACCACCCGTGGCTTTGCCGGTGCCCTACGTTCCTTGTATTCCCAGGTTGTACGCATGGGCGGTGACCAGACCTTCGATCAGTTCCTTGCATCCTACGCCTCGTTTGTTGCCGACTGGTTAGATTTGAACGCGGTGATTGAGCTCTACCGGGCTCGCTTTGGCCAAGGCCAGGTGTTAATACTTCCTTTCGAGATTTTGGCGGAGGATGAAGCACGCTACGAACGTCTACTGGAGGAACGGCTGGATTTGCAGCCCACTCCCCTGGCGATTGGTCGGGTTTATCCTTCCCTCAGTCCTCGACAGCTAGTGGCCTACAGGCGCTGTTCTCGCATTTGGCTCCAGCCCCTCGCTAAGCGCCTGCCCTGGCGCCATGGGTCTACTCTCTACCTGGCCTATGCGGCCTGGGTGGTGAACCGTCCCTGGTGTGACGGACTAATTCAGTTTCTCCACGCCCCAGGGCGATATCATCCAGCTCCTAAGGTTCCTACAGATGTCCTGGAACGGTTTCGAGGCAAAGCTTCCCTCCTAGCCACCGATCCCCTCTATGCCCCCTATCGGGCTGATTACCTAAACTAAGGAGACAATATGACCCGTCGCATCATTGTTGGTCTACCGGAGTGGAGTCTGGGGGGAGCCCATGTCTGTGCTGCTAACCTGGTGCGGGGGCTACGGGCTAGGGGGGAAGATGCCCGGCTGTTGTTGACCGAGGAACACACACCCCTGGTTACCCATCCCCTCCATAGTCCACCCCTGCCTGCCGACTTACCCATTGACCTGATCCGTCTCACTTCCTATGACCGTTGGAGCGACGCCTGGATAGCGATCGAACGGTTTCTGGAGGAACAGGCTCCCTGCATCTATGTGCCCGTTGTTGATTTTCGGTCCACTTGCATTACCCCCCGCCTCTCCTCTCGGGTCCAAGTGGTGGCAACGATGATGACAGACTATCGATTGGAATACGAACATGTGGAGCGATTCGCTCGCCACTGGGATGGGGTGGTGGCGGTGAACTCCGCCATTCAGCGACGGGCAGCCCTCTGGATGCCCTGGCTGGCGGCTAATCTGGTGACCATTCCCATCTGTGTACCAGTGCCTGGCGATGTGCCGATCCGCCCGGCCCAGGGCAAACTCCGGTTGGTATACCACGGTAGACTATGCGAGTACCAAAAGCGCAGCCTTGACTTCATCGATCTGCTGGAGCAACTCGACGGTCGTGGCGTAGAGTTTTGTCTGACCCTGATTGGGGATGGTGAATCCCGTCCAGCCATTGAAAAGGCGGCGGCCCGGTTTGTGTCGGATGGCCGCCTGGTACTCTCCGGCACCCTTCCCTACGAGCAAACCCTGGAGGCCCTCAGGGAGCAGGATGTTTATATCCTGCCTTCGGATTTTGAAGGTACTCCCAATGCCCTGCTAGAGGCCATGGCCTATGGTTGTGTGCCCGTGGTTTCTGACATCGAAACCCTAACGGATATCGTAGCCGACGGTAAGACGGGATTTCGCTGTGGAATCGGAGACATGCAGGCCTTTGCTGCGGCTGTGGCCCGCCTAGCCGCCGACCCGGTGGAACGGGTCGCGATGGCCGAACGAGCCGCCACCAGCGTACGTCAGCTTGGCTATGACCTGGAAACCATGATCGATCGCTGGCAAGCTCTGTTTGACCGGCTGGAGACCCGTACCCCCCAGGCTCGATATCGTCCCCGGGGGATGATGACCCCTCCCCCCGCCAGCTTTGGCGGTGTTTCCATCCTGCCGGGCCGGTACAGCTCCTTCGCCCGGCTGGTGAATCAGGTGCCCCTCTGGCCGGAACCCCGGGCAGCCGCTCGGGTTGGGAAGCACCATGGGGCCCATACCGCCCCCCTCCATGAGCATCGCATCATTCTGGCCGCCACCAAAGGTCGCATTAGCGGCGTTGATGTTTTCGCCACCCACCTGGTTGAGGCCCTCCTGTCTCGGGGCCTCCGGGCGGAGATTTTAATTACCCGCCCGGATGAAAAGGTGCCCGATCCTATGCCCTTTCCAGAGCACCTACCGGTGCGGAGCCTTGCCGTGGGGCCGGGGAGTAGCTGGCAACAACGATGGGCGCTGCTACGCCGTACCCTGATGGAGGCTGGCCCTTGCATCTACATTCCTAACTATGACTGGCACCATTCCGGCATCTGTGGTACCCTACCCGCAACCGTTAAGGTGGTGGGTATTGTCCATAGCGATGACCCCGCCCACTACGCCCACTGTTTAAAGCTGGGCTCTACCTGGAATGGGATAGTGGCGGTGAGTCGGGTGATTGCCGATCAGGTTAAGGCCCTTGACCCTGAGCTGGTGGACCGACTATACACCATTCCCTATGGGGTGGCCCTGCCCCCCTCGCCGGTGCATGCCCCGCGATCGCCCCAGCAGCCCCTGCGGTTACTCTACGCTGGTCGGTTAATCCGTTACCAAAAGCGGGTGTTTGACCTGTTGTGTATCCTTGAGGCCCTGGCCAACCGTAATGTCCCTGTGGAACTCACCGTTGTCGGCAGCGGTCCAAACGAGCGGGAATTTCTCCAGGCTTCGGCCCATGCCCTGGTGAGTGGGAGGATGCGCTTCATGGGGGGGATGGCCAACCACCACGTACATACTCTGATGGCCCAGGCCGATGTTTTCCTGTTGCCATCGGCCTTTGAGGGGCTACCCGTCAGCCTGCTGGAGGCCATGGCCCACAGTACCGTACCCATCGTCGCCCACTGTCGTAGTGGGGTAGATCAGGTCATACGCCACGGTGAGAATGGTTTTCTCGTATCCCTAGGGGATATGGAGGGCTTTGCCAACCACATTAGCGATCTCGCCGCAAACCCTCAACAGAGGATACAGATGGCCCAGGCGGCCCGGCAAACCATTGAGACCGGCGGGTTTACCATTAAGGCTATGACAGAGTCCTATCTGCAGGTAATGGAGCAGATCGTGGCCCAGCCCTTCTCCCGTCCGGTCACCGGCATACGTCCCCCCGAGGATCTAGGGGGTTGGCGTTCCTGGCTGCCACCGGAGCCGCCAGGTCCGACCCTGGCCATTAAACGGATGAGAAAGCGGCTGGAACTAAGGTTGAAAGAACTGGTCTCCGGTGCCTGAGGTCACTCCATCCATCTACCGACTTCAGGGCAAGGGGCCCCCCCTTACCGTCCATCACTATTGAGAACCCCCTTCTATGATTATGGCCATACCCAAACGTCCTACTTTCAAAGATTCAGTCCTTGAAGAAGCCTTCTCAAGTCAGGGCTATGTGGTGGTCAATTTGACTGAACCTGATGAAATGAAGGAGTTGGCTGAGGCCTATCGAGATCTCTATCCCTACAACCAGGAAGGCTGTGTATTTTCCTGCCATGACAGGGATAGCGATCGCCGGTTAAAGGCGCAAAACCTCCTACGTCAAGTGTTTGGGAAGAAGGCGGCGGTCCTATTGGATGGTTACAAATTTATCAATAGCGCGTTTGTTGCCAAATACCCTGGGGAGAACGGGGTGATCCCCCCCCATACTGACTTCACCTTCGTTGACGATAACCACTACTCTGCCGTAGCGGTCTGGGCCCCCCTCACGGAAACGACCCCTGAGGCCGGACGGTTACACATATTGCCCGGGTCCCATCGTTACACGCCCCTGTGTGGGTCCAATCTTTCTAGGAAGTATACTGACATCGAACTCTCATCCATGACGGAGATTGGGTTAGACATCGGACAGGCGGTCTGTTATAACCTGCGAACCATTCATGCCTCCCCTGCCAACACATCATGGTCTCCCCGGATTGCCGGAAATTGTGTGTTTATCCCAAAGGAAGCCGATCTCTGGCATGTTACCCGTCAAGATCGGGAAATTCTGATCTATGCCGTTGACGATGGATTCTACAGTCGGCTGGGTAGTAATCAGGCCATAACTAAAGAGCTATTGAGCAACTACAGGGTGATCCATTCTGAACCCTTGGGGTCAGAACTATCTGAAAACGAGTCCCAAAGGAATAATTCTCCAGCCCTTGGCTTACTTCAACGGGCAACCCAGCAATTAGGCCTTAAAAATCCTTTCCTTAAAACTCCCTCTAGCTAATTCTCTAGCTCCTTTAGATGCGTCTAATTATTGGTACCCCCAACTGGACCCTCAATGGCGTCAATATCTTTAGTGCCGCCCTGGTCGGTGAACTCTGCCGTCAGGGAGCCAATGCCACTCTGCTGATTACCGGCAGCCTCTGGCGAGATCAAAAGCCTCTACCCTGGCCCAGTCACCTGCCGATACAGCCCTTACCCTTGCCTAGGGTTGCGACCTGGCCAGCGCGCTGGCGCACCTTGCAGTCCTACCTCACCGCCCAAGCCCCCTGCATCTATCTGCCCAACCATGACGTACTGCATTCAGCCATTACCCCACGGCTATCCTCCTCCATTGGGGTGGTGGGCATTGCCCACAGCGACGATCCCCAGCACTATGAGCATATGCGCCGTCTTGGCCCCTGGTGCAATGCCGTGGTAGGGGTCAGTCAGGAGATTACCCAGCGACTGATGGTTATGCCAGAACTGAGGGATATTCCCACCTGCCATATCCCCTACGGAGTCTTGACCGATCCAGGCTTGGACCCGATGGCGACTGGGACAGAGTCAACCCCAGAGCAAGGCCTAACTATCCTCTACGCGGGGCGCCTGGAGCAGCGCCAGAAGCGAGTCACCGATCTAGCGGTGATTCTCCACAATCTCCATCAACGCGGGATTGCTGCGCAGCTCACCATAGCAGGAGAAGGCCCGGCCAGGGAAGCCTTGCAGCAGATGTTCCAGGGGTTAGGGGTGGCCAGTCAAGTGCGTTGGCTAGGAACCGTCGCCCCTGACACCATGCCCCAGATCTACCGTTCCCATACTGTGTTATTGCTGCCCTCCGCCTACGAGGGTCTCCCCCTGGTGGTCCTCGAAGCCATGGCCTACGGATGTATCCCTGTCGTCAGCGCCATTACCAGCGGCATACCGGACCTGGTTAAGGACAGTGTCAATGGCTACTGTGTACCCGTCGGTGACCATGGGGGATTCGCCGATCGCCTGGCTACCATCGCCCAAAACCCTGGGCAGCGCAGCACCCTGGCGGCTGCCGCCAGGACCACAATCCTGGCGGGGGGGTATACCCTTGACTCCATGGTCCAACGCTACCAGGCTCTTTTCGAAAATATTTGGCAAGACCTGGTCACACACCGCTATCAACGACCCAAGGGCACTCTGCGCCCTCCACAGGAGCTCACCTGGCGACATCACCTGCGGGCTCCCTTGGCAAGATGGCCATCCAGGAACAGGTGACCATGGAAGTCCTCTCCTTTGTCCGTCGTTTTCCTTGCCTGTCCCAGACCTTTGTGGCTCAACAGTACCTGGGGCTGAAGGAGCTTGGTGTTTCCCTAACAATTCTGGCCGATGGCGGAGATGACCATGACTGGGTTCATACTGACATGGCTAATCGTGAGCTGCTGCCCCAGGTTCGGTATCACCACATACCGGCATCCCGCCGCCAACGTTTGCTCCCGGCGCTGCGCCTTTTGGCTTTGGGGCCACCACCAGGCTTGCTGAAACGACTGGGCTTGCTTAATCCGTGGTACGGAGGTATGGAAGCCGCTTCTCTACGGCTCCTCTTCCAGGCCGCTACGGTCAGCGCCTGTCGTCCACCCGATCTCCTGCACGCCCACTTTGGACCCCTAGGGGCGATGGTAGCCGCTCTACGCCAAGCCGGGGTAGTGGAAGCCCCTCTGATTACCACTTTCTATGGCTACGATGTTTCCAGAACACCCGCCCACACCTACCGCTATCTCTTTCAAAGTGGAGACTTGCACCTAGTGTTGAGTCAACGGATGGGGCTGCGGCTGATGGAAATGGGCGCCCCTCCCGAAAAAATTGTCATTCATCCCCTAGGGGTGAATCTCGCGCTCTTCCATCCCCGTGCTGCCGCAGTTCACCCCACCCTGAACATCCTCTCCGTTGCTCGCCTCGTTCCTAAGAAGGGGATCGCCGATGGCCTCAGAGCGATCGCTGCCGCGGCAGCCCAGATCCCTTTGCACTACACCATTATAGGGGATGGTCCTTGTCGGGCCGAATTGGAGGCTCTGGCCGCCTCCCTGAAAATAGCCGACAGGGTTACCTTTCTGGGCGGGCGCCCTAACCAGGATGTCTTAGACTACTTACACCATAGCGATCTGCTATTGGCGCCCAGTGTGACAGCCCCCGACGGGGACGCCGAAGGTACCCCCATGGTAATTCTGGAAGCCCAAGCGGCTGGCATCCCGGTGCTATCTACATACCATGCCGGGATCACCGAGATCGTAGTGCCTGGGGAGAGCGCCAAATTAGTTGCAGAACATGATTGGTTAGCCATGCAGGAAGGGATTCTGGAACTGACATCCCCTTCCCGACGCCAGCAAATGGGTGATGTGGGGCGGGCTTTCGTGGAGCGTCACCATGATAGTCGGCAATTAAGCCAGCGGCTGTTTGAATGCTATGCAGCCGTTAACAGCCAATATTCAGGAAGGAGACCCCGACAGATTTTCTAACTCCTCTGAGGTTTGCAGGTCAAAAATAAGAACGGATGTTTAATTGAGAAAACCAAAAAATCTTCTCGTCCTACTTTTCAACTGCCTGGTGAATGCTGTTTTTCCATATTCATAAATTTCCCGATCGATAGCTGTCAGTTCATCTATTCGCTTGATGACATCCGCTGGAATCTCTCCAGATTCTCGATAGGTTAATGCCTGGAGAGATAGCTTTTCGGAAGAAACATTTTCCCTAG
>JBMOHM010000083.1:0-10508 GCA_049317845.1 Nodosilinea sp. | reverse complement strand
CAAGGACGTCGAACCATCCTCGCTGGGCTTGCGCACGCCCCATTGCTATGGTCATAGGAAGTCTCCGTCATCTATGAGGAAGTAAGGATATGTACACGGAAGATGATGGCGCCTACCCAGTTTCGAAACCCCTGAGGTGAACGCTGTCAAGTCAGGTAGCCAGGAATTATGAGTAGTGTTTACTATTCTTTACCGTAGTTAATATTATAGGGTGTGCTTAAGAAGATTGAGAACAGATGACCAGAGCAATTCTCCTGAAATCCGATCTGGTCCTCGAGTAGGAGGTTTTTTGTGGCTACCCCAGACCAAGAACGAGTTCCCAACTGAGGATTTGCCCAGTTGCTCCGGGGGCATGATCGATCGCCTGCAGTCGCCAGTCACCGCTGGCGGCCTGGCCCAACAAGGTCACTAAAGCTGGGGTCGTTTTTAGACTATAGACCTGACGCAGTTGGTGCTGACGCCCCAGGGTACGGGTTTGAATCACCACCCTGGTCCCGCTGGGAGCAACTAGGGTAAGACTCAGATCCCCCAAAAACTCGTGATCTACCCTGACCTGGACCCGTAAATCTACCACTGTGCCAGGTTGAGTGATGGTAAGGGCACTTTCGACGCCCTGGGCCGGGTAATCGGGAATCGGTAGGGAAGTCTGGCACTGCTGTTTAACCACCTGGGTTAAGGTTCTTCCCTTAAAGGCCCGTTGTTGGGCTTGCCGTACCGCCGCAAAGGCATTCACCTTGCCGTAGCCAAACCAGTGGGAATGGCCCTTGCCGTCATAGGTACCGTACTTCAGCCCCAGTTGGGGATCGGGGCTAGGATCGGTAATTTTATCGGCGGTGGTTTGCAAGATCTCCCGTACCTGAGCAGCGGTGAGGTTAGGGTTAACCGACAGGATCAAGGCCGCTACCCCAGCCACCAGGGGACAGGAACTGGAGGTGCCCCCGAAACCTTTAGTGTACGAACCAGTTTCATAACCCGAGGCACCGCTGCGATCGCTGGTCACCATTCCCAAACCTGGCAGGTACTGGTTAATCACTGGCCCGGTGGAGACCGTGCCGATCTGGGGCAAGGCCATATTAGGTGGGGCATTGTTACTGGGGGCGGTCACCGCAATATGATCCCCCCAATTACTATAGGCAGCCTTAGTGGCCAGGCTGGTACAGGCAGAAACCGCAATCACATCGGGATGAATGGCAAAGCCACTCAACCATTGGGTCGGCCCACTCAGAGCATTTTGGGGCCAGTGAGCTTCCTGGATGGTACCGCTGACGGGACGGTTGGCATTACCCGCTGAAAATACAATCACGCAGCCCTTGCCGTTACGTCCTTCCCTGGCGGCCCGGGTAATGGCGTTGGTCTGCCTCAGGGTCAGGGGAAAGTAGTTAGAGGCAGGTGACCAGCTACAGGAAATCACCGCTGCCCCCCGCTGTACGGCTTGGGCAAAGAGCTGCTCAATGGCCGTGTCATCAATAAAGCCGGTGGTACGAATTGGCAGCAGGGCGCAACCCGGCGCTACGCCAACGATACCAGCCCCATTTTCCTCTCCCAGGGCCAATCCCGCCACTGCTGTGCCATGGTTTTCCTCCTGCCGCGAGGGCAGGGGCACCGCATCTTGATCCCGGAGATCGATTGGATCCACAAGTTTCCCCATACCCTGCAGGTCTGGATGGTCGAGATCAAAGCCATCATCCGTAATGGCAATCACCACCGATCGCGATCCCCGGGTAATATCCCAGGCCGCTTCAACATTGATATGGGATCCGGGGGCCAGGTTAGGACCTCCCTGATGGGAAAGATGCCACTGTTGGGTATAGAGATCATCCTGGGGACGGTACAGGTTGCCCGTTGCAACCACCAGATTGGGCTCTGCCACCATCACGGCGGGATCACGAATCAGACGGTTAGCCAGTTTAATCGGATTTTCCTGGGCAGTGGCGGTGACCTCGGTGACAAAGGCAGCGGGGATACCGGTCAAAGGCTGGAGTATGGCTAAGCCCTGGGCCTGCAAAATTTCCCCCATCCGGCTCTCAGGGGTAGCCGGGATAAACTGAACGGTGATCTCCGCCGTCAGGTAAATCCAGGTATGGGGGCTGGCTATCAGGCGATAAACATGGCTGGCGAACCGTACCCCTGAATGCCGACGGGCCTTATCCAGGGTGGATTCCAGATCGGTTGGTGGCACTTGCCACTCCACTAATTGACCACCAGCCACTGCCCTGACAGCCAGGGGAGAGAGATGCTCCTGGAGTATGGTCAGATCGGTAGGCTGGTGCAAACGGGTGGTCAAGCGATCGGAAACTTTCTCCAGCCTGAGTTCTTCACCGCCGCGTTGAATAATCTCACCGATCCAGTCTAATCGAGGACCCCCAGCGGTTGACTCACTATCCGTTAGCCCCGAAGGCGCCAGTTGAGAAAACGTCATAGTCCGTTAGAAGTGCACCATAGCGAAATGATAAGATACCTCAGTAATTTTCCTGTGTTTCTTGTCCCTCATCTTTAATTACTTCATGGTTGCTTCAATGCATTCCCCGATTCAGCCACTGACCCAATTTTCAAGAATCACCTTGCTCTGCCTATCGCTGGTCGGAATGACTGGTAGCCTGCTGGGCCATCCTGCTGAGGCGCTAGCCAATTCTCTAAAAGTTGCCCAGTCTGGCAGTGGGGCCGAAACCAGTCCCCTCAAGCCAGGTAACCTATCCACCAGCTCCTTTAGTATCGAGGCAGCGACTAAAGTGATGACTGAGGCTGAGGCCGCCATCGCTAAACAGGACTACACTACGGCGGAAGCCAGGCTGAAGACGGCTCGGGAAACCCTGAATCAGATTTCCTCCTACTATCAAGAGCTGGCTCAAATGTTCGTGGGTGTAGACACCCTGATCCAACGTGGCCATCGGGAAAAGGCCCTAGAGGCCGCCCAACTGAGGGACAAGGCTACTTACCAGCTGGCCCTGGTTTACCGGGCTAAAAATCAGCCCGAACTGGCCGTACCTTTGCTGATGGAAATTTTGCGCAGCCAACAACCTACCCGGGAGTTGGGTCAGCGCGCCTATCAACAACTCTTTGAGTTGGGCTTTGTCAGTGAACCCTACCAGGGATCCTCTCCGACTCCCAGATAGGGTATAAAGGGTGTGGGAAAAGGCGATTTCAGCCAAGGCTGCTGCTAAAGTTTTTCCATACCCTTGAAGGCGTTACTGACCACCTATCCCGTAATTATACCGGATAGAGTCCGGCGGTACAGATTCAAGCGGTCATGGGTAGCGATCGCTCCGCCAGGATCTGGCCATAGAACTGCTGGAGCTGGCGAGTAGCCGCACTCCAACCCCAGCGCTCTGCCTCCGCCACCGCATTCCGACGCATGGCCTCCCGTTCATGGCTAGCTTCCAGCAGGCGACGAGTAGCGGTAATCGCCCCTGTCTCGTCCTTAGGATCAAACAAAAAGCCATTCACTCCATCGGTAACAATATCTGGAATGCCCCCAGAGTTGGCCGCCACCACCGGGCAGCCAGCGGCCATGGCTTCCAGCAATACCAGGCCGAGGGTTTCGGTGCGGGAAGGAAAGATAAAAGCATCAGCGGAGGCATAGGCGGAGGCTAGGTCCTCCCCAGCTAGATAGCCGACGAAATGGGTGAGGGTATCGGCGAAATGAGCCTCCAGCTCCGATCGATAGGGACCATCTCCCACCAGGGCCAGGCGTGCTCCCGGAATGGCTTCAAGGACAGGCTTAATTCGGTCAATTTCCTTTTCAGCGGAGAGGCGGCCAATATAGAGCAACAGAGGGGCCTGGGAGTGTCCCTGGGAGAGGCGATCTCGCATCGCTTGACTGGCTAGGGCAGGACGAAATAGGTCTGTATCAACGCCTCGCTGCCAGACTGCCAGACGCTCTACCCCGTGCTCCGATAACTCCACCCGCATAGCAGTAGACGTACAGAGGTTGAGTCGGGCCTGGTTATGCATAGCCTTAATGATCTCCCACATCAACCCCTCTAAAATACCTAGACCATAATGTTCTAGATACTTGGGCAGATGGGTATGGTAAGAAGCCACCAGGGGAACAGCCATGGCTTTGCTATAGTATATTCCCGCCAACCCTAAAACCGCTGGGTTCACCACATGGATAATTTCAGGCTGAAACTTCTCCAGAGCTTCTCCAATAGCCGGGCGAGGTAAAGCCAGTTTAAGTTCTGGGTACAGGGGCAAGGGAAAGCCTGACACCCCATAGATTTGGGCCCCCCGATATTCCCGCAAGCCCCCTTCGGGGGAAATTACCATCACCTCATCTCCCAACCGCTGCAGATGATCAACCGTGTGCTTCAACCGGGTGACAATACCATCAACCTTCGGCAAAAAGGTCTCAGTGAAGAGCGCAATACGCATAGGGCAGGGGAAAGGTAAAAGGGGGCTGACGGAAAAAGAGCTAAGAAAGAATGGAAGCCAGTGAACAGAGAACCAATTCCCTAGCTCACCCTATTCTCTCTCGACATCGATCTAGGGCCATTACCTAGCCACGCCGCCACTTCACCTTTGGTAGAATCTGGCTTTGATCAATCCGAGTTTTGTACTTAACAGCAAAGTTCAACAGACTATCCAAAAGGGAATCTGATAGATAGTGGGGTTGCAGTCCCAGATCTAGCAAATTAGTATTCTTAGCATTGAAGTAATGCTGCTCTGCTTCAACCCGGGGATTATCCAAATAATTAATATCTACATCTAAACCCAGGGTCGTACCTGCTTTCTTCACCATCAAGGCCAGATCGCCAACGCTAAACATTTCGGTGAATTGGTTAAAGACCCGAAACTGTCCAGACTGGGCCGGATTGGCCAGAGCAATTTCTACGCAGCGAACGGTATCCCGAATATCCAGAAAGGCGCGGGTTTGTCCTCCCGTACCGTACACCGTTAAGCCATGACCAACCGCTGCTTGAATACAGAAGCGATTCAAGGCCGTACCGAACACACCATCGTAGTCCAGTCGGTTAATCAACAGCTCATCCATGCCGGTTTCTTCGGTTAGGACACCATAAACCACTCCCTGGTTCAAATCCGTAGCCCGCAGGCCCCAGATCTTGCAAGCGAAGTGAATATTATGGGAGTCGTGAACTTTACTGAGGTGATAAAAGGAGCCAGGCTGCTTGGGATAGGGCAAGGTATCCTTACGGCCATTATGCTCAATGGTGATATATCCTTCTTCAATGTCGATATTGGGAGTCCCGTATTCGCCCATGGTACCTAACTTAACCAGATGGCAATCGGGAAAGTGATCTCTCAAAGCATAGAGAAGGTTGAGATTACCAATGACGTTATTGGCCTGGGTGAGCACGGCGTGCTCCCGATCGATCATAGAAAAGGGAGCCGATCGCTGTTCACCGAAGTGCACCACTGCCTCCGGCCCAAAGTCCAGCATTGACTTTTCCAAAAAGGGATAGTCGTTGATGTCACCGACGTAGAGATCGATATGCTTGCCAGTGAGGTCTTTCCAGCGTTGTAAACGGCTCTGAATTGGAGCAATGGGAGTCAGGGTCTCGATCAGAAGCTGGGCATCCCAATGTCGCCGTACAAGACTATCAAGAATGCCGACTTCGTAGCCACGATTAGAAAGATACAGAGCGGTTGCCCACCCACAGTAACCATCACCGCCAATGACAAGGACTTTCATATCAATGCTGTATTCTTCTTGCTGATACCAAGACAATCTACCAGGTTTAGTCACCCTGTAAACCCCTGTCTTAGAAATATCCCTATCCAGGTATTCCCTGGGGCGACCTCTAACCCTATAGATAATTTAGATACGGTTCCCATTTATGGCTAGTTCAAATGCAGTCGTAGCAGAATTAATTGGGTTTCTGTTCCAGATTGAAAGTTATTATCGGTAGCCAAGATTAAACTCTGGCTACCGTCCTCGAACCGGGGGCCCAGGGTCATGGCTTCGAGATTACCTGAGGCAAAGGGAGCTTTGGCAAAATCAAAAACCAGGCGTTTACGAATCGGCGTAACGCCCTCCAAATTACCAGCTAGGGTGGGCCGGTTGGTAGTATCTGTAGCGCCTCCCGTGGCTAACTGGTAAAGTTTGACCGCAAAGCCCCGCAAACCATAGGACCGTTCCAGAGCTAGAAAATGGCCTCCCTGATCGACAGCGATCAGCTCGCTAATGCCATGGACGATCGCACCAGTGGGTTCTAGATCCAGCGGATAGGCATGCTCGGCAATTAAGGACACCTGATCGGGGCTGATCAGATAGTGCAAAAAGCGGCTGTAGAGAGGACGCGCCGGATCATCTTCATAGTCCTGCGCTAGAGCTGACTCGGTCATAGCAAACAGACGAAAGGGCTCCCGACCATTGGCGGGAGAAGCCGGAGGATTGATAGTTAGGGCCTCAAAACTGAGATTATTACGGACTCCCCGGGTTGGGGCCGTGGGGCGATCCGGTAAAAATCGCTGGGGTAGGGGTAGGCTACGGAGGATTTGCCCCGTCCCCCGATCGAATTCCCCAATTAAAGGCGGGGCGTTCCGCCGTCCATCCCCTTCACTACTGATGAACAGGTGGCCAGGAGAAGAGAGAGCCATTCCCTCTGGATCTAGACTACCCGAGCTATAGGGATTACCCTGGGAATTTTTTAAGCTGGTGACGTCGGTGATTTTCACCCCATCAAAACGGGGTTGTTGAGCCTGATCGGACCGCCAGGTAATGGCCAACTCATAGAAGCGACTGGGGCCAAACTCCCCCCGATCATCGCTGAGAGCATAAAAGCGATCGCGCCGGGAATCATAGGTCAGGGCCGACAGACCGGCCACGGTGGTGGCTTGAAAATCTTGCTGAGGTAGGGAATACCGGTCCAATAGGTCAACCGTCACGGGTAGAAACAGGCGATCCTCTGCTTCAACCTGGGGCAGACCACAAGCTGCCACAACTAACATAACCAACCCCAGCACCCCTATCTGCAACCATCTTCCCACTAGCACCGCCGTTCTTCCTCTCCAGAACAGTTTCCATCATAGACCAGCCATTCTCCCCTACCTAACCCTTGACTACGGAGGGGGTTTCCCGGGTAGTCATTTTTCTGGAAGACTGCTAGAGTAAATCAGTCCTAAAAACTGTAAACAATGTATTGACAAAAAGACCATATCGCAATATTGAATTCCTTCGTGCTTCTGATCATTTATTTCCCAGCCTATGACTCAATCTACAATTTTCTGTGACTTTGACGGGCCTATTGTCGATGTTTCCGAGCGTTACTATGCCACCTATCAACAGGGTCTCCAATTAGTTCAAGATCAGGCCCTGGCAAAGGGAGAGGCTATTTCAGTCCGCCCCATTTCCAAATCCCAATTCTGGACCTTTAAGCAAAACCGTATTCCCGATCGCCAAATCGCCCATTGGTCTGGGTTAGAAAGCCACCAGATTGATAATTTTTTGGCCCAGGTGAACCGGATTGTGAACCACCCCAGTCTCCTCAGCCACGATCAAATTCAGCCCAAAGTCCAGGAAGCTCTGGTACTTTTCCAGCAGTGTGGGGTTCGCCTGGTGTTGGTTACCCTACGCTGTCCTGACCAGGTAAGAGAGTTTTTAGCTAAGAATCATCTTCAGGGAGTGTTTAGTGAGTTGTTTGGCATGCCCAGAATAGAAGCAGCCTATACTAACCAGACGAACCATAAGGTAGAACGGTTACAGGCGGCGATCGCGGCGCAGCAGCGCCAGGGCTATACCCTGAAGAATGCATGGATGATTGGCGATACCGAAGCCGATATCATGGCTGGCCAGAGCCTTGGCCTGGAAACCGTAGCCCTTACCTGTGGTATTCGCAGTAGTAATTATCTACAGAGTTTTCGCCCCACCTACCTAATGCCAGACCTTTGGGCCGCCTCACAACGTTTACAACAACAAGTTACCCTAAGGCTTCGCTAAGGTTAGCCACCACAATCGGTTGAGAGGATAGTATAGGGCTGGAGCCCAGACACTACTGAGAATGGCAGAACTGAGGGCGACCCGCTGATGGTAAAGCCAAATTTTAGGCACCATAGGATAAAGGGAGTGGGCATTGAATAGCTGGTCTGCAGTGACCTGAAGGGCCAGCACTGTTTCTGCCACCACCGCCATAGCAAATACAATTAGGGCTACAGAAATCAAATCTTCCTGAAGATACCGCTCTTTCTGCAGTTTGGCCGTTAAGACCCCTACGACAATCAGGCCAAGGCTATGGGTGGGGTGGATGGCTGTCATGCTGTCCTGCATCAGGCCCATCACCAGACCAGCGATCGCCCCTTCCCACATGGTTCGCTTGACGCTCCAGGCCACCACCCAGATCAGCACCCAGTGGGGAGAGACTCCCAGGAGCTCAAAGCCGGGAATGCGCGCTGGCAGGAGAAGTAGACAAAATAGGGCCGACCCCACGGTAACTAAGGTACCGGTAAACCAGGATCGCTGCCAAAATGGTCTAGAGACTCCCGTTGACGTCATGGTTTTTTCAGTTTAAGAGAACTATCCGTACTCTGCTGAGGAACTGCCGGCAAGTCAATGGATTCAAAAGGTTGGAAGGGCTGAATAACCACCCACTCTAAAATAGGTAGGGGTGAGGAAAGCTGAATAGTAGCTTCTGGAGAGGTCCCTTTATCATCTGTCATGGACTCAACCCGACCAATGGGAATACCTTGAGGAAACAGACGACTATAGGAAGAGGTGGTAACCACGTCTCCAGGCTTGACGTCAGGTAACTTATCAAAAAACTCCATGATCAGCTGATTATTGGACTGGCCACGCACTACTCCCATAACCCGACTGCGACTGATCCTGGCACCAATCCGACTGGTCAGGTCACTGATTAATAAAACCCTTGAAGTATGGGGAGAAACTTCTACAACCCTGCCCACCAGACCCCCCGGCCCAGTGACGACATAGCCAGGTTTAACCCCATCCTGACTACCACGATTGACAGTAACATGCTGCCACCAATGATCGGCAGCTCGGCCGATTACCGTTGCCCGTAGACTATCCCCAGCTAGGGTTTGTTGGTACCCAGAAGAGGCTTGTAAGACCCGATTTTGGCTTTCTAACTCAACCACTCGCTGCTGCAGTTCTAAAATATAGCTGTTCTCAAATCGCTGCTCGCGACTCATACCGGGCTGAAGAGGACGGGTTAACCAGTGGTAGGCCTCATAGAAAATAACTCCATGGGTAGAACGGGACCATAGGGCCACACCAATAGCTAGAGTAGCCAGAGCTGTTTTGAATCCGTACCGTGTCCACCATCGACCCAGGGCAAACATACTAGGAAAAACCTATTTTTACAGGAAGTTTCAAGGTTAAAAAGCTTAGTTACTAGATACTGGATTGGGCGCTGAATACCCGTCCCATTTGACCAAAGTTTTCTAAAACTCGACCTGCTCCTAAAACCACACAGCTAAGGGGATCCGCTGCAATATGGACAACAATCCCCGTTTCGTGACTAATTAAGGTATCCAGGCCCCGTAATAAAGCCCCGCCCCCAGCCAGCATAATACCCCGATCAATAATGTCAGCCGCTAATTCAGGGGGAGTTTTTTCAAGGGTACGTTTAACCGCCTCGACAATCACCGAAAGAGGCTCAGCCATACTTTCTCGAATTTCTCCGCTTTTCACATAGAGGGTGCGGGGTAGGCCCGATAGTAAATGAAGGCCTCGTACATCCAAGCCCAGCTCGTTATCGTCCAAACTGGGGTAGGCTGAGCCAATGGCAATTTTAATTTCTTCCGCTGTACGCTCACCCACCACCAGATTATGAACCTTCTTCATATAGTTAGCAATGGACTCACTGAGTTCATCCCCAGCGACTCTTACTGACTCACTCAAAACCGTTCCCTGCAAGCTCAGAACAGCCACCTCTGTGGTACCACCACCAATATCGACAATCATGTTACCGGTGGGTTCAGCTACGGGCAAACCGGCACCAATGGCCGCTGCTACAGGCTCATCAATTAAATAAACAGTACGGGCCCCGGCTTGTTGGGCGGCATCCATCACAGCTCGTCGTTCGACCCCAGTCACACCGCTAGGAATACCAATTACAATGCGGGGGGAAACCAGGGTTCGTCCTTCATGGACCCGCCGAATGAAGTGTTTGAGCATGACTTCCGCCGTATCAAAATCAGCAATTACGCCATCACGGAGAGGGCGCAGGGCGACCACATTACCAGGAGTGCGGCCCAGCATCCGTTTAGCTTCTTCACCAACCGCTAATGGCTTCTTCTGGACCTGATCAATGGCAACTACAGAGGGCTCCTGTAACACAACGCCCTTACCAGAAACGTATACCAGGGTGTTAGCTGTACCCAGGTCTATACCCATGTCGCGAGAAAACCGGTCTAAGAAAGCCACAGGCAAATCGCCTCTTTAGTAAAAATGGAACAATAATTCGTAATAAATTCTATTACGTTTGGTATCAGCCGTCCATCCTAAGTCAAAATATATTATGGCTTAGGATGCAATACCAGGCCTGATATTCTCTTAATACTCTGCTAGCTATTTTTAAAGACCAAGCCAG
>JBMOHM010000082.1:0-10891 GCA_049317845.1 Nodosilinea sp. | reverse complement strand
CGGTTTGATCCGATGGAGCCGATGCTGACCAGGGGGTATCTATGGATAGTCTCGGCCGATCGCGCTTCGCATTGGTCTCAGCCTGGACCATGGCTGCTTGAGGAGCAGCTTCCTACCGGCGGGAAGGTACCTAGAAAAGACTCTTGATTACTGACCCCTGATAACTGACTACGGGAGGTTTTAGCAAAATTCTTTCCGGAAAATTCAAGTTTAAGTTGCAGGTATTGCCATAGGCTATTAGCAAGGGTCCTAAGAGCTACCAGGAGTGATAAGTCATGGATAAGGCGATCGCACAGTTTCAACTTGAAGAGGGCAGCGACATTACCGTCCTGTTCGAGGTACCAGAGCCCAGTGACGACAGCGCCCTCGAAGAAGTTGGCCTGGATGCTGGCATGATGGTCTACCAAGCCACGCAAACCCTGGGGGAGGCGCTTAACCAAATCCAGCCCGTAGCCAATGCCATTATTTCCCGCTTCAAAACCGGATTATCCACCCCAGCAGATGAGGTACAGGTCAAATTTGGCCTAACTCTTAGTGCCGACGCCGGTGCTATTTTTACCTCAGTGGGCGGGAACGTCAACTTTGAGATCACCTTGAAGTGGAATAAGGGCAACCAGTAAAGACGGATGACGCAGACGGTTGATAACGCACTCTACTTAGCGGGAATCGCCCGGGTCTGCCAGGGCAACAACGTAATCGGGGTGGCTTTTTTCGTCGCTGAGGGCTACCTGATGACCTGTGCCCATGTAGTATCCAAGGCTCTGGGGCATAACCGCAGGTCTAATCAGATTCCGGCTAACGAGATCCTGGGTCAATCCGTTGCCCTGGAGTTTCGCCTGGAGGAACAAGAACATTGCCATGAGGCCACAATCATTTACTGGCGTAGTCCACCCGATCATTCCACCGCCGATCATGATGTAGCCGTCCTTAAACTTCAAGTGCCAATGCCATCTGCGGCCAGGGTTCTACCCCTGTTTAACGGCCCTGAGCTTTGGGATCAAAGCTTCAGAGTCATCGGGTTTCCCTCCAAGTTAGATCCGGGCGGGTGGGCAACAGGACGAATCCAGGGACCAGTATATGATCGCTCTGGCTTAGTACAAATTAAAGACGATCAAACGACGGGTTATGCCATTGAACCTGGCTTTAGTGGTGCCCCGGTGTGGAGTCCGTCCCTAAATAACACCATAGTCGGTATGACTGTGGCCCGCGATAAGGAGCGAGAGGAGGCCAAGGTCGGCTTTATGCTACCGGTGTGGCGGCTCAAGCCTGCCCTGGAGGCCATTGAGCTAGAGACCTTGATCGATATCCTAGAGCCCCAGGCGGCAACCCTGCAAAAACCCATCGAGATCGCCTACCGAGCTACCCTGGGTGATCAGCTTTTTGCCCACCCCCTGACCCCCGATCAAGACCCCGCCCAATTCCTGCGCCATAACCTCAGCACCTTGGCCACCCTACCGTCCCAAATTCAGCAATACTCGAATTTGCAGTTGGTTGTTGCCCTGCTGACCCTACCCGATCTAAGCCTACCCCAACCCCTGCGGGACCGGTTAGATGGGTGGCTACGCGATCGCCTGGAGGATCTTAGCGAGCTTCGTAATCAGGCCCAGCAACGCCTGACCCCAGTACTTAACCAATCCGCCCAGGCTCAGCCCCATCTGCTACTGTGGGTGCGCTCCAGCCCCGACTACGAGTCTCAGGATCGCTACCTGGCCAGGGCCCTCTTGATCCCCGACGACAGTAGCTATGACCCAGACAGTGGGGCAGGGGGGCATTTCCTCAAGGCGGTAGATCGGTTCCGAGACCCCAGCCAGGGGGATACTGTGGCTGGAGCTGAGTTAGAGGCTATCCTGCAAGCCTGCCTGAGAGAAGTCGCTTCAGTCTATCGTCAGTATTTAATTAACAAAACACTAATGTTGGAGCTAATCTTTCCTCTCGCGTTACTGCTTTTGAATAGCGAGGTAGACCATCGTTGGCAAGAACAAGCTCTACAAGAACTTGACCCCGATCTACAGGATTCACTAGAAGATCCAATACTACCACTTGGTAGGCGCTACCAAGTGGTACTACGCCTTACTGAACGACTAGACCAGAAGTTCAGTAGCTATCGTCCTTTTTGGGAAACCAAGTGGAAAAACCTGGAAAGAGCTAAAGACGAACAAAAACCGACCAGCCAAGTACTAAGCTGTGGACATAAGGATTTTAAGAATACCTTTTGTGACTCGACTTGTTTAGGAATGTACCTGGATAGCCCTATAGAATCTGAAGAACTTAAAAAACGACTTCTACGTACCATTTTGGGAGGCAATCCAGTCGCCCTCTGGCTCCGCCAGGTTCCGCCCAGAAGCCGGTTCAAGCAGTCATTCAAAGCCCTGCTTGACCATCCCATCGGAGAAATTACCCATAAAATCAGAGAAGCTCGTCAAGCTGCTTTTAGCGCCGGGGGCAATCGCCATGTCGGCCACCATTTAGCCCTGGTGTGGGATAACCCCCATCTGGTGCCCCCCGAGGAATCTGCCTTCGATATGCCCTTAGACATGCCCTAGCTATGGAAGACTGGAAAATTTTCACCGGTACCCTCACCGAGGATGGCACCCTGGCCTCGGAGCCAGACCGCCTTAACCGCCTGCCCCCACCTCCCAGTTGGCGGTCCTTCAGCCAGGGAGATCGCTCAGTAACCAAAACCGAGCGCCGGGGCAAGACCTTCCAGCCCTTACCGGCAGAAATCGAGATGGTCAATGCCGCCCTCTACCTGCGGCGACCGCTGCTGGTGACGGGCAAACCCGGCTGTGGTAAAACCTCCCTGGCCTACGCGGTGGCCTATGCCCTGGGGCTGGGGGAGGTGCTGGAGTGGAGCATTACCACCCGCACCACCCTCAAGGATGGGCTCTATAGCTACGATGCGGTGGGTCGCCTGCAAGATACCCAGTTACGCTTCCAAAGCCAGGGCAAAGCCCCTAATCCAGAGGTGGCTGAAGAACGCCTGCAGGAGACCCTGAAGAGCATCGGCGATTACATTACCCTTGGCCCCCTGGGTACGGCCTTGTTGCCCTCCGATAAGCCCCGTGTCCTATTAATCGACGAGATCGACAAAAGCGATATCGACCTGCCCAACGATTTGCTCCATGTGTTTGAGGAGGGCAAGTTTACCATCCGTGAACTGGAGCGGCTTAAGGGCAAGGTTGAGGGAGCGATTCCGGTGCAGACCGCCTACACCGAAGCCAACGAACCAACCCAATACCCGGTTGAAGGGGGTCTGGTGCCCTGTACCCAATTTCCCCTTGTGATTATGACCAGTAACGACGAGCGCGACTTCCCGCCCGCCTTTCTGCGGCGGTGTCTGCGACTTGACATGGAGGACCCTAGTAAGGAACGGCTGCAGCAGATCGTGGGTGTTCACCTTAAGGATGCCGCCGCCCAGGCCGAAACCCTGATTACTCAGTTCGATCAAAGGCGCAGGCAGGGCAAGGGGATTCTCGCCACTGACCAACTGCTGAATGCGGTGTATCTGGTCTCTCGCGAGCAGGCCCCCACCGGTCAAACCCAAACTGACCTGGTCGATCAACTGTGGAGATACCTGGACAGCAATGAATTGCCCAAGTCAGAATCCGGCGCCGGGGAAACGCCCCCAGGCAAACCCGGCACTACGAAGGGGGGCAAGGCGAAACCCGGCCCAACCCAATGAAGCAGTCTCCAGCCCAGCTTCAAACCATCACCGATCTGGCCACCCTATTGGAATTGGTGAATTTGCGCCTGGATGCCGATGCCCTGGCGGATGCCCTCTGGTTAGCTCAATTCTTGCCCCCATCCACCTCCCCGGAGGAGTCGACACCCTCAACCCCAGAGCAGGAAGACTCCGCCGATACGGTCATTATCGAGCGCCGGGGCGATAGGTCCAGCCCTGCCGATTCCCTACCGGTGGTACCAGCCCCGGCCCCCGTCGACCGCCCTGAAACCGAGGCCCCTACCCCCAGGGGGATTCCCATCCAACTTCCCGCCGCCCCGGCCCTGAGGTCGCGTCGTGAGCTGGCCCGGGCTCTACGTCCCCTGATGCGCCGGGTGCCCTCCCGCACCACCACCCTGTTTGATGCCGAGGCCACCGCTGAACAGATTGCAGAGCAGGGGCTTTGGGCAGCGGTGATGGCCCCCGCCCCAGAGCGTTGGTTTGACCTGGCGATCGTGGTGGAACAGTCCCGCTCCACCCCCCTCTGGCGAGACACCCTGGCTGAGCTCAAGGCACTGACTGAGCGCCAGGGGGCCTTTCGGCGGGTCAGCACATGGCAAATCCGCCACCAGGATGGTGGGCCGGTGCTCCATCCCCGCTGGCGCGAGGGTGATAGGGTGGGCCCTGTCTGTCACCCCAAGACCCTGATTGACCCCGCCGGACGCCGGTTAATCTGGCTGGTGAGTGATTGTACCTCGGCCCTATGGGAGCAACCCCAGATCTACCAATGGCTGAGAGACTGGGGCCGCCGGGGGCCCACCACCCTGGTGCAGCTTTTCCCCGGACGGCTCTGGTCCCGCACCGCCGTGGGGGATGGCTTACCGGTGCAGCTCAGCACCTTTACCCCAGGGGTGCCAAATTCCCAGTGGCGAGTCAGGGAGGTGCTGCCCTTTAGCCAGGTGGCCAAAGAGTTACAGACCCAGCCTGGGGCCGCCCAGGCTGGGTTAGAGAAGTTTCAGATGGCACCGGTGGCCACGGTGCCGGTGGTCAGCCTGGAAGCCTATCCCCTGCAACAGTGGGCCCAGGTGGTGGCCGGGGGCGATGCCCATACCCCTGGCTATTGCTTTAACGAGGGCACCCGTCAAGCCTACCAACGGCGTAAACAGCCATCGGCATCCTCTAGCCCCCCCCCCCCCAGCCCCCAGACACGGGTGCAGCGCTTTTATCACACCGCTTCAGAAACCGCCTTTAAGCTGGCAGGGCTGATGGCGGCGGCCCCGATTAGCCCACCGATTATCCAGCTGATTCAAGAGACCTTGTTACCCGAGTCGCAGCAGGTCCATGTGGCGGAGGTTTACATGAGCGGCCTGCTCAAGGCCATCACCCCCCTCAATCTGCCGCCCCACCAAATTCAATACGACTTCCTCGACGATCAGGTGCGCGATGCCCTCACCGACCTCACCCCCATCCCTCAAACCGAAGCCGTATGGGATGCCCTGTCTAGCTATATTTCTCAGCGGTTAGGGTTACAGGCCCACACCTACGAAGCCCTGCTGCTGTTCGATTGGGAAGGGGTGGCCGAGGCCCAGGCAGAGGTGGTGCCCTTTGCCCGCATCGCCAAACGGGCCCTGAAACGGTTGGGGGGTGACTATGCCGCCCTGGCTGACCACATTGACGCCCCCGATCGCCCCAGGATAAAACCCTTTAGGCCACTCGCCCCAGACTTTCCTGACCTCAAAACCATGGAGTTTGAGTATGCGGTGATTACCCTTGACGAGAGCCCTGAGCAGGAGGATGGGCTAGAGCAATTTACCTTTGAAACCCTTCTGGTTAACCCCCATGGCGGGGTGGTGCAGCGCCTTCAGGGCACTGCTCAGTTTTTTGTGGAGCCCCTTGGGTCATCCCCTTCCGATCCTAGCCCTAGGCCCAGCCCCCAACGCAAGCATTCCAAACCAGGGCTACCGATCAACGAGGCCCTATTTCTAGAAATGGTTGCCATCTCCGCCGGCACTTTTTTAATGGGGTCCCCTAAGGATGAAGTTGACCGCTACGATGACGAAGGCCCCCAGCATGAGGTAAGGGTGGCCAGCTTCTTTATGGCCAAATACCCGATTACCCAGGTCCAATGGCAGGTGGTGGCCAATCTTCCTAAAGTCAAGGTTGACCTCAACCCAGATCCCTCCAATTTCAAGGGTGACAACCGCCCGGTGGAGCAAGTTAGCTGGCACGAGGCGGTGGAGTTTTGCGATCGCCTGTCCAGGTTAACCGGTCGGGAGTATCGCCTGCCCAGCGAAGCGGAGTGGGAGTACGCCTGTCGGGCGGGCATCACCACGGCCTTCCATTTCGGTGAGACCCTGACCACCGACCTGGCTAACTACAATGGCGACTACACCTATGACCAGGGACCTAAGGGCATTTATCGCGAAGAAACTACCGAGGTGGGCAGCTTCCCCCCCAACCCCTTTGGCCTCTACGACATGCACGGCAATGTCTGGGAATGGTGTCAAGACCACTGGCACAACAACTACTCAGAAGACCCACCCCGAGATGGACGTGCGTGGTTATTTTCTGAAGAGAGAAAATCTGAGGATGAGCATAACCGCGTTGTGCGGGGTGGTTCTTGGGACTACTATCCCCGGTACTGCCGTTCGGCTTTCCGCTTTCGCAGCACTCCGGGCCATCGTAACTCCTACCTCGGGTTTCGTGTTGTTTGTTCAGCCGCGAGGGCTCTTCTCTAGCCCTTTACCCTATAGTCCTTTTGCCCTCTGCCCTCTACTCTTTTCCCTCTTCTCCGGCGCGTAGCGCCTCGATTTTTTTTAACCAATAAACTCACCACCTACCCACATCTCCACATCTAGAGGCTCAATACGATTAAAGCCACCACATTTAGTATTCTTTGTGAACTTTCCCGGTCATCCAACCATCCTATGGGAGAGTTGATGCCATAAATTTCTATCCCCTAGCTATGGCTGAGCTACCCATCATCCAAAAGACCTACGACCTAATCAAATGGTACGTGCCTATTCTTAACCGCCTGCCCCGCAACCACAAGTTTCTACTGGGTGATAGGATCACCACTGGTCTCTACGACCTGCTCGAAAACCTGATCCAGGCCCGTTACGAGCAAGATAAGCTAAGCCGCCTTCAGTCCCTTAACAGCAAACTCGACATCCTACGTCATCAAACCCGCTTACTATTAGACTTCGAGCTGGTTGCCGATCGCCGCTACGAATACATCAGCAACCTGCTCAATAGCATCGGTGCCGACCTCGGCGGTTGGATCAAGCAACAGCAGCGCCATCAAGCCCTGGTGGAGTCAAAACCACTCCCTGTCCTCTCTTAATGATTGAGTCCCCTTCCTGGCGGGCGACCACCATGAAACGTTACGGCAACCTCTGGCCTGCGATTGTCGACTTTCCCAACCTGCTCGCCGCGGCTCGCCAGGCCCAACGGGCAAAACGTTTTCGCCCTAATGTGCTGGAGTTTAACTATAGCCTGGAGCGATCACTCCTCAGGCTCAAGGCCGAATTAGAAACCAAAACCTACCAGCCAGGCAAATATCGCACCTTTGAGATCAAGGAACCTAAGCCACGCCTGATTTCCGCCGCTCCCTACCGCGATCGGGTGGTGCACCATGCCCTATGCAATATCATTCTTCCCCTAATCGAGCCCTCCCTGATCTACGATACCTACGCTAACCGAGAGCAGAAGGGTACCCACCGAGCTCTCCAGCGGTTTACCCGCTATGCTCGCTCCAGTACCTACCTGTTACAGTGCGATATTCAAAAATACTTCCCCAGCATCGACCACGAAATCTTGAAAACCTGTCTACGCCGAAAAATCAAGTGTTCTGACACCCTCTGGCTAATCGACAGCATTATCGATGGTAGTAACGAGCAAATCCCTGCTACCTTTCATTTTTCCGATGACGACTTGCTATCCCCCCTAAGCCGCCGCCGGGGGCTACCCATCGGTAACCTAACCAGTCAGTTTTTCGCCAACCTCTATCTGAGCGGCTTCGACCACTTTGTCAAACAAACCCTGGGGGCCAAAAAATATCTACGCTACGTTGATGACTTTGCCCTATTTTCTGATGATTACACCTTTCTCGCGGAAGCTCGCCAGGCCATAGAAAGCTATCTTGATAGGGTGCGACTTAAGATTCATCCAGTCAAGAGTCATATTTCTAAGACCCAAATAGGAGCTAACTTCCTGGGTTTTCGCATTTTTCCCGATCGCATCCGCGTGCGTACCGAAAATTTAAGACGAGCCCGTCGGCGCTGCCGCACCCTCCAAACCGCCTATGGAACCTATAGCATTGACCTGGAGCAGGTAATCCAGCGCCTGCAAAGTTGGGAGGCTCACCTCAAGCATGGTGATACCTACCAGCTCCGTCGCCAGATATTCGACACCCTTGTATTTTCAAGGGAGTTGAAGAGGGGGTAGGCACCTCCGGATGTGCGGGGTGGTTCTTGGAACAACAATCCCCGGAACTGCCGTTCGGCTTACCGCAATCACAACAATCCGGACAATCGTAACAACAACAACGGGTTTCGTGTTGTTTGTTCAGCCGCGAGCGCTCTTCTGTATCAGAGCTGGTCTATGGGAATAGGCCAGGCGTGTCAAAGAAGAGTCCAGACCTGCTCCCGTAATGTCGGTAACGGCATTCGAAGATCACCCGGGTTGGTCAGCTTGGTAGGGTCACCGAAGAGCTGCCCAACCCACCCCAAGATCCCCCTATTGCCTGGGGCAGGTGGGTGGTGCCTAAGGCTAAACTTAACCTATCACCCTCTGCTGTTAGGTGCCATGCCCAAGCCTAAGGTTGTTACGATTACCCGTCATAGGGCGACAGCACAATACTTCACCGAGGCCCTGGGCAATGGCCCTGGCCTAGATATGGTGCTGGTGCATGGGGGCATTTTCTTGATGGGGTCCCCAGAGGATGAAGTTGACCGACTAGATAACGAAGGCCCCCAGCATGAGGTAAGGGTGGCCAGCTTCTTTATGGCGAAATACCCGATTACCCAGGCCCAGTGGCGGGTGGTGGCCGATCTTCCTAAAGTCAAGGTTGACCTCAACCCAGATCCCTCCTATTTCAAGGGTGACAACCGCCCGGTGGAGCGGGTCTCCTGGGAAGAGGCGGTGGAGTTTTGCGATCGCCTGTCCAGGTTAACCGGTCGGGAGTATCGCCTGCCCAGCGAAGCGGAGTGGGAGTACGCCTGTCGGGCGGGCACCACCACGGCCTTCCACGTTGGTGAGACCCTCACCACCGACCTGGCTAACTACAATGGCAACTCCACCTATGACCAGGGGCCTAAGGGCATTTATCGGGAAGAAACCACCGAGGTGGGCAGCTTCCCCCCCAATGCCTTTGGCCTCTACGATATGCACGGTAACGTCTGGGAATGGTGTCAAGACCACTGGCACGACAATTACAAGGGTGCCCCTGATGATGGTAGCCCATGGTTATTCCCTGAAGAGAGAAAATCTGAGGATGGGCATCGTCGAGTTGTGCGGGGTGGTTCTTGGTACAACAGTCCCCGGGCCTGCCGTTCGGCTTTCCGCCTTCACAGCATTCCGGACAATCGTAGCAGCCTCGACGGGTTTCGTGTTGTTTGTTCAGCCGCGAGGGCTCTTCCCTAGCCCTTTACCCTATAGTCCTTTTGCCCTATACCCTCTATTCTTTTCCCTCTTCTCCGGCGCGTAGCGCCTCGATTTTTTTTAGCAAATAGGGAGTAGGGAGTACCACCCATCGATTTATGCTTTCCATGCCATCTCCTGGGAATTAAACCATCCCCCCTTTGAACTTCTCGACAAAGGCCACAATTTTTCGGAACCCCCTCTGTTTTTTGATCAGGTACTGGGGGTTTAATGGGCTCATTTTGGGCAAAACGGCGTTGAGTTCGGTGCCATTGTGGCGGGCAAACTCACGTTTTATCTGGATGCATCCCTACAGACCCTGGGGGAGCTATGCCGATGGATTATTGACCCGGTGATTGATGGGTTTGGAGTTGATCACTTTTAGCTCACCTATTAAGTAGGCGAGTTGAGTCAGATATAGGATGGCTTCCCCTGAAACCCTTGCGGTGATTGAAAGCCGTTTTAAGTTTAATTGCGCCTACCTACTTAATTCTCCATTGTTAATTGTTTTCTACACTCCGCAACTGTTCAGACAGGATATTCAGTGAATGATTGTCAATTAATAATTATTCACTGAATACCACATCCTCATAGATTGCTTGAATCTGACAAGAAAAATTAACGCTTTTTAGCTCGATTAAATCACCCCTTTGATAATTAATAATCCGCCAATCACCCGTTTCAGTCCTACGAAATAATTCGATCTCCATCCCATCCACACTAACCAAAACATATTCTTGCAAGCAGGGATTACGGCGGTACATTTTAAACTTTTTGCCTCGGTCATAGGCTTCTGTCGCTTTAGAGAGAACCTCGACGATCAGGCAGGGATAGGTGATGTATTGGGTGGTACTTTTGTCGCGATCGTCGCAGGTGACGCTGGCATCGGGGTAGGTGTAGTTTTGGGTTCCGATAATATTGACTTTGATGTCAGAGTTGCCTGTAATACAATATAGCGGTTCCTGGACGTATGAGATACACCTGAATTGGGGAAAACCTTTCAGCTAATAGCTTCAGAGGCTGCAACTGTACTTCATCAGACTAAGAACTGCTATAGCTGCCCTCTAAATTGGGTGTCGAACAGGGCTGTAAACCGGATGGCAATACGACCATGGTTAACGCTGCCACCGGTCATGGCATAAACGTGACCGTCGATCAGTTCGTGCTTTTCGAGTTGCTGGGCTTCCCAGGCAAAGTATGTTGCGGGGGTGAAGGGCGGGAGGTTGTCTTTGGCTAGAATCACCGGGGGTAACCTTCTAGGGCTGGTAATGAGTGGGTTGGTTTGACCATGCCTATGGCTCGACTTTCGGGGCAAGTAGAGGAGTAGGCCAGCCCTGAGGGTGAGATGGAGTGTTATTTAATTTTATCAAATATACCCCTAGCTACTGGCAAGGGGTATTTACTAACTAATGGATTACGGTTTCTTTTACCGGGGGAATGGCGATTTCCCCCGGACCCCCTCGCCCAGGGCGTGCCGCCGCCCTGGACCTCGCGGAAGGGGTAGAGGGTGGGCGGCCGATCGCGCTTCGCATTGCTCTCAGCCTGTAGACCTGGGTGGGGTGGGGAGAAATTTCCTGTGGGTGAGGGAGT
>JBMOHM010000081.1:0-11051 GCA_049317845.1 Nodosilinea sp. | reverse complement strand
GGGGTACAGCGTGAAACCCTAACGGCCAGCCGCTGGGGGGTAGGACTGAGCAATTAGGTGTCTCACTCTATCGAAAACCGCTATATTAGGTAAATCTAAGGCCCGACTTCTGGCATCCCTTGCTGTCATCTGTGGCAATCTTAAGATCAGCCCCCTATCTCCCTACGAATGGTATTAGCCTTTTTCATCCTTTCCTTGAATTCCTCAAAGGTGTAAGGGTGATTGTCATTAGGCAAGACAGTCAATAATTTTAAACTATCACGCTTGGTCGCAGGGCTCTTTTCGATAAAGAACTGATCGGTCACTTCATAGACCTCAAAACGCTCCGGATGGATTGGATCAAGGTGAACGCAAACAGCCCTCGCGTCCTTGGGAATGCAGGTACAGTGAATAGCGTAGCGGGGAACATCCGTTATATTTTGTGGTGACCAGTGCAGTAAACTATCCTCAAAAACCACTGCCTGCCCAGCTTTTGCTGGTATCGCCACCGAGTACCGATCGCGAATTTCCCCAGCGTAGGTTTGATAAAAAGGAGGATCTTGAGGAGAATATTCAATAATTGTTGGGAAAATTCTATGGCTTTCAGGGACAACACAGAACGTACCGTTGGAAAAATCCGTATCCTGTAGAGGACACCAGATATCAACCACCCAGTGGCTTGGATCTTCAACAACAGTTGGATGATAATGCAAATCAAGCCATCCACCCTTTGGCGCCTTAATAAAGCACCCACAGGCAAGAATACGATAATTATCTAAAAGGGTATCGATATGGGGAGACAAAACCTCCCGTACAATATTACAGGCCTCTTGTCGCAGTGCTAGATCACTATCTATGTAACTGATTTTAATATTGGGATGGGATGATTTATCTCCCTCTGGTGAAAATCTACTTTCGGGATAAAATTGGCGAATTCTACCCAACAAATACTGAATTTCCGATTCTGATAAAAGCTGATGCTGAATATAGCCTTTTTCAAGTAGATGTTGGTTTTGGTCTTGATTTAAAATTAGATCTTTCATAGAAAGTGTTCAGAAATTAAAAGCTATCTCTTGGCCGTAAATCCTTTGACGAATCCCATCCCCTTGTTTAAGTAGTTGAATAAATTCCTCTTCAGAAATAGAACGATTTTTATTCTCTACAAATCCCAGGCTCTTTCGTGGACGCTGGCGTATAGCCTGTTCGTTTAACACCTCTGTTAGATAAAAGTCTGGAGAAATTTCGAATTTTTCAAAACGGTCTGGATGATCTTTATCAGAAAGATATAGAACGGGAGTTTTATCCTTTGGAAAAGCCGTAATCTGCACGGCAATGCGGGGTTTGCTGGAATTGTTGGCGGGTGTCCAGTGAATTAGTGATTCATCAAAAATTAGACATTCCCCCGCCTTTAGTGTCATAGGCTGGAGATACTTTTCTACCAGAGCGTCTTCAAAATCTTTGAAGTAAGGGAAACCAACGGTAGCTTCTATACTTTCAATATGGGGGAGAATCTTATGGCTACCAGGAACAAGATGAAGGGTTCCATTGTGAGCATCCACATCCTGCAAAGGACACCAAAGAGTGACACTCGTATCATCTAAATCTAGAACTGGCCAGTTTTGATGAATTCTCAACATCCCGGTATGGGGAGGCTTTATAAAAAAGTTGCAAGATAAAATCTCAAACTCAGGCATAAAATGCTTGAGATAGGGCTCAAAGACATTTTTTATCAGGTTAAAAGCCTTTTTCCTGTAATCGAAATTTTTGTCAAGGGAAGTACAATGGTAGGTAATATAATAATTTTCCTTTAGATGGGGATTAAAATTGTCCTCAGGACATAATTTATTAACCTCGTCTAGCAGGTAGTTTATTTCCAGATTAGACAGCATGGGCGTCTGGATGTATCCAGTAGACAAAAACTGTTTCTGTAACTGAAGGTCGGTAAATAAACGTTTCACTTGATACTCCTTTTAACTGAATACATATAAAATTTTTACTAATAATTTTTCTATTTCATTGCAGACAAAAATGTCTCGACACTGATCTGACTGTCCAGAAAAATCTTTGAGGATAGGGATTTTGCGATATTCCTATGGGGAGATCCCTCACCAGGAATATGGAGATATAGCGGTGTATCGGACCAGCCCTGATTCCATAATGAAAAGGAGGTACTTTCATCTAGTAAACAAAGTTTTACTAAATAATTGCCGGGTATCAAGGGTAGAGATGGAATTTGCATAGTCAGTTTTTGTAAACCTGGGGATAACACCACGGCATCGCTTATGGACACCGCGACAGCATGGGAGCCATCGTAGGAGAAAATAGCGGCTAGCCCGTTTAGCTTGATCGGATCTGTATGGACCACTAAGGTGAAGTCAATTATGGCTGAGCCCTGCTGCGTCTTAGGAGCCGAAGGCTGATAGGAAATAGCCGTGCTTTCTACCTTAAATAGGGGGCGATCGCTTAAATCACTGGTATTGGCAGATACCTGGGGCGGTAACTGGGCCGCAGTGGACAGAGCCTGTTTCATCGGTGAAGAGGATTCAACAGAATCTAACACCCGATCCATGGCATTGACCATTGAACCATCGAATTGAATACAGCCCTGGTGCAGGATAATGCCGCGCTCACAGGCGGCCTGCATTTGGTAGGGGTTATGGCCAACAAACACTACCGCGCCGCCCTGTTGGCGAAACCTTTCCACCAGTTGCAGGCACTTATTTTGGAAAGACAAATCCCCCACCGCCAGCACCTCATCTACCAGTAACAGATCCGGTTCACCGTGAACCGCTACCGCAAACCCCAGCCGGGCCCGCATACCGGTGCTGTAGTGCTGAACCGGGCTGTCAATAAAGTCCCCTAGATCGGCAAAGGCCAGAATGTCGTCCATCCGACGACGTAACAACCCTGGGCTGTAGCCATGGAGTAGAGCCTGGAGATGAATATTTTCTCGCCCCGATAGATTGGCTACAAAGGCCGACCCTAACTCAACGATCGCACCAATATGCCCCCCCACCCGAATCTGTCCGACCGTGGGCCGATAGATTCCAGCAATCAGCTTGAGCAGGGTGCTTTTGCCGGCCCCATTATTGCCCAGAATCCCCACCGACTCCCCGGCCTTGAGGGAAAAACTAATGTCACGCAGGGCCCAAAACTCCCCGGGTCTTAGCTGTTGGGCCCGATCACCAGGGGAGGGTATAAGTTGCTGAACGATATCATAAACCCCATACCGCAAAGCATGGCGCATGCTGCGGGAAAAGCGTTGGCTAACTCCTTGAACCTCCAGGACGCTGTGCTCAGTCATCAGCCAGCCCTCACGGCGAGGTGGGGACGGGCGAGCCTCAAAAAGGCTAAGGCCAGAATCACTAACCCAAGGGCTAATAGGCTGGCCATCAGGGTCTGGAAGGGCATGGAAACCTGGTCGATCAACAGAGCTTCTCGAGCCGTAACCAGCAACACCGCCACAGGATTCCATGCCACTACGAGCTTGGCGATGCCCTCAGTGGGCATGGGATAAACAATGGGAACTAGGAAAAACATTAGTTGCAGACATAACCCGATCCCTCGCCCGATATCCTCGTAGAGCAATCCGATGGGGGCTAATAGCAGGCCGATCGCACCGCCTAGCAGCAGCAGGCTTGCCATGAAAGGCAAAGAGAGTAGTAATCCCCAGAGGTTGCCAAAGCCGATCACCCTCAGAACCACCACCAAAACCCCCATGCTGAGGGCAAATTCAACCAGGGCTTCTGCCCAGCCGGCTAAGACGATCGCTTCCCAGGGAAAGTGATACTTACTGAATAGGTGACGAGAGGCGGAAAGATGGGATAGGGAGCTGTTTAATTGTCGGGAAAACCCCTGCCAGAGAAACACCCCTGTGACCACATAGGGTCCGTAGGGAATGTTTGAATCTGCAATATTAAGATTGCCGCTCCGTTTCAAGAAAATCCAGGCACCAGCTAACACTAGAGGCGACAAAATCAACCATAGGTACCCCAGTTGGCTATTTCGATGGCGAGAAACTATATTGCGGGCAAAAAGCTCCCAACCCAGACGAAAGGTAATAGCGATTTCTCCAGACATCATTTATTGTGCTTCTCCTCGCGCCCGCTCATAAATTATTGCGCCTGGTACGAGCAAAAGCAGTAGCAAGAGACCATCCCAGGGGTTAAGAATTCTCTGCCGCAGTAAAGCTATCACTATGGTGAGACGATGGCGATTAGGCAAGGGTTTAAAAGGCACTTCTTTGGCTAAATGCTCATTGCTAGTTCCGTATATCGCCCGCTTGGAGTAGTAGTGCTCCAGGGAGGTAATTTCAAGGTGATCAACCTCCATACCTGAGTTAAATTTTATCACTGATGGGCCTAGGGAGTGGGCAATTTTTTGTATGAAGATTGTGTCACCTCCCCGCAGCCTTTCCTGGAATAGGCCAAACTTCTCAAATAGGGATCGGCGCACAGCCATGTTATTAGTATAACCATATACATAGGAAGGATTTTCCTGGGAAAGTATCCACTGAATCTTCTGATTTTCGTAGGCCGCTACTAGGGAAAGTTGTTTGTTTTCTCTGCCGTAATTTCTTTTTCCTAGCACAATCTCAACGTCAGGATCTTGAAAAGAGGTTAAGGCTGCTGCCAACCAATGTGGTCTGGGGCGACAATCGGGATCGAGAAAAAGAATAATCTCTCCTTTAGAGGATTGGAGGCCAAGATTGCGGGCGGCGTAGGAACCGCGCACAGGCTGAAATAGTAAATCAACCCCTTGATAACCTTTAGCGATATCAATTGAACCGTCTGTAGAACCATTGTCAACTACGATGATTTCATCATCCTGGGTAATTCCCTGCTGACAAAGGAGCGCATCTAGAGTGCTTGACAAATAACACTCCATATTTAGAACCGGCAAAATAATCGAAATTGTGTAGCGTAAAAACATAGCCTATTAATTGATATTTTATAGAGAGCCATAGCCTCTGCCCGGTTACCTGGGTCCACAGGCTATCAAGACTTCAAGCGGCGCAGGGTTCGCAGAGGTCGCGGGCCAATCCCTCTTCGTAGACCTGGGTCGCCTGGATCGCCTCGGTCACCACTTGACGGATGGATTGGCCCGCCTGTACCTGCCTTTGCCAGCGCTGGGCTTCGTTACCCTCCCGCAGAATTTTCTGCAGGGGACTGAGGAAACAACCCAGACCGTTGGCCTTGGCGATGGGCCAGACCTCTTGGTAGAGTTCCCCAATCCAGTCGCGCGCCATCATCGGGCGGCCGTCTTGCCAATGGTGCAGGGTGGCCTCCAGGCTATGGCGAGCGGCGGCGCTTTCATTGGCGTCGCTGAGGGCCACCAGGTCGGCATTGCGACGGTCGGCGGGGAATTGGCTGGCCACCAGGGGATCGAGGGATGGCGTTTGCAGCAGTTGAATTAACCGGGCCTCCAGTAGGGCCGTCACCGCCAGCAGCGCCACCGGGTCGATAATCAGGTCGCAAATACGCAGTTCCAGACGATTGAGGTTGTAGGGGCGGCGATCGCCGTTGGGTCGCACCGCCGACCATAGGTGGCGCACATTCTGCATGGCACCTACCGCCAGTTGGGCCTCCATCCAGTCAATGTGGTGCTGGTGGCTCTCAAACAGGGGCACCAGGGCCGGGGTTTTAGGAAACACCTGCCAGCGGCTGGAGTGGGAGCCGGTAACCTGGCCATTCAGAAAGGGAGAGGAGGCGGTTAGGGCCAGGTAGAGGGGGGCCTCTACCCGCACCAGGCGACAGGCCCGCATCAGCAGTTCGGGGTCGGCGATGCCAATGTTGATGTGTACACTGGCGGTCACCACCGTGGTGCCGTAGGTGTGTTCGATATAGCTGTGGTAGGGGTTACCCGGATCGGAGCGAAAGAACCGATCGGTGGGGCCCAGGGCCAGGGTACTGCCGGGAACCAGGGTGTAGTTACCCAGACTCTTCAGGTAGCGACGCAGTTCGTGGCGGGGGCGGACCAGCTCACACAGCAGTTTTTCGTACTGGCACAGGGGCGGGGTGGTGTACTCCACGTTGCGGCTATCGGGCTCCCGCACGAAGCCATGCAGGTCGGCCACGATGCGATCGGAGAGGCCAACAATATCCCCCTCAGGGGTACCGGTATAGATTTCGATTTCAAAACCCTTCGATAGCAGCACGGTATCCCCCCATGGCAGCAACGGCCTGTGACTCTCTCTCCCATCCTATCGGTTGGGGGTCACCCGGGAGGAGCAGAACAGTCCAGGGTTTTGAGGGGAATGGGGCGACCCGCCGCAAAGGCCCGGGCAATGGTGTCGCAGCGCTCGTTGCCCGGGTCGCCACTGTGGCCCCGCACATAGACCCAGCGAAGGGGCCGATCCAGGTGTTGATTGAGGTCAAGGGTGAGGACATCCAGCACCTCCCAGAGGTCGCGGTTGAGTACGGGCTTTTTAGCCGAGTTGACCCAGCCCCGCCGCTTCCAACCGGCGATCCACTGGGTAATACCCTTGAGCACGTACTCACTGTCGGTGTAGACCGTCACCCCGTCCCGCTGGCCCCGCTCCCGCAGCCAGGTGAGACCGGCGATCGCCGCCTGCATCTCCATCCGGTTATTGGTGGTTTGGGCCGCCCTACCCCCCAACTCATGGGCAGGGCCCGCCGCCGTGTAGAGCACCGTCGCCCATCCCCCTGGTCCAGGATTGCCAGAACAGGCGCCATCGGTGTAGATACGTTGAATAATGGCCATAGTTTAGGAGTCAGTGGTCAGTGGTCAGTGGTTTTTTGCTACTGGATTCTAAATTCTGGCTTCTGAATTCCGAATCCTCCATCGCTCCACGGTAAAACCAGGCCTTATCATACTCCAGGTGGGGATATCCGTCTGGTTCCAGCGTGGAAGCCGACTCCTTCCCACGTTACACTGGTAGGCAGCGATATTTGGGCAGGTTCGGTCTATGAGTTTGGAAATTAAAGCGGTACAGGCCCCCTACTATGGCGATGCCATGTATCGGACGCCGCCCCCCGACTTACCCTCCTTGCTGCTCAAGGAGCGCATTGTTTACCTGGGGCTGCCCCTGTTTTCTGGAGATGACATTAAGCAGCAGGTGGGTATTGACGTGACCGAGCTGATCATTGCTCAGTTGCTCTACCTGCAGTTCGACGACCCCGATAAACCCATTTATTTCTACATCAACTCCACCGGTACCTCCTGGTACGATGGCAACATGATTGGCTACGACACAGAAGCCTTTGCCATCTGCGACACCATTAACTACATCAAGCCCCCGGTCCACACCATCTGCATTGGTCAGGCCATGGGCTCGGCAGCGGTGATTCTAGCCTCGGGCACCAAGGGCTTTCGGGCCAGCCTGCCCCACGCCCGCATTGTGCTTAACCAACCCCGCAGTGGCGCCCAGGGGCAGGCCACCGACATTGAAATTCGAGCTAAGGAAGTGATCGACAACAAGCGATCGATGATGGAGATTCTGGCTAAACATACGGGCAAACCCCTAGACCAGGTCATGCAGGATACGGACCGGATGTTTTACATGAATCCCCACGAGGCCAAGGAGTACGGCATTATCGACCGAGTCCTGGAAAGCCGCAAGGGATTGCCCAAGATACCGGCGATCGCCGCTGGTTAAGACCTAAACCCCTCCTCCCCAGCTCTGCCCGATTCCCTCCCCCATTACTTCAAGGTTGCAAGAACACTATGCCCATCGGTACCCCCAAGGTTCCCTATCGCCTTCCCGGTAGTCAATACAGCCAGTGGATCGATATCTACACCCGCCTCAACCAGGAACGGATTATCTTCCTGGGTCAGGAGGTGACCGATAGCCTGGCCAACTCCATTGTGGCGGCCATGCTCTACCTGGACTCCGACGACAACACCAAGCCCATTTACCTCTACATCAACTCCCCCGGCGGGTCGGTGACAGCGGGGATGGCCATCTACGATACCATGCAGTACATCAAATCCGATGTGGTGACCATTTGTCTGGGCCTGGCGGCCTCCATGGGGGCCTTTTTACTAGCGGCGGGCACCCCCGGCAAACGCCTGGCCCTGCCCCACTCCCGCATTATGATTCACCAGCCTATGGGGGGCACCGGTCGTCAACGTCTCCAGGCCAGTGACATTGCGATCGAGGCTAAGGAAATTCTGCGGGTACGGCAGGAACTCAACGAAATGATGGCTCTCCACACGGGCAAGCCGATCGAGCAAATCGAAAAAGACACCGATCGCGACTACTTTATGTCCGCCGAAGAAGCGGTCGCCTATGGCCTGATTGATCGGGTAATCGAAGATCGCAGCCAGGAACTGGCCTCCGCCGTAGCCGTGGTGGGTTAGGGAATAGGTATGGCCGTGGCCACCTGGAAGCAGGTGGAGGCCAACCCGAAAGCCTGCCCGGGCAGCGAGGAAAAATCCCCGCCTACCACTTAGGGCCCGGGGGGTGAAGGATTCATCGGCGTCTCCCCTGGGGTCAGGCTAAAATTGACAAAACACCAGGTATCCATAGCCATGAAAGTCCTTATCGTCCTCACCTCCCACGATCAGCTGGGCAGCACTGGCCAGAAAACTGGATTTTGGCTGGAGGAATTTGCCACCCCCTACTATGTCTTCAAGGATGCCAGGGCAGAGATCACCCTGGCCTCACCCAAGGGAGGGCAGCCCCCCCTTGACCCCAAAAGCGATGAACCTGAGGCCCAAACCCCAGCCATCCAGCGTTTTAGGGGGGATGCTGAGGCCCAGGCAGCCCTGGCCAATACGGTGAAACTCTCCGAGGTGTTACCCGACTCCTTTGATGCGGTGTTTTATCCGGGGGGGCACGGTCCGCTCTGGGACTTAGTCACCGATCCGGATTCCATTGCTCTGATCGAAGCCCTGTATGCCGCCGGAAAAGTGGTGGCCGCCGTATGTCATGCCCCAGCGGTACTCCTGAATGCCAAGGCACCGGATGGTTCCCCCCTGGTGCAGGCCAGGGCGGTGACCGGTTTTAGCAATGGGGAAGAGACCGCCGTTCAACTGGCTGAGGTTGTGCCCTTCTTGTTAGAAGATGCCCTCAAGACTAAGGGCGGAAACTACTCCAGGGTGGATAATTGGCAGCCCCATGCGGTGACCGATGGGATTCTGATTACTGGGCAGAACCCGGCCTCATCGGAGCCGGTGGCCCAGGCGGTGTTGGAGAAAATCCATGGTTTGTAATCGGGGATCCATCTCTCCGTCGCGGTGGTTCTGACCATGGGTTCCCAACTGGCCCGTAAACGCTTTGGTCAACACTGGCTCACCAGCCAGACCGTACTCCAGTCCATTGTGGCGGCAGCGGCGGTTACCCCTGAAGATGGGGTTTTGGAAATTGGTCCTGGTACTGGGGTGTTAACCACCGCCCTGGTGGAGAGGGCCGGTGGGGTGGTGGCGGTGGAGATCGATCGGGACCGCAGCCGTCAACTGCGTCGCCAATTCGCCCACCAGCCTAACTTTACCCTGGTGGAGGGAGATATTTTAAGCCTGGATTTAGCCGATCTGATCTCACCCCTAGAGGATCAGCCCCTGAATAAGGTGGTGGCCAATATTCCCTACTATATTACCGGCCCGATTTTAGAGAAATTGCTGGGCACCATTGCCCAACCCAACCCCCAGCCCTACCAGGCCATTGTGTTGATGGTGCAACGGGAGGTGGCCGATCGCCTCTGTGCCCGACCCGGTAGCAGGGCCTTTGGTGCCCTATCGGTGCGGGTGCAGTACCTGGCTGCCTGTGAACTGGTCTGTCCGGTGCCCGCCAGGGCCTTTACCCCTGCCCCCAAGGTGGATTCGGCGGTGGTGCACCTCACCCCTCGCCCCCTGGCGGTAACCGCCCAATCCCCCCAACGCCTGGAGCACCTGGTCAAGCTGGGGTTTGCCAGTAAACGTAAGATGCTGCGGAATAACCTGAAGGGGCTGATGGGAGTGGAGGATCTGACTACCCTCCTGGGCCAGCTGGGGGTCAGTCCAACGGTGCGGGCCGAGGACCTGAGCCTAGAGCAGTGGGTCACCCTTAGCAATAGCTGGGAATAGTTTTCGACTTTGTTGCATGAATAAGCCAGGGTCAGGAGTTTTCCCCTTAATGGGGGTAAATTAACCTGAGTTCGACCGTCATTGATGACATGGCTACTGCCTTGCGGACGGGGTGGAGGGTGGGCGATCGCGCTTCGCTTTGGTCTCAGCCTGTAGACCTGGGTTGGGTGGAGAGAAAGCTTCCTGTGGGTGGGGGAGTGGTAGAAAGGGCTTCTGATTACTGACCACTGATGACTGAACCCTGCCTTTCATGTGCTGCTCAACACATTGCAGGTAAACCCTAGCGGCATCTTTGTCTATAGCTGCAAGAGTTCTCGATACAATGTAAGCATATATTCTCTTTCCTGCCACCTTTATGGACTACCAACACATCATTACAATTGAACCTGGAAAGCGTAGTGGCAAGCCGTGTATTCGGGGAATGCGAATTACAGTGTACGACATCCTAGAATATTTGGCAGGTGGGATGAGCGAGGCGGAGATTCTGGAAGATTTTTCTGAACTCACCTCGGAGGATATCAAAGCTTGTCTTGTTTTTGCGGCTGATCGAGAGAAGAGGTTATTTGTGGCATCGTTGTGAAGCTGCTTTTAGATGAAAACCTATCCGATCGCATAATTCACAGGATTGTTGATCTGTATCCAAATTCTGATCATGTTAAGCCCCTAGGACTGATCAATACAGACGATGGAGTAATCTGGGAATATGCAAAGACGAATGGTTTTGTGATTGTTTCCAAAGATGCTGACTTTCATCAACGCAGTTTACTCTATGGTCATCCCCCCAAGTTTATTTATCTTAGAGCTGGGAATTGTCCAACATCGAAAATCACTCAGATTTTGAGAGATAATCTGGACACGATCATTCAGTTTGAAAGTAGCGAAACGGAAAGTCTTCTAGTGTTGACGTAGCGTAGAGCCATGTTAATTGTTCCCCATAGGGATGGTGGGGGCAAATTGGCCCAAAATACCTAAGGTTTTATCTATGCACATATCGATCACCATTAAGCGCATTCTAAACACACGCGTGCAACCATTGTTGTAGTCTA
>JBMOHM010000080.1:0-11393 GCA_049317845.1 Nodosilinea sp. | reverse complement strand
GCGTCCTTAGTTCAGTTGGTAGAACGCGGGTCTCCAAAACCCGATGTCGGGGGTTCGAGTCCTCCAGGGCGCGCTGAGTTTAATGCTAGCCACCTGCAACGGTTTATCTTCCAGTTTTCTGGTTCTCAGTTACTGTTGTGAGGTGGTTAGTTCTTTTTTCTATCGTAGTTGGACAGGCAATTTCATCGGTCAATACCCTCAGGGTTTGCACCATAGTTCAGCAGGAGCTAAACCAGTGGCTAAAAAAGACGGGATAACCGAGACTACTCGCAAGGCCGTAGAGGTTAAGGATGCCAGTGATGGGTTTAACCCAGGTGGTTTTCTGCAGGAAACCAGGGAGGAGCTAAGCAAGGTAGTATGGCCTGGTCGTCAGCAACTGATCAGTGAATCGGCGGCGGTTATTCTTATGGTTAGTCTTTCTGCAACTCTAATTTATTTGGTCGATCAACTCTTTGGATGGATTTCAAAGCAGGTGTTCTAATGGTGGTGACCTTTGATAATTTCGGAGACGATACGGCTGCCTCTGACCTATCTGGAGATGTTGAGCTTGCCCATCTTGCAGAGGAAGCGGTACCGGAAAATGAAGAACAGGCCGCTGGTTTTTTTCAGCGTCGAGCCCGCTGGTACGCTGTCCAGGTAGCTTCGGGTTGCGAAAAACGAGTCAAGCTAGATTTAGAACAACGGGCTGGCACCCTAGATGTGATAAACCGCATTTTCCAGGTAGAAATTCCCCAGACTCCTGCCATTAAGCTCCGCAAGGATGGTAGTCGTCAAAATATTGACGAAAAAGTCTTTCCGGGCTACGTGCTAGTGAAAATGTACATGGATGACGAAACCTGGTCTGTGGTTAAAAATACCCCCCACGTGATTAATTTCGTCGGTGCTGAGCAACGTCGCGCCTATGGTCGGGGTCGGGGTCACGTCAAACCCGTGCCCCTTAGCCCTGGTGAAATCAAGCGCATCTTCAAGCGCACGGAAGAGCAAAAACCTGTGGTCAAGATAGACATGGCTCCAGGCGATAAGATCACGGTGCTATCGGGTCCCTTTAAAGACTTTGAGGGCGAGGTGGTGGAAGTTAGCCCAGAACGCAGTAAACTCAAAGCCCTGCTATCAATTTTTGGGCGAGATACCCCAGTGGAGTTGGAATTTAATCAAGTGGAAAAAGAGAGTTAGATAATGGCCAAAAAAGTTGTTGCGTTGATTAAACTGGCAATTCCTGCTGGTAAGGCTAACCCTGCTCCTCCGATTGGGCCTGCCCTGGGTCAGCACGGGGTGAACATCATGGCCTTTTGCAAGGAATACAACGCTCGCACCCAGGACAAAGTTGGCCTGGTGGTGCCGGTGGAGATCTCTGTCTTTGAAGACCGCAGTTTCACCTTTATTCTCAAGACCCCTCCTGCCTCAGTGCTGATTAAAAAGGCTGCTGGTATTGAAAGGGGATCGGGGGAACCTCAGTCCAAGAAAGTTGGTTCCATCACGCGCTCTCAACTCCGGGAAATTGCCGAGACTAAGCTACCCGATCTCAATGCTAATGACGTTGAGGCGGCTATGCGAATCGTGGAGGGTACAGCTCGTAATATGGGGGTAACCATTGCCGACTAGCTAATTCAGACCGGTTGAAAGGGGTGGAAGTTTCCATAAATCACCCACCTTAAAGTTGATTTTTTGTACACCGTTCACGATTGGGGAAGAGGTCCAGCTTCGTTATTACCCCGAGGAGAAAAAATGACTAGAAAAGTTTCAAAACGACTGCAAGCTGCCCAGGCCAAGGTAGATGACCGCTTTTATGAGCCTCTAGAAGCTTTGAGTTTACTGCGGGAAACCGCTACGGCTAAATTTCCTGAATCGGCTGAGGCCCATATTCGCCTTGGTATTGATCCTAAATATACCGATCAGCAACTCCGGACTACGGTCATTCTACCTAAGGGAACGGGGCAGACTATCCGGGTAGCAGTCATTGCCAAAGGGGAAAAGGTCGCTGAAGCAACCGCGGCAGGGGCTGATTTAGTTGGATCTGAAGAGTTAATTGATGAGATTCAAAAGGGCATGATGGATTTTGATATCCTGATTGCTACCCCCGATGTGATGCCTCAGGTGGCAAAATTAGGTCGCCAACTCGGCCCTCGGGGCTTGATGCCTTCTCCTAAGGGCGGCACCGTTACCTTTGACCTATCCCAGGCGATCGCTGAATTCAAAGCGGGTAAGTTAGAGTTCCGGGCTGACAAAACTGGTATTGTTCATGTTATGTTTGGCAAGGCTAGTTTTGCTGCCGAAGACCTTTTGGTTAATCTGAAGGCGTTGCAGGAATGCATTGATCGCAATCGTCCATCAGGAGCCAAAGGGCGCTACTGGCGCACTGTTACAGTTTCAGCCACCATGGGTCCAGCTATTCGCCTTGATGTCAATGCTTTGCGAGACCTTAAATTGGCGGATGCCCTGTAGCTGTGGCCTTTCTGAAAGAGCCACAGATTAGCGCAAAAGTATAACCCGGAGAACCTATCGATTTTACGATTCTCACAACTGCATAAACGACCGTAGACAGCAGGTGCATGGTTAAACGTGCATAAGTCCTGCCGAGGTTGACTCGGAAGATAGATTGCCCTCATCACTTTTAGGGTAATTTTCCTTCCCGTCTCACCCCGGCTCTGTTGCTGGGGTTTTGTTTTTCAGGCTGAGACCGGGTGAATCAGATGTTTCCTATCCCCGCTGACAAGGAGGTGAGATTGATATGGGGAGAACCCTAGCGAATAAACAGGAGATTGTGAGTGAGCTTCAGGTCCTTCTGAAGCAAGCTCAACTAGCCCTGATAATTGATTACCAAGGCTTGACGGTCGCTGAGCTAACCGACCTGCGGAACCGCCTGCGTCCTAAGGGGGCGGTGTGTAAGGTGACCAAAAACACCCTGATGCGAATTGCGGTTGAGGGTGATAGTGCCTGGCAACCGATGACGGAGTTTCTTCAGGGATCCTCGGCCTTTGTGCTGGTTGAGGAAGACCTGGGGGGTGCCATTAAGGAATACCAGGCTTTCCAAAAGGATTCTAAAAAGACCATCCTGCGGGGTGGTGTTATGGAAGGCCAGGCCCTGACTGAAGACCAGGTTAAGGCGATTACCGAACTGCCCTCTAAGGAACAGTTGATGGCTCGTCTGGCAGGCGCTATCAAGGCGATGCCGACTCGAGTTGCGGTGGGCATCAACGCTGTGCCGACCCAGCTGGCGGTGGGTATCAAGGAGGTACCTGCTTCCTTGGCGCGTGCTATTAAGGCTGTCTCCGAGCAAGGGTCCGATGCGGCCTAGGGCCACAGATGATAAGGGATCGAGTTTGTTTTGTTTGTTTACCCCAGGAGTTAAGGATTAAGTTATGTCTGCTAAAACCGATGAAATTCTTGAACAGTTAAAGTCATTGTCTTTGATAGAAGCTTCCGAGTTAGTCAAACAAATTGAGGAAGCCTTCGGGGTTGATGCCTCTGCTGCCGGTGGCGGTGGGGTGATGATGATGGCCCCTGGTCTGGTGCCTGGAGCAGGGGGCGGTGGAGCAGCCGAACCAGAGGAAGAAAAAACTGCATTTGACGTCATTCTCGAAGATGTCCCTGCTGATAAGAAGATTGCTGTTCTTAAGGTGGTGCGTAGCCTTACTGGTTTGGGCTTGAAGGAAGCCAAGGACCTGGTGGAAGCGGCTCCTAAACCTGTGAAGGAAGGGGTGACCAAGGATGAGGCCGAGGCTGCCAAGAAGGAGCTGGAAGAGTCTGGTGCTAAGGTCGCTGTGAAGTAAGGGCGATCGCCGTTTAACTGCTTAGCTTTGCCACCTGCCTAAGAGGTTGTTTGAAAAGGGTTGTCCCAGGTATAACTCGCCGCCAAGGGGCCGCAAAAACGTTAAACTCTGAGGAGATTATCCTGCTTCATAGGTATAGTTTGAGACTCTCTTTGGCTTTTCAAACAACCTCTAAAGGACATTAGAAAAACCTGGGGAACGTTTGAAGGATCCCTGGATACTCTTTTCTAATGCCCCCTCAGGACTAGGTGGCATTTTTATAGCTTTGGCCAGTCCGCTGAGGACAGAGTCAGTTGATCAAAGCGAAGGCTATAGATCGGTTTCCTTTGGTTTTAGGGGTTCACCCCTGGGAGCGCTGCCGGTAATTGACCTACCTTCCCCAATCGTTCTGTCTCTTCTCCCATCAGTAGGGTGCGAATCAGGCGGGCCAGACTGCGCTGGACCAGTCCTGAGATAATCTGTTGTCCCATAGTCTGGGTCTCTGGCTTAAATAGCAGGACCGGTAGACGGGTTGCTACTTTGACACCATCGAAACCCTGGGTGTCTTTGACGATTTCGAGAATCCTTAACAGGTGGGTAAGATCGCTGGTAGGGGCGGGGGAAGACTCTTCCACCTGAAGACCTAGGCGACTCTGAAGCCAGGTGGCGGTTGATCGCAGGGTATGTTGACCGAAGTGGTCCAGGCTATTAATGAGTTCCGATACAATGCGATCGCGCAGGAACAGACCGCGATCGGAAAACACAAATTCCAGGGTTTGGTCCAATACCTGATCCAGATCGTAATCGCTGTTGTCCCGGGCATTACGCAGTAAATTTTCTAGCCGATTCCAGCGAAAACTACCATCCTTAAAGAGTAGATCTTGCAAGGAGGACCGTAGCTGGGGGGCTGGGTCGGTGAGCAGACGCTTGGCCACATAGGGGTAGGCCTTACTCAGCACCTTAAAGTTAGGGTCGACATTAATGGCAATGCCCTCCAGGGTAACCAGGGAGCGAATAATCAGGGCATAGTAAGCCGGCACCCGAAAGGGATACTCGTACATCAAAGCAGAAAACTCATCGGTAATGCTCTTAAAGTTGAGTTCGGCCACACTGGCCCCGAGAACATTATTAAATACCTCCGCTAAGGCCGGAATGATGGGACTCAAATCAGTATCGGGGGTGAGAAACTCCAGCTTCACATAATCATGGGCCAACCCTTCAAAGTCACGGTTAACCATGTGCACCACCGCCTCAATTAAGCCGTAGCGCTGCTGGGGCTTAACCTGGCTCATCATGCCAAAGTCCAGGTAGGCGAGACGGCCATCGATCATGGCCAGTAGGTTACCAGGGTGGGGATCGGCGTGGAAAAAACCATGCTCTAGCAACTGTCGCAGGGAACACTGTACTCCCACCTCAATTAGTTGGGTAGCATCGATACCCAATCGATTCAGTTCTTCAGTTCGGGTGAGTTTGATGCCCTCAATCCACTCCATGGTTAACACCCGTCGGGCAGTGTATTGGGGATAGATATGGGGCACGTAAATATTTGGATTATGGCCATAGAGGTCGGCAAAACGCTGGGCATTGCGCCCCTCCTGGGCGTAGTCCATTTCCTCAAAGATGCGCTCGCCAAACTCGTCCATAATCGCCACTAGATCACTGCGAATGCGGCTAATGCGTCGGTTGGCGAACTCCGCTAGACGCCGTAGGACATAGAGATCGAGGGTAATGAGATTGGCTAAGCCGGGTCGTTGCACCTTGACAGCGACCGTTTCACCGGTTTTCAGCTTACCCTTGTACACCTGCCCCAGGGAGGCGGCGGCTACAGGGTGGTCCGATAGCTCGGCGTAGATTTGGTCGGGAGAGGCCCCCAGTTCTACTTCAATGAAATGGAAGGCAAGATCATTGGAAAAGGGAGGCAACTGGTCCTGCAGGCGGGTAAGTTCTTCCAGGTAGAGAGGCGGCACCAGGTCAGGGCGGGTGGAGAGGGCCTGGCCAATTTTGATGTAGGCAGGCCCGAGGTTGGTTAGCAGCTGGCGTAGTTGTACGGCCCGTTGCTGTTGTTGAGTCGTTCTGCCCAGGCGCTGATCGAGCCAGAGTTGCAGGTAAAATCCCAGGATAGGAAAGCAGATGGCGATCAGGCGGGCAATTACCTGGAACGGTCGACGACGGTAATGGGCGGCGATCGCCACGGGATCGTAGCCCATGCCTTCAAAGGGATCCTGTTGCCGCTGCTGAGGCGAAAGGGGAGGTGGTTTAGGGCGATCCTCAGGGGTTGTTACCACTTGACTGGTAACGGTGATAGCCTCTGTCTCCAAACCATTATCCATGGACTGCCTGACCTCTGCCGCCAAATTAGCCATCATGCTTAAGTTCAGAAAGAGTAAATCTGTAAACTATTGTAACGGGACGGGGCTCCAGTCTGGGGTGTAGACTTCCCCACTTGTGGATAATTTCTGTGCCTCTGTACTAAGATCAGCCCGGGGCCTCTGCCTCCATCGCTCCATCAGCCCGCTCCATGGTTAGAACCTATTCCTATGCTAACGGCCCTGCGGATCGAGAACTTTGCTTTGATTGACGTCCTCGAACTGCAACTGGAACGGGGATTGACGGTACTCACCGGAGAAACTGGGGCGGGTAAGTCGATTATTCTCGACGCCTTAGATGCGGTCTTGGGGGGTAAGGTCAGCCCCCGATTAGTTCGTGCTGGCACCAGTAAGGCGACTTTAGAGGCCCGCTTTACCCTCACCCCTGATCTGCAGACCTGGCTGCGGCAGCAGAATTTACCCTGCCCTGGTGACGATCTAGTCTGTAAACGAGAAATCACTCTGGCTAAGACCTCGGTGCGTAGTCGATGCTTTTTAAACGATCGTCCAATTACCCGCTTGCAGTTAGACTCCCTGCGCCAGCAACTGGTGGAAATTACTGCCCAGGGTCAGACCCTGCAGGTGGGTTCTGGAGATCGCCAGCGAGACTGGTTAGATGGCTTCGGTGGTGAAGCCCTGCTGGGCCAGCGGCAGCAGGTGGCGCAGGCTTACCAGGTTGCCACCGAGGCCCAGCGTCATCTGCAACAACGCCAGCAGGTAGAACAGGAACGCCAGGAAAAGTTAGACCTCTGGCAACGGCACTATGAAGAACTCAGCCAGGCCCAGTTAGAAGATCCGGAGGAGTTGGACCAACTTACCCAGGAGCAACACCGCCTCACCCACAGTGTCGATCTGCAACAGCAGAGCTACCAGGTTTACCAGATGCTCTACGAGAACGATGGCGATGGGGGCATGGCCTGCGCCGATTTGCTGGGGCAGGTAGAAGGTATTCTGACTGCCATGGAGGCCTACGATAGTGCTCTGACGCCGATTCTAACCCTGGTGAGTGAAGCCCTCACCCAGGTTCAGGAGGCGGGGCGGGGGATTAATGCCTATGCTGCCACCGTGGAGGCCGATCCAAAACGGTTAGAGGAGGTGGAGGAGCGGCTGCGCCACCTGAAGGGGCTAAGCCGTCGCTACGGGCGATCGCTGTCCGACCTGATCACCTATAGGGATGAGCTGGAGACTAATCTGGCAGACCTCAGCGACGAGGGCCAGTCCATAGCGGCTCTGGCAGCAGAGGCCCAGCGCTGCCAGAGTGAACTCCAGACAGCCTGCGCCGGCCTCAGCCAGTTACGCCAGGCCAGCGCCCGAGCCTTGGAAGTCCGTTTGATTGCAGAACTGAAACCCCTGGCCATGGAGCGGGTACAGTTTGAGGTACAGTTGGCTGCCCAGCCGCCGGGTCCCAGCGGGGCTGATCGGGTGCAATTTTACTTCAGTCCCAATCCTGGCGAACCCCTCCAACCTCTGGCCGCTACCGCCTCCGGTGGAGAAATGAGTCGGTTCTTACTGGCTCTCAAGACCTGTTTCTCAGAGGAGGAAGGGGTAGGTACCCTGGTGTTTGATGAAATTGATGTGGGGGTATCGGGACGGGTAGCCCAGGCGATCGCTGAAAAACTCTGGCAACTGGGCCGTCGGCACCAGGTTCTCTGTGTCACCCACCAGCCCATGGTGGCGGCCCTTGCCGATGTCCACTGGCGAGTGGGTAAGCAGGTGACCCCGGCCATGGCCAGTACCAACTCCGACGCAGTGGTCCGTACCGTTGTGCGCATCGCTGCCCTTTCTCGGTCAGAACGGCGAGAGGAACTGGCCCAACTGGCGGGCGGAGCTACTCACCAGGAGGCCCTGGCCTTTGCCGAGTCCCTGTTGTCCCAGGCCAGCTCCCTGCGTCGATCCCGATCTGGGTAGGGGTTCTGGCTCGCCTGCGACCCGTTACAGGTGGCTACGGTTATATCTATGGCTACACGTAATGTATACAGAGAAACTGGAGCAGGGCGGCTAAATTCCCGGATTGGCCAGATTGCGAAAGCGGGTAAACTGGGGCTCAAACAGGAGTTTAACGGTTCCCGTAGGGCCATTACGGTGTTTGGTGACAATCACCTCAGCAATACCGCGATCGGGGGTATCGGGCTCGTAGTATTCCTCCCGGTAGAGCATCATAATCAGGTCGGCGTCCTGCTCAATACTGCCCGATTCCCGCAAGTCGCTCATCATCGGGCGTTTATTGGTGCGAGACTCAACCCCACGGCTGAGCTGGGAGAGGGCAATGATGGGAACATTTAGCTCTCGGGCCAGCCCCTTGAGGGATCGGGTGATTTTAGATAATTCCTGCACCCGGTTATCGCTGCCGCCCTCCATCAGCTGCAGATAGTCAATTAAAATCAACCCCAGAGCTCCCCCCTGTTCCGCCTGCAAACGACGGCACTTGGACCGCATTTCCGTCACCGAGATGTTGGGGGTATCGTCAATAAAGATCGGCATCTGGGATAGAAGGCTGATGGCGTGGCCCAGTTTTTCCCATTCATTTTGGGCAATGCGGCCCGTACGCAGGCGGCTACTTTCCATCTCCACTTCACTGGAGAGCAACCGGTACACCAGTTGGAGTTTTGACATTTCCAGGCTGTAAATGGCCACGGGGAGCTTTTGTAGAGCGGCAATGTTACGAGCCATATTCAAAACAAAACTGGTTTTTCCCATGGAGGGGCGACCGGCGGCAATGATCAGATCCGATCGCTGGAAGCCCTGGGTCATAGCATCCAGGTCGTAGAAACCGCAGGGCACCCCTGGCAGCACTACCCCCAGGGAACGCTGCTCAATCTCAGAAAAGGTGTCAATTAAAATGTCGGCGGTGGCGGTAAGTCCACCCTGGGGTCTCACCTGGGTGATGCTAAAGAGTTTTTGTTCTGATTGGTCTAAGACATTTTCCAGGGGAATAGCGGTGTCGTAACCCAGTTGGGCAATTTCTCCGCCGGTTTGAATCAGGATGCGACGGGTGTATTTATCCATCACCAGGGTGGCGTACTGGTCGATGTTAGCAGCACTGACGGTGCGGTCTACCAGTTGGGCCAGGCGAGATTGCCCCCCGACCTTATCCAGTTTGTTGTGGTCTCGCAGCCACAGGGTGATGGTCATCAAATCGGTGGGTTGACCACGACTGTGCAGATCTAGAGCGGCTCGATAGATATCCCGGTGGGTAGCAATATAGAAGGCTTCGGGGGAGAGAATTTCCATGACTCGACCGATCGCCTCGGGATCTAAAAGAATGCCACCTAAAATGGCTTCTTCAGCTTCGATATTTTGGGGCGGTAGGCGATCGCTAACGGATTCGAACTGCAAACTCTGAACCATAGCAGATGCGAGACGGAAGAATAGGGTATAGCCTGGGGGCAAGCCATCACTATAGCAACTCTATTTTGCGGCGAAGGGGCCCAGCGGGAAAAACCCCATAGAAAAAAGGAGAGCGACCAAGCTCTCCCTACCATCAGGGTGCATCTTAAGGAGCATGGTAGCAAAAATAAGGCATGGGGGGTCAGACCCCCCATTAAGTTTTTCTAATCAATCGTTCAAACAGCTATCCGTTTAAATTTTTGATTAGGAGTTGGTTGCTCAATTTAGGATCCACCCGACCTCCACTCCGTTTCATCAGTTGACCGACGAAGAAACCCTGGAGTTTGGTTTTGCCGCCTCGGTAGGCCGCCAATTCCTCTGGATGGGCAGCCAGTACCTCCTCAATCAGGGCTTCAATTTGGGCCGGATCGGAAATCTGACTAAGGCCCCGCTCGGCCACCAGGGCGCGGGGAGATCCTCCCTGGGTAAGCAGTTCCGGCAGGAGGTCCTTACCGATTTTGTTGCTGATGGTGCCCGCATCAATCAATTGCACCAATTCCGCCAGACCCGTGGGGGTGAGGGGTAGATCGGCGATCGCCTGTTTTTCGGTATTCAGGTAGGCGGCAATGTCCTGGGTAATCCAGTTGGCCGCCAGCTTACAGTCGGCCCCTGTCGCTACCGTCGCCTCAAAATAGGTGGCGATGCTGGGTTCATCGCTCAGTACCCGGGCATCGTAGGCAGATAGGCCCAGTTCTTCCTCGTAGCGATGGCGCTTTTGAGCCGGTAACTCCGGCAGTTCCGCCTGCCAGGTCTGGCGCTGGTCTACAGACACCACAATCGGAGGTAGGTCGGGCTCAGGGAAGTAGCGGTAGTCGCTGGAGCCCTCTTTGGAACGCATGCTTTTGGTGCATTGATTACCTTCATCCCACAGGCGGGTTTCCTGCACAATTCTCTCTCCTGCCTGGATGGCCTTAATCTGACGGCTAATTTCGTAGTCGATCGCCCGCTGAATGGCATTGAAGGAGTTCATATTTTTAATCTCCACCTTGGTGCCAAATACGGATTGACCCACCGGTCGTACAGAAATATTGACATCGCAGCGCAGGGAACCCTCCTGCATATTGCCGTCGCTGATACCCAGGTAACGCACAATCCGGCGCAGCTCCTGAGCATACTCCGCCGCCTCCTGCCCGCTCCGCAGGTCTGGTTCCGAGACAATCTCGATCAGGGGCACCCCGGCCCGGTTGTAGTCCACCAGAGAGTAGGTGGAACCGGCCAGGCGATCGCTACCGGCATGTACCAGTTTGCCCGCGTCTTCCTCCATGTGTAGGCGAGTAATGCCAATGCGCTTGCGGCTAGCCACCTTGGTTTTCTTGTCCACCAGTTCGATTTCGAGCCAGCCATGCTCGGCAATGGGCAGGTCGTACTGGGAGATCTGGTAGTTTTTAGGCAGGTCAGGGTAAAAGTACTGCTTGCGATCGAATTTTGAGTAGGGAGCGATCTGACAGTTCAGGGCTAACCCTGCCTTTACGGCATATTCCAGCACCTTTTGATTCAGCACCGGCAGCACCCCAGGCATACCCAACACAATCGGGTCGATATGGGTATTGGGATCAGCCCCGAAGGCGGTGGAAGCGGGGGAAAAAATCTTTGTCTCCGTACAGAGCTGGCAATGGGTTTCAAGGCCAATAATGGCTTCGTAATCGGTTTTAACGGGGGCCGCAGTGGTCATAGACCGCTCCACAAATGTCGATGAATTGAGTTCTCCTATTGTATAGCTTCGGTCAGAAGCCTTAGGGCTGAGTTGATGGGCTGGCCAGGATCTCTTGCGGGGGGGATTATTTTTACCATGGGGTTATTCCTCTTCTAATCCTTGGGGCCTTTGGATCGAGCTAGAAGACCTAGGCACCTTTGCCCTAGCCTTTTGGCCAAAGCAATAAAAACTACCCAA
>JBMOHM010000079.1:0-11619 GCA_049317845.1 Nodosilinea sp. | reverse complement strand
GGGGCCAAGGTTGATCGGCGCAAGCTAGGCCTGGCCATGTATTCTAGGGTGCCGCCCCCTTCACCGGGGCTACCGCTACGGAGAGCATAGTAAATAAAAAATAGCTAAAGGTTGACCTATGGAGAGTTTATTTAGCTTTTTCCTGATGTTGATTCTGGGTGGATCGGTAGCCGCCAACTCCGTCAAAATCATTAATCAAAGTGACGAAGCCCTGGTGGAAACCCTGGGTAAGTACACCGGCAAAAAACTCACTCCCGGCTTAAACTTCATCATTCCCTTTCTAGATAAGGTGGTCTTTAAGCAAACCATCCGAGAGCGGGTATTAGATATTCCCCCCCAGCAGTGCATTACCCGCGACAATGTATCGATTACCGTAGATGCGGTGGTGTACTGGCAGATTGTGGACTTAGAAAAGGCCTACTACAAAGTCGAAAACCTCCAGTCCGCCATGGTGAACCTGGTGCTCACCCAAATCCGCGCCGAAATGGGCAAACTGGAGCTAGATGAAACCTTCACCGCCCGCTCTGAGATTAACGAAACCCTGCTGCGGGAACTGGATATTTCCACCGATCCCTGGGGCGTCAAGGTTACCCGGGTAGAATTGCGTGATATTGTCCCCTCCAAGGCGGTGCAGGAGTCGATGGAGCTGCAAATGGCGGCGGAGCGGAAAAAGCGGGCGGCGGTACTGACCTCGGAAGGAGAACGGGAAGCGGCGGTAAACTCGGCTCGAGGCCGGGCTGAGTCGGCGGTATTAGACGCAGAGGCCCGGCAGAAGGCCGCCATTCTGGATGCAGAAGGGGAGCAAAAGACCATTTTGTTGAAGGCCGAAGCCCTCCGGCAAGAACAGGTGCTGCGGGCCCAGGCCACCAGCGAAGCCCTGGCTACCATCGCCCAGGCCCTGGCCGCCAACCCAGGCACCCAGACCGCCCTGGAATTTCTAATGGCCCAGCATTACCTGGAAATGGGCCTGAAGATTGGCAGCAGTGAAAGTACCAAGGTGCTGTTTATGGATCCCCGCAGTCTTCCCGCCACTCTGGAGGGTCTGCGGGCCATGGTGGGGGAGTAGGGCGGCCACCCTACTCCTCTAAAATCTTGGGCACCTTAAAGAAGTCACCCTCCCGGTCGGGGGCGCAGTTGAGCATCTCCTCCCGATCGCCAAAGGGCTCCAGGTGATCGGGCCGGGTTACATTACTCAGATCGATCGCCCGGGTGGTGGGCTCCACCGCCTCCGTATCCAGTTCACTGAGGTGATCAACGTACTCTAAAATGCTACTGAGCTGGCCGGTAAACTGCTGCTCTTCCTCAGGGGAAAGGGCGAGACGAGCTAAAAGAGCCACCTTACGGACCTGTTCTAGATCAATCATAAAACCTGGGAAAAAAGAGAAAACTACTTAGAAGAAAATATCGTTTTTCATTCGGCCTGTATTTTTAAGCCAGTTTTGGGCCTCAATGTAGTTGTTAGGGGCAATGGAAATCGCCTCTAGCCAGTAGCGAGCGGCTTCATCAAAGAGGGACTGGGCCCCATCCGTATCTCCCGCAACCTCTGCCTGCTCACCCTGGTAGTGGTAAATCACCGCAATGTTGTTAAGGGCCTGGCACATGCGGGGGTTGAGTTCCAAAGCTTGATGATATTTTTCTAGAGCCACCTGGTGCTCGCCGTTACTGGCATGGATCAACCCCATGTTGTACAAAATGAAACTTCTATCGTAGGGGTCTTCTTCTAGGGTAAGGGCTTCCCGATAATTATCCATAGCTTCGGCGTATTCCCCATCGGCCTGGGCCGACATGCCGTCTCGGTAGTAGGCAAAGGCTTCTTTCTCGCTCTGTTTGGTCGGCATCATCTTCAGGATCAGATCGGCCATGACCGTAAAGGACTTGTCAATAAAGTTGTCGTTGCGTTGGGTTCTGGGCATATCGAGAAGGAAAAACTACTGGTAGGGGGGAGCTCAGCCAGGGGCCTACCCATTAGCCTAGCAAACCCCTGGAATTCTGCTAAGCAGTCAGGAGAAGTTGACGCTGATTTTGCAACGCCCTAATGCGCTCCAGGCTGCCCAGGGGAATGGCGTTAATTAACTGCCGGGTGTAGGCACTCTGGGGCTGGCGGTAGATCGCCTCGGCGGAGCCGATTTCTTCGACCTGGCCCTGGTTCATCACCATAATGCGATCGCTCATAAATTTCACCACCCCCAAATCGTGGGAAATAAAAATGTAGGTGAGATTGAATTCGCTCTGGATCTCCTTCAGCAGGTTCAGCACCTGGGCCTGCACAGAGACATCCAGGGCCGATACCGACTCGTCGCAAATAATAAACCTGGGGTTGAGGGCCAGGGCCCGAGCAATACAAATGCGCTGGCGTTGCCCCCCAGAAAACTCGTGGGGAAAGCGATCCAGACAATCGACACTGAGCCCTACCCGCTCTAGCAAATAGGTGACTCGCTGGCGGCGGTTGATCCGCCCCTTGTCGACCCCATGGACCTTAAGGGGCTCGGCAATGGCCGCCCCAACACTCATACGGGGGTCAAGGGCGCTAAAGGGGTCTTGAAAAATAATCTGCATATCCCGCCGGAGTCGGCGCAGTTGGCGGGGCTGGAGGGCCAGAATGTCTTTTCCTGCAAACCAGATTCGCCCACTGCGAGCCGTTACCAAACGCAGCAGAGCCCGTCCCAGGGTGGTTTTACCACAGCCCGACTCCCCTACCAGGCCAAAGGTTTCCCCCTGGCGAATTTGGAAGGAAACATCATTGACGGCCATGACATACCGGTGGGTGTGGCCAAATACCCCCCGCACCGGATAACCCACCTGCAGATTCTCCACCACCAGCAGGGGACCACTGGCCTCCAGGGCCCGATCGCGGTGGGCCAGGTCCTCCTCCGTCAGGCTGGCAAACTGGAACCGGGATCCTGACCCCAGGATTTTTTCCCGAATCAGGGCCTGGCCCTCCACCTGATCGACCACCATGAAGTCAGCCACCGTGGGCAGTCGCTTTAGCCGTTGATCGGGGCGGGGTCGGCAGGCCAGCAGGCCACGGGTGTAGGGATGGCGGGGATGGGAAAAAATCTCTAACACCGGCCCGCTCTCGACAATTTCACCCCGGTACATAACCGCCACCTGGTCAGCAATCTCGGCAATAATGCCCAGGTCGTGGGTGATAAACATCAGGGCCATACCGCGGCGATCGCGCAGCTCCCGCAGCAGATCGAGAATGGTGGCCTGCACCGTCACATCCAGGGCGGTGGTGGGTTCGTCGGCAATCAGTAAATCTGGATCACCGGCAATGGCCATGGCAATCATCACCCGCTGCAGTTGCCCTCCAGAGAGTTCGTGGGGATAGCGGTTGAGCATGGCCTGGTAGCGGCGGTTAATTTCTCCGGTCAGGTCCCCGTCCCCCAGATCTGGGGTAGTAGCAAGGATTTCCTGGCCCAGGGTCTCTTCAGGGGGTAGGAGTTTAACCTCCTGGAGTCGGGCGATCGCCTGGTGCTGGGCCTGCTCTGGGGTTACGGACTGGTGCTGCCGAATCGCCTCAATGATTTGAAAGCCAATGGTGTAAACCGGGTTAAGGGAACTCATGGGTTCCTGAAAGATCATCGCCACCTGGCCACCCCGGTAGCCCTGGCGCTCTGCCTGCGGGAGGGCACAGAGGTTAATTGCAGCCTGTTGCCGCTGGTGTAGCCAGATCTCTCCCTGGGTGAGGCAGCCAGGGGGAGAGGGTACCAAACCCATCACCGCCAGGGCCGTCACCGACTTACCCGAGCCCGATTCCCCCACAATGCCCAGGGTTTGACCCCGCTTCACCTGAAAAGAAATACGGTTGACAGCCTGGGTAATCTGATCGTCTAGCTCAAAGCAGACACTCAGATGCTTAACTTCCAGGATGTTATCGGTCATTCAATTTACCTCATACAGATCGGCGATATTCTCTTGCCCATAGCTGTGCTCCAAAACCTATCTAAAGACAGGTCTATCTCCAGGGCAATCCAGGCCAGACCTGCCTACGATTGCAAACATGTTCCCACTAAACAGGCAAGAGTCGAAACATTCTACGATAAAATCCACCGTATTTTTTTGAACTTTCTGACTTTATCTATCTTGTAGGGACTTAACTTGACTTTTAGATTTTTCTCCCCCATGGTTCCAGGCAGTTGGCCTGCTGTTGTGAGGTATCAAATCCACCGAAACCTCAAAGGCGTCTGGTGTTGATGGAATCATTAAAACAAAGTTACTCTATGTTTGTGGCATAGTATCCCATTGTGGTAAAACCGGACTAGATTAACCGTGCTAAATTTTCAACCCCAGGGGTTTGTGCAGAGGGTCCTGGTAACCGACCTGGGGGTAATGGTCTACTATACTAACGCCACCGATGTCACTGAGGCTTCCCCCACCCTGGTGTTTCTCCATAGTCTGGGGGGTGGGTCCTCTGCCTTTGAGTGGTCTCGGGTCTATGGCAACCTCGGCCCATCCTACCGGGTGATTGCTCCCGACCTGATTGGTTGGGGGCAATCCACCCATCCAGTCAGAGCCTACCGGGTGGAGGACTACTTGGCCCTGATCACCCATCTGCTGGAGTCCTTAGATCTCGCCCCCGCCCTGATTGCCGCCACCTCCCTAACCGCCGGGGTAGTCATCCGGCTGGCGATTCAGCGCCCCGATCTCTGCCGGGGGTTATTCCTCGTATCGCCCTTGGGGAATCGGGATTTCGGTCGCGACTATCGCCTTAGCCTACCGGCCCTGGTGACCCGTATACCCGGCCTGGATCGCCTGGTCTATGGGCTGGGGGCCGCCAATGAACTGGCGGTGCGCTGGTTTCTCAGCACCGTCTTGTTCGCCGATGGTGATCGGGTCACCCCTGAGATGGTACAGGCCTACGTCACGGGCACCCGGCAGCCGAAGGCTGAATATGCCGCCCTGGCTTCCCTAAGCGGCGCCATTAGCTTTGACCTGGCGGCCTACCTGGGCCAGCTCCAGGTGCCCACGGTGATGGTAATAGGGGAAAAATCCCGGTTTACTCCGCCAGCGGTACTCAAACGACTGGCCAGTCTGAACCCCCGAGCCATAGTCGCCCTGCATCAATTGCCAGAGGTTGGGGTGCTGCCCCACCTGGAAAAGCCTGAAGTGGTAGAGCCCCTCCTGCGAGACTTTGTCCAGTCCACCCTGGCCCGCGAGCGGTAGCCACAGATCAGGTGCCAAAGCTGCGATCGCCCGCATCCCCCAGCCCCGGCACAATAAACCCGTTATCGTTGACCACTTCATCGATGGCGGCGGCAAAAATGGTCAGACTGGGGTAGGCCTGGGCTAACTTTTGTAGGGCTGGCGGCGAGGCTACCACCGCAATCACCCGGGTAGCGGCCGGATCAATGCCCCGTTGGGTTAGTTCGGCCATCAGGGCCATCAGGGTGCCGCCCGTGGCCAGCATTGGTTCACTGATAATTACCCGGGTTTGGGCATCCAGGCGATCGGGGAGGCGATTGAGGTAGCAACTGGCTTCCAGGGTTTCCTCATCCCGTACAAAACCCATGTGGTAAACCGAGGCCAGGGGTAGGAGCTCTTGAATGCCTGGCATCAGTCCCAAGCCAGCCCGTAGAATGGGCACAATCATGGTGGGGGTGTCAGGATTAATAAAGGTGGCGGGACAGGGACCCATGGGAGTGGTGATGGTAGTGTCGAGGGTGGGCAGCCATTCCCGAATGGCCTCGTAGGTCAGCCAGCGCCCCAATTCCACCAGGGCCGAACGGAACAGTGGCGAGGGGGTGTCGGCATCACGGGCAACCCCTAGCCAGTGCTTGACCAAGGGATGGGGGGGGACAAAAATACGGAGTTGCGGGGCCATGAGCTGTATACGCCTGTAGGTCAACCAAATCAGCCACATCATACCTGTTAAAGCCCTACTGCATATGCGTTTTGAGTTTATAAATCGATGAATTTGCAAGAAAGTTTGGCAATGGCGGTTAAAACCCTGGCGGCTAACCGGCTGCGGAGTACCCTGACGATGCTGGGGATTGTCATTGGTAATGCCTCGGTGATTACCATGGTGGGATTGGGGCAAGGGGCCCAGCGGTTTATTAATGGCCAACTCGAAACCCTGGGGCCGAATGTCCTGTTTGTGGTGCCGGGTACTCGGGAAACCCGCCGCCTGGGGGCTCTCAACGTACCCCGTACCCTGGTGCTGGCGGATGCCGCAGCGATCGCCCGGCAGGTGCCGACGGTGACCGGGGTAGCGCCAGAGGCCAGTTCCCGCCAGTTAGCCACCGTTGCCAACCGCAATGCCAATGTCAATGTGGTGGGGACGGGGCCGGGCTTTTTAACGGTACGTAGTTTTGACGTGGCCACCGGTCGCTTCCTCAGCGATCTCGATCTCAGCCGCAATGCTCCGGTGGCGGTGCTGGGCAGTACCCTGAAGCAACGCCTGTTTGACCATGACCAGGCGGTGGGGCAATCCCTGCGGATTGGTGGGGTTACCTTTGATGTGATTGGGGTACTGGCGAAGAAGGGCTCGAACCTCGGCCTGGACTACGACGATGCAATTTTGGTACCCCTGACGACCCAGGCCAACCGGCTGGCGGGCATCGAGCGATCGCCCTACGGCATTCCGGTTTCCTTTATCACCGTAGCCGCCCGCGATCGCCCTGCCATGGCCACCGCCGAATTTCAGGTCACCAATCTACTGCGGTTGCGCCATGGCATTAGGGACGAAGACGATTTCTATATCAGTAGCCAGGATACCCTGCTCTCCATTGCCAACACCATTACCGGCGCCCTCACCCTGATGCTGGCGGCCATTGCCGGTATTTCCCTGCTGGTGGGGGGAATTGGTATCATGAACATTATGCTGGTGTCGGTGCGGGAACGGACCCAGGAAATCGGTCTACGCAAGGCGATCGGTGCCACCGAGGCAGATATTCTAGGCCAGTTCTTAATTGAGGCGATCATCCTATCGGTGGCGGGGGGGATAGTTGGCACCGGTCTGGGGGTGAGTGGGGTGCTGCTGCTGGCGGTTTTTACCCCCTTTGATGCGGCGGTCTCGGCATCGGCAATTTTACTAGCCGTGAGTATTTCCGGCGGTATCGGCCTATTTTTTGGCGTCGTCCCCGCCCGTCAGGCGGCCCGCCTCGACCCCATTGTTGCCCTCAGAAGTGCGTAAGGACAGGACGGAAGGGTTTAGCATAGAAGCGAACCTTTAGAGGATGGTGCTCCATGCCCACGGTTGCTCGCCCCGATATTTTGTTCCTGGTGCTGGATACCCAGCGGCTTGATCGACTGTCCTGCTATGGTTATCCCCGCCCCACCTCCCCCCACCTGGACGCCATTGCCGCCCAGGCCACCCGCTTTACCCAGGCGGTGGCGGCGGCCCAGTGGACGGTGCCCTCCCATGCCTCCATGTTCACCGGGCTCTACCCCTCCGAACACACCATGGTGCAGTCCTATTCGGTGCTGCCCGATACCCTCCCCACCCTGGCGGAGCGGTTGGCGGCGGGGGGCTACTACACCGCCGGGTTCTGTAACAATCCCCTGGTGGGGGTCATTAATAACGGGCTAAGGCGAGGCTTTACCAGCTTTCTCAACTATAGTGGCCTGCTCACCACCCGTCCCAACCAGGCCGGATTGCGATCGGGGCTGATGGGGCGCTATCGCCAATGGTTTAAGGGCCGACTGGCGCGGCTGCTGCAGGGGGTGCAGGACGCCTTTGCCCGATCCGATACCCTCCTGGCCCTTTCCTTTACTCCCCTGATGGTGCCCCTCTGGCAAACCGCCCTGAGCTTTAAGGGCAATAGCCAGAAATCCCTGGAGGATACGGCCAACCTGTTGATTAATCGGCCCGGTGTGGGAGCCGATCAACCCATTTTTGCCTTTGTTAACCTGATGGGCACCCACATGCCCTACCACCCGCCCCGGCCCTACATCGAAGCCTTTGCTCCCCATGTGCTGGCCGATCGCCAGGCCCAGAGTTTTCTGCAGCGCTTCAACAGTGATGTCTATGGCTGGCTAGCCCCCCTCACCGGAGCCCTGGATGATCACCAGAAGCGAACCCTGGACGGCATGTACGACGCCGAGGTGGCCTACCAGGATACCCTGCTGGGCAATTTCTTCCACCGTCTAGGCCAGACTAACCGTTTGGATCACACCCTGGTGATTATCTGCGCCGATCACGGCGAACACCTGGGGGAAAAGGAGTTAATGGGCCACAGCCTGTCGATTTATAACGAATTGGTGCGGGTACCTTTGATCATTCGCGACCCCGCTCGCCCCGATCGGTGGGGCCACAGCGTCGATCAGGTGGTGTCTACCCGACGGTTATTTCACACCGTACTGACCGCCGCAGGTCTGGCCAACCCGACGGAACAGGCCCTGGCCCTGGAGCAACCCCAGGTCGGCGAGGCCGGGGGTGACCCTGATTACGTCTTTGCCGAGGCGATTCCCCCCCAGAACGTGGTCAACCTGATGCAAAAACGCCAGCCCGATCTGGTCAGGCGGCGCGACTGCGATCGCATCCGTCGAGCCATCTGGATGGGACAGCACAAGCTGATTGAAACGGAAGGCGGCCAGGCTGAACTGTACGATGTCCTGGTGGACCCCGCCGAGGCCCTCGACCTCAGCGCTATCCTGCCGGAAAACGTAGAGGTGCTGCAGGACTGCCTCCAGGGGTTTGCCCACCGCTCAGACCAATCCCTAGCCCAGGCTGGAGTGGGGCGGGCCAGGGGCTACGATGACCCGGAGGTGCAGCGTCGCCTGGCGGACCTGGGCTACCTGGAGGATTAACCTACCAAAAGTCACGGATGCTATAGCCCAATTCCTCCAGCAGCGATCGCAGCACCGGCAAACTGAGGCCGATGACATTGGTGTGGCAGCCGTTGATTTTTTCCACCAGCAGCCCCCCCTTACCATCAATGGCGAAGGCCCCAGCGCAGGCCAGGGGTTCCCCCGTGTCTACGTAGGCGACAATGGTCGGCTCATCTACAGGGGCAAAATAGACCTGGGTAACGGCACAGCGGCTCACCATCTGACCCTGGGGGCCGATTAAAACATGGCCCGTGTAGAGTTCCCCCACCTGCCCCCCCATGGTCTGCCAGCGGGCGATCGCTTCTTCGCGGCTGGCGGGCTTGCCATAGATCTGTCCCCCTAGAGCCAGTACCGAATCGCAGCCCAGCACCAGGGCCTGGGTAAATTGGGGGGCCACCGTCTCTGCCTTGGCCTGGGCCAGGGTCAGCACGTATTGGTCGGGCGGACCCACCTCCACCCGGGACTCATCAAAATCGCTGGGACAAACAAAGGGATGGATGCCCGCCCCGATCAGCAGCAGCCGTCGTGCCTTAGAGGCGGAAGCCAGAACAAACTGGGGCCGATCAGGGGCTACCCTTGCCATGGGTCCTAGGCAACCTTAAAGGAAGCGACGGATTGTTTCATCAGGTCCTTCATCTTCTCCCAGCGGTCTTCCTGGGTTGAAGCGTTAAAGGTGTAGAGCTTGCCCCGACGGACAATGGCGCTGGCTAGATTGTGGCGGACTCCGGAGGGAAGATTGGCGACGTATTCCAGAATGTAATAGGTTTTACTATCAGGTGTATCAATGCGCTGGGCGTTGACCAACTCCACCTTGGCTGCCTCGGCGGTCAGGGTGTTAAAGCTTTTGGAAAGCTTGTAGCCCACCTCCGTCGGGCTGCCCAGAGCCTCCAGGCTCTTGCCTTCGGGAACGTCGCTAATGACTACGCTGACATTTTCAGTTTCGTTGATAATGTCGTGAAATACCACCTCCGCAGCCACCGACACGGGCACCTCTACCCAACCAGTAGGGTAGCGAAATTCATACCCGGCAGCCGCATCCACATAGGCGAGTAACCCGTTCCCACTAGCCACACAGCCCTGTAGGGTAACCGCCAGAATCATCAAAAGCACCGCCACTAGACGTTGCACCATGGTTGGATATCCTCAGTGTGTGAGTGTTTGATTAATTACGTGGGTATTGACCCCAGCAGGCTCTGACAATTTACTCGGCGATGACTCGCAGATTCACCGTGGCGCTGACTTCGGGATGGAGCTTAACCACCGCCTGGTATTCCCCGAGTTTGTTGATGTCGGGCACGGTAATATCGCGCCGATCCACCTCTTTACCCGAGAGAGACTTAATCACATTAGCCACATCGACGGCCGTAACGGTACCGAAAATGGCGTCATTTTCACCGACGGGTTTTTGAATGGTAAACATGCCAATGGTGGCCAGGGTGGTCTTGGTGGCTTCGGCCTCCTGCTTAATGGCGATCTGCCGCTGCCGTTCGGCTTCCCGGCGGCGCTCCACCTGCTTTAAAACCCCAGGGGTGGTGCGGACTGCCTTACCGTTAGGCAGCAGGTAGTTGCGGGCATAGCCCGGGGCCACCTCTACCAGGTCACCGTTTTGGCCAAGTTTGCGAATGTCTTCGGTGAGAACCACCTGTACCCGTTTTGCCATGTTTTCCCTTGTCTAGCGCAATTGCTTATACTACCTAAAGTGCTTATACCTTGGCAACTAGTTTTTTGATTCTATGGTTAGATTCCTGTTTGCCCTGATTCCAGCCCTGTGGGTTGGGGCGATCGCCATCGTCGCGGTGCAGAATGCCACCCCCGTTTCCCTACAGTTATTCACCCTCCATTCCGTCGCCATGCCCCTGGGGGTGTTGCTGGCCTTTGGCGCCGCCGGGGGCATGGTGGCAACGGCGGCTATTTTGCTCCTACCAGGGAGCCAGCGATCGGCCCGGCGTTAAAAGGCCTATCTCCCCGTCCCCCCCTTACCCGGTTTGGCCCAGCGCTTGATCCGACCGACGGTGACCGGCATGGTATCCGCCACATCCAGGGTAAAGCGGAACACCTGGCGCGATCGCTTGCCATCTTCGGGGTCATAGAAGGTGAGCAACACATCCCAGCAGTCGCTATTCATGCGGCAGTAGGGGCTTTTTTCCACCTCAATGGTGTCCAGTTGGCGGCGGTCGGCGATCGCCTCGGCAAAGGTGGCCGCCGCCTGGAAGGTGTTGGTGACGGCGAAGTTGAGGGCCCGATCGCGGCTGGTCTGACCCCCATTGCGGAGATCGTGGTAGACCCGCTGTAAAAAGGCGGTCAGCCCCTCCCGCAGCAAGGCCGTCTCGCCCTCGGGGGTGGTAACGGTGGCCAGGGCCGCCTCCACCAGGGTGGGCACGTTCCAGCCGTACATGCCCCGGGGGTTTAGCACCTTGAGCACCGGCACCGCTTCCCCCGACAACAGGGTAACTGTGCGGTCCGTGCGCTTACCGGGCAGGCTGATGTGGTCGATAAACTCCCCACTGGTGGGCAGGGCCAGTTGGCCGTTGAGCATCAACAAAAACATCTCATAGGTGGCCGGGGCAAAGGGGCCCTTCGGGTCCAGGGCGTAGAGGGTATTGCCGTCGAGCTGTAAGGTCCAGATCAGGTCAGGGGCCTGGTCGGGGTGGTGGTCCAGGTGGTCCACCATCTGACGGGCATCGTAGGGGTCCGGTGGCAGCAGCAGCCCATCCCGATTCACCGGGGCCATGGCCTGCTGAAAGGTGTCCCGCCGGGTTTCATCGCCAAAGTCATAGGCGATCGTCCCCAGGGCGTAGACATGGCCGGAGTGGGCAGTGGAGGGGGTGATGGTGGAGGAGGGGGTGA
>JBMOHM010000078.1:0-12521 GCA_049317845.1 Nodosilinea sp. | reverse complement strand
GCTATGGCCTAAGGGTTCTGGCCTAGGCTATCACCATCCCCTAAATAGGACTTCATCAAAATTGCCTCGGGCTGGTAACCGAATTTGCGGTATAAAGCCTGGGCTGGCTGGTTGTGCGTCCATACCTGCAGGCTGATCTGGCTGTATCCACGGCCTCTAGCCCAACCATGGGCCACCTGCAATAGGGCGGTGGCAATGCCCCGGCGGCGATGGTCTGGGCTCACGTAGAGCAGTAAGAGGTAGGGATGGGGCTGGCCATTGTGGGGGTCTATGGCCTGCCCTAACCACAGACAGGCCACCGCATCGGGGCCCTGGGCAGGGGCCTCAGGCCAGACCCACCAGAGGGGAGTTTGGTAGGATAGGTAGCGATCCACCGTGGTCCCCATGGATGGACCGGAGACATCGCCGGTCAGTTCCTGGCGGTTGCGTTCCATGAGCCGTACCAGACTGGGCCGATCCAGGGGAGAGCCCGGCTGGATCTGATAACCAGGTAGGGAAAAACCAACCATAGGGGCGATCGCCGAGATTACCTTCCCTACCCTAGCCCATGGTGTATCGAATTTGGTAACCACCGCCTCGGTCGAGTCGGGCTATGGCAAATTAGGGAAGTCAATCCATTCCAAGGAAAACTATGAAACCTGTAGGATACTCCTCAGTTCGACGACTCACCCTAGCCCTGGTGGCGGCGATCGCCCTGGGTTCAACCCTACCCCTTACTCCCGTGGTGACAACTATGGCTATGGCCCAGGAAAATACCATTCGGACTCTAACCGTAACTGGCCAGGGAGCACAGGGGGTGCAAACCAGCAAAACCCAGGTTAGCCTGGGAGTTGATGGGGAAGGTAAGGATCCGGTAGCCCTTCAGCAAGAGGTGGCGCGTCGCACCACTGCGGTCGTAGAATTGCTGCGATCTCGGCGGGTAGAAAAGCTAGAAACCACCGGTATTCAACTCAGCCCTCGCTACACCTACGACAACCAGCGTTCCCAACTGGTGGGCTATAGCGCCAGTAATACGGTGAGTTTTACCCTGGCGACGGAATCGGTGGGTACCTTGCTGGATGAGGCGGTCAAAGCGGGTGCTAACCAAATTCGGGGGATCGGTTTTGTGGCCACTGATGAAGCCTTAGAAGGGGCTCGCCAGCAGGCCCTCAAAAAGGCGGTGGCAGACGCCCAGACTCAGGCGGCGGCGGTGCTGGGGGCTTTAAATCTACGTTCCCAAGAAGTTTTGAGCATACAGGTAAATGGGGCCATGGCTCCCTCCCCCATCCCCATGCCCATGGCCCGCCAGGCAGTTGGGCTGGCCCAGGCGGATGCCACCACTCCGGTGATCGGCGGTGAACAAATTGTCCAGGCCACGGTGACCCTGCAAATCCGTTACTAGCAGCAAAACCTAGAGTTGGCGCTCCACCCGTACCATGCGCTGGTAGGCCAGGCCCCCTGCGCCTACCATGGCCAGGGCAAAAACGACTAAAAAGGTCACATGGTCAACCACATCCTGATCCCCCAGAGATTTACCCCCAGCCACTCCCGCCATCGCCTCGATCATGTGGTAAATCGGGTCAAAGCGAGTCAGGGAAAGCAACGACTCAGGAAAAAAGGCGGTGGGTAAAAAGGCTCCTCCGAGAATCATCAGGGGAATGCCAAAGGCCGCCACCAGGGAGTTGACATCCTCCGTGCGACGGGCCAGCTGGGTGCCCAGCAGAAAGCCAACTCCCACGTAGGCGGCAATACTCAGCAGAATAATGGTCAAACTGGCGAGGGGGTTACCTTTCAGGCTAGATCCCTGGGACAGGGCGATGCCATACATCAGGGCTGCCTGGACCAGACCAATGACGGTATAGGCCAAACAAATACCCATAAAGTAAGAGACGCCACTCAAAGGGGAGAGAAACAATCGCTTCAGGGTTTGTTGTTCGCGCTCAGATACGACGGTGGCCAGACTACCCCCCAAACCACTGAAAAACAAGGCGGCTCCCACCAGGGTAGGCGACAGGGCATTGGCATAGGCCGTGGCCAGAGACACCTGGGTGCGTTCCTGCAGAATCAAACTATTGAGAATCAACAGCAGGGCCGGAAAAATCGCCCAAAAGATTAAACTGCGTTTTCGACACCAGAGCTCCGCTAGAATTCGCTGGGCCACGGCCAGAGTTTCTCGCCAATATTTCATTGCGGTCGGAAGTTGTAAAGTCAAATTTATACTAGCCCCATTCCATTAAGGTTTTCAGTCTCCGGGGCGATCTTCATGGTCAAGGTGCAAAAAAGCTAAAGAAATCCCCAGGGCGGAGGGATAGCCTCTATGGTTAAACCTATAGAAGCTAAAATCCCATACCCATGACCCTATCGACTTCGCTGGTTAACTGGGCTGCCCTGCAAAATGGGTCGGACATTCGGGGGGTGGCCCTGGAGGGCATACCCGGGGAAGCTGTTAACCTGACTCCCCAGGTGGCGGGCACCCTGGCCCAGGCCTTTGTCACCTGGCTAGCGGCAGAGGTCAAGCAGCCGATCGCCAACCTCACCATTGCCATTGGCCGAGACAGTCGCCTCTCTGGTCCCCAACTAATGGAGGCCGCGATCGCCGCTATGGCTACCCTGGGTAGTCGGGTGCTGGATGTGGGCATGGCGTCGACTCCGGCCATGTTTATGAGTACGGTATTGCCTGACTTTAACTGCGATGGGGCGATCATGCTCACCGCCAGTCACCTGCCCTTTAATCGCAACGGCTTGAAGTTCTTTACCCGTCAGGGAGGGTTAAATTCCCAAGATATTACGGCCATCCTCCAATTAGCGGCCGCTGCCAGCTTTGCCGAGGCTGGGGTGGGTGGCCCAGTTGTGGAGCGCGACCTGATCGGCGCCTATGCCGCTAACCTGGTGCAGCAGATGCGCCAGGCCATTAACCATCCCGATCACTTTGATCAGCCTCTGGCGGGACTCCATATTATTGTTGATGCCGGTAACGGGGCTGGCGGGTTCTATGCTAGCCAGGTGCTGGCGCCCCTGGGGGCCGATACCAGGGGGAGTCAGTTTTTAGAACCCGACGGCACCTTCCCCAACCACATTCCCAATCCCGAACACCCGGCGGCGATGGCCTCCATTGCCCAGGCTGTGGTGGCCCAAGGGGCGGATTTTGGGTTGATCTTCGACACGGATGTAGACCGGGGCGCCGCCGTTGATCAAGATGGCCGGGAGCTCAGTCGCAATCGCTTGATTGCTTTAATGGCGGCCATTGTCCTGGGGGAACATCCCGGTTCCACCATTGTCACCGACTCGATTACCGCCGATGGCCTCACCCCCTTTATTGAGGACCACCTGGGGGGAATTCACCACCGGTTTAAGCGGGGCTATAAAAACGTCATTAACGAAGCGGTACGCCTTAATCAGACGGGTCAACCCGCCTGGCTGGCGATCGAAACCTCGGGCCATGCGGCCATGCAGGAAAACTACTTCCTAGACGATGGAGCCTATTTACTGAGTAAATTACTCGTAGAACTGGCCAGGGCTCGCCTGGCGGGGAGACAGCTCACCGATCTGATTGCCAGCCTGGAAGAACCCCAGGAAAGCCGCGAGTTTCGCCTGACCATTCAGGTACCGGACTTTAAAACCTCTGGCCTGGAGGTCATAGACCAACTTAAAACCTTTGTTGACAGCCAACCTGACTGGCAGGTGGTACCCAAGAACTACGAGGGGATACGGGTAGCCTGTCAATCGCCCCAGGAAAATGGCTGGTTCCTCCTGCGGCTGTCTCTCCATGATCCCGTACTGCCCCTCAATATTGAGTCTAACGTAGCCGGGGGGGTGGCCCGTATTACCCAACGCCTGGGGACTTTTTTCCAGTCCCTGACCAGTCTGGATAGCTCCGCCTTACAGGCAGATTAGCGATTGCCTTGAAGTACTAACCCATAGCTGATAGCGGCCCAGGTGACCACCAACAGTCACCCCCCGGAATATCGGTGGGGTAGCGCCTCTATCGGCCTAGCCTTGCAACCAACCAGGCAACCAGGTGTGGAGTTGAGCCAGAAGATCATCCTGAAGGAAATCAGGGGTTTCGATCAGGTGTAGTTGTAGCAGCAGGGCGATCGCCAGCGTATAGAGGGTAGAGGTAATCAATCCATGGCGCCAGGCCTGATTAGAACTGGCCCCAGACTTTTTCAAGGCGGTGATAGCTCCCTGTTGCATGAGCATAAACCCCACCACATTGGTGAGCCAGTAACCTAAAACCGTAAGAGGCACCATGGCCCCAGGAAAGGGGCGACTGGTCAGGTAACCAAAGGCCAGGGCCAGGGGCAGGTTAATGGCCAGATCATTCCACCAGCAGAGGGGAGACAGCAGGTAACCTACCACCACCAGTCCCCCTCCCCAGAGCCGTCGCAGCAGGGATGGGGAGGCAGTGGTTTCTACAGTAGGAGCGATAGACCCGGCACCAGTATTGGACTCTAGAGGCTGATTAGCAGTATCCATAGGAAAATTTTCTGATTAAAAGGTTAAGGTATGGGTACATAGCCTTGGCCAAAACCCTTAGGACAGGGTTAATTGGTTAATTTCATGGCTCCTAACTGACAGGCTTATCCCCTGTTACGAGGCATGAAAAAGCCAGTACTGGGTAGGTGTTCTGGCGTGCCCCGCAGAATGGTTAAAAACCTGAGCAAAAGCCTTTAGATTCATAGTCCTTTCAAGCCCCCTACCCCTGGCTCCAAGGGTTACCAGGTGGTTAGGGGCAAGGTGGATAGATCGGCCACCTGTACCGGCGGCAAGTCGCGAAATAGGACGGTACTCAAATAGCGTTCACCAAAGCTGGGTTGAACTAACACGATTAATTTACCCTCATTTTCAGGACGCTGACCCACCTGAATGGCGGCGGCTAAGGCTGCCCCAGCCGAAATACCGGAAAGCAAACCTTCCTCCCGGGCTAGCCGGCGGCTAAAGTTGAGGGCGGTTTCACTATCAATCTGAATGATCTCGTCAATCAGGTCTACCCGGAGTACCTCAGGGATAAAGCCAGCGCCAATTCCCTGGATTTTATGGGGACCCGGGGTACCGCCAGAGAGCACATGACTTTCTACGGGCTCAACGGCGATCGCCTGGAAGGAGGGCTTACGATACTTAATCACCTCCGCAATACCGGTGATGGTGCCCCCCGTCCCTACCCCAGCGATCAAGATATCAATTGCCCCCTGGGTATCGTTCCAAAGTTCAATGGCTGTGGTTTCCCGGTGAATTTGAGGATTCGCCAGATTACTAAACTGCTGCAGCATAAAGGCATGGGGCAGAAAGTTGGCGATTTCTGAGGCCCGTTGAATGGCTCCGGCCATGCCCTGACTGCCTGGGGTGAGTTCGACCTGGGCTCCGTAGGCTTGTAACATCGCCCGGCGCTCCAAACTCATGGTGTCAGGCATGGTCAGAATCAATCGGTAGCCCTTGGCGGCAGCGGCCATAGCCAGGGCAATGCCCGTATTGCCAGAGGTGGGCTCCACCAGAATGGTGCGATCGGGGCTAATTAGGCCATCTTCCTCAGCCGATTCAATCATGCTGACGCCAATTCGGTCCTTTACCGAGGCCGTGGGGTTAAAGCTTTCCAGCTTCACCAAGATCTCAGCAACAACTCCTTCACTGGCGGGAATGCGCTGAAGACGCACGATGGGAGTACGTCCTATCAATTCGGTAATGTCATTGGCAATCATCATTATCAATCATTCAAGATCTGTTCCCGGCTGATGGATTAGCTCCAGGGCAGGGGTGCTTGCACCCAATTGGGCAGCCTACCCCCATAGGAAGACTCCTCAAGAGCCAGGATTAAACCCATTCACCTTGTCAACGTAACCCAACGAAATCAAGGGAATTCTTTGCCCTGAGACAACTTGAGCCACAAGCCACCCATACCCCGAAAAGCCATCGAGATTACCGGAGTATGAATCTATACTATGTCACAACCTGAATTTAAATTCAATTCTGACTAGATATACAAGCAATCTAGTTGAAATTAATTTAGATCTGAATTACATTTTTATCTTAATTAAAGCAAACACAGAATTCATGTCAAATACGTCTCAGGTTCATGCTGAAGTAGTGACGGCTAACCAGGTTTACGCCAGTGACTTTGGGGGCAAGGACGATCTGCCAATGCCCCCTCTATTCCCATCTATGGGTACATCTACGATGGGAAGACTGGCAACTTAGTGGACGTTCCAGCCGCTACGGCGGTTGGGGCCACCCATCAGGGGTAGCCGCCTATTTTGATCCTTCTATCCTTTGGATTGAGCCGTAGTTGAACTCTAGATGTTTTCCATTACTAACAAGGAGCCCCCATGCTGAAGTTACTAAAACGCTGGAAAATCCAGCTTCTATCCTTACTGACAGTTATCGTCGCCATTACCCTTGGCCCTGGCCTGGTTACTCCAGCCGCCGCCGCCACTAAGATTGATTTTGTCAGTCCCCAGTGGCTGGTAGAACATGCTAAGGATCCAAACCTGCGCATCCTGGATGTGCGTATTAATCCTCTGGATTATATTGGTGGCCATGTGCCTGGGGCCGTTAATATTGCAGACAATACCTTTCGGGGTCCAAATGGCCGTTTGCCAGTACAGTACTGGGAACAGCAAAAAATTGAGGCCTTATTCCGAGCTGCTGGGGTGAATAACAACAGCCATGTAGTAATTTATTCCGATGGCAACAGTATCTTAGGGGCCAGTATGGTGGCCTATCTGCTGGAACGCAGTGGTAAGGAGGGCCAGGTATCCCTGCTGGATGGGGGTTACAAGGGCTATAAGGAGGCTGGCTTACCGGTCACCAAGGAGTTTCCCCAGTATGCTAGCGGCAACTTTACCTTGAAGGATAACCCAGCCGTTCGGGTGGGGCTGAATCAGGTGCGGGGCTTTATTGGTAAGTCCGATATCACCTTTATCGATCCTCGTCCTCCCGCCCTATTTGCCGGAGAGGAAAACCTTTTTATTCGCAATGGCCATATTCCTGGGGCCAATAACATTCCCTGGCCCACCTTTACCGCCGGAGAATCCAACTTTCATCAGTTGAAATCCCTGGATGAAATTCGATCGCTACTGGCCCGTCGGGGCATTACCCCTGACGATACCATTGTCGTTACCTGTAGCACTGGCCGGGAAGCAACCCTCCAATACGTGGTCCTAAAGCATGTATTGGGCTATTCCAAGGTGCGCATTTATGAGGGCTCCTGGACTGAATATTCGGCCCAGCCTAACCTGCCGGTGGCGACAGGACGGGACCCTAACGCCTAGGTAAGTCTGTAACGGCGACTAACTACGGGGTGATCGGATCGTTCCCTATTTCCAGTCACCCCGTCTGCTTTGAGAAAACGGTGAATTCCCATGCTCTATCCGTACCTTTGGCGATGTCTTTGGTTAGCGGGGGCGATCGCCCTCCCCATGGTTTTCCTATCCCTAGATGGGAGCCTTCCTCCCAGTAGGACCTGGCTCACCTGCGAACCCAGTCCCAGTCCCAGTCCTACCCCTAATCCCCATAGTCCCCAAGCTCCACCGGGCTAACAGTAATTTCTCCGGTGGTTTTATCCCAGTATTTGCTAATGAAAGTTTTGATTATCGCCCTACTTTTGCTTTTTCTGGGTGATTTTCTATCCACCTTTATCTATCACATCCCCCAGCACGTTTTTGGCCGTCTGCACCTGACCACCCACCATGCCGGACACCAGAGCTTTAACCATTACGCTGTTTTAAGGGTCAATTCGGCGGTGTTGCTAGATGGCTGGCTGGGGGCTCTACCCTACCTGCTAGTAGCTATAGGACTGGGGTCCCTTTCGGTTTGGGGGGCAGGCTTGGGCCTGGCGATCGGGCAACTCCATGTATGGTGGCGTCACACAACCGCCCTGGGCTGGAAAACACCAGGTCCTATCCAAGTTTGTTGCGATCACCTGGGCATTGTTACCCCTGAGCGCCACTGGCAACATCACCAAAAAGTAGCGATCGGCTACGGTGACATCTTTACCCTTTTTGATCAGCCAGGACAGCAATGGTTACGATGGCTACGCTGGCTCAGGCGAGAATATCGCGGTCTGTTATAGCGGCCGCTCCGCCGTAGGCTCCTGCAATGCGCCACACCACTAGCCGAGCAGTCCGGAGCTGATGTTCTGGGCTGAGCCATACCTACCCCATTCAAAATCTCTTGTAATTTGATTTAAATTTTCAATAAATTTAGATTCAAATTCAATTTACATTTAAAAAGTACTTGATATTTTTTTGGTTGTATGGAACCCTAGTTTAATCACTAATCAACGGTAATCAAATCGGAATACCGTTGATTATTTTGTCTACAAGTTTTTATCTGATTCCATGAACCACCTATCTCTTCCTCCCCTTTCCCTCGGCCAAGTTGTGAGCGGTTACCTATCGAAGGTTCAGTCCACCATGGTCGATTCCCTACCCCAGGCCTCTGCGGTCCTCCTGGCGGCAGGTATTGGTTTGAGCACCCTACTTCCCGCCCCGGTGCTAGCTAAGACGACCCAGTCTGCTCCCCCCAGCCAGGATCAAGAACTGCTGAGCCAAAAGCCTGCCACCGTCGAGCTAACCCTGGTTACCTATGCGGTAACCAAGGCGGCCTACGACAAAATCATTCCCCTCTTTACAGAAAAGTGGAAGCGGGAACACAATGGCCAGGAAGTAATTATCAACGGCAGCTATGGCGGCTCTGGCACCCAAACCCGGGCCGTTATTGACGGTTTGGAAGCCGATATTGTGGGGCTAGCCCTAAGCGGCGATGTAGACAAGATTAAGGAGGCAGGGCTAATTGATGCGGGTTGGGAAAAGGAATATCCCAACAACTCGATTATCACCAACTCGGTGGTGGCCTTTGTTACCCGGGAAGGCAACCCCAAGGGAATTCGCACCTGGAATGACCTGACCAAGCCCGGGGTAGAGGTGATTACAGCCAACCCCAAAACCTCTGGGGGAGCCCGGTGGAATTTCCTTGGTCTCTGGGGTTCGGTCACCCGCACCGGCGGCACCGAGGAGCAAGCCCGGGCGCTGGTGCAGAAGGTCTACGGCAATACCCAGGTGTTACCCAAGGATGCCCGGGAATCCAGCGATGTTTTCTTTACCCGTGGCCAGGGAGATGTGTTGCTGAACTACGAAAACGAAGTAATTCTGGCCGCCCAGCAAGGTCAAAAGGGCTTCTTCTCCATTATTCCCCCCGTTAACATCAAGATTGAAGGTCCTGTGGCCGTGGTGGACAAAAACGTTGATAGGCACGGCACACGAGCTGTGGCCGATGCTTTTATCAAATTTTTGTTTACCCCCGAGGCCCAGCGGGAGTTTGCCAAGGTAGGCTTTCGCCCAACTGACCCAACCGTGGCTAAGGAAGTTGCCAGTCAGTTTCCTCCCGTGAGCCAGCTCTACACCGTAGCCGAATTCGGTGGATGGACCTCTGTGGGTTTGAAATTCTTTTCCGACGGGGCTCTGTTTGATCAGATCTATAGCGGCAGATAGGAAAATCGGGCCGAGCCATAGATGCCCATCATCTCGGTCCAGCCACCCAGGTCATCGGTCCTTGTACCCTGGCCTGGGTTTAGCTATCTGTCAACGTCGGTCTCCTCTAATTAACCTTTGCTCTCGTTCTTTCAGTCTACTGTGATGACCTCCACTGTTGTGACCGACCCTATGCCACCCGGGGATGCCCCGCCTCAACCCTTGCCTGCCGATCGCCAGGATACAGTCCTGGATTTACCAGAATCCGCTACCTGGTTTTCTAGGAGCCCAGCCCCTAGGAAATTCCAGCCCCGCTCCCTGGGTCTGTTGTTTCTGGCTTCCCTCGGGCTCCATGGGCTATTGCTAGGCTTTCCCCTGGTTGAGCAGAAGAAACCAGAAGCGCCTCCTCCAGTGGAGAAGTCCACCCGCATTACCCAGCTCTCAGGGCCAGTACCGAAGGGAGCTAAGGTCACCAGCCAGGTCCAGCCAGTCGCCAAACCCGCTGCCCCCCCGGTGGTTAACCGGATTGCAGCGGTTCCCCCCCTTCGTTCTACCCAGCCGCTACCCCCCGCCGTCGCCCCGAGCCCAGCCACAGCGGCGGCAACCGCAGCCCCAGGCGCCATGGCGGGTAATCCCTGGGAAGACTTTCCCCAATATCCCCAGGCCCAATCGGGCTGCTATAACCTCTCCTCCTGCATGCAAACGGGTAAACCCCTGGCGGAGGTTGGGGCTTTCTTTAGTAAAGAATTACCGGCCAGAAAGTATGCCGCCAAGCTGGCCCTGGATGAGCCTAACCGCAAGGTTTATCAGGTTTCCAGGGATGGTCTTAGTCAGTTTCTCAGTTTGCTCTACGCCCCGGGTAAGGGCACGGTGTACGTAGTTTCCGACGCACCGCGATCGCTGGCCGATCTGGCCCAGGCGATCGAAGTGCCCGCAGCGGTGGCCAGTGTGTTATCTAACCTGGCGGGGCAGGAAGCCAGTCCCGCCCTATTTGCCCAACCCCAGGCTTTCTTTAAAGGATCTGAGCGCCGCCCCGAGGTGGGGGACATCCAACTGGTAACCGGGGAACAGGCCAATACCTTTTTTGACGTTTACTTCAGAAATAATCTAGTCAATAATGGATTCAAGTCTTCAGAAACGCCCCAGAGTTACGGTGGGGGGTTGGTATACAAGGTTACCAAAGACGATTTAACCCTCTATATTAACCTGGTGCCTACGGTGGATGGCACCAGCACTCTGGTGGTAGTTTTCAAGAAGTTGCCCAGATAATGTCCAGATAACTTTAGCGAATTCAACTCATACAGTACGGTTATTCCCATGAACACTGTCTACCATGAAGTCGCTAAGGGTGGCCCCCTGATGGTGCCCCTATTGGCCCTTTCGGTTTTTGTTCTAGCCTCCGCCATGGAAAGAGCCTGGTTCTGGTACCAGCTTTTAAGTCAAGAAAGTAGAATCGTCCATGATGTCCTAGAAGCCGCCCATTACGATTTAGCTCAGGCTCTAGAAATTGCCCAACGGGCCGAAAATCTTCCAATTGGTCGATTTCTTCTAGCCCCCCTGAAGCTAAAGTCCCCCACCCCCGATTCCTTTCGCCTGGCCCTAGAAACAGCGGGAGACCGAGAGTTCATCGAAATGCGTCGGGGCGACAAGCTGTTTGAAAGCGCCATTGGCATTGCGCCCTTGCTAGGTTTGCTAGGCACCGTGACTGGATTAATTGCCACCTTTAATAACCTCAATGTGGGGGGCGGTGGCACCATGGAAGATACCACCAGAGCAGCGGCGGGTATTGGCGAGGCCCTCACCACCACCGCTGGAGGGATGGTGGTGGCCTTAATTGCCCTGAGTATCTTTCGGGTACTGGTGAGTTTACAGGCAAAACAGTTTGAATATTTTTCCGTGGTGGGAGGTGAGCTAGAGTTAATCTACCGCCAGGTGTGGTACGAACCTAACCAAAACTTCTACCAGAGAAGTTTTCAGACCGAAGGAGCCAATCCACTCACCCTGGTTAGGCCAGAGTAGGCCCTTACCCCTGAGTTTTGCCGAGTTATGTGATGTTGTGATGGGCCGCCATGAACTTTAAAACCTACCAGAATTCATCTACCCAGGTCTCTGAGATCAACCTGGTACCAATGATGGATGTATTAATGACGATTTTGACCTTTTTCATTATTGTTTCCATGACCCTTTCCGGTCAGCAACGGTCCCTCAATGTCAACCTCCCCAGTACCCAGGGACCAGGAAGCCCCGTGGATGCCCCCGATCCCCTGGTGGTGTCCCTCAGTGTGACTGGGCAAATGGGGGTAAACAGCGACATCGTCAACGAGGCCCAACTGGCTAATGCCATCTCTACCTATGTAGGCAAAAATCCGCAGGGGCAGGTATTGCTCAAGGCTGACCGCCAGGTATCCTACGAGCAACTAGCCCAGTTGTTGAGCAAAATGCAGGCCGTCGGGGGCGATCGCATCTCCCTGGCGATCGCCCCTGAGTAGCCCATCCCGATTCCCTTCCCCGATTCATGACCTCCCTGTCTACCCCTCCCATCGAACCCAGTGCCGACCCGGCTACCCCCGCCAAAGCCAAACCGGTTTCCCGCACCCGTGACCACCTGGCCAATGAACGCACCTACCTGGCCTGGATGCGCACAGCGATCGCCCTGCTTGGCTTTGGGGTGTTGATTGCCCGCCTGCGCTACCTGGTTTCGCCCCAGGTGCCGGGCACGGGCCAGGGCTGGTTACTGGGGTTGGGGCTAGCCTGTATTGGCTTGATTACGGTGTTACTCTCCACCTGGCATTATTTTTCGGTGCTCGATGCGATCGAAAGCAACAGCTACGAACCCACCAGTCGCTGGGTAATTGTATTTAGCCTGGTGGTTACCCTGCTAGGGGCGGGGGTGCTCTATGTGCTCTTTTCAGCACCAGCCACGGTCAAGGGCTGGGCCGTGTTGTAGTTGAGGTGCAGGGAAATATACAGATTGGTATTATATTTTTCAATAAAAAATATAATGCGTTTAATGAAAATATCTTATAAGCAATATTGAAACTTTATCAGTGTTGCGTCTTATTAGGGTAATATAGTAGT
>JBMOHM010000077.1:0-12700 GCA_049317845.1 Nodosilinea sp. | reverse complement strand
CTGGTGAGGCGATAGCCGTTGTCGTCAATGGGGTTGGCCAGGCTGCCTGAGGTCAAATTCTCAAAGGAGAGGACGGCGGTTGAGGGTAGCATAGGCTGGGAATGGAGAAATTCAAAAAGACAAGTACCTTGTCAGAGGAGCAAGGAACTATCCTGACGAGGAATTGAATATATGGCTGTAGCTATTTGACTCGAGATACCGAGCCAGGCTCTGGATCTCAGCCTATAGCAAACGACATAGCGGCCTTGTTCTAGCCAGACCGGTGACTTCTATGCTAGCCAGGTAGTTTCAACCCAATTAAAACGCCTTGGGGTTTAAAGATGTAGTCGAAATACCTACCCGGCATACACTTTGACCGATCCATACTGTTATCAGTATTCCGATCAAAGAGATCTACCTATCAACAAGATTAGGAGAAATCTATTCAATATAAAATTAATACTGAATGAAATAAATCTATCATTTTTACCTGACTCCTCAGTATTCTCTCGGAGCTATCCTTACAGAAAATTCATATTTTCTGGATTAACGGAGTCTGGCTGAACTGCGCCTATTACCATTTCCGATCGCATCGGCTACGCAAGAGCTACGTTTGTCTGACGCCTTATTGACGTAGGGTAGGGGCTGCTTTGTAGGGCGAGCTGGCTCCCATTTGATTCAAAGATCCAAAGATAAAAGCTAGGCCGGTTTCTAGCCTGTTCTCAAGGCTGTTGTAGAAGGTTGCCAACATCCTTGAGCAAACACCTGGCTTGCTCCGTCCCAGGGACCTAGGGCGATGGCTCCCAAGTCCAAGGGGAAAGGGAAAGGCATTGGAGGTCTACTGACCTGACCCGGGGGTATGGGGAGGATCCGGGGCTGTATAAAAACGATCGCGGCTCTGGGCGCTGGTTAGATGGGGGGCTTATCCAGATTGGCAGGTCCTACGGTGTAGGTAATCGATAGGGGAATTTCTACCCGCTCAGATGCCTGGCGAATTTCCAGGCCAACAATCAGACCATCGTCATCATAGTCAAGGATTAGGTTAGGAGAAATGCGGGCAGTTTCTCCTACTTCGCGGCTGTTCAAAGCAATTTGCAGGATGTCTCGGTCAGGATCGTAGGTAATCTGCATGGGAGGGGCTAACTTGTCAGGAGCAGGCAATTCACCTAAATATCATAGTTCCTTAAGGGTGACTGTCTGATTCTGGCTCCATAGTTCTCCCCTGGGGTGGGGGTAACTTTTCCACCAGACCCATTTCAAAGGCAATATCCGGTAGTTCTTCAGCCAGATATTGCCCTGGTTCAAACAGCCCACCTGGAGTCAGGCACAACTGGCGAAGTTGGACTACTTCTGTATTCAAAAATATCGATCGCGATAGCCGTCGTTCTAAGCCCATGGTGACTCCTGTGAGGGAATGGTTGCAGGTAGAAGGGGTTGATGGCTCCTGGGGTGAAAGCCTAAATTACGCTGGCGGTGGGTTTACTCGTCAAGCTGCCACAATTCACGGTTATAGCCTTCATCCAGAATCTGTTTGGGGCGTAAAATCAGCACCACCTTACCCAGAATGGCTACCGATAGGGGGGTAGAGCTCCAGGTTAGGGCCAGTTGTTCATCGTCCGCCACCAAAAAGTAGCTCTCCTGATTCCAGGTGCGCTCTGAGCGATCAACGATCACCAGCACCGCCTCGTCAGGGCTATCGGTAGGGTAATTGGGCAGTTGATGGGCCTGGGTGAGCAAACCGACGGGGTCTTCGGCTCTAAAAATCACCTGCCAACCCGGTACCGCTAGCCAGGCACCCACACCACTAAAAGTTACCAGGCCAAAGGGTTCGGCGGGGACAGCGACGGGCACAGCCTGGAGATCCTCACGGCGGAGGGGCATCTGCCCGACCACCGGAATCACCCGGGGCAGTTCGCTTTCTGTCTCTAGACGGTAGAGGGGTAGGCGGGGAGCGGACTGGGCCTTGACTACGGTAAAATCCGTCAGCAGTTTTTCGATTTCCTGGCGAGCACTGGCGCTGTCGGCAAACCGTAGGCCCTGGGCAATCAGCCGGGAGCGGTCTTGCAGGTCGGCCTTCTGGCGGGCTAAATTCCAGTAGTAAAAGGCGATCGCATCGCCGGGGGTATCGCCAAATCCAGGGATATTTTGCTTACGGTAGGAATATTCCTTGATGGGTTTAACCAATTCCTGCACCTGGTCCACATCCAGCCCGTGGTGCAAAATAAACTCGGCGGTACTGGCCCGATCCGCCTGGGAAAGCACCCGCAGTTCGTACAGGTTATCGCTCCCCCGCTGGGTAAAGTGGGCCTGGGCAGCCTCGGAAATACCGGCCTTAACCATAGATTGGTAGACCTGCTCGGCCACCATAATCTGATTTTGTTGAATCGGCTCAAAGCCAGTTTCCTCAAAAATCTGCTGGGGATTAAAACCGGCTTTTTGTAAAAGCTGGCAACCTTGGGCCCAGTCTATCCAGCTACCCTGTTTACGCCGCAAAGCCAAGAGGGTCGCGTCTACCATTTCAGGGGCAATGGATGGGGAGTTAGGAGAGTTAGGAAATACCATGGTTAGGGCTGGGAACTACATAGCTTTGGCCTCAAGGCTGAGGACAGCGTGGATCGATCAAAGCAACGGCTGGGTCGGCGTTCTGACGCGCTTTTGCCCCGTTACCCGTGGCTACGGCCATACTACCCATGTCTGACTTTAGCGCGGATAGCCCCATAGAAAACTATCTGGCAGCAAAAAGTTAGGCTTGACGAGAGCACCTCCCTTAGGAGAGTATTAAGAACAGCCTGGGGGCTATAGCTCAGTTGGTAGAGCACTTGAATGGCATTCAAGGGGTCAGCGGTTCGAATCCGCTTAGCTCCATATTTGATAAGTTGGGCGATCGCTGCTCGGGGTGCTGGCAGGCGGGCCCATGTTCACCCAGTTGGTTCACTTGCCGAATAAGCTGATGCAGGCGGCCAAAGTCGCGATGGTTGAAATGCATCACCAGGCGGGGTAGGTGGGTAGTGGGGTCGTTACGCTCCTCTGGCAGACTGGGGGATTTAAGGATTTCGCCTTGATCGAGAAGGTCGCTAAACTCCTGGTTGAGGGTAGCCACCGCCTGATCGGACAACTCCTGTTTAAGGCGAATCACTAGACGATCGCCCACATAGCGACAGGAATGGTAGATGCGGTAAAAACTACTGATGGCTGCACAGGCATCTTCCACGTTGTCGGTCATGGTGTACAAATTTGGATCATCGGCGCTAATCAGCCCCCGGTCTAGCAGGTGGGTACGAATGTAGGTATCCCAACCCTGCCAGTAGGTGCCCCCGGGGTGATCCACCAGGACAATGGGCATGGGATCAGCCTTACCGGTTTGAATCAAGGTGAGGGACTCAAAGGCTTCATCCTGGGTTCCAAACCCCCCCGGAAACAGCGCCAGGGCATCACTTTCCCGCAAAAAAAATAGTTTGCGGGTAAAAAAATACTTAAAGTTAATCAACTTGGTATTTCCCGCCATCACCGGGTTAGCCCCCTGTTCAAAGGGGAGTTGAATATTCAACCCAAAGGAATGATCGTGGCCGGCCCCCAGGTTACCGGCCTCCATAATGCCGCCCCCAGCCCCAGTCATCACCATAAAACCCAAACCCGTGATGCGATGGGCAAAGTCCTTGGCGAGCTGATAATCCGGATGGTCCGATCCCATGCGGGCTGATCCAAAAATCGTAATTTTGCGAATATGGCGGTAGGGGTAGAAAATCTGGAACCCCTGTTCCATGTCCAGCAGAGCATGGTTGAGAATCTTCCAGTCCAGGCGATCGGCCTCCCGCCCCATCATTCTCAGAATCGTCTCTAAGACCTGGCGAATTAACTTGCCATGCTCCATGGTGGAGAGGTTCTCAAGCACCTTCATCAGGTCAGCCTGAGTGGGGGTAGGTAAGTCGGACGGTAAGGCAACCATAACCGTAATTTTTGAGGAGCAGCATCCTAATTTTAGTCAGAATTGGCGCGCCTATTTCTGGCTAGAGCAGTAGGGTCTGGGATCGACTGAGCCTGGATCGATAAAAAGGGAACCCGTCATGGTTGACGAGTTCCCTGGGAATATAGTGCTTTGGCCAGGGGGTATTCTGGCGGCTGGGGGCTGGGGGCTAACCCCTAGCCCCAAGGGCAGAAGTTAGCCCCCAGCAACACCAGAGTCTCCCCTAGGCCTCGTCCAGAGCGGCGATGCCGGGGAGGACCTTACCTTCTAGCAGTTCCAGGCTAGCCCCACCACCGGTGGAGATGTGGCTCATTTTTTCTGCCACCCCGACCTTTTCGACGGCGGCCACGGAGTCGCCGCCACCGATGATGGTGGTCACCCCCTGACCGGTTAGATCCGCCAGGGTATGGGCGATCGCCTCGGTACCCACGGCGAACTTGTCAAACTCAAATACCCCCATGGGGCCATTCCAGATCACCGACTTACATTGCTTAAGGGCGGCCTGGAACACCTTGACGGAGTCGGGGCCAATATCCAGACCCATCCAGCCATCGGGAATGGCATCGATGTTGACGGTCTTGGCATTGGCGTCAGCCTTAAAGGCATCGGCCACCACCACATCGGTGGGCAACAGTAACTCTACCCCCCGCTCCTTGGCCTTAGCCTCTAGCTTCTGGGCCAATTCCAGTTTGTCTTCCTCCACCAGGGAATTACCCACCGCCAGGCCCCGAGCCTTGTAGAAGGTGAAGATCATGCCGCCGCCGATCAGCAGCTTATCTACCTTTTCCAATAGGGTCTCGATCACGCCAATTTTACTGGAGACCTTGGACCCTCCAATAATGGCGGCCAGGGGACGCTGGGGGTTTTCGATCGCCGCCTGCAGGTATTGCAATTCCTTCTCAATCAAGTATCCCGCTACGGAGGGGCTGAGGTATTGGGTAACACCGGCGGTGGAGGCGTGGGCCCGGTGAGCGGTGCCAAAGGCGTCATTGACGTAAAGGTCGGCATTGGCCGCCAGTTGCTTAGCAAATTCTGGATCGTTAGCCTCTTCGCCGGCGTAGAAGCGAACATTTTCCAGCAGGGCTACCTGGCCATTCTCCAGGGCATTAACGGCGGCCGTAACGGTTTCGCCGATGCAATCATCGCACTTGACCACCGGTTGCCCCAACACCTCGCTCAGCCGTTGGGCAACGGGGGTGAGGCGCATGCTGTCTACCACCTTGCCATCGGGACGACCAAAGTGACTGGTGAGCAGCACCTTGGCCCCCTTACCGGTGAGATCTTGAATGGTGGGCAAGGCCGCCCGAATGCGGGTATCGTCGGTAATGTTACCCTGCGGGTCGAGGGGCACATTGAAATCAGCCCGAACTAGAACTCGCTTGCCCGCTAGGTCAGCGGCGGTTAGACTTGCCACGGATTTTTTGACCACGATGATAACCTCCTGAAAACTGCTTAAGTCTTTATTTTTGTTTATTACGTTATGGGACAACCGGGGCTCAGTCGGGTCAACCTTGTCTAAGCTAGTCTTAGCGGCTGGTACGACCCAACTAGCACCGGGATCTATCGTAATATTTACCTATCAGCCCTTTATTTTACCGGAGTGCGAGTTCCCTTTGATCGCCTATGTTTAAGACCGTTTTATTTCCCATTGATATGAGTTCCGAGGCTCAGCAGGCCGCTCCCAAGGTGGTGGAATTGGTGAACTTCCATCACAGTCGCCTGGTGCTCCTATCGGTGGTCGAACCGCAGGAAGCAGGCCAGGCCTCCAACCAGTCTTCTCCAGAGGCGGTGGCTAGACTTTTGGGTAAGGCAAAGGAGTTGTTTGCCAGTCAGGGCATCGAGGCCGAAGCGATCGAGCGCCAGGGCCAGCCCGCCTTTGTGATCTGTGATGTGGCCGACGAAATAGGAGCCGATCTGATTGTCATGGGCTGTCGTGGCGTTGGGCTAATCGAAGAAATTCAGACGGAAAGTGTGACGACGCGGGTGATTAACCTTTCTCCCTGCCCGGTTTTGATCGTGCCCTGAGACCGAATTGCCGCATACCGGGAAACATCGGTTCTCCCCAGGGACACAAGTTGCCCCCACAGCCTGGGATTTTTAGCAATCAAAGACTGATAATCAGGAATAATGAGCCTGAGAGAATAGGGGACAAGGTCGTGACAGGTTTTGATTGATACCGTAAAATCTCTCAAAATCCCCAACCCCTTGGGGATTTTATCGCCCTGGTCAGGTGTGACGGGGTAAAGACAAGTTACCTAGGGAACCGGTCAAGTCTGTCCTCAGCGGTCTGGCCAAGGTTATACTGGCGCTGGGGCTGTTTGGCTACCCATATATTCCCTTTTCCCACAACCGCTAAGGAAAGAGTCTATGCCCAGAACCCCGAGTGAGTACACTATTCACCTGCTATTTGAGGGAGGCCACCGAGAGGAGGTGAGCTTTTCTACCATCCAGGACTTTCAGAAATGGTATAGTGGCGAGCTGATGCCCAAGGCCAGCTCCGATGACTTTATTACCGTACCCCTGCCCAAAATTAACCCAGGGGAATACATGGTGCTGCGTCCCTCTCGGCTGGTGGCGATTCGGGTAGAGCCCATCTTTAGTTCCAGTGTTGAACGGTTTTGAGGGGCATCGGCGGTAAGGTAGGGGGCTGGCTGGGCCTGATCGCTGGTCTGACCACCCTGGTTGGAACCCTGGCTGCGGCCCCTGGCCCAACCCCGGTAACCCAGGGGTCTGCCCTGCAGCCCCTACAAGAGTCCCAGCAATCCCAGGTGTGGGCGGACTTGAGTTGGCCCCTGGAGCGATCGGCGCTGATCCAGGCCATTAACCACAGTCTGACCTACCTGGCTAGCCCCAAGGCCGCCGTTGATTACCAGAACCCTGCTATCCCAGGATTGAGCCGCGATCGCCTCTGGCGCAGTCTGCAACGCCTGCGCGAGCTGGTGCAAACCAGCCCTGATCAGGCTAGCTGGCAAGCTGCCCTGGCGGGGGAGTTCCAGCTTTACCAGGCGATTGGCCAGGATGGTCAGGGCACGGTGGCCTTTACCGGTTACTTTGAGCCCCACTTTCGGGCCAGCCCTGTAGCCACCCCTGAGTATGCCTATCCCCTCTACCGTCGCCCTCCCGATTTAGACACCTGGCTCCGGCCCCACCCCACCCGGGTTGATCTGGAGGGCATAGACGGGTTGCAGGGGAGCCAGGGTCCCCTGGCGGGGCTGGAGTTGGTGTGGTTAGCCGATCGCCTGGAGGCCTTTCTGGTGCAGGTGCAGGGGTCCGCCCGGCTCGACCTACCGGATGGTCGGGTGATGGCGGTGGGTTACGCCGGCCGCACCGATTATCCCTATAGCAGCATTGGTCGGGCCCTGGTGGAGGATGGCAAGATTGCGGCGGGTGAACTTTCCCTGCCGCGACTGATGGCTTACTTTGCCGACCATCCCGACCAGTTAGATACCTACTTACCCCGCAACCAGCGGTTTATTTTCTTTCGGGAAACCCCTGGAGGCGCCCCCATCGGTAGTTTGCGGGTACCGGTAACGGCGGGCTATTCCATTGCCACTGACAAGTCCCTCATGCCCCCCGGGGCGATCGCCCTGATCCAACTCGCCCTACCCCAACGCAGCGCCACCGGGGCCTGGGTGAGTCGGCCCACCACCCGCTTGGTGCTGGATCAAGACACGGGCGGGGCGATCGTGGGTCCTGGTCGAGTCGATCTATTTGTGGGATCGGGGCCAGAGGCGGGGGAACTGGCGGGCCGCATTAACGGACCGGGGCGGCTGTTTTATCTATTGCTCAAGCCCTAGCTGGGATCGCGGCTAGATCACTATATCTGGATATCGCTACATTCTGCGGGTTGACACTACTTTCACAGCAATTCTCAGTATGGGAACCATGATCTCTTCCAAGAATCCATAATTGAGGCTAGCAAAGGGGAGAGGAAAGCGGCGTTATGGTTTGGGAACAAGCCTTCAAGGCCAAAACTAGAAATGCGGCTACTCTGGTTTGTCTTTGAGGGTACTAGGCTGGTTATAAGATGCTAGGATAGTAAAGCTTGAGGGCACGTAGCTCAGTTGGATAGAGCACTAGATTCCGGTTCTAGGTGTCGGGGGTTCGAATCCCTCCGTGCTCGTTAGTTGACAATTCTATACAGACGTTGTAGCCAGATTTGATCGGGCGAAACGGCCGTTTGAAAAACTGATTAACTCTAAAAGCTGTGGGCAGGTTTCCAACGCCTCTGGCCGCTAATCAAAGGGCCGACCCAGCCTTCCCTTTTACCGATTAGCCGGATCCTAAAGGTTTGGGGTCAGGCAACCGGATGGTAATCAGGGTTGCCAGTAGTAGAAACAGACTGGACACCCACAGGCATCCCCCCAACCCAAACCATTGAAAAAATAAACCCGAGGTAACCGTGCCCAACAGGCGCCCACCGGAGTTAGCCATGTAATAAAAACCCACATTCAGGCTGACATCGCGGTCTTCGGTATAGGCCAGCACCAGGTAGGAGTGAACAGCCGAATTAAAGGCAAAGACAATCCCAAAAATAATTAGCCCACCAGTAACCGCGATATCTCCCCGGACCTCTGCCTCCAGCACCAGGGCAATCAAGGCTGGAATCCCCGTTAGCAGACCGGTCCAAAAGCGGATAGTACGGGCCTTAGGTACCACCTTACCGCTGCTATCCCGGCGCAGCAGTTGGGGGGCGAGAAACTGGACCATACCGTAGCCCATCACCCAGATGGCCATGTAGCTGCCCACCTGCATAAACCGCCAACCCAGTGACTGGTACAGAAACACCGGTAGGGCCACCACGAACCAGACATCCCGGGCACCAAACAGGAAGAACCGAGCCGCCGACAGAATATTAATTTCCTGACTTTTTGAAAAGAGTTGGCGAAAGGGGACTTTCTGGCCCAGTTTACCCATCTGGGCCGGCAACAGAGCCCCAGAAAGAAAAATTACCCCTAGCATCGCCGCCTGCATAAGCAGGGCTGGGACAAAGCCTAGTAACTGGAGCAGGGCGGCCCCCACAAAAAAACCGGCCCCCTTCAGGGCGTTTTTAGAGCCGGTTAGCACTGCCACCCACTTAAACAGTCGGGAGGGGGCATTCCGGGGCACCACCAAACGAATGGCGCTTTTAGCGCTCATCTTGGTGAGATCCTTAGCTATGCCGGAGCCAGCCTGGGCCACCATAACGTAGGCCACCTGGATGGATGCAACCCAAGTCGAATTCAGTCCAGCCAACATCAGCAGAGCCAGGATTTGCAGTAAAATCCCTCCGTAGAGGGTTTGACGCAGGCCGATTTGGGAACCAATCCAACCCCCTAAAAAGTTGGTGACTACGCCAAAGACCTCGTAAAACAGGAAGAGCATAGCAATTTCAAAGGGGCGGTAACCCAGCACATGGAAGTGGAGTAGCACCATCATGCGCAGGGCTCCATCGGTGATGGTAAACCCCCAATAGGCGGCGGTGATAATGGCGTAGTTGCGCAGGCTAGCGGTGGGTAGGGAGGAGGCTGTCATGGCAAGCAGGGGAAAAGGATGGAATTCGGGACAGGGCCATCAAAGCCAGGGTTGGATCAAAGGCTAGCGGCCACTTTACGGGCCAGATCGGCCATGCGACTGGCGTAGCCCCATTCGTTGTCGTACCAGGCCAGGACCTTCACCTGGGTGCCATCAACGACCATGGTGGACAACGCGTCGACAATGGCCGATCGCGGGTCGTCCTTATAGTCCACCGACACCAGGGGCCGCTCTTCGTAACCGAGGATCCCTGCCAGAGGCCCCTCGGCGGCAGCCTGGAAAAGTTGGTTGACCTCAGCCACCGTCGTGGGACGGCCCACCTCGAAGACACAGTCGGTGAGGGAGGCGTTTAACAGGGGCACCCGCACCGCCAGCCCATTGAGCTTACCCTGGAGTTCTGGATAGATCAGGGTGATGGCGGTGGCCGATCCCGTAGTCGTAGGAATCAGGGACAACCCCGTGGCCCGGGCCCGACGCAGGTCTTTGTGGGGGGCATCCACAATGGTCTGGGTATTGGTCTGGTCGTGGATCGTGGTAATCACCCCATGGTGAATCCCCAAACTTTCATGGATCACCTTCACCACCGGAGCCAGACAGTTGGTGGTACAGGAGGCCGCCGTCAGCAGGTGGTGCTGACCAGGGTCGTAAAGATGGTCATTAATACCGTAGACCACATTTAGGGCCCCTGCCTTGACCGGGGCCGCCACAATCACCTTCTGCACTCCCCCCTCGAAGTAGGGGGCCAGGGTTTCTGGGGTACGAAACTGACCGGAGCACTCCAGCACCAGATCGATCCCGTAGTCAGTCCAGGGCACCTGGCCAGGGGATGGCCGCTGGCTAAGGCTGAGGGGGATACCATCGATGGTCAGTTGGTCGGCAGTGGTGGCAACCACCTGGGGAGCCCAGCGGCCATGGACAGAATCAAATTTCAACAGGTGGGCCGCCACCTCGGCTCCCGCCTTGAGGTCGTTAAGGTGGACAAAGTCCAACTCTGGAAAAGCCCAGCCCGCCCGTAAAACCAACCGACCAATGCGGCCAAAACCGTTAATACCGACCTTTACCATCGGGAAAATCCTCAAAATGAACGGGCCCGCGATCGCCCCTGTGGGGGCATTGACCCTGAGATCACCAGCCCCGCCCCAAAGACCCCTGCACCTTCATCATTTCAAAAAAAGTTGATTCGTCAAGTTGCGCAGATTACAAACCCTAGGTGACTTTACCCTGCCACCAGTTGTCAGTTTGATTTTATAGGAAGGTCTTTTAGCCAGGCTTCTACCCTATTAGGACCTATAGGTAGCAGCGATTAATCCGGGATAGAAAACTATTCCGGATAAGAATTGCTATATCCGTAGCCATACTAATGGACAAGGGTAATTGAGAACGACTACCGGACTTTACCTGACATCAATGCACTCTGGCCCAGACCTTAAATTACCTTTAGTCCTTTATTTGCCATGGAACCTTTTCACTAAAGCATAGGAATTTCCAGTAATCCTATTATTCCTTCAATAGAATTAATTGAAAGGTTTAGGGCTGAAATTGCTTAATTAATAGGATTTAATGGGATGGATTTACCTGAATATTAACCAATGAAAATACTAAACATTAAGGCCAACATTTCTACTTTTCTGGCTGCCGCTACCGTTGCATCTGGAACCTTATTGGTTAGCCCCGCATCGATGGCTGACTCCCGTAGTTCAGGGGTGGTTTCTACCAGTCAGTCTACAGTGGTGGTTAATAGAGCCATTACCGAAGAAGAGGTGTTAGCCGCTCAAAGAGCCTGGGGAGACGCCTTGGTGGCCATCTCCACAACCTACGAAACCAAGGGTATAGAGGCGGCCAGGGCACTGGCTGAAGAGGTGATTGACAAAGCCTATGGGTACCAATTCGGTGCCGTTCTGTTTAAGCCAACTTTGACCTTGCATCCCCAAACCTTCCGTACGACTCGGGCTGGTGCTCTGGCCTACTTTGTAGGAGGTGACCCGGCTTTCCCTGTGGACAAAGGTTTTGCCTTAAAGGGCTGGCGAAAAGTAGAAATCAAAAATACAGGTATCTTCATTTCTGGTGATACAGCCACCACCATGGGTAATGTAATCTTGACTGATAAAGACGGTAAGGTTGTCACCGTAGACAAGACCTGGCAATTTTTGAAGGATGATAATGGTAACTTACGGATTATTCTGCACCACTCCTCCCTACCCTACACCTCCTAACGGTTAAGAGAGCCAGAAATCAGCTTAGAGACTACCTTGATGCCGTGGGCTGGGTTTTCGTAAAGCTGTTGGATCTGGGGCCAGGATGGTCTGGATATAGCCAGAGCTTCAGGCCCCGGTCTTTCAACTTGCTATAAAGCTGCCGGATCAGGGGTTTACCCTAACTGCTGTGGGCTGGCAACCCATCAAAGGGTTGGTCAATACCTGGCCTGTCGTTCAGCAGATCACAAAGGGTTTCATGAATGGCTGTGTTGACGCGATTAGTGTGCAGACTGGGAGTATTCAGAAAACCAGGCCAGATCAGGTTAGAACCATTGATTTCTCCTTCCCAGAACCAGGATTTACACAAAATTCTGATCACTCTCCATACACCCGACAGACCCTACCCCGTAGAGGGTTACCCAGCAGAGTCACCAGATTTAAGACGATGGTCAGATGGATATGCCTAGCATGGGCGACACTTTAGATATAGTCGAATCTGGTCTGGCTCAGACGCAGTTCGCACTGGGTCGAACACAACTCGACGATCCTAGGGTGGTAAGGAAAAGGATTAGATGAAGAAAGTCATTCATAGTAAATTCCTTTAATAAATCGATTTTTCCTAAAGGAATTCCTATCTTCGGTAACCTTTAAGTTGGACAGGGGTTGATGGAATCAACATTTGGGTAACCGGGAGGTAGCGCTGCCTGGCCAATCGCCCCGTTCCCTTCGCTCTATTCAAGGATGGGGACCGTTAGAGAGGTGTTTTCTTCGTTTGACCTACCACAATGGAAGCAGAATTTTGAAAAGGCAATTTTCTTAGTTCCACAGGATTTGCCCTGGTCAAATATCTCTATTCTACAATGCTGACAAAAATTATCACTTTCCTTTATGATGGGCCTTTCAAAACTAGGGCATATAGCTCTACCAATTCTGGTTAAGGCCAAATCGCTTAGCTCATCTAAACCTGGTGTCTGGTAAAGATTTAAAAAGCCAGAAACTCAACGGAGAGGGAGGGATTCGAACCCTCGTTAGGTTTGACCCTAAAACA
>JBMOHM010000076.1:0-12756 GCA_049317845.1 Nodosilinea sp. | reverse complement strand
CCATAAATAAACATCGCAAAAGTTTGAGTTGCATCACTACTGGGTCATATAATTGACCCAATCCCTCCATCAGGGGCGCTTTCCGTCGAAGAGTCAGTAATCAGATTCCCTCTGGGCGCCCTTTTGCTTCGCCCGCACCCGGGGCAGCACCACCGTCATGCCAAACCGCTGTGGCAAAGTGTAGTTTTGGCCGGAACGCCTCCCAGCCCTCGCTTTGACCCATTTAGGGAGTTCTAAGCATTCTGGCATACCCTTAAAACCAATAAGTTTTCCAAGCTTCAGGAGTGCCGTAACCCTAAGGGGCTGAGCTATCGGCAATCTTCCTAGAGAGGTCTCTGTCGACTGACCGATGGATCTTTACCAGGGCTTCTTCCAAGAGAGAGGCGGCGTCATCCCAGGTGTAACCAGTGGCGGTTTCATAGGCAGCATTCGACATCAATTGCCACTGGAAGTCAGGTAGTTGAAGAACTTTAATTAAATAAAAAGCTAGGCTCTCAATATCCTCTACAGGAGCAAGAAAACCATTAATGCCTGGCCTGATAATCTCAGGAGCTATACCAGTTGACACCGAAACTACTGGACAACGGCAGGCCATAGCCTCAAGAATGGGTAAACTAAACCCCTCCGACCGGGAACCACATAACCAAACATCACAGGAGGCGTAAATATCTCGAATGGTATTTTGAGGAGGTCTAAAACTGAAATCCACTTCAGCGGGAAGAGGAATTTTAGAAGATGAATAAACAGAGCTAAAGGCAACCACACTCACCTCTGGAAACCTATCTCTGACTAACTGAATAGCTCCCAGGCAAATATCCGACCCTTTCCAGGCCAGATCAGAATACATAAAGCCGATGACCGGTTTAAGGTTTTTGTTCCGAGCCTGGGCGTTAAACAAACTTGTATCGACACTATTAGGGACTAAATAGACATCATTTCTATCATTTCCATATTCTTCAATCATTAAATTAACTAACCACTGAGAAATGGTCACCTTTGGAAACGGCAGCCTATAGGTAGCTTTGACGCGATTCTGGCGCTGGTGATCAATGACTATTTCATGATGCTGGACAAAATATATTTTTTGTCCTTTTCTATCGGAAAATTTGGCTATCCATTCCGCAGTCTCCCACCAGGTTGCCACAATAAAATCAGCATCTGGCAGATCGGATTCTTCAATATTAGAAGTCTTTGAGATATGGACTGATAACTGATTTATTTCAAAATAAACAGAATCAGAATAATCATCGGTGAGAAAAGATCTATTTTTAATAAAGGATCGAAGGGATGGTAGAAAATGCCTATGCTTCGGCTTAGGAACAATTATAAAAACATCGTGCCCTTTATCTCGTAGGTATTTTGCATGGGTGGCAACCACCCTAATACCCCCGGAAATCGTCAAGCATGGAATTACAAAGGTAATCTTCATTATTAGCAGGCAAATATGCCGGATTTTTAGAGAGATGAGACTCTACAGCAGTTACCTTATCCCTTCTAAATTAGGAGAAACAGAGTAACTATGTACTTTACTCCAATCCACTATATAAATCGATCAAAATACTCCTATCCACTATATACATCTTTAACTCAACTTTAACTATTTCCCGATTATGACTAATTCACCCGTCCATAAAAATACTACGCCCCTGGATTGGGGTTATGGCCGTGTAGCCACCCATTACTGGGGACGAAAGACCCTATCAATCCCGTCATCCTCGTCTGTCCTGCATCGACTCAGGGATCTATCCTACCGTGGCCCCATTTGGTAGTGGTGGCAGTATAGTTTCTGTCAGAACGCCTAGGACCCGGTTGATTAGTCAATTTCATGTCTCTTAACTGACAGACTTGTCCCATATTAAGAGACATGAAAAAACGAATGCCAGGCAACATTCTGGCTCGCCTCCGCCTCCTTGCAGGTGGCTAGGGCTATAAATCTGCTAAAACTTTAAAAATAGTACACTACTTTACCCAATCAGAATAGGGCAGGGCCATGGCAACCGCCGCCATAGCCCTGAATAGGATTGGGATAATTAGCCCCTAGGATATGGCCACCAGATCGGACTTAATCGATACCTGATCGGGGTTAGCCCACAAAATCATCTTCAAATCGTAGGAGCTGTTTAAGTAGCGATGCTGGGGCAAAATCCGCAGGGACAGTCCCTGTAACCCACTGGAGGTGTACTCGACTTCAATGCTATAGCAACTCTTGCCCTGCTGATCTTCTCCTTGGTAGATCATGGGAGTAGCCACGCCCGTGTGGATTTCACCGTCAACGGCGATACTGCCCCGATAAAGTTCAACCTGAATATCCTCAGGGGTAATTGCCCCTAATTGCAGGCGGGCTATGACTTTAAAGGGCTGGTTGACGCGCAAATTGCTGGTATCGGATATAACAATTTCCTCAATACGCATGTCGTACCAGTGCTCTTGTAAGCGAGATTTCCACACCGCTAATTCTTTGCCAGGACCATAATTTTGGGAAATTAGCACCTGGGCCCGATCACTGGCGGCAAAGTAGCCTTGATTGGCGTAGTCTTTGACCATACGAGCGGTGTTAAACATGGGGGTGTTGAAGTAAATGGCTTCCTTCATTTTGGCCACCCAACCCCGGGGAATTTCTTCCTTGTCCCGATCATAGAAAAGGGGAACCACCTCCTTTTCTAGGATTTCGTAGAGAGCGTTAGCCTCCACATCATCCTGGTAGTCAGGATCGTCGTAATCTTCTCCATGACCGATGGGCCAACCGGTGCGAATGTAATCGGCTTCGTCCCACCAACCATCCAGGACACTGAGATTGGGCAGTCCATTCATGGCCGCCTTCATACCGCTGGTGCCCGAGGCCTCCCGGGGGCGACGGGGGTTGTTCAACCAGACATCACAACCGGCCACCATATCCCGGGAAAGGTGAATATCGTAGTTGGGGACAAAGACAATGGATTGGTGGAGTCCTTCATCCCGGGTAAAGTGGATGATGCTGCGGATCAGTTCTTTCCCAGGAATGTCCTTGGGGTGAGCCTTGCCGGCAATTACAAACTGCACTCGACGGCCGTCGCCATCACCGTTAATAATTTTGCGGATGCGCTCTAGATTGTGGAGGAAGAGGGTGGCTCGTTTATAGGTGGCAAATCGTCGGGCAAAGCCAATGGTCAGTACGAAGGGATCGAGACATTCCTGGGCTTGCTTCAGTTCCCGGGCTGAGGCCCCCCGTTCCAGCAAGCTGTGGGTCAGCCGTTCCCGCACTGTTACCACCAGATTAGATCGGCACTGCTCATGGTTACGCCAGAGTTCTTCGTCGGGAATGGCGTGTACCCGCTTCCAGAGAGAAGCGCCAGAACCGGCCTCAGACCAGCTAGGGCCCAGGTAGCGATCGTAGAGGGCTTGGGTAGGTCTGGCGACACAACTACGGGCGTGGACGCCGTTAGTGATGGCATAGACCGGCACCTCACTCAGGGGGAGCTCAGACCAGAGTTCGCCAAACATGGCGCGGGAAACCTCTGCATGGAGCTTACTGACGCCATTGATGAAGGTAGCGGTTTTAATAGCCAGCACCGCCATACTAAAGGGGGCTGAGAAATTACCGGTGTGGGTGCGGCCCAGGGCTAGAAATTCATCATCCCCCAGACCAAAGCGCTGACGGTAACGCCCCAGGTAGTGCAGCACCTTATCGGGGGGAAACAGGTCAATACCGGCTGGGACCGGAGTGTGGGTGGTAAACATCTGACTGGCCTGGGCTACCTGGAGGGCCTCAGAGAAACTCAGGCCATCTTCCTCCATGAAGACCCGAATCCGTTCCAAAGCCATAAAGGCGGAATGGCCTTCATTCATATGGTAAGCGGTCGGGTTCAGCCCCAGGGCCTTGAGCATGCGAATACCGCCAATTCCCAGCATGATTTCCTGGTGAATACGCATATCAATGTCGCCACCGTAGAGGCGATCGCAGATATCCTGGTCATACTGGTTATTGGGCTCAATGTTGGTATCTAGAAGGTACAGGGGCACGGTTCCCACCTGCACTCGCCAGATCCGGGCATAAACGGTGCGGCCAGGATACTCCACCCCAATTCGTAATTCTGCTCCCTGGTCATCCCGCTCTAAATGGAGGGGCATGTTGTAGAAGTCATTAATGGGATAGCGCTCTTGCTGCCAGCCATCAGCGTTGAGGTATTGGGCGAAGTAACCTTCCTGATAGAGCAAACCCACCCCCACCAGGGGTAGGCCAAGGTCACTGGCCGACTTCAGGTGATCTCCCGCTAGTACCCCGAGTCCCCCTGAGTAAACGGGCATGCAGGAGGTTAGGCCAAACTCCATAGAGAAGTAGGCATACCGCTCTCCATGGACCGGCGTCAGACGATGCTTCTTATACCAGAGGCGATTATTTAAGTAATCTTCCAATCGCTGGGCCGCCCGGTCCATCTGGGCCAAAAAGCCATCATCCTCCGTAACGTCGTTCAACCGATCCTGGCTGATGGTGCCTAACATCAGCACCGGGTTATAGCGGCTCGACTGCCACAGATCAGCATCAAGGCGACGAAACAGGTCTACGGTCTCCACGTCCCAATCCCAATGCAGGTTATAGGCAAGGCTCCGAAGAGCCTCCAGACGCTGAGGTAGGGCTGGAGTAACGTTAAAAGTACGAATCGGTCGCATAAAAATACGGATTACCAATGGAGGGTAAGCAAGCTAGATTTATTTTGCCGTCAATAGATCCATCCCAGGCTATTTTTAATACTTTTTCCCAGGTCCTGCGCCCCCGATGGGCTGGGCCCTGGCTTTTTCCTACCTGGTCAGGCCAGACAGGATGGTCCGTGGCGAGCCATACACCTATAGCTGTAGCCATTTAGCTGAGGACACCGAGCCAGGCTGCGGGTCTTAGCCCATCGCCAATGTCATCGCCGTCTTGTCCTAACCGGACTGGCGACTGCCGTAACCCATCCCCTCGGTCGTCTCTGGCGAAAGCTATAGCTGAGGCGAGCCTAGCTGCGGGGATGCTGGGTCATCAGGGTTTGTACGGCCTCGGCGTGGTAAGAGCTACGGGTCAGGGGTGAGGATACCACCTGTAAAAAGCCCTTAGTCTCCCCTACCTGGCGCCACCGTTGAAATTGATCGGGCGTAACAAATGCATGGACGGGTAGATGCTTGGGACTGGGTTGCAGGTATTGCCCCAGGGTCAGAATATCGCAATTGACCCGACGGAGATCGTCCATAACCTGGCCTACCTCTTCATCGGTTTCCCCCAGGCCGACCATCAAACCTGATTTCGTATAAACTGACGGGGCCAGGTCGCGGGTGCGCTCCAGTAGTTCTAAGGAGCGCTGGTAATCTCCCTGGGGCCGAACCCGGCGGTAGAGTCGCGGTACGGTTTCCGTATTGTGGTTAAGTACGTCTGGCCGAGCTGTGAGGATGGTGGCCAGGGCCTTCCAGTTGCCACACAGATCGGGAATCAGAACTTCAATGGTAGTGGCGGGGGAATGTTCTCTGACTGCCCTAAGGCAGGCTACAAACTGGCTAGCCCCACCATCCTCTAAATCGTCGCGATTCACCGAGGTAATCACCACGTGCTTAAGGCCCAGGCGCCGTACTGATTCTGCCAGGCGGAGGGGTTCGCTAGGGTCAAGGGCTTGGGGATATTTTTCAAAGTCGATATCGCAGTAGGGGCAGGCGCGGGTACAGGCCGGTCCCATAATTAAAAAAGTAGCTGTCCCAGCTTGAAAGCACTCGCCAATATTAGGACAGGAGGCCTCTTCACAGACCGTATTCAGGCCCAGGTCTTGAAGAATTGCCTTGACTGCCCCTACCCGTTCCCACTGAGGAGCCTTGACCCTTAACCAATCTGGTTTTACCGCCACCGCTTTGTTTCCCGATATAGTTGACTTTAATCATAGCAATCCAAGGCTGACTGGTGAGTTGACCTATCTATCGTGAGGCGTATTGGCTAGAGGCCATGATGACCATTCTCTCCGCCCCCCTGACAACAGCATGATCGGGCCTTCTCCGCTGCATCGCTGTGTGGTGGTTTTGTGTTACGGGGCGGCAGCCTTGCTGGCCTGGACAACCTGGCATGACTACGGCGATGGCGATCGCCAGCCAGCCCATAACCGGTTTCAATCCGCTGCCCTGCAAAGACTCACCACCCCCCTTAGCCAGGCCCCCCGTTCCCTGATTTCCACCAATACCCGTATTGAAATAGTTCTGAGCCAGCGCCGCCTCACCCTTTACCAGAACAGTCAGGTGCTGATGAAAGCTCCCATTGCCATTGGCCAGGCAGACTGGCGTACACCCTCTGGTGATTTTGCTGTCCAAACCATGCGTATTAATCCAATCTGGCAACATCCAATTACCAAACAGGCGATTCAGCCAGGGCCAGATAACCCCCTGGGATCACGGTGGATTGGATTCTTAGTGAAAGGAGACTACCACATTGGCATTCACGGCACCAACCAGGAAACCCTGATCGGTGAAGCCGTATCCCACGGTTGTGTACGCATGCTGGAAAAAGATATCCGTAAGCTTTACGATCACATCAGGATTGGCACCCCTATTTTGGTAAAACCCTAGATAGGGCTACACCGATAGGGGTACATCAATACCTGCAGCCCTCAGGTCAACGGGTTGCCAGGGCTTCTCGTCTACGGCCATCTGTTCAATGAGACTGGCTAATCGTAAGGCCTTAAGAGCTTGTTCACCGCCGACCGAGGGTGGTTCCCCGCCCCGAACACAGTTAATAAAATGTTCCAGTTCGGCATGGAGGGGCTCAATGTTACTGGTATAAACCTTTTCAATTAAACCGTCCTGGCGGTAGAGTACCTGGCCGTAGTCGGCGGAGCAATCAGCGGTAGTCTGACGGTGAATTAAAATCTCGTTATTGAGAAAATCGGCCTCGGTCAGGGAATTTTTGCAATGGGCGGTAATCGTCCGAATTTTACGGTGGGTTACCTTACTGGCGGTTAGCGTAGCCACAATTCCATTACTAAAACCCAGGGTGGCGGTAACGTAGTCAAGGTAGTCAGAGTCAGTCACCCGTCCGCCGCTGGCTGTCAAGGTAGAAACACCTGATCCGGCCAATTCCAGGAGTAAGTCAATATCGTGGATCATTAAGTCGAGAACCACTGAGACATCGTTGGCCCGTTGGGAATAGGGGCTCATGCGACGAGCTTCAATGGCCAGCAGTTTTTCTGTCTTTAGGACTTTATGCAGCTCCTGAAAGGCAGGATTAAAGCGCTCAATATGGCCAACTTGCAAAATACAATTGGCCTCTACGGCGGCATTCACCAGGGACTCAGCTTCAGCAATACTAGCTGCTATGGGTTTTTCAATTAAAACGTGAATGCCAGATTGCAGACAGGCCATGCCCACGCTGTGATGGAACCGGGTAGGTACAGCTATACATACCGCATCTACATGGCCTAGCAAATCCTGATATTCTTCAAAGAAACGGACTCGATACTTACCGGCTGTGTCTAACCCCCGTTCCACATTTAGGTCAGAAATACCCACCAGCTCCACATCCTTAAAACGGCTGAGTACCCGAGTGTGGTGCTGTCCCATATTACCAACACCAATTACACCGACACGAATCGGGTCAGGCAAATTTCGGGAAGACGTCATATCTAATAGTGATGAAGACTGAACAGTTTTATTGTGCACGTCTGTCCCTCCTTAATGGGGACAAAAATTATACTGGCAAGGCTAAGGGATGGTTTTATAAGGAGTAGCATTACATAGCTAAACCGCCATGGTGTCTATCCTTTTCACAAGGATATCCTGCAATCTAGGTCCCTGGGTCGATAGGACAGTCCACTGATGTCCCCCATAGGTACAGGTCTCACCCGGTTGGGGAATTTTTTGCATTTGGTGAATCAAAAACCCTCCTAAGGTTTGATAGTTATCACTATAGGGCAACTCCAGTCCCAACAGTTCATTCACTGTGTCGAGATCTACCTGGGCCCTAACCCGATAGGTACTCTCATCCAGGCGTTGCACCAGGCTGGCTACCTGCCGATTAGGACCATGGACTTCTCCAATAATCTCCGTCGTTAAATCCCGCAAGGTGAGTAGACCCGCAGTGCCACCAAATTCATCTACCACAATCACTAGTTCCTGCCCGGTGCGTTGAATCGTCGCCAAAATTTCATGCAAGGGGGTATGTTCAAGCACAAAGCGAGCCGGTCTCACCCAGGGCTGAATGGATGTAGCCAGGGTAATTTCTTCTCGCGCTAAGGGGCCTAGAAGATGCTTAAGATCAACAACACCTTCAATATCATCAATGGAATCACCGATCACTGGGTAGCGGGAATGCTCTGTGGTGGCTACGGTTTGCAATAGGTCTGCGAGCTGGGCTGAAACACTAACCGCATGGATCTGGGTACGGGGAACCATGATTTCTCCAGCCGCCACATCGCGAAATTCAAACACATTGTTTAGCAGCTCTCGTTCTTCTGCTTCCAGGTCAGGAATCTCAGTTGTATTGCGGATGATCAACTGGAGTTCCTCGGGGGTCAGCCGACTGTAGCTGAATTGATCGCTGTACTGGATTCTGACCAGACGCAGTAGGCACCGGGTAGATTGGTTCAAAATCCAGATAAATGGATTAAATAACCGCGCGATCGTCAGGCTGAGGGGGGCTAGATAGCGGGCCAGTTCCTCCGGATAGAGCATGGCCAGAGATTTAGGACATAGCTCTCCCAGGACGATTTGCAAGTAAGCGACCAGCAAAAAGGCTGTAGGAATGGCAATCCCATGGGCTAGAGATTCTCCCTGGCCCCGGGTGAGGGGGCTATGGCTGAGCCAAAAAGCCAAAATCACCGCCATGGTACTTTCCCCGATCCAGCCCAGGGCTAAACTGGAAAGGGTAATTCCCAATTGGGTTGTGGATAGCAAGCGATCTAGGTTGCGCTGTAAGTACTGGACTGTTCTAGATTGAACATCTCCCTGTGAAACCAATTGACTAATGCGGGAACGACGTACAGAAACTATGGAAAATTCAGCCGCAACAAAAAACGCATTAATTCCAATTAAGAGGGATACCGCCATTAAACGGGAAGCGATAGCACTGGCGGTCAGAGTGTCGGGAACGATCAAACCCAAGGGTAGCGCTAAAGGGTACATAGGAGACCGTTACAATGGGCCCAAGCCCCACCCTGTTACTGGCCACCACCACTGGTCAACACCTTAACCCGCTCCAAGATATCGGCTTCTTTGGCCAACACCAATTGACCCTGACCTTTCGCCCCAGACTCACGATTGATGGGGGTTCCACTGGTGGGTCGAGCATCGGGTTGACGAATCACACCCAGGGCTTGCCGACCCGCGGTGAACCCCCAGGATGCACTGACCACACCCGTACCAATCATGAGAGACAACAGGATCAAGGTTAAGGCGACAGCAGGATTCATAGCGGTCTTTTGGAGGAATATATAGCTTTGGCCAGAACACTGAGAACAGGATGGACCAGGGAAAGCGGAACCTGGGGAGGCGTTCTGGCTCGCCTTGGCCCCGTTAACCATGGCTACGGCTATAGTTTCAAGCCCATAGGTAGTCTTAAGCGTATACCACGAACATAGGCTAACTATAGCGGCTTTCCCGCATAGGCGATCGCAATCTTGATGGTAAGTAGGAAAAATAAATAGTAAGGTATCTCTTTTTTCGGTGGAGCCACCCTAGCCAACTGTCTACCTCATTAAGAATAGTTCTATCTATGCCGTCAAGGACTAGCTTGAGAGGCTGTTTGAAAAGGGCTGTCCCAGGTATATTTTGCCGCCAAGAGGTAGCCAAAATATTGAATTCCGAGGAGTCTATCCTACTCTACAGGTATAGTTTGAGACTATCTTTGGCTTTTCAAACAACCTCTGAGAATGCCTCTCAGCAATCTTTCCCTTTAACCCATATTTTTATAATCCAGGGTGCAGGAGTTGAACCTGCCTGGGGCGAATTATGAGTTCGCTGCCTAATCCGCTCGGCCAACCCTGGCACTACATTATTAACTGTTTATTTTAAAATTTATTGTAGGGTGCAAAGGAATGTTTGGAAAGGAGTAAAGATGTTCGCATCAGACGTGAACGAGAAGCTAGTCTATCCTAGCCGTAGGTACGAGTAGACTGGCATTCATTTACCCAGTAGCGGTAGTCGATGTTATACCACTTGCCAGATCGAGAGGTGACGAGATAAGTCTTACCCCCTCCATCGTTGAGCAACAAGATCAAAAATTCTGTTGAGTACGATCGATAGATGAACTTTCTGCGATTAACTATTCTCTTAGGGGTAGGCAGTAGAGATTTAACTAATAGGTCTCTGTCGGTTAATGATTAAGTTGCTGGTGAAGACCTTAGTCTTGGAATCATGGATTAAAACTTTAGTAGCTACTAGAACTGGAGTTCAGTTATAGTTGTTGCCAGTCCGGTTAGGACGAGAGTGTTATGTCACTTGCTATAGGCTGAGACCCAGAGCCTTACCAGGTGTCTTGAGCTGAATGGCTACAGCTATATATTGGGTGGGTCTTAATCTTCATAGGGAAACGCCTTATGAATCGGTAGAGCTAAGCTTTAAGATAGGCTGGCTCTAGTTCATGGTCAGGAACTTTTAACTGAAAGGTATAGTAGCTCTTGAGTTTTTCTATAGCGGATTTCACTCGGGTGAAGTGCGATATGATCACCCCCCCTGTCCCCCCTTATCAAGGGGGGGTACAGCATGAAACCCTAACGGCCAGCCGCTGGGGGGTAGGATTGGGCAATTGAGTGTCTCACTCTATCGAAAACCGCTATAAAAGGACGGTGAAATGTAAAATTTAATTAACGGTAGATTACAACAGGTGTGCATAACGTTGAGGATTGATCTTTGCCTTAGCCGAGATCATTATCATAATTTGCTCTGGCTGAATTTTCTCTAGGAATGTTTTTAGTTCCTGGTCAGTCATTGGTTGAGTAGAAAAATATTGCAATGCCGGACAGACAGGATCATAGTAATGACCAGCCTCTTGTTTTAATACGTGCTCAATGAACATGCCGTAAAGAATATACTCTGACCAATGCAAGGTATTCGCTAGGGTTTCTAACCAATGCCGCTGAAAACGAACCTCCAAATAATGATGAAGCTTAAGAACAAGGCTTCTACGCCAGGTAATTAAGTCGCCGATAAAGTTTGGAGCAGGATAGATCGTCTCAGGTACTCCCAGCAGTCTAGAAGAAGTTTTATACCATCTACTAAAATTTTTCCATTCTCTAGGAATAGAGCTTGGATTACGGTAAAGTCGTACCTGGTCTTTTTGGATAAAACTAGAGGGATCAAAGGCTCGAATAAAAGCCACGTCGGAATCGACGAAGCCAAGAATATCTTCCTCGAGAATGGAAGCAATAGACAGCTTAACTAGTTGCTGTAGTATCCAATTTCGAATAGGTAGACCTTTAAAGCTTACCCAACCTTGCTTAGAAAATGGTAAGCGCTTTATCCACCAGGGTAAGATATCCTCTACTACCAGAATTTCTGTATTAAAGTCACTTAGAATTTTAAATAATGATAGATCTCTAGAGTCAACAACAATGTAATGCTTGACAAACTCTGGTAAAAATCTTTTTCGGGTCTTACAAAGTAATCTACATCGTTCAAAGTCTTGGGCATAACTCGGAGTGATTAATCCAAAAGATAACTTTGGCAAACTGACTTGAGAGGAAGGTGGATTTTGCATTAAATTTGACCAAAGATAATTTTCTAAGACTACTTCTTCGATTCCTATGCTTTTAGCGTTAGGATACTTAATCTAAAATTTAGACTAAAGATAGAAATTCAAAAAACTACAATTGAAAAATATCTAAAAACTCATTTTGAATTTGACGATAAAATTTCCTAGAATGTTGTCTTTTTGATTAATCTTGTCAACAAATAACAAAAAAATAATGACAGAAAACGCAGAACATTTTTTCAATTATTCTTGTAACTCAAGTTAAGTCCCAAGTCTTAGATTTTCTATATATAGCCAGATGAAGAAATCATATCAAGATTCAGAATCTAGATCAAATTAAATAGCAAAAACTAAGGAATAATTTGAGAAAGACCTGATAACCAAAAAAATAAACCCTACGGATTATGGGTCTAAAATATTAAGAAAAGAATAAGAATCGATTTAGAAAAAATCAAGATATACGAGGAGCTTCCATTTAGTAGAAGATGTTCATGGTTGCCAATGACTTAATATCTTAGGCAGAGAATTAGGTAGATAAAGGGCATCAAAGGCCTTGCTTGATAGGGTGATTTTTTGAAGATTTTGGGCTCTTGAGGTCTTTTGCTGTGCTGTTGACAACTTGGCTGTCTGTAGCGATTCCTACCCTTGTAGAGTGCTCATAACTGGATAACTCCAGATGGTTTCCAAAGAAATCCTTAAGCTTTTTGGATTGATATTCATGGCTTAGTCAGACCTTAGTCTCTGCTTAACCCAAGATCACGATGCGATCCGTAGAATCTACGTGGATTTACTTAATTATCACAAAACCATTCATTACCACATCGAGGCTTTATCTATGGCAACTACCCTGACCGGCCCTAGTAGTACCCAAAGTCCCTACGTGATTCCAGTGGCCTCCGCTACGGGGGTAAAGGTGACCTCGATTCTAACCACAGGCGACGCCACCAGCAACGGCTACAAGATGGTGGGTATTCCCGATGGGCTGGGTGCCTTTGACAACCTGGATGGCACCTTTACCCTGTTGATGGGCCACGAACTGGGTAGCACCACGGGTGTGACACGGGCCCATGGGGGCAAGGGAGCCT
>JBMOHM010000075.1:0-13244 GCA_049317845.1 Nodosilinea sp. | reverse complement strand
AACCCCCGACATCGGGTTTTGGAGACCCGCGTTCTACCAACTGAACTAAGGACGCCTGGGATCGTAGCTGGACTGACAAGCAAACTAAAAACGATCCAATCTAAATCAAGTTTACTTGATCGGGCGATCAAACCGCTGTTTTAAACGAGTCGCCTTACCTACCCGATCTCGCAGATAGTAAAGCTTAGCCCGTCGGGCCTTACCGCGTCTGACCACGGTAATGTCGGCCACCTTAGGAGCATGAAGCAGAAAAACCCTTTCTACCCCAACCCCCTGGAAGATTTTGCGTACGGTAATAGTACGATTAATACCGCCATTACGCATGGCTATCACCGTACCCTCGTAGGGCTGGATCCGCTCCTTTCCACCTTCCTGAATACGCACGCCAACACGAATAGTGTCGCCCACGTAAATATCAGGCAGGTCTTGCTTTAATTGTTCCGCCTCAATGGAGCGGATGACTTGTTCTGCGTTCATAGAACCTGCAAATGTGCACGGTCTTTGATTATAGGTGATGAATCTGTACAAACACAAGCGATCGTCATTGACTCCAGCAATTCTCATTTTGACAAAAAGCTATTCAACGGCCAGGAATAGAGGTATGGTAATGCCATCTGAGAGACCAAAGAGAGCCAGAGCTGTTGAAAGAGCGGGGTTTATTTGACAGGCTAGTGAGCTCGTTTCGCCAGCGGTTGTCGTCGCTACCGGACAAACGCAAGGGTAAGAATAGGCGCTATGGGATGGAAGATGCGGCATTGAGCGCCTTTGGCGTGTTTTTCACCCAAACGCCGTCTTTTCTAGCCTATCAGCGGAAGATGGCGGACAGTAAGGGGAAAAGCAATGCCCAAAGTCTGTTTGGGGTTCATCAGATACCGAGCGACAACCCTATCCGAGGTTTAACTGGGCAGCGATTCTATCTTATTCCTCGGTACAGTTTCCGGGATACATCCTAGCTTTCCAGCTTAACTGCTCGCAGGGCAGAATTGGGTTTAGAACCGCTCGAATCACCCGAAGCTAGCCCAACCTATCTCCCCAACTATTATCGTCTATCAACATCAACGACCTCCGACCCCATCATCTGCACCTGGTTACCAACCTGATAGGTAACCACAGCCTTAACAGCCTCCCCTCCCAAATACCCCGTTTTATTGGTTAAGTGAACATCTATAACCGAGTTTTCCAACGGCTTCAATTCAATCTGTCTGGCTTCAAAGGCAAAGGGCTGCACCTGACGGCCAGATCCACTTTGAATCTCAATCTTTTGAATCGTGATGGTTTGTTTCTGCTCGTGATGGTTCTCTAAACTTAGAAATACCGTAGCAAACCCAATATCCCGATTGGAAGCAGGGCTAACCCCAATGGCAGGAAGCTTTTCTTCCCTGGGCAATAAAGTCACCTTAGTAATCACAGCCTGGGTAGAAAGCTTAACGGCCTGGGGGGGTGGGGGCGTCACCGCTGGGGGCGGCAGGGTTTTCCCCCTACAGCCGCTGACCAGGTGTAAGCCCAAAATCCATGGAAGAAGCCATAGGTTTTTCCTGTTTTCACCGCAGTTTTTGCGATTCTTCCCCTTAAGAACGGCCAATTTGCCACAACAGAAACTGCTGGGTCGGCTCAATTTTGACATGCTTAAGCCCGGTCTTAGCGAAGACATAATCCTTATTTTGCCAGAGGGGTATGTAGGGCACATCCTTAACCATCAGGTCCTGCAGCTGACCCAGGAGCTTAGCCCGGGCGGCGGGGTCCTGCGCTCCTTGTTGCTGAGTGACCAGGGCATTGGCCTGGGGATTGTAGTAAAAAGACCCATTCGCCTGGGACGCTCCCTGCTTACAGCCCGTTGCCTCTGCGCCAGTTTCACAGCTTAAAAAGGGCTGAATAAAGGTATCGGGGTCGTAGTAGTCGGGATACCAATTAGACAGCACAATGGGGTAAATACCCTTGCCCACGTTATCCCAGAGGGTCGCCCCCTCCGTATTCTGAACACTGACGGTGACTAACCCCGGCAGCCCCTTCTCGATCGCTTCCTTCAGGGTATTAGCCACGACGCTGCGGGTAGTGGAGGCAGAGGGATACCAAACTTCAACGGTGAGGGGATTACTTTCAGAAAAGCCCGCCTGATTCAACAAGGTTTTGGCCTTGTCAAAGTTACCATCACCGTAGGCCTGCTTAAACACTGGCTGGGCCACGTCAAAACTGGGGGGAATCAGGCTATAGAGGGGTTCGGCCTGGCCCTTAAAGACCCGCTGATTGAGTAGGGGGCGGTCTACCATGGCGGCGATCGCCTGGCGTACCCTGACATCATCCAGGGGCTTACTGGTGCGATTCAGGGACATGTAGTTAATCACATTGGTGCCCGCCTGAATCACCTGCCACCCGCCCTTCTGGCCATCTCGCTCGAGGCTGGCAATCTGTTCTGGATCGAGGGTCTGGTAGGCAATATCCAAACTGCCGGTCTTAAAGCTGTTGTAGAGGTTAGCGGGGCTGCTGAAAATTTGAATATCAATACCCTGGTTAGCGGGAGTCGGGCCCCAATAGGCTGGGTTCGCATCCAGCTTAATGGAGTCACTACTAAAGCTGGCTAGCTTGTAAGGCCCCGTTCCCACAAAGCTATCGGGCTTAAACTTACCCGCCCCAATTGCGTAGCTGGCGGGGGAAACCGGAGTGATGCCAGAAAAACTGAGGAGGGCGGGAAAGGCGGCAAAGGGAGCCTTCAAGGTAATGGTGAGCTGGTTTTCCCCCGTGGCTTTAACGGCTTTAATCTTCTCCGCCAATAAAAAGGCCGGACGTCCCCCATTTTCCATAAACCGGCGGATCGAAAAGGCCATCACCTCCGCGTTAAAGGCGGTGCCATCGTGGAGCTTAACCCCCTGCCGCAGGGCAATGGTGTAGGTGAGACCGTCACCACTCACCTGCGGCAGGGTGGTGGCCAGTTGGGGAACCAGTTGGGTGGTGCCAGGGGTATAGGTGTAGAGGCGATCGCCCAGGTTGTAGAGCAAGATGCCTGGAAAGGTTTCGTAGGCGTCGGCGGGGTCAAGGGTACGGGCGGTGAGGGTGGTGCCCAGGCTGATCCGGCCCGGCTGTTGGCCGCTGACGGGGGCTTTGCCGGTGGGAGTCGGCTTACCGCTACAGCCGGTTACCACCAGCAGGCAAACCGTAAACAGACTCAAGAACTGTAAAATCCGCCGCCGTTGCTGACCCCTCCAAAGTTTCTTAGCCGAGTTAAGCCAGGACACCAAAGCCACCATAAATACCTTCACCACTGCAGGGAAACCCCATACCTTGCCCAAATTAAGGGTTTGCATAGTTGTATCACCCTTTGCCGCCCGTCTGTCAACCCTGGCCCTGGTAGCCAGGGCGGGGAGAAGCTATGATAGAAATTAATTGACATTTCTTAACAAATTTTTTCTTTGCCTGTCTATGGCTCTGTCCTCTTCCTCCAGCGGTTTTAAGGGGTTCATTGAGACCCGTTTACTCCAGGGCCAGCCCCTAACCTCAGAACTCGTGGCGATCTTACTGGTCTATTTTGTCCAGGGAGTATTGGGGTTGGCTCGGCTGGCGGTGAGTTTTTTCCTCAAGGATGATTTGGGCCTGAGCCCGGCATCGGTCGCCGCCCTGACCGGCATTGCCGCCCTACCCTGGACAATCAAGCCCCTGTTTGGCTTTATGTCCGATGGTCTACCGGTGCTGGGTTACCGGCGACGGCCCTATCTGATTTTGTCGGGCCTCCTGGGGATGATCGCCTGGCTGGCGCTGGCCACGGTGGTTAACTCCACCTGGGCGGCGATCGCGGCGATTACCTGCACCTCCCTCTCGGTGGCGGTTAGCGACGTAATTGTCGATTCCCTGGTAGTGGAACGAGCCCGGGGCGAATCCCTGGCCGATGCTGGAACGCTCCAGTCCCTATGCTGGGGAGCGTCGGCTGTGGGGGGTCTGATCACCGCCTACCTGGGGGGGCTGTTGTTAGAACAGTTCGACAGCCGGGTGGTGTTTGCCATTACGGCTAGCTTTCCCCTGCTGATTACTCTGGTGGCGGGCCTGATTGGCGAAGAGCCGATCGCCAATAGATCCACCTGGGGGGTGCTGCAGACCCAGGTGGGGCAACTGTGGGGAGCGGTGCGCCAGCGCCCCATCTGGATGCCCTCTTTATTTATATTTCTCTGGCAGGCCACCCCCAGTGCGGATGCCGCTTTTTTCTTTTTCACCACCAATGATCTGGGGTTTGAGCCCGAGTTTCTGGGGCGGGTGCGGCTGGTTAGCAGTGTGGCAGCCCTGATCGGTATCTGGGTATTCCAGCGGTTTTTGCGGGATGTCCCCTTCCGGCAGATTTTCGCCTGGTCTACGGTGCTTTCCTGCCTGGTGGGCATGACCATGCTGATTCTGGTCACCCACACCAACCGTAGCCTGGGCATTGACGATCGCTGGTTTAGTCTGGGGGATAGCCTGGTCCTAACAGTTATGGGGGAAATTGCCTTCATGCCGGTGCTGGTGCTGTCGGCCCGCCTCTGTCCCCCCGGCGTAGAAGCCACCCTCTTTGCCCTGTTGATGTCCATCCTCAACCTGGCAGGATTGACATCCCACGAACTGGGGGCCTTGCTGACCCACTGGTTAGGCGTCACCGAAACCAACTTTGACCACCTCTGGCAACTGGTGCTAATTACCAACCTCACCACCCTGCTGCCCCTGCCATTGTTGTTTTTACTGCCCGCCGCCTCATCCCAGAGTGAAACCGGGGACGGGGCCGCCCCTAGCCTGGCGGTGGCCCACCTGGGGGAATTGACCAGATCCCCAGCGCCCCCGACCCTCAGCCTGGATCCCCTGGTTATTCCATTGCCAACCGTTGAACCTGACTGCTGACCCGATTCTGCCTACCGCCCTCACTGGATTTTGTAATTATGACCACGACCCAAGCCCAACCCACCCCAGCCACCTACTCCCTGGAAGATTGGTGCAGTGGCTACCGTTCCCAGCCCGAAGAGTTCAGCTACCCCATTACCGATATCGAAGGGGCAATCCCGACCGATCTACTGGGCACTGTCTTTCGCAACGGCCCGGGCTTACTGGAGGTCTATGGTCAGCCCGTCAAACATCCCTTCGATGGCGATGGCATGATTTGTAGCCTTAGCTTTAACCAAGGTCAGGCCTACTTTCGGAATCGCTACGTGCAGACGGCGGGCTACCGGGCCGAGCAAAGGGCCAAAAAACCCCTCTATCGGGGTGTCTTCGGCAGCCAAAAGCCAGGCGGACTGGTGGCTAATGCCTTTGATCTGCGCCTCAAAAATATCGCTAATACCCACGTCATTTACTGGGCCGACAAACTCCTCGCCCTCTGGGAAGCTGCCCAACCCCATCGGCTTCACCCGGCCACCCTGGAAACCCTGGGCCTGGATGATCTCAACGGACTGATTCCCCCTGGCGGGTCCTTTACCGCTCACCCCAAAGTTGACCCCGGTCACCATGGCCAGCCCCGCCTGGTGGGATTTTCCGCCAAGCCTGGCCTTTCCACAAAAATCACCCTCTACGAGTTTGACCTGCAGGGATCGGTGATCAGTCAGCACAGCCATAGTATTCCTGGCTTTGCCTTTCTCCACGACTTTGCCCTCACCCCCAACTACGCCATCTTCTTTCAAAATCCGGTGAGCTTTGGCCCCCTACCCTTTTTACTGGGCCTAAAAGGAGCGGCAGAATGCCTCAGCTTTAACCCCCACCAGCCCACCAAAATTATTCTCATCCCGCGCCAGGGCGGAGCCCCGGTGCAGGTGATCGATACCAACTCCTGCTTTGTCTTCCACCATGGCAATGCCTTTGAGGAGGCTGGGCAGGTGGTGGTCGATTCGGTCTGCTACGGGGAATTTCCCCGCCTTGAGGGGGGTACGGACTACACCGCCGTAGACTTTGACCAGCTACCGGAGGGGCAACTGTGGCGATTTAACATCGACCTGCAGGCGGGTACCGCCCAGTCCGAACCGCTGATTTCCCGTTGTGTGGAGTTTCCCGTCCTCCATCCCGACCGGGTGGGTCAGTCCTATCGTTACCTGTTTATCGGTGCCGCCCATGCCCCTGCGGGGAATGCCCCCCTGCAGGCGTTGCTAAAATTCGACACCCACACCCGCCAGAGCCAGGTATGGAGCGCCGCGCCCCGAGGCTTTGTGGGGGAACCCCTATTTATCCCCCGTCCCCAGGCCCAAACTGAGGACGATGGCTGGGTGATTGCCATGGTCTATAGTGGCGAACGCCGCTGTTCCGACGTGGTGATCCTGGACGGTCGGGAGATCACGGCTGGCCCCCTGGCCAGGCTTAAATTACCCCACCACGTTCCCTACGGTCTCCACGGCAGTTTTGTGCCCCAGGTTTTCTAGGGGCCGATCCAGAGTCGATGGCTGGCCCGCCTGGGGAACAGCGGTTTTCACCAGTAGCACCGAACAGGGAGCCCGGTGCATGACGTAGCTGGCCACGCTGCCCAGGGCCGCCTCCGCCAGGTCGGTGCGATCGCAGCGGCCCATGACAATCAGATCGGCACCCCAACTTTGGGCGGTTTTACAGATGGCCTTGCCGGGATGGTCGATCAACTGACGGAACTCCACCTCTAACCCCGCCAGGCTGGCCTGGCTAGCCAGATGGCGCAGGCGATCCAGGCTGGGGCCCTGGTAGCGTGCCCATTCCTGCTGCCACAGCTCCATATCCGCTGCCGTCCCCGTCGCCCAATCAAGGGCACCGATGGCTGGGGGGACCGCCAGGGCCCTTCCCTACTCTTCGCCGGAGAGGCTATGGACCAACATCAAGGCGGCTGGCATGGACCTGGCCAGGGCTACAGCCTGGGCGAAAACCGCATCCGCCCCAGGGCCCGGATCTAAGGCGACTAAGATTTTTTCGTACATAACCCGATCTCCCGTAGAGATGGCTGAACAAGCAGGTGGGTTCCTCAAGCCCCCCAGGGGCGGTCAAAGCCCTCAGGAGGGAGTGGCCTGGCGAGATGGCTGCAGCCTCAAGCCGAACGGCCAGACTGGTCATGCTTAAGGACCAACCAGTAAAAGAGTAGGACTAACCCCAAGGCACCCAATTCGGTGCATAGGTAAAGGCTGTCGTGGTAGGTCAAGGTAAGCGCCAGCATCGGTTTATCCTCCTGCCCGCTGACCTGGGGCGAAGCGCGGCTGAAGAGGGTTTTTAATCCTGCTTCCTACCCCTATTTTCCCGTTTTCTGGGGGTACTGACCGGGATCCGCAACGAAGTGATATATATGGTTTCCCTAGCTTTGGTCAGAACCCTGAGGACATTCTGAAAAAACTAGAGGGCTTTAGGTTAGAGTTTGCTCAGGTATAGAGAGGGGTCGGTATGACTTTAGTGGATCAGGGTAGGAGTCGGTTGGCAATCGGCCCGATCATCACCCTCGCCCTCGCCAGCCTCCTACCCCTGACTCCATCCGTCCAAGCCCAGTCTACATCGATGGGTCCCCAGGGCATTGATGCCCTACGCTTGCACCAGGCGCCCTACCGGTTAACGGGTAGGAAAATCGCCATCGGTCAGGTGGAAATGGGCCGACCCAGTCAATTTGGGCTGGATAAAATCGCCTACGAAGAGATGCCGGTAGCGGTGCGGCGGGTCTTGCGGCTGACCGGTTGGGCCCTACCCGATGAGGATGTGGATGGTCATGCCGCCAATGTCGCTGGTATCATGATTAGTCGGGATAAGCGCTATCCTGGCGTTGCCCCTGAAGCCCTGCTTTACTCCAGTGCGGTTGGCCCGACAGAGACTATTAGCGCCCAGCCAGAGGAGTGTCTGGCGGCCCAGGCGGTGGCCCTCCAAAATGGCGGCGATGTGCGCGCCATTAACTTCAGCTTTGGGGAACCCCTGAGCCGAGACCCCCGCCCCCAGCCTCTGCTGGATGGCAATGCCCTGCTGACCCAATGCATCGACTGGTCATCTCGAGTTCACCATACCCTCTACGTTATTGCTGGTAATCAGGGCCGGGGGGGGATTCCCATTCCCACCGACAACTTCAATGGCATTAACGTGGCCTATTCTCGCCGGGTAGGGGGAGTCTTTACCGAGGTTGACTTTGCCAACCTCGGCAGTGAACCAACCGTCCGATCGCCCCAGTCCCCAGGGCCAGAAAAGGATGAAGGCCCACGTCGATCAATTAATCTGGTGGCCCCTGGTAGTCAGATTTCCCTACTGGATCCCGATGGTTTGGGGCAGGTAGGGAGTGGCACCAGTTTTGCCGCTCCCCACGTGGTTGGCGTCATTGCCCTGCTGCAAGAACTGGTTGATCGGCAGTGGCGGGCCGGGGTGGCTAACTGGTCCCTGGGGGGCCGCGATCCCATGGTTATGAAGGCGGTCCTGCTGAATTCCGCCGATAAATTGCAAGATACTGGGGATGGGCTGCGGCTGGGGATGAGCCGGACCCTACTGGATAACCATAATCAGAACTGGCTGGATTCCGATGCCTACCGCGATCGCGCCATTCCCCTGCACCGCGACCTGGGGACCGGTCACCTGAATGCCTACCGGGCCTACCAGCAGCTGGTGGCAGGAGCCTTTGCCCCCGGTCCAGTCCCCCCCATGGGCTGGACCCTAAGTCAGTTAGCCTGGGACGGATCCGAGACGGTGCAGGACTACCTCTTGACGCCCCCCCTCAAGGCCGGTAGCTACCTATCGGCCACCCTCACCTGGCAACGCCGGGTTGAGCTGGTGGATAGCAATGGCAATGGGCTCTACGACCGGGGCGAAAGCTTTGCAGACGAGGGGCTCAATAACCTGGACCTCTACCTGTTACCCATCGACGCAGAGGATATCCGTGACAATATTTGGTCATCGGAGAGTCAGGTCGATAGCGTTGAGCATATCTTCTACAAAATTCCCCAAACCGGGCGATATAAACTAAGGGTGGTGTATCACCAGCAGAGTCACAATCAGCCGATACAACCCTACGCCCTGGCCTGGTGGGCGGTGGCCGCCCAGCCCTGATCCCTTGCCAGTCCCCCCTGGGGCTAATCCATCCCGCAATACCATGACGAACGTTCTGAAAGCCCCCTCCCCTAAGCCGTCCGCCTCCCCCTCTCCGCTGTTGCGGTTTTACCGATCGCCGATTGGCAAAAAGGTGATTTCTGGGCTGACGGGGCTGACCCTGGCCACCTTTGTGGTGGTCCACCTGGTGGGTAATCTATGGCTGTTTGCCGGTTCCCAAGCCTATAACGCCTACGCCCACCACCTGGAAAGCTGGGGATTATTTTTGCGGGCCCTGGAGTTGGGCCTGGCCATCGCCCTGTTCCTCCACGTTATGGTCGGTGTAGAAATTTTTCTGAATCGGCGGCGCTCCCGGCCAGAGCCCTACCAGGAATACCAATCTGTGGGCACTAACAGTTACCAATCCATCAGTTCTCGCACCATGATCCTAACCGGTGGGGGGTTGGCCATCTTTTTGGTGAGCCATCTGGTGACCTTTAAGCTGGGTCCCTATTACCCTACCCAGGGGCAGGGAGAAACCATCCGCGACCTGGCCCGCCTGGTGATTCAGGTGTTTCACAGCCCCACCTACCTGGTGGCCTACACCCTGGCCTTGCTGGCCTTAGGTCTGCACCTACGCCATGGCCTCTGGAGTGGGCTACAGTCCCTAGGCCTGCTGCAAGCCGGAGTTAGATCCCTGGCCTACGCCGCCAGTCTGGTGGTGGCCATCGCCCTGGTTCTGGGTTTTCTGGTGTTGCCCTGGAGCATTTACCTGGGGGCGATCGCCTGACCCCCCACCCCAGCCCAATCCCTTGCTACCATAGAGTCATAGATATCGGTAATGTCTACTGAAGGATACCTTCAGCTGCCACCATGAGCCAACACCTGAAACGTTGGGAATCACCCCGTAGCCCCGGTCGTAATCGGAAAGGACGGGGTGGATCGGCCCGCCAACGACAACTGCGAAAGCGACAGCAAACTCTACGGCAACGGCTACAACAGAACGGGCCAGACCTCCACTCAGACCTGCAGACAAATACCATAACCGGAAGGGTGGGAGCCCTTCCGGTTATTTTTTATCCCCTGGTGCTGACCGCGGCTATCCCTCGGGAGGAGTCGGTTAGCCCAGCTACCCCCATAGAAATGGTTCAGGGCAGACATCAACTGCTATAACAGTGGCTAGTTGTCTTTGCGGGCTGGTTAACCCCTATGGTCAGGGATGCTCACCCACCATCCCAATTGGGATTCTTGATTAAGGTCATAGAGCCTGACCTGGGCGTCGATCAACTGGCGGAGGAGGTCCATTACCTCTACGAGGATCTCCGGGATTTACATGGTTTACAGCAAACCCGGTTGCGCTTTTCCCAGGGGCAACGGGGGGAGACCCTGGTGCAGGATGGGGTGCAGTTCGAAGCCGATGGCGATCGCCTGCGGTCCATTCTCAAACGTCTCTGCGATCGCCTCGATCACCGCCCCCTGGAAACCCTGGTGCTGATCTACCAGGGTCCCCTGCGCTTGCAGGTGCAGACCCATCGTTCGGAGGACCTGGCCGGTATCCTGGCGGTGGCAGAAGCCCTACTCCCACCCCAGCGGATTTTCCTGGGTAAGGCCCTGATCTACAGCCGTACCCAGGGGGAGTTTTCCCCTGCCGAAGTGGCTAACCTGGAGGTGTTGCGCCAACACCTGGGCCTATCGGTAGAGGTGGCGGAACACCTCAAGGCGATCGCCCAGGGTCCCTACCAAACCCTGGTAGAAAAACGTCAGTACTTTCAGCAGGTGCTGGTGATGGAAATGGGTCGGGCCTGCCCCCTATCGGATCAAACCTGGCAAACCCTGGAGGAACTGGCCGACAACCTGGGCCTACCCCCCTTGGATGCCAGGGAAATTTACCAGGATCAACTGCAACAGGTGCAGATCGCCGCAACCGCCCTGCGTCAGCAAAAGGCGGCGGAAAAAGCCCGCCAGGAAGAGCTGTTGGTGCAGGAAAGGGATAACCAGCAACAACAACAGTTGGATCGACTGCAACACCTGGACCAGTATCGGGCCATGGTTCGCCAGGCCCTGGCCACCAGTCTCTATGCCGCCACCTTTGATCAGGGCCGCTTAGAACAGGCCCGTCAACTGTGGGAGATCAATCCAGAACTGGCCTTAGAAATGGAAGAAGCCATTAGAAGCGAACTCTATGGGCCGATTACCTCCGATGCCGGGGTGGACTATAGCCGTCTGCGGCAGTTGCTCTGGCTGAGGGACTGGCGCGGGGCAGATCAGGAAACTGAAAATGCTATCTTCCAGGCCTTGAGTCCCGATCGCCAACCCCTCAATGCCGAGATGATTAGCCAATTTTCCTGTGTCGATCTATGCACCATCGATCGACTGTGGCATCTCTATAGTCAGGGACAATTTGGATTTAAAAGTCAGCAGCAGGTCTATCAGCAAGCCCAAAACCGACCCACCGATTTTCTTAGGGCCGTTGAGTGGGGTAGTCAATCCGTAGGTCGGCCCCTGGGCCAGAAGCCCTACAAAAGCCTGAGCTTCAACAGCAGCGCCCCCCCGGGTCATTTACCCACCTGGCGCTGGTGTTGCGCCAGCCTGGAAGCCGGCTATAGCGTTAGCGAGATCCTGGTAAGAGTCGTCATGAAACGGTTAAACCAATGTTTACCTTTAGAAACCAAACGTACTCTCAGCCCAGAGGGCAAGAAACCCGATGCTAATTAGTCAAGACTGGGGCCTCAATGATCTGGTCACCCTGCTGGAAGCCGAGGAATGGCAGGCCGCTGACCGGGTTACCCAATCCCTTCTGCTTGCCGCTGTCAATCAATCCCGAGTCGGCCACCTGACCGCCCTGACCCTGGCCCAGGTGCCCTGCCAGGTACTCCATGACCTGGACTATCTCTGGGTCAGGGCCAGTCAGGGCAACTTTGGCTTTTCGGTGCAACAACGGCTCTATCACCAGTTGGATCAGCAGTTTGACCCCACCCATTACAACCTGCTCAATCCCCATCCTTTTTTCCAGCAGGTAGGGTGGTTGATGGTGACCCTACCCCGTCCCCTGGCTTTCTTTAAATTCTATGACTTCCTAAACTTTAGTCTTGATGCCCCTCCCGGCCACCTACCCGCCCTCTGGTACTGGCAGTTGTCCTGGAGGGAATCCCTCCAGGCGGGGGGGTTTGGTTCAGGCCGGGGGGGAGGCTTTGCCGATTTAGCCATGCTTGATGCCCTGATGCTCCGGCTGGGCCGTTGCGATCGCATCTAGCGATCGCAGCTAAAGTGAGAGAAATCCCTACTGGGGGATGTGGTCAAACTTCTCTGAGAAGAATTAGAAGATGACCTCTGGCTCCAGTGTGGTGATCCAGGCCCTACCTTAACGGGTTACCGCCAGGGAATACCAACGGAAAACCGATCGGATCAGTGCCCAGGCCGTAGTATATTCTGGCACTTGTTGCTCCCGCCACATGCCCGGTTGGGTATAGAGACATTCAATCAGCACCCGCTTGGCTGCCAAGGGCAGATCAGCAAATTGCATCGCTAACCGTTCTGCCCCGCTGGGTAGGGTGTCTTGATTTCTAACCCTTGCCTCCAGGGTCAGACCCAGGCTAGGAATTCGACACTGAATTCGACGCGATCGGGGTAATGGGTTGGGTAGGTTAGGGAAAATAGCCGCCAGCCCCCCTTCTGACAAATTCACAATCTGCCCCGGAAGCCAACCTTCCCCAACCCAAATTTGGCAGGGGATGGGGTGCTGAAAGCGGGGATATTGCCGCTGGGGAACATCAACTGCAACCAGCATACAGATTTGCAACAACATCAGGTTATAGCCGGTCCAAACCATATTAATGATCAAACTGTCAGGATTGTCCGTACTCCATGGAGCATTGACTAGCCGCATTCCCAGGCCAAGGATTGACAGGGTTAGCAAGACCACTAGGGGAGACATCAGCGCCCAATTAACTTGAATTTGGTGACCGGTAATGCCTTTAGGGGTGACGGAAAAGCCCCGGCCAAAGGGTTGCCGGAGGGTGCGTAAAACCGTTAAGGCCAGGGGAAAACAGAGGATTGTTTCATACACGTCTGACCAAAGGGCAGAGCGCCGACCCGCCGTTAACCAAGACATCGCCAGGATATTGCAAATATAGTAGGGTACAAAGAACACCAGCACCTGGTCAACGGTGGCCCGCAACGGTGCCAGATCAAACCACAGATAGGCCAGGGGCATGACTAAAAACACAATGCGGGAGAAGCAAAGAAACCAGTAAAGAATACCCAAGGCATGGGAAGCCCGCTGTAGCCAGCTTAACCCTGGCAGGGTA
>JBMOHM010000074.1:0-13413 GCA_049317845.1 Nodosilinea sp. | reverse complement strand
TTTCTGGGTACGGTTACCCCTAGACTCTCCAGCCCTGGGGAGGGTCTAGACTAGAACCATAGCCTTGAAGGAGGATATTCGATGCGCTTACCCAAGAGATCCTTCGCCGCGATCGCCGGTGTTAGTCTGGCCGCCGCTGGCGCGATCGCCGTTGCCTACCTGGCCTCACCCTCCAGGGCCAACCCCCTGGGGCAACTGGGTCGCCTGGGCTGGTCCATGCCCCTAGCCCAGGGCCACCACGGGGGGATGATGCCAATGATGCAGGCCAACAACGAGTTTGAGTTTCTCAGCCTGATGATTCCCCACCACCAGGAAGCCATTGATACGGCTCAACGGGTGTTAGAGTTCAGCGATCGGCCTGAGATGCGGCAGTTTGCCCAGGCCATTATTACGGTCCAAACAGCGGAAATCAAGCAAATGGAAACCTGGCTAGGAGAGTGGTATCCAGGCCAGAAGACCAATCTTACCTATAGGCCCATGATGGGCGATCTCAGTCAGTTAAAGGGGAATGCCCTGGATCGAGCCTTTTTGGAAGGTATGGTGATGCACCATCAGGAGGCGGTGATGATGGCGCAGCATCTGGTTCACCACGGCCTGGTTAAACATCAGGCGGTCCAGCCCTTTGCTCAGAACATCGCCAACACCCAGCGGCAGGAAATTGCCCAGATGCAGACCTGGCTGCAGGATTGGTATGGGGTTAGCACCATGCCCTGTCCGATGCATGGAGATGGGTCAAAATTGCCAGGGACGTAACTAAAGAGAGCGGTAGCCAGTTAGTTCAAATGGTGGACAAACCTGGACTCCTTGGGAAGAAATGGGTTCCAGGGAGGATGGAAGTAGAACTGGTTATTAAGAAACCTTAACTGGTGAGGGACGAACCTGAACCCCTTGGGAAGAAATGGGTTCCAGGAAAGACGAAATCCTTAGAAAATGGCGTTCCAGTCTTGTCCTAACCGGACTGACGACTGCTATAGTCGTTAGACATCTGGTTTGAAAATCCTGTTAACCAGAAAAAGGACGCATCCGATGGCGAAGATGGGGATAAGAAGGCTGCTGCAGGTGGGGGCCACCCTGATGGTTGTGGGCGGTGGCCAAGCCCTGCCGACGGTCCTGGCTTGGAGCCAGACGGCGGTCAGGGCCGCCACTCCCGATCCAACCGCTGCGGAGGCAGCTCTCAATCAAGGATTATCCCTGATTCAGCAAGGTCAGATAGAACCGGCGATCGCAGAATTCCAACGGGCGATCGGGCTTAATCCTGATCTGGCGGCGGCCCAGTATAACCTGGGTTTGGCCCTGCGCCAGCGAGGCGAACTACAGGCCGCCGCCTCAGCTTTTTGGCAGGCGATTCGCCTCGACCCTAACTTCGCTATGGCCTACGCTAACCTGGGCGGTGCTCTGATTGAAGGGAATAATCTGGTCCAGGCGGAGGCCTATCTGCGCCGGGCGATCGCTATTCAACCCGATTTGAGCAACGCCTACTACAACCTGGGTCTGGTGCTGCAAGCCCAGGGCCGTAGCCGCGAAGCTCTAACCGCCCTCCAGCAAGCCAGTACCACCAGCCCCCAAGCTCCTGAACCCTACTTTCAGCAGGGTCTGATATACCTGCAGCAGGGGCAAAATGCCCAGGCCGAAGCTGCCCTCCAAAAGGCTTTAGCGATCCAACCCCAGTACCCCCAGGCCCACTATAATCTTGGCATTGCCCGTTTTAACCAGGGCCATACCGAGGCTGCCCTGGACTCTTTCCGCCAAGCTACCCAGCTCAGTGGCAGTTACGCCGATGCCTACTACAGTGCGGGTTTGGCCTTTGTTCAACTGGGTCGTCTAGATGAAGCCCGGACGGTTTTAGAGTATGCTAAAAACCTGTATATTACCCAGGGTAATCCTGCCTGGGCCACCAAGGCGCAGGCCCAATTAGCCCGGTTGCTCCAGATCTCCCCAGATTCCCATTAACCCCAGGAGTTTCTTTGTAAAATCAACCCATCAGTTGGGTGTGGTAAGGGGCTAGAAAGGGGGATTGACGAGGCGATTCCATCTAAAGATATTTGCTAAAGCCGTCCCCTACCCTTTGCGGTGAGGCAGATTCCCTGCTCACTCCCCCCTCTGGGGGATTAACGCTGTCCTCAGCTTGATGGTCAAAGCCATACCTTACTCCACGTTGCTCTGATGGTCTGATCCCTATCCATGAGTCTCCTACCATTGCCATCCATACTCCCCCGGTACCCGTTAGCGGTAGCAGGCATAGTTGCTATTCTCTTGGGTCTGAGGCTCCTATTGACCGGGTTAGCAGAACTTTATGGCTATTCCCTGCCCCTGGTCGGTGGGTGGCTGCGAAGCCTTGAGATTATGGAAGTCATGAATATTCCTGTGTTCGTTCTCTTGGGTCTGGCCATGGGAGCGGCCTCTTGGTATCTGCCAGCTAAAACCCCTCTAGGTCTGAAATTTATTGCCCTGGTCCTTGCCTTTCCCCTGGTTTTTTTCAGCAGCTATGGTTTTCGCTACCACCTGTGGTTGGCCCACCTAATCAATCAGCCTGAGGCGGGAGCCTCACGCCAGGAGGTCATCGTCCTGGCTAATTTAGCCCTGGAGCAAGAAACTGGTCAGAAAGGATTTTTCGCATACTACTGCGCCACGGCCAAAATCCCGATTATGCCTGACACCGTTGCTGAACTTCGCCGCATGACCGAAGACCAGAAGTGGTTTCGTTCTGAATTGACTCGCTTTAGCGCCGTTGAACCCGGAGTATTTTCACTGGTATTTAATGGCGCTGGTTGGGCGATTCGGATCTTTTATCTACTCCTGGCCCTACTCACCAGTGTGATTTATTTCCTTAAGGGGTTGACCTGGGTTGACCTGCGTCGCCTCCAGCGTTTAGTGCAGCCACGGCCTTAAGTTATGGGCCCGGGCTCGGCGTAGTTCCAGTCAGGGTGTAAAGACGATCAAATTTTTACCACCCTTGGCGGCGAGTCAGAACCCCGAGCTAGCCTTCGCTGCGGTCTATCCATGCTGTCCTCAGGGTTCTGACCAAAGCCATATCGGCATGCCCCCAGACAGTCTGGCCGCGATCGCTAAGGATCCAGCTCAGCTTTCATTCGTTCTAGGGTTTGCCGCATTTGTTCAAACATGGTGTCGGGGGTCATACCAAATTGCCCCAACTGGGTTTTTAATTGTTCTACACTCATCTTCGCCATAAAGTCTTCCGAGAGTTCAAATCGCTTCATAAAGATGTGATAGCGATCCATCATCCCTTCCATTTGATCGATGAACATCTTTTTACCTTCACGATCAAACTTGCCGTAGTTACCCCCTAGCTGCATCAGGGACTGATAATCCTGAAATAGCTTCATGGCTTCCTGCTGAATGATCTCAGAGTCGAAAAATCCCATAGGTCAGCACTTACCCCACTTAACTAGCCCATATTACGAGGGTAAAGGCTGGCCTGGAGTCTGGCCAAGGCGAGATATCCCTACTCAGGTCTACCCGATGGCGGGTTCATCCCCGCTGGTGGGGCAGCCTCAGCCCCTCTCCCCTCCCCGATCATCGGTACAAACCGCACTGGGATTGTATATTCGGTTGACACCCCGGTTAGATGGCGAGTAATCACCAGGATCGTCTGGCTAGAGTAACCAACTGGCACCACCAGTTTCCCTCCCATGGCCAGTTGATCGACCAGGGCTGAGGGCACTCGAGTGGGGGCAGCGGTAACCAGAATGGCGTCGTAGGGAGCATGTTCTGGCCAGCCTTCGTAACCATTACCCTGTTTGATATGAATATTTTGGTAACCCAGTTGTTCTAACGTCTTCTGGGCCTGTTGGGCCAGGGAGTCAATAATTTCTACCGAGTAGACGGTTGCCGCCAACTCTGCCAGAATTGCCGCCTGGTAGCCTGACCCCGTGCCTACCTCCAGAACTCGACCCTGGGCTGGAATGGCAGCTATATTGGTCATGAAGGCAACAATGTAAGGCTGGGAGATGGTCTGCCCGTGGCTGGTGGGTAGGGGTTGATCCCAGTAGGCGCATTGAACTTCACTGGGGGGGACAAAGCGGTGGCGGGGCACCCTCAGCATGGCATCTAGAACCCTGGCATCGGTTATCCCTCGTCCCATCAATTGCTGGTGCACCATCTGCTGGCGTTGACTGCTATAGGCTGACTGGGGTTCACCCGAATTGGACCAGGGTGAGAGGATTGGGACAGGAGCTTCAACGAAGCTGGCAGAGTCGGGAGCTTTTGGGGTAGGAGTGGAGTTGAGGTTAACCATAGCAACCTCCTCACCTGAAGCGCTAGTTTAAGGGATAGAGCTCCCCATGCTTTGATCCTAGCGCTGGGTGGGGGGGAGAGCCTGCCTATTCATCCCCATTTAAAGGGGTAATATCCCTACCTTTTCTTGGGTAGGGCGGCCTAATCTAGCCACCCTTGGGGTAGGTCAGGAGTCAGGGGCGTTCCTGTCCGGTCGATAAAGCCCCAGCGGTTATCTACCTGTACCCGGGCCAAGCCTTCAGAGAATTTACCTGCATTATGATAGGTTGGGTTGACAATCCAGTCACCCTGATTGTTTATGTAACCGTAACGCCCGTCTACCTGCACAGCCGCCAACCCTTCTGAGAAGTCGGCCGCGTAGTCAACCTGGGGAGGAATGGGGAGGGCCCCCGTAGCATCGATATAGCCCCACTTACCCTCTACCAAAACAGCCGCCAAGCCATTGGAAAAGTCTGCAGCGAAGTCCAGGGTAGCCGCAATCACCAGATCCCCATGCCGGTTAATATAACCAAACTGGTCGCCCTGGCGGACGCGGGCTAACCCCGACGAAAAGTTAAAGGCTCCAGGGTACTGAGGGGCGATCGCCACGGCTCCCTGGGTATCTATGTACCCATAGAGGTCCTCCTGGCGAACCACCGCCAGAGACTCGGAAAAACCCCAAGCATCCTTCAGGGTTGGGGCGATCACCCAAGCCCCCTGGGTATCTATAAAACCATAGCTATCCTGCACTTTTACCACAGCCCGACCGTTGCTAAAACCTTCCGCCAGGTCAAACTGGGGCTCAATTACCCACTCTCCCAGCAGGTTCAGGAAGCCGTACTTGGTGCCTCCCTGGACTGGGGCCAGACCCTCTGAAAATGGCTTGGCCTGGCGAAACTGCACATCGATCCCCCAGCCACCCTGGCGGTTTAGGTACCCGTAATAGTTACCAACCCGGGCCACCGCTAAAGACTGCCCATAGGCAGAGGCCAGATCAACGTTAGGATCGGCAACCGTGATGCTCAGACGGCCCCGGCCATCCAGATAACCAATGTGGTTGTTGAGACACACCATGGCCACGCCTTCAGAGAAGTCAGAAACACTGTCAAAGAGAAGGAAATGGCTCATGGGGAGAGGGCGGCTAGGCATTCTGGTGCGCCTCCGTCCCGTTGCCCGTGGTTACGGCTACACCATAAATTGTTAGGTTATCCCAAAACTCGGAATTTGAGTAGATGGGGAAGGGATTATGGGGGAATTCTAGGAAATGGGTATGATGGGCACAGGTGTATCTTAATTGTTCAGGTAAAGGCGAGGATGTCTTCTTATAACGCTCCCAGTCGAGCTGATCTGGAGTTAATCAACGACCCTATCGACCAACCTATAGCTCAGGTATTTTTGGCCTATGCCGACGAAGATCGGGATCTATCCCTGGCCTCAAGTAACCTTAGTGCGGTCGAGGCGATTCGTCAATTACTGGTGGAAGCTGGGTTAAGTTTGTGGGATCGGGACTCTAATTTAGGTCCCCAGGAAGACCCAGAGATGGCTATTTCTAGAGCTACTGAAGCCTCTGACAACTACGTTATTTTGCTATCTTCCCATACGCTTCAGAACGCCCTTTGTTTGCAGGGTTTACTCTTTGCCCTGAGCATGAATAAACGGATTGTGCCGGTGTTGCTGAATACCGTTGAGGTGGAACATTTGCCCGACCCATTACGGGCTATTGCCTGGCTTGATCTGCGCCAGGTGAGCCTACCCCTGGCCAGTAGTCAGGGGGGTGACCAACTGCTGCGAACCTTAAGCGAGGATGCGGCTTACCACCATACTCACACCCAGTTGTTGGTGCAGGCACTGCGCTGGGAACGACAACAACGCCACCCCAGCGGCCTCTTACCCCGCGCCGCTATCCATCGCTATCGGCGTTGGCTGGAAGCGGCTCAAGCCCGACAACGTTACCGTCCCATCTATTTGCAGGAGTTATTTATTCAGGAAAGCCTGCGGCAGACCAGTGGGGAACCCGCCGGGTTGAAGCACCGCCCAGCGGCGGAAGACGGCCTGACTCAGATTACCAACTGGCTAAAACAGTGGATAGATTTTTGAATCCTCCACCTGAGCCAGGGGGTTCTTCCCTGGCGGGGCGTTATCGGGTTTTGCGGCAGTTAGGCGAAGCAGGGCCTATCTCTACCTACCTGGCTGAGGATAGGAATCGTTTTCAAGAGCTCTGTATCCTGTGGGAATTTAACCCCCGGTTAGCCGATCCCCTGGTGGCTAAGACAGTCGCGGATCGGTTTGACCAGGCCGCTGGTCTGCTTTACCCGATTCATCACCCTCAAATTCCCCGGTTTCGGGAATTATTGCGGCAGGACGATCACCTGATTTTGGTTCAGGACTACGTGGAGGGGTCTACCTATCAGGATTTGCTCCATCAGCGGCGATCGCAGGGGAGTCTTTTTTCTGAGGCAGAGGTCACCCAGTTGGTGCTGCAACTATTGCCGGTGCTGCAATACCTCCATGGGTTGGGCCTTGTCCATCGAGCGATTACCCCTGATCACCTGATTCAGCGTCGCCAGGATGGTCTACCGGTGCTGGTTAGTTGCGCTGGCTCCAAGCCCCTACTGATCAGGACAGACCAACCCCAGTCAGGACTGGCTGCTGATCGGGCGCTGACCGAGGACGACATCGGTCCGGGGGATGATTTGTGTAGCCTGGGGGTAACGGCCCTGGTGCTCTTGACGGGCCAGGAACCCCATACTTTTTACGATCGCCTCCACCCGGGCTGGCCCGACCGGCTGGTGCTAGCTGGCCCCTTGTCGTCAGTGTTACCCCGGCTGATCGCTCCACCCTCCGGCGATCGCTTCTCCAGTGCGACTGCAGCGCTGGTCGATCTGCGCGCCAGGATGGGCAGCTGGACTGTTGCCGGGCCTCAGGCGGTTGCTTCCACCGGTTCTGTTCCTACCCTGGCGGTGGCGCCCCGGTCTCCCTTACCCGCCCCGGTGATTCCCCTGTCCCCGCCCCCACCAGACCGGGTAAGGTCCGGGCGTCCTGCCGCTTCTGGTTGTGGGTCGGCCCTGTTCGGATTACTGGTGCTGCTGGGGGTAGCGGGGGGATTGTGGTGGTGGCTGGATCCTATGGCCTGGAAGACAGCCCTGAAGCCATCCCCACCGTCCTCTGCTCAGGGGCCTGGTACCCCTAGCCAGGGCCGAGCAGAACTCCGCGATCGGGCCCAGGCCCTGGGCATCAATCCCAGCTTTCTGGTGGATTTGACCGATGCCCTGTTTTACCAGAACAATCCTGAGCGGCGAGGTACGCCCCTCACCGACCGACCTGAGGATGCCCCCTATCGGGCCCAGTGGTTAGGCATTGCCCAGACTAACCTCAACTGGCTGCAAGTCAACCTGACTGGGGCGGCCAGAGCCCAACTAGGCCACTATAGCAGCGCTGACTTTGACCGTTGGACAGCCCAGGCTAACCAGCGCCATGTGGGTGGCAAGGCCCTGGCCACTATGGCGGATGGTCGATTGCATCAATTTGTACCTGATCCATCCCAGAGTCAAGATACCAACACCCCCCTGGGGCAGCTTTGGTTGGGGCTGGCCCAGGATAGTCTTACCCAACTGGTCAAGGGGCAGAGCCTGAAGGAGTTAGAGTTCGCTCCCGGTAGCTATGGTCAGCAGGTCGAGGCCAGTCTCGCTCCCGGCCAGGGCCAGGTGTATACCCTCCAGCTGCGCCAGGGCCAGTTAATGCGGCTGAATCTACAGGCACCACCTGGATCCATTAATCTGTCGGTATATGTACCCTCCCCCAATCCTACCCTGCCCTATCTCCTGGCCAACTCCTCTGAAAATACCTGGGCGGGACAGGTACCCCAATCGGGCTACTACGAAATCGTGCTGATCGGTCAAAGTCAGAATCCGGTGACCTACCGCCTTGCCCTCGCTGTTGATAACCTGATCGACCAGGGTGCCACTCCTCTCCCAGAACCGACGAACTAGCGGCTCCGGTAGTTTTTACCCCTCTCCCTGTCAGGGCCTGGCAGCATTCTTCTGATTTGACTTTCTTGGCAGTAACTTCTTGGCAGTAATGCGTTGCTACCCCTGACTTCTGCTAGCCTGTTCAAATACAAATAGATGGTATCCATTCTGGTCGATGACCCAAGAATTAAAGGCAGAATTGGCGGAGATGGTGGGGCCAGCCGAGTGGCGGTGGCTCAGTCCCCATGCCGATCGGGGAGCGCTGCTGCTGGTGGACGAAGGTCTGGATCTGGTAGAAGTGGGCTTGGCGATCGCCAGGGACGATGTTACCAGGGTCAGCCACTGGATTAGTGAGGCCCTGCTGACCCGGCCTTCACCCCTACAGATGGAAACTTGGGCCCAAGCGACCCGTAAGCAGTTCCAGACCCTGATTGTTCAGCCCTTTGTGCTGGTGCAGAGTTCCCCCACCCCCTAGGCCGATGCAAACCGAGAACCCCCAGGAGAAAACTCCCCCATTGTCCGACTATGGGCGAGAGCCCCGTTGGTTAGCCCTGGGTCATAGTAGTGCTCTGATTCGGTTTTTACTGCTGGTGGCTAGTGGTTGGGCCATGGTGCAGTTGTTGGTTTATTTTCAGGTGCTGGTGGTGGTTTTTGTCAGTTCCACCATTTTGGCCTTTCTCCTTAATCACCTGGCCACTGGACTCAGTCGTTGGCTGCCAAGGCGGCTGGCAATTATTGGAGTTTTCCTGACCTTTCTCGCCCTTACCCTGGGGTTTTCCCTCACCCTCGGCACGGTAGTGCTATCCCAGGGGCAGCAGTTGGCTGTCAGTGTGGAGGATTTTTCTAACACTCTGGTGCCCTGGCTCACCAGTATGGCTAAATTACTAGCCCGCTTCAATATTCCCCTGAACATCCAAGGGCTGGAGCTGCAATTGCAAAACCAGGCCATGGGCATGCTAACGGTCAGCCTGGGAGTTTTACAATCTACCCTGGCTAATGCCGTTGTGGCTATCTTAATTGCTGTGGTGACCCTATTTATGATGCTGGATGGGGCCAGAATATGGTGGTGGGTTTTGAGCATTATGCCGATCTATCAGAAAGAGCGGTTTAACCGGGTGATTCAGCATAATTTGCTGAGTTTTTTCTGGGGATTGACCATCCTTTCTATGTTTTTGGGCCTCTCTACCTTTCTGGTGTTTTTAATTTTAGGGGTACCCTATCCTGCCTTTTTAGCCCTCGTGATTGGACTCTTTGATTTGATTCCTGGGATTGGGGCCACCATTGGTATTGGTACCGTGGTTCTGTTGTTGTTATCTCAGGGAATTTGGCTGGCCTTCAAGGCGCTGATAGTTTGCGTCGTTTTGCAACAGATTCAGGAAAATATTTTATTACCCTATGTGGTCAAGGACTCTCTCAACATTAACCCGGTGGTGATGTTTTTTGCCTTAATTGTGGGGGCTACGGTTGCCGGAGTGCTGGGTTTATTTCTGGCGGTACCGGTGGCAGGGGTCATTATTACCTGGTTAGATATTGAGGCGATGCGGGGTAAGCCCGGTGAAAATCTTAAGTAACCCTGGCCCATCGGCAGATAACCCCTAGCCCTGGGTAACGGAGTATTGGCTTTCCCTCTTTCCAGGTATCTTCAGCGTTCTGGCCGAAGCTATATATATACATATAACTATCTCTCTGGTCAGACTTGATCCTATGCCCGATAAACCCCCTGATCCCATCTCCGCCCGGTCCGGTAGCCCCTTACCTGGGAGTCCAATTGCCCCGCTTTGGCTCTATAGCCTGTGGAAATTCTGGCGACCCCATACGGTGATGGGTACGGCCCTGAGTGTAGTGGGTTTGGGGATCATTGTGCTGACCCCGATCGCCTGGCCTGGTATGGTGGTGGTGCTGCCTTTGATGGGTTGGACCCTGGCTGCCTGCCTACTGGGTAATCTTTACATTGTCGGTCTTAATCAGTTAGAGGATATTGAGATCGATCGCATCAATAAGCCCCACCTGCCCCTAGCGGCAGGGGAGTTTTCCCTGGTTCAGGGTCGCTGGATTGTGGCTTTCGCTGGTCTGGGGGCTCTGGGGTTGGCGGTGCGGGGGGGACTCTGGCTGCTGGCTACGGTGGGCTTGAGTTTAGCCATTGGCACGGCCTATTCCCTGCCGCCCCTGCGACTGAAACGATTTCCCTTTTGGGCGTCCTTCTGTATTTTGGCGGTGCGGGGGGCGGTGGTGAACCTGGGGTTGTTTCTGCATCTGAGCGATCGCCTCGGCCAGCCCTTAATTATCCCTGGCCGAGTTTGGGCCTTGACCCTCTTCATCCTGGGTTTTAGTCTGGCCATCGCCTGGTTTAAGGATATTCCTGACATTGAGGGCGATCGCCGCTACGGCATTCGCACCCTATCCTTGCAGCTAGGGCAATTACCAGTCTTTAATCTGGGACGAGGGATGCTGACCCTGTGCTATCTGGCCATGATGCTGGCGGCTGTCTGGCTAGGAGAGGTAAACCGCCCCTTCCTGGCCCTATCCCATGGGGTGATTTTGGGACTCTTTTGGTGGGTCAGTAGCCGAGTTCGACCCCAATCTCCCAGCCCCCTTACTTCCCTCTCCTATCCAGATTTTTACCAGTTCATCTGGAAACTTTTTTTTCTGGAATATCTCCTCTTTCCCCTGGCCTGTTGGTTGGCCTAGAACAGCCTTATCCAATGACCAGGGTTGCAGTCCTCATACCCGGAGGGGATGGTGGTAGGCGTTGTGGTTAATGCGGTTAGCTTTTATCCTGGTGGTTAGTTGATTTTAGGAACCCCCTTCCCCTAATCGCTGACTGCTGAGCAACCCATTGGAACGGCTGACCATGTACGACTGCATTATTGTTGGCGCCGGGCCGGCTGGAGCGACTGCCGCCTACCACCTGAGTAAAGCCGGTCATCAGGTGCTGCTATTAGATGCCGCCCAGCTGCCCCGCTATAAGCCTTGCGGTGGCGGCGTTTCTCCCCAGATTGCCGACTGGTTTGACTTTGACTTTTCCCCAGCGATTTCGGTGAAGGTGCATCGAGTCCGCTACACCTTTAACCTGGAGGATCCCGTTGATGTGGATCTACCTGAACACCAGGCCCTTTGGATGGTGCGCCGGGATATTTTCGATCATTTGATTGTGCAACAGGCCCAGGCCCAGGGCGCCATTCTATGGGACGGTACCAGGGTTAGGGGGATAGAAAACCTGGGAGCAAGTTGGCAAGTTCAAACCAGTCGGGGAGTGGTTATGGGTCGGTTTTTAATTGCCGCCGATGGAGCCCGTGGATCCATGGCTAAGTGGTTAGGATTCACCCAGCGCCGCTATCAGTTAGCTGCCGCCCTGGAGGCCGAACCGCGCCTGGAGGTCCCTGCTGACCCGGTGGTGTACTTTGATCTGGGTTTACTACAACAGGGGTATGTGTGGAACTTTCCCAAGGCAGATGGTTACTCTATCGGTGGGGGGGTATTCCGATCAGGTCCTCAACGTCGCCAGGATCTGCGGGCTCCCGTAGCCGATTACTCGGCTCAGTTTAATGTGGATGCTACCCAGGTTAAGCACTTTGGTCACCCCATTCTAATTTGGGATGGACCCCAGGTACTGCACACTCACCGGGCCGTGCTGGCAGGGGAAGCCGCTTGCGTAGTCGACCCCTTTACCGCTGAGGGAATTCGTCCCTCTATTTTTAGTGGCCTGAAGGCTGCCGGGGCGATCGCGGCTGCCCTGGAGGGGGATGACCAGGCTTTGCCCCGCTACAGTGAGACCATGAACCGGGAATGGGGAGGGGAAATGCGCTGGGCTAGACGCCTGGCTCGTTTGGTCTATCAGGCTCCGGGGCTAGCCTATCGAATCGGGGTCAAACGACCCTCCAGTAGTAGGACCATGGTGAAAATCTTTTGTGGTGAGCTACGCTACCAGGAAGTGGCCCAGCGAGCCATTCGTCGCCTCACTGCAGGCCTAATCCTCGAGTAGGCCCTGGCGGCGCAGGTAAGACCACAAATTAGTTTTGCGGATAGGCTCTCCGCAAACTTCCGAGAGGAGTTTCCAGAGGTCAGAGGCAACCCCTTTGAGATGCCCCTCGGATTGGTTATGGCGGCGGGAAATTTCGCTGTAGCGCTCTCCTTTGAGGATGCCCACCACTATTTTAGTTTGGGTGTCATTTAAGGATCTTCCTGCTTGAGCCAGGAGTAATTGATTCAGCCAGAGAATCACCCTATCGATACCGGTCGTTCTGGAGAGTTCTACCGCACCGGCTGTCCCGGGTAACTGGGCGCTTTCCCAGGGCTGAAAAATCTGGGATTTTAACCTTTGTAAGATCCGATCCAGGCGTTGAATACGTTGCTGCTGAATGTAGTCCGGCAGGGTTACCCCCATCAAGTTTTCAAAGATTTGAGAGAGTTCTGGCTGGCTTACTCCGATCAGGGTGGCCAGATCGGTTAGGGATAGTTCTGCTTCTAGATGGGTCGTGATATATTCCAGCACTAAACCGAGGGGATAGGGGGGCAGAAACCCTGGTTTTTCTGGAGATGGGGGAGGGCAGACCGAGTATTTTTTGACTAATTGTGCGGCTAGGGCTGTGGTTAGGGATTTTTGATACATCGGTCCAATCTGTTCTACGGTGGGGACTGTTAACTCAGACCTGAGGCCACAGACCAGATGGTAAAGGGCTAAATCTGTGGATATCGGGCTCCAGGTCAGTTCTAGGTTTTGTTCTATGGTCAAGTCCTGGGCAATGGTCTGAACGAAGTCCCTATTCAGGAAAAGGCCGGTGATGGTTATGGGATGGAGCCAACGGGCTTGATAGACGGTTCCGGCTGGAATTAGAAGGATAAATGGTTGCGTTAAGTTATCTGATGTCAGGTTTTGGCAGTGGCCCCCATGGCTGATCGTTGCTTCGAACTGAGTGCATCCAGAGATAGCGTAGATAGCATGGTATTGGGATGAACGAATCTGACTATGGTTTCCCTCTGGCAGGGAATCATAATGAACTACAACTACATTTTTATCCAGGGATATGCCACGGTGAGGTGCCGTTGCCATAGCCGACAGAACTAATGGGCAGTCTTCCAACTGAGTTGGATCTAGATCGGAAATATCATCTGGATTGATGCCCATGTTAACCTTTGATTTTGATACTAATATAGTTGCATTTTAATAGTTGCATTTTAATAGTTGCATTTTAATAGTTGCATTTTAATAGTT
>JBMOHM010000073.1:0-13434 GCA_049317845.1 Nodosilinea sp. | reverse complement strand
CCCATGCCCAAACGTTACCCCCGTCCCCCTGGTCAACGGATCACCTATACCCCCCTGGAAACAGCCCAGTACGTTAGCCGTAAAGCTCGAGTACAACGGGGCCTGACCCTGCGGCCAGAGCGCCGTCAGGCTCACCCAGAGGGCTGGCACCTGTTCTTTCGCTCCCGCCGGGGCCCGGCCCTCTATGGCGGCTGCCACCGGGTCACCGCTCGCCGTTATCAGGGGGATAGTACCGGTGGCAGCGGTAGCAACGGCCTGCCCCCCTGCCCGCCACCCGGCACCACCCTCTCCTACACCTGGAGCTTTGTGGATCTGGGCTATGACATCGGCCTGGACCTGAAAAATGAACCCTGGGCCCTGGTACCCGGCACCATTCCCTACTGGATGGCCCAGGCCACGGCTTTTGACCCAGTCCTCTACCCCAGCCTCGACTTTGGCGGTTACGAGATGGTTAGCTTTGAGTCCGCCGGCGTCTACTACGACCACCTGATCATCGACCGAGCCTGGCCCGATAGCCAGGGGGATAGCATTAGCCTGGTCAGTCAATTCTTTCTAGCCAGTGACAGCCCTACCCGGCCCGCCACCTCTACAGACTTCGATAACAACTACCCCAACGCCCCCTGGCGACTCATCTCCGTCACCGGTGCTGACTTCAGCAGCACCAGCGACCAGGGCTTTGAAAACGACACCTACTGCGACCCCGGCGGCGGACAAACACCTCTACCCCCCGGCTATATTCCCGGCCAGGGCCCCTGGGCCTACACCTGCAGCTGCCCCGACCATAGCCACAGCGAAACCCCCTACCAAGTGCCCACCTACCCCTCCCAACGGCGATCGCGGAACTGGCCCGCCACCCGACCCCCCTTCCCCTGTAAACACATGATTGCCGCCGCCCTGGCGATCGCTGATCAAGGATCAGTACAGCAGTGGAGCCAGGAGGCGGAGGGGGATTTGGGGGAAGGCGCAGTGCGCCGGGAGGGAGTGGTGAGTGGGGGGGCAGGGGAGACGGGGAGAAAGGGGGACTGGGGGACTAAAGCTTTCAGCCTATCTACCCAATCAGAGAGCTATGGGGAAAGTTTCGGTCTATGTAGTCCTTGGGCAGCTTCCCCTGATCTGCGGGATGGCCCTTAAATTGCTTCCGTTGGGTCTGGAAAGAGATCGCGGCAATCCAGCTACACCACTAAAACGTATTGACAACGTAAATACACCTTACCTACACTACACCCATGGATGTGTATTTCATTCTCAAACGACATTATTCGAGTCATTTCAGCTCGTAAAGCGACACGTAGGGAGTGGGAATTTTATGAAACCTGAGGCGTTGAAAAAGCGGTTGGATAGGAACCGCCCCATGACAACAATCACGATTCGTATGCCTGAAGATGTGATTGAAGATTTGAAGCAAGTTGCACCCCTGCTGGGTTTTTCTGGGTATCAACCCTTAGTGCGGGCTTATATTGGGCAAGGGTTACGAGCTGACTTAGAGCGTTTGGACGGTGATACCGTATCTGCATTGATAGCCAGCCTCAAGCGTCACGGGGTCAGTGATGACGTCATTCAAGAAGCCCTCGGCGAAGTGACTGGACGTTAGTTGGGGTTTGGGGCCAGGGATTAGCCACGGAAATCCCCCAAGGGGCCCTGCAGGTGGGGTTTCCACCCTTCCTAGTGACGCTCCTGACCACTGAGTCCTGATTACTGACTCCTCGCCTTGCGCCCCATGTAGTACGCTAGTATTATTTTAATTCATTCCCTTCCGCCCGCCCATGCCCTTCGCTAGCCCTACCGCCCAGAAAATTGGCCGCTACCTGGGGTATCCGGCTAGCAATAGCAGTCAGCAGGCCATTGCCGCCGCCCTCAGCGCCATTGAAACCATGACCCATAGTGGCTACAGTAACGCCGCGATCGCCACCGTTGAGGAGTACCTGGGTCAACTGGACACCCTGTCTGCCGCCATCAATAGCCAACGCAGCATCGAAGGCAGCACCCTGCTGCCGGAGCTAAGGCGCGAGTATCGCCGCTTTGTCGCCCTGGTGAGCATTGCCACCGGGCTGGAGATCTACACCGACACCTCAGGAGCCTCCCTGGTATGAGCACCGTCCAAAAAGCCGTCACCGCCGCCTTGATCCAACAGGCGATCTACACCCTAAAAACCCATTGGGACCAGCTCAGCCAGGCCCAGGTGGCTCAACTGAAACTGATCATCGACAACCGGGAGCGACTGGACCATGGCGATCACCGACCCTGAACGGGAAACCATCCGAGCCGTGCTGGGCTACCCCCTGGAGACGGTCTACACCCAGATGATTGACGACAGTTGTCACCGCCTCAGCCAACAGTTCCCCCAGGCCGAAGCCACCCTGCGCAGCGCCCTGCTGGAAATCTCCCGCATCCAACAGCAGATCAAAAACGTCCGCCCCTTTGCCGCCGAAACCTTCTCCAGTGGTGGGGCCGGTACCCGCCAGTATAACCAACCGGAACGGCTAGGTAGCCTCTACCAGGAAGGCCGCCGCTGGGTGCAGGAGGTGGCCGCCCTAATGCCCATGCCCCCCTACCGCTCGATCTTCCCCGGCTCCTCCGGCACCCTGGGCCGGGTTAATCGCTAGCCGGTTAACCCAGGAACTCCAATAGATCAGGGGAATAGCACTGGCCCAGGTCTTCAGGGTCCAGGGGGAAGAGTCCGATAGCTAGGGCATCTTTGACGCTAGGGGACTTCATTAGCCAGGGCTAGTACCCGTTGTCGAACATCCTCTGATAGCCACATCCCTGCATGACCTAACCGGTCAACCCAGGGCCTGATAGCTTCAGTTAAACCCTGGGATTTGGCCTCTAGCAAGATCTTAAGGGTTCCCCAAACCTGCAGTCCAGCCGCTTGGGCAATGCGTCTGGCCAGGGTGTCATCTAGCAGTACAACCTTCTCTGGATGTTCCAAGGCCAGGGCCATGGCGGCAAGTTCCCCCGCACCCAAGTCCAGGGCTAGCCATGCAGAGGGCATAGAAGTGGGTTCAACCACGTGAAGCCAGGGATAGGAGTCCAGAACTGGAACGTCATACCCTTTTTGCCGACCGGCTTCCAGTTCGAGTACCACTGCCCCAGGAGTCCAGACCTGGCCAAATAGCTCTGGCAGCCAGTTTAGTGCTTCAATCCGATGGAGATAGAGCAGAGGTGATGTATTAGAAAGCGCCTCAGGCACGATGGCTCTCAAGGTCGTGGAGTTCGGCCTCTAGGGGAAAAACCTTATAGCGATCTAGACTGAGCAGAAACTCCACCCGGGTCATACCGGCTAGTTCAGCCGCTCGCCCGGAGGAGAGACGGCCCAGCTCATAAAGTTTTACCGCTGCCAGGGTGCGCAATTCACGGGCGAAGGCGATTTCATCTGTCTTTTCCGACAGGAGTACGGTTTCGGGAATGTCAATGACTATCTGCCGAGTGGCCATGGTTGATGAATCTATCGCAGATCTCTAAGATTTTGCTGAAATCCGGGGGTTGATGGGGTAGCTTAGGTAAAGTATAGCTTTGGCCAGAACCCTTGGCACCCGGTGAGAGGTAGCCGCCCTGATGCGCATGCCCCCCTACCGCCCTATCTTCCCCGGCTCCTCCGGTACCCTGGGTCGGGTCAACCGGTAGCTAGGGCATGCTTAACCCCAGGGGTCTAGTCTTTGTTAGCCAGGGCTAGTACTGGTTGTCGAATTTAGAAACCGCCTCAGGCACAATTACCCTCAAGATCCTGGAGTTCAGCCTTGAGGGGGAAAACCTTATAGCCATCCAGACTGAGCAGAAACTCCACCCGGGTCATGCCTACCAGTTCAGCCCATGCTTTGTATATACTTGTAGATACATGTCGTGGATAGGAGTGTCTCCATGCGTACCCGTGTCTTCCAGAGTGGTAATTCCCAGGCGGTTCGAATACCAAAGGAGATTCAGTTTGAGCGCCTGGATGTGGAGTACGAAATTGAACGGCAGGGAGAGGTAATTATCATTCGCCCGGTGGGGGCTCCCCTAACCAGGGTTCTAGAACGGTTCGCGGCCTTTTCCGATGACTTCATGGCGGCGGGACGACCCGACCAGGGCACCCAGGAGCGGGAAACCCTATGAAATATATGCTCGACACCAACATCTGCATTTACCTGATGAAACACCAGCCCCCCTCGGTCGCCAAGCATTTTGCGGAGTGCCGTCAGGGGGATGTGGTGATTTCGGCCATTACCCTGGCTGAATTGGAGTATGGGATCCGGGTGAGCCGGGCGGCCACTCGAGAACAGAATCGTCAGGCCTTGGATGCCCTGCTGGAGCTGATTCCCCCCGTGGCGTTTGACCCTCAGGCGGCAGCGGTCTATGCCGAGGTCCGGGCCGCTGCTCCGGATCGCCGTCGTGATGCCCTCGATAAACTGATCGCCAGTCATGCCAAGAGTCTGAACCTGACCCTGGTGACCAATAATCTCGACGATTTTCGCGTCTATCCTGACATCGCTTTAGAAAACTGGGTGGAAGGTGGCGAGGCACCATAGAACTATCCCATGTAAAAAACGCTACGGTCACAGGCTTCTCTGTTCCAGACCACTGGACCCTCACCGCTGCCCTTGGTGCCCACCAGGGGCATGGCCTCAGCTATGCTGCCCAACTTCCTCGCTCGCCCTGCTCATGATGCGATCGCCCCATGGAGGTGGACTTTCTCGATGACGCGGCTAAAATAGTGATCGAACTGGACGGGCACTATCACTTCCAGTGCCTTGATAACTACCGCCGCGATCGCCGCAAGGATCGGCTGTTGCAGCAGCAGGGTTTTCTGGTGCTGCGCTTCCTCTCAGAAGATGTGGTCAACGATCTCGAAGGCATTCTTGATGCGGTTGACCAGGTCCTCGCGACCCGTTCCCTAGCAATCCCCCACCCTTCGGAGGCATGATGCTTTCCCTGCGACCTATTTCCCTGGCAGACCTACTGTTGAGCCGCTTACTCTTTGCCGATAAGCACGGTATGACGGTCAGCGAGTTGAAGGCAGCGTTCCAGGCGATCGCCGGTAGCGAGCTATCTAATACCGCCTATACCGAGCAAATCAAAACGACGTTGACCAACCTTAGCGAGCCAGGCTACACCCAGCCGGTCAGCTCCGCCCGCTACCAACTGAGCGATCGCGGAGGTCAGCACATCCTCGATGCTCTCAACCTCAAGACCCTGCCCCCCAGACTGCAGTGGAAAACCCTGAAGAATACCGACTGGGTTGCCCACGCCCTCAACCTGCCGGCTCTTTCCACCGAGACCCGCAAACGGCTAGGGGAAGCTGACGGACTGCGAGCGGCCATTCTCCAGCAGGGCTTTGATCTGCCCATTGCCCCCTTTAGCACCCTCACCCAGGCGCGCAATGCCCTGCTGTGGCAGCACCTATGCCATCCCCAAACCGCTGAACGCCTGCAGGCCCAGCTCCCCGACCTGCGGCAGCAGGCGTTTAACCAGGGCACCGTCATGGCTGCCCTGCTGAATGATTTGCTGCAAACCCCCAAGCCCCTGCCCTGGGACAACGCGCTGTCGCAACTGGTGGCCAAAGTCGCCCAGGCCAAGCGCACCACCCCCGATGAACTGCGCACGGCGATTTTGCGTCAGGCTGTGACCAGCCCGGTGTCGCCATCCCCAAGCACCGACACCACCACTACCACCCCTCCAGCCCCCCTGTCAGATGAGGCGTTTGCTGAGCTGACCCTCAATGCGGCTAAAGCGACTCAAGATGGCCGCTTAGGAGATGCCAAAGTATTTATCTCTCGGGTTTGGGCAACCTTACAGCAACAGCACCCAGACCTAACCCTCAGTCTAGAAGACTTCAAACAGCGTTTGCTAACCGCTAATCAGCAGCGCAGGCTCGATCTAAGTCGGGCTGACCTAGCCTACGCTTTAGACGCCAATGATGTATCCGCCTCGGAAATTAATCATCTAAACAGTACGTTTCACTTTATTCGTCTTGACTAAAGCCAAGTGCTATGACTACCGATCCGAGATCTGATCTGAGATTTGGGGCCTTTTGTTCTCACCAGGGGCTTGATGTTTTCCATGCTGTTACCCACCAGCACCAAATCTGGCAGCCCGACCTGTACGATGTAGACACGATTCATCCAGAGGCTCGCTCAGCCTATGAGCGGCTACTCAATCGAGCCGATCGTTCTGCCGCTAGCGATTCAGGCCGCATTCTGTTGCTATTGGGAGAGTCGGGGGCCGGTAAAACCCATTTGATGCGGTTTTTTCGCAATCAAACCCATGAACAGCAAAAGGGCTTCTTCAGCTACATGCAGATGACCTCTGCGGTGTCGAACTATGCTCGCTATGTCCTAAGAAATACCATCGATTCCTTCGATAAACCCTACTACGAACCCTTTGGGCTAAAAACTGGACTGATTGAGTGTTCTAATGCACTTGCCGAAGGTTCAGGGGTCGTTACGCCCAATGAGCTCGCCCTGCTAAAGGAAGACGATCTATCCCAGGAAGAACTGCTCGATTTAATCTATCCGATCGCCGATCGGGTGGTTGCCTTAAAACAGTTTAATGGCATTGATATCGACGTGATTCGGGGGCTGCTATACCTGCAATCCGGCCAGCCTGCAATCAACGCTAAGGTCCTTAAACTGCTGCGGTGCGAGCCCCTAACACCCTATGACAGCAGAGTTTTAGGTGGGGTAGTTGGCCGCGATCACGATGATGATCCCCTGCGCATGCTGCGGTCGTTTGCCCTGCTGATTGGAGCAGTCACTGGCGGAGCTTTTGTAGTTTGTTTAGACCAGTTAGAAGATATTCACAGCATGGATGAGGCTGGGCAGCGTTTCCGGCGAGCTGTTCAGACCATCGTTACCCTGGCTGAGATTCCCAATGTCATCGTCGTCCTCTCTTGCCTGGAAAGCTTTTACGATCTGTTGAAACAACACCTGCCAAAATCTCACCTCGATCGCCTGGAGCTAGACCCAACCCCCATCAGTCTCAAAGCCCGCCGGTCAGATGATGAGGTCAGGCAAATCATCGCTCGGCGACTGCAACATCTCTACGAATTGGCTGAGATTCCGATTGACAGTAGCGAGACGCTATATCCCTTCCCTGATGCGATCGCTGGGCAGCTGGCGGGTAAAACGACTCGCGACGTGTTGGAATGGTGCCGTCATCAGCGAGAACACAGCATCACTACAGGGCAATTACCCGGCTTAGATAGTACTCCTTCAGATTCTGAGAACGGGGCAAAACCTGCAGAGGACTATGAACTGAGTCAGCATTGGAATGATCATTTAGCTGGGAGTTTTGAACCGCCCGACGACGATCGCGACCTACTACACCTGATCGGTCATAGCATCCAGCGCTGTGGGCAAGAACTGGGCCAGGGCTGCCACGTTGCCACCCAAATCAATGGGGATTACCTGACGGTCAATCTGCACCTGGGGCCCCATGCCACCCAGGACTCTTTACTAGTGAGGCTGTGTCAAAAACCTGCCACGGGTGGTTCCCTCGCTAAGCAAATCCGGGAACTTCAGTACAATGCTGGAACCCACACCCCCGTAGCCCTGCGTACCACGGATTTTCCCAGCAATCCTCAAACGAAAATTGCTCAGCAGATTGGCGACTTTCTCAGTCAGGGTGGCCGTCGCGCCCAGGTGACCGATGCTGACTGGCGTACCATGCTGGCGATTCAGAGTTTCGAGCAGCAGTACGGCGATCGCCCCGACTATCCCGCCTGGCTCCAGGCCGAAAAACCCCTGTCCCAATTGCCCTCACTCCAGCGCATCTTGGATTTAGCCAACCTGAAGATTGTCGCCGGTTCTGGGTCCGCCAGTCAGCCTCAGCCAACCGCCACAAAGCCTGGGGATAAGGCTCCTGAGGAGGCGCCAAAACCCATTCCCTACCTTGAGGCTGAACCAACCTTACCGGAGCCAGCGTCAGCCATTCCCCTGGGCCAAACTCGAACCACAGTGCCAACCCCGGTTGATCTGCCTCGGGAAGCGCTGGTGCGCCACGCCGCGTTTCTGGGAGGCTCGGGCAGCGGCAAAACCACCCTGGCCCTGACCTTGATTGAACAACTGCTGCTACGGGGCGTGCCCGCCATTTTGCTCGATCGCAAGGGCGACCTGTGCAGCTACGCCAACCCTGAGGCTTGGGAAAGGCCCACCGACGATCCTCGGCTGATGGCCTACCGACAACTGCTGCGGGATCACATCGATGTGGCGGTCTACACCCCTGGCACCCTGGGTAAAGCCGGGCGACCGCTGAGCATTGCCATCACCCCGCCGGGCCTGGGGCAACTACCCAGCGCTGAGCGCCAGCAAATGGCCAACTACTGCGCCGCGGCCCTGGGAGGCATTATGGGTTACAAGCCATCGGGGCTGGACAAAACTCGGATGGCGGTTTTGGGGCAGGCGATCACCGTGCTCAGCACCCTCCAGACCGACAACCCCCTGAGCATCGACCGGCTGATCTCATTTATCGCCGAGCAGGATCCGCTGCTGGTGAATGCGATCGGTGTGTTAGACCCAAAGCATTGCAAAAAGCTAGCGGAAGACCTCCAGACCCTGAGCTTGATGGCCGGGCCCCTGTTCAATCCTCAGGGCGAACAACTGTCCACCGAGCAGCTGTTGGCCTCGTCTCACCTTCAGAAGACCCGCCTATCGGTGATCAACCTGGGCAGCCTGGGTGATAACGCCAACATTCTATTTTGGGTATCGCAGTTTTTACTCAACCTGAATCGCTATGCCCAGCGGCACCCGTCTGGCCAGCTTCAGGCGGTGGTTTTGTTTGACGAGGCCGATCTGTACCTACCCGCCCAGGGCAAGCCTTCGACCAAAGAGCCCATGGAAAGCCTGCTGAAGCGCGCCCGCTCCGCCGGGTTAGGCATTTTGCTCGCCACCCAAAGCCCCGGCGATTTAGACTACCGCTGTCGAGATCAAATTTCCTCCTGGTTTGTCGGCAAGGTGAAGGAAAACACCGCCCTCAACAAGCTGAAGCCCATGCTCAGCGAAGCCAAGACAGACGTGACTAGCAAGCTGGCCAATCAACAGGTGGGCGAGTTCTTCGCGATCCGGGCGGGGGAGGTGACCAGCCTGAAGGCAAACCTGTCCTTGATTCGAGCTGAGCAGGTACCCCTAGAGCTGGTACAAACCCTAGCAGCCAGTGTTGTTAACCAATAGGTTTAATCAACATCAATAAACGACTAAACCGAATGGCCCTGACTCTGAGAGTAGCAAGGCCGCGATCGCCATCACCACCCATACCCCCATGGTTATACCCTCTCCCTAAGGTAGGCCACCATCGATCATCAAGCCGCCAGGGTCGCAGTCCTTACAGTGGCGATCGTTAATGACGTAGCCCGGGTTACCCCGGTAGAATAGCCTGGGGAACCATTCCCATGGCAAAAAACCCACGCCCTGTTCGAGATATCCTGGAAAGTCCTATCCCTGCCCTGGGAAGGCCAGAGCAGACCCATTCACCCCGTCCTCAGCGTTCTGAGGAGTTACACGGCGATGCCACAGCCGGACTGAACCTCACGAATGTGCGGGCCTACCAGGAGACATGGCTCACTATCCCCTCCAATTACAGCCGCATCTTCAGCCACGTCTGACTGGTTTCATCCCCTGGCTTGGCCCGACCTCAGAATACTTGACATCTCATCATAAATACCTATTGGCTATTGCCAGAATCGTTGAATTGAGTAAGCATCCATTTGCGTATCTTGACTCACGACGGTGAGGGAGTAGTTGATTGCCTGGGCAATCAGTAGTCGATCAAAGGGGTCACGGTGATGCAGCGGTAGGGAGAGGTAAATTTCCAGGTCAGTAAAGGCGATCGGCAATTGCGTGATGCCCAAAGCAATCAGGTTTGCTTCGATGATGTTGAACGGCACGGCAAGGGTAAGTTTGCCAATGCTTACTTTGATGGCGATTTCCCAGAGAGATACGATGCTGATGAAGACCGTAGGTGTGGTCTCTATCTGATCACGGGTGGTTTGGGGTAACTGGGGATCATTTTCCAGGAACCAAATCAGGGCGTGGGTATCAAGGAGGTAGGTCATGGTTACCTGTAGTCTTCGAGGTCTTCTAAGGGAGCGTCAAAGTCCTCTGCCATCTTAAATAGGCCTTTCATGGTTCCGGCCTGGCGATAAATTTGGGGCGAGGTTTCGGGTTGGGGCAGGGGGGTGTATTTAGCCGCCAGGTATTCGGCATAGTGGAGGATTTCGGCCTGGAGGGGGGGAGGGAGTTTGTCGAGGGTGGCAATCAGTTGGGGGGAAATCATCGGGGGTACCTCTAGGGTGAATAGTAGGGGACAAGGTTATGATGGCGAATCTGGGGGGAGAGGGGAAGTGATGTGGTGGTGATCGAGATCGACGATCTTGATCACCAGTACCACCCACACCCCCATGATCACGCCCTCTGCTTGAGGTAGGCCACCACCGCTGGCCAATCGGGAAAGAGCGGCGTACCAAAATGGATATGCTCCCCCCGGAAGCGATCGGCCCCGTTTTTGGTCCTATCGTCTATGAGGTAATCCCCATCATTCAGGTTTTTGTGGTGGGACAGAATCAACCGCTTATGGGCCGCCCCACCCAGGTGACGCTTAACCCACAACAGCTTATCTGACCAGGCGCTGGGGTTTTCCCATGGCGCGGTCGAGAGAATGTAGGTGTCATAGAGACCCGCCAGCACCTCAAAGGACTCAACCGCCCCCGGCAGCGGGTCCATCAGGGAGAAAATACCGGGAACGTTGTGTGGCCTGTCATCATACTGGTCTACAACCTCTGGGGGGATACGGGCAATGCCAGAGGGAAAATCAACCAGAACATTGTCCATGTCGATATAGAGAATTTTTAAACCCATGGTGCTTATCTCTGAGTAAAACCACCTGATAGTAAAACCCGGCCTGGGTATCACCTACCCAGATGGCGGTAACCCTGTCAGCGGTATCTTCTGAAGGCACTGGACCCATTATCGCCCCGTGGTTGAATCAGCTCACCTAACCCCTGTCACTGGTCCATCACCAGCCAGAAAACCAGAGCTGTCCTGCCTATCTGGGCAAAGCTTATACTATATAAAGACCAATCCGATGATCAGAACCGATAACCAGTCCGACAGCTTCTCCCCCAGGGCCATTTATAGACCTGTGACGACTATGACTGAAACCTCTGCCGACCTTCCGATCCAACCAGAATTGATCGCAGATGGTCAATCCTTAGCTAAGGAACTCAACATTTCCTGGGCAGGGCTAGTCACTCTGGCCTTAAGGGACTTTATTCGTCGCTATCGGCGGCACAAAGGGTTAATCGATCAAATCAACCTCGCTTACTCAGATGGTTTTGACGATGAAGAAACCCAATTAATACAGGCCATGCAATCGAGCCACCGTCATCTTCTTGAAGGAGAATGGTGATCAAACAGGGTGATATTTACTGGGTTAACTTGGGTGATCCGGTTGGGTCTGCTCCAGGCTTTCTACATCCCCATGTTGTGATTCAAAATAATGAGTTTAACCATAGCAAAATTAACACAGTTGTCGTCTGCGCTCTGACCTCTAACCTGAGACGAGCCTCTGCCCCTGGAAATGTACTTTTGAACCCAGGTGAAGCTAATTTACCAAAGCAAAGCGTTGTTAATATTTCTCAAGTCTTTACCGTTGATAAAAGTCAGTCAGGAGAGAAAATCGGCACTTTATCTGCCAAGCGGATTCGCCAGATTTTAGATGGATTGCTTTTGCTTCTCGAACCCTATGATCTTTATGACTGGGAACCCTGAGGTTATAGATCTGCCCAGCCTGATTAGCTCGACTTTGTCCAAATGCTAGAAGGCGTTAGCGGTAACCCTGTCAGCAGTATCTTCTGAAGGCACTGGACCCATTATCGCTCCTTGGTTGAATCAGCTCACCTAATCCCCACCCTGACTACCCCAGTTCATCAGTACTATTCTTTGGTATCCTTAAGGGCAACCCGAACCCCTGGCCCGGATCGTGCCCGATACCCCCCAGATCGACTACCTGTGTAAAGCCTACCGGCAACAATTGCCCGTATGGGAACTGCTCGACGCCGTCTACCACGGAGACCGGGCCTGGCTAGACTACAAAGCCGACGGCACCGTGAGTGCCAAAACCAACGCCAAACGCTTTCTCCCCCAACTCCCCGGCGAATCCAACAGCGAATACCAGCAACGACTGGTGATGTCCCACTTCTCTGATAAATTCGCCAAAACCTGCCGCGACTTCATGGGCCTGGTATTTAGCCACGGCGTCCGCCTCGTGGACGTGCCCAAGGAAATCTTAGACCAGTGGGAATCCTTAGACGGCATCGGCACCCGGGGTGATCGGCTGTGCGCCCACCTCGGCGTCCAGGCCCTACGCCTCGGCCACACCTTTTGCCTGGTGGACTACCCCCAACAGGACGATAGCGTCGTCTCCCTCGCCGACGCCATCGGCGCTCGCCGCCACCCCTACTGGCAACCCTACAGCAACCAGCAGGTAATCAACTGGCGCTACCGCCGCGTCAACGGCCGCAACGTCCTAGCCATGGCGATTATCCGCTATAGCCAAACCCTACCCCAGGGCCCCTACGGCGAAACCGAGCAGGACTTTTACCTAAAACTAACCCCCGGCCGCTTCGACACCTACCTGCTAGAGCGGGACCGCAGCGGCAACGCCATCGAACACCACCTGCCCGAACGATCCGGCATCATGGGCCGCCGGGAACGGGGCCAGATCGTCCCCTTCGACCATATCCCCCTGGTCTGCCTCTACGGCGGCGATCGCAGCGGCTTCTTCCAAAGTAACCCCACCCTATTTTCCCTCGCCAAACTCAACCTGATCCACTACCAGGTAACCAGCGACCACCGCCAGAAAATGCACTACTGCTGTTTCCCCTCCCCCGTCCGCACCGGCGGCCAGGGCGAAGACATGACCCTCGGCCCCCGCCGCATCGTCGACGTCCCCCTAGGGGGCAGCTTTAACTGGGTCGAACCCAACTCCCAAAGCCTGGCCATGAGCCGCCTCGACATCAAGGACATTGAACAGGAAATGGACTTCTTAGGCGCCGACTACCTGATCAAACCCGGCGATCGCCGCCCCGGCTGGGGACCAACCCCTCAAGGATCTGCAGCCCTGGAGGAGCGATCGCGGTTGCCCCAGGGGGCGATCGTAGCTCTCGGGGCATCAACGGCGGGCTTTGCAGATTGTTCTGGCTCTTGACCACTGCCCCCCGCATCCTCAGCGTGTACTCTTTTTAGGGTAAATTGGCCCAAAACACCTAGGGTTCTATCTATGCACATATCGATCACCATTAAGCGCATTCTAAACACACCCGTGCAACTATTGTTGTAGTCTATGTGCTTAAAGAGCACCATTGAGCGCATCCTAAACACAGGGGTGTGATCGTTAAAATTTCGCCAAAAACCATTGTTGTGGTCTATGTGTATGGCGATCACCATTGAGTGCATGCTAAACACA
>JBMOHM010000072.1:0-13472 GCA_049317845.1 Nodosilinea sp. | reverse complement strand
CATCTATTTTCCTGAAACGACCTTAATTTACCCCTATTTTATCCTACCTACTATCCGTGTTAACTCGGACTAAATTCTAGAAGCGAGTCTGTTGATTTGCAACTGAATTTACCAAAACTATTCAGGATAAAGACTTTCAGATTATTCCAGCATTCCCGGACTAAGCATGCCCAAGCTAGCAGAAAATTAGCCGGGTCACAATTCGTACAAACATAGAGCCTCAGTATAATTACTCAACCTAAATTAGAGGAAGCTTATAAAAACCAGAAGAAATGTTAACTTAGCTGTTATGCCAAATCATTGGCAAGCTAGCCGATAGTAAAAGCTGCCAACTCTCTATTATGGAACGGTTTATAGACTTCGAGCTATACTCACTCCCATAGCTGATTAGACTCAGGTGGTAATCTTGCTTGCCACCCTTAATCAACAGGCTTAACAGGTTCGATCTCACCTACGGAGCAACTTTATGCCTATATGAATAATTATCTGGAATCACCCCTTTAAAGTGCAACGGTCTTTGTGGTTTCATAAATGTTTAATTTTTACATAGATTGGTATCATTTCCCAACCACTGACATAGAATGTTAATAATGGTTACAGTCCTCATCGCCAGTCAATCACCAGGTAAGTTTATAACTCCAACGGATCGGAGCCTCGAGACTATAGGTCAAGCTCCTATGCTCAGGCAGTACCCAGCTTTAGCGCCGTAAATTGCTTTAAAAGTCTCAATAATTTAGATTATTTGATCCACCTGACTGAAGTTAATGGATGGGTCGAGGCTCTTTTAAAACAGCCATGCCAAGAGTTTCGCCAAACTTAATACCCTTATGAAATTACTGCTTAGGGGAGTTATTAAGACTAGAGGCAGCTATTCAGACCGAGATAATACTGGTAACAGGATATTCATAGCAAGATACTTGCGGAAGCTTAAGGTATAAAATGTAATATTTCATAACTCAACATCCTTAACCATCTTTACGGCAGCTTGTATGGCTCTTCAGTACGATGACAGCGGCGTCTGTTATATCTTTCTCGGTGTGACCCATGGTTAGGCAACTGGACCGATCTTGGCTAAGAACAGGCAAGCTGTCTTGTTAGCCCTTATATTTAGAAACTATTAGGCCATAACATTACTTCCATATTCTATCCACCTACCCGATTTCATTTATTCAAGAGGACCAACAGCGTGCTGTATCTTGCGGAAGTCCAGAAAAAATCAGGATTCATTGGTAGCGGCAGACCTGAGTTCAGGTTGTTAGCTTGCCAACGCAGTGAATATCTCTGGACTGCAGTCACCGGCGATGAGGTGCTGATCGCCCCCGACGATGCCTCCTATAACAGCGGTGCTCTGGTGATGGTCGAAGTGAATGGTAATCGCCAAGTGCAGCGCCACTACGAAGCAGGGCGAACCCTGACCAATATTTTGCAAACCTTTTCTAACCTGAGCAAAAAGTCTAAAACCCAAGAAGAGGAAATTGAACAATGGAAGCAGTCCCTTACCTATCAAAGTCAGGAGTTAAACCGACGGGAACTAGAGATTGAAGCCCGTCAGGAACAGCTAGAGCGAGCCGAAGCTGATTTAGAACAACTGGAGGTCCAACGCCAGGAAGTTGAAAACCTACGTCAGACTCTAGAGCAGCAACAGGCGGAGTTGACACGGAAAAATCATGATCTTGAGGGTGCCTGGGCCCACCTAAAGGGAGAAATGCGTCGCCTGGAAGAGAACCAGGGTGCTAGGCTAACCTCCATCACTGAAGAATTTGATAGGGGGCAATTTGAACGCGCCCAAGTTGCTCTACAGCGTTTGACTGAAGCGATTTTACCCCTAGAGGTGGTACGTGAGCCCTTAGCCAAAGCTAATGATGGCCTTGCTAATCATCAGGAATTTCTCAGCGGTTACCAACAAAATTTAGAAAGTCAGGGGCGAGAACTAAAGGAGTACCAACAACAGTTAGAACAACAAAATATCGAGCTAGCTCAACAGTGGGCCAATTGGCACCAGTCCGAAGCCATCCTGACTACCAAGAAGGAAGAGCTGAAGCTATGTCAGCAGTCCGTCAGATTACAGCAGGAAGAAATCCAAATTCTGTCTCAGACCTTACGTTATCAAGCCAATCTTCATCGGCAGCTTTACAGCTTACTGAGCCCTAGCGACAAAGTTCGGCTGAGCAAGAAAGTAGACGTGAATAAGCTGGAAGCTATGGGCCTGGAAGCCTTAGAAATATTAATCCAGGATCTCCAAAAGGATCTTGATCAAGTTTCTCGCTTTGTTTCTGAACAGGAAGAGGAATTGACCCTGGAACAACAGGCGATGGAAGAAATCAAGTTCAAGATCAAGGAGGCTAATGATGTTGATCCTTCACAGTTAGAAACCAGGCTGGCAGAAGAGCAGGACCGCTACCAAATGTTAAACGAAACTCTGGTTGGGCAGCGGCGTAACCTGATTGAAAGGGAAGAGATCTTAAGCCAGCATCAGGCTGTACTCAAGCGACGCCAGGGATTGGTTTTAGAAGAGCATGCACCGGCTCCAGGTATCGACTTAGAGCCTCACCTCAACACAATTGATGAAGAGCGCCAACGAACTAGCGAGACTATCCATCAACTAGAGCTACAAATAAACCAAACTCAAACTGTCCTTAACCAGCTAAAGCTGGAAATCAGTTCGCTGGAGGCAGACCTGGCATCTCGTCGGACTGAGGTTGAAGCCTTTGAAGGTGATCTGCGACAGCAGCAGCTTACTCTGGCTGGCTTAGCTGGAAAACTCGAGGTCTGTCAAGACCTGATTAGTCCAGCTAAGCATAATGCCAGTGGAATAGGTCAATCTTTAGCGGAGTTAACAACAGCTGTGGCTAAATTGCAGGAGTTTAATGATTATCAAATTCAATCTATCGCAGAGCTCCGCCAAACAATTTTAAGTTTCAGTGAGAACCATGCGGTTCCAGCCCTTTAGCATCCTTGCTGCCCGCTGTAAGTGTATTAATCCATACCTAAGTCGATCACATGATCTGGATAAACGAGCAAATAGATCCCTCTGGAATTATTTATTCCTGTATTGCCTGTGTAGATGAATCCCAAGCCCAAGCTTGTTATCAGTCCTTTCAAGACAATCTCACTGACGAACAACGACAATCCGGCTGGATCGCTCGCCTGCGTACCGTCAAATCATGGGATGAAGTCCCGGTAAATGCTCTCAAGCTTAATTAGTTAAAAGCTATAGCCGTAGGGAAATTGAGTGGGAGGTCGGTGTTCGGCCTCGCCTGACCAACCTGACACTGTTTCATAGGTCTTAACCTAAGACCCACTTATCAACTAGAAACCATCCAATTGACCAACCACCTCTGTCCTCAGCGTCAGGCCAAATTTATTTTCTATTCTCTAAGGCCAAGGGGGAAGGATTTATCCATAGGGTAGACCTTGTACTTTGATCGGTAAGGATCGAACCACACCATGCTGGCGCCACCTTACAGTTAATGACGCCGACGCCAATCGAGGAGAGTTTTACTAAGAACCCTGACCGGCTCATGGGTCTCCCCAGAAAATAAGGCAAAGTCTACGGGTCCCCAGGTTTGCTCAGCTTCCTCAGCCAACTCTAATAGGTCAGGGTCACTTAAGGTAATGCGATGACCCAGCCGCAGGGTAACTAAGGGCAAACCGTTATGACCACCTCCAGAGATCAACCCCCAATCATACTGGTCGAGTATGGTCTGCAGAGATGAACCCGAAGCATTACGAAAAGCCTGCAACTGAAGCTGCTTCTGCTTTAGTTCTTGCAGGAGTTGGTAATTGCTTGATATCATGCCCTTCTCCATTTTAGAAAGCAAAGGGAAAACAGTTGAGATGAAACCCTAATTATGAGTTTAGATGTCCTCAGTCGATCTAGAACTAAAGATTTTCTATCGCTATTAACCTGGAATACCCACGATGGTCACACTCAATTACATTAAGCTCGATCAGTTTCTTAAACAAGTGGGTATAGCTGAGACCGGAGGCCAAGCCAAAGTCATGATCCAAAATGGTGATGTCAGGGTTAACGGTAGCGTAGAAACTCGCCGCGGTCGTAAGTTAGTGAGAGGGGATCAGGTTGAGGTAGGGGATCATCATCTTGAGGTGTATTCGTAACAGTTCTTACTCGGAGAGGGTATAGGCAAATTACCCAAACCTATAACCTGAAAGATTTCCCTAAGTCGAGGACTATCTGATAGCTTCAGAGGCTTCTTATACTTCTTATAGATGGGGAATTCACCGAGAGTGATCAGATTTTTGTGTAAATCCTGATTTTAGCAACGAGAAATCAATTGTTTTAGCCTGATCTAGCACGGTTTTCTGAACTGTCCCATTCACCAGAAAAATACTAAAACAAGGGAAGGTGCTTTGAACTATATTGAAAGAAAAGTCCTAGTTCCCTAACCGATTGATAGTTCCATGAGCGGCCCTCCCGACCCTCTCTCCCAGGAAATTACCCCTGAGGAAACCTTCCTAAACCGTCGATTCTTTCTCAAGTCGACGATCTGGGCCGGCTCTACCCTGGCCACTGCAGGACTTTATCAGGCCTTCAAGCCCGGTCCAATCGTAAAAAACACGGGGAGGGAGATCGCTACGGTGGCTGAGGGCCCCCTACCAGGGGCGATCGCTGCCGGAGAAAAGCCCAATAGCTTTGAGGAAATTGCTGGCTACAACAACTTCTACGAGTTCTCTACCAACAAATCTGCCGTTGCCGCCCGGGCCCAGTCCTTCGTGACCACTCCCTGGACCCTACAGGTGGGGGGGCTGGTACACCATCCCCTTAACCTAGATCTAGCGGATATCCTGAGCTTCGAAGCCGTGGAACGCATCTATAGATTTCGCTGCGTAGAAGGCTGGTCTATGGTGATCCCCTGGGTGGGCTTTCCGCTTGCGAAACTACTCAACCTGGCTGAGCCTATGGACCAGGCTACCCACGTGGCCTTTGAAAGTTACTACGATCGCCAGCAGATGCCCCATTCCCTCTTTGCTGGGATTGCCTTTCCCTACGTGGAGGGTCTACGGCTGGATGAAGCCCTACATCCCCTTACCCTGATGGCCACCGGTCTCTACGGCAAAACCTTACCCAATCAAAACGGTGCCCCAGTACGCCTGGTCATACCCTGGAAATACGGCTTTAAGAGTATTAAGTCTGTGGTTAAAATTATCCTCACTGACCGCCAGCCAATCACCACCTGGAATCGTGCTAATCCACGGGAATACGGCTTTTACTCCAATGTCAATCCCAAGGTCAACCATCCCCGTTGGTCCCAAGCCTACGAGCGCCGTATTGGTGAAACCGACCTGCGACCTACCCTGATGTTCAATGGTTATGGGGATGAGGTAGCCCACCTCTACGCCGGTATGGATTTACGCCATGATTTTTAACCCATGATGACCTTAAAGACCGATACCCAGTTCCATCGCCAGTTGATTTTGGTCAACGGTCTGCTGCCCGCCGCCCTACTAACCTTCGATGGCTGGCGGGGCGACTTGGGAGCCAATCCGGTGGAGTTTGTGACCCGAGCTACGGGGGTAGTGGCCCTGGTTTTCCTGGTCTTGACTCTGGCGGTCACCCCCTTGCGTCAGATCTACGGCTTGACCTGGCTACTCAAACAGCGGCGCCTGCTGGGACTCTACGCCTTCTTTTATGCCTTGGTCCACCTATTTACCTACATCATCGGCGATCGCGGCGGGCAACTGCTCACCATCCCTGGCGATATCACCCGGCGGCCCTTCATTGCCATAGGTATGGCTAGCTTTCTGCTGATGCTGCCCTTAGCCATTACCTCCACCAACGCCATGATCAAAAGGCTAGGGCCCAAGCGATGGAATCAGCTCCATCGCCTCGCCTACATCGTGGCCATCGGTGGCGTGGTTCACTATGCCATGATTGTGAAATCTGACCTCACCTATCCCACCCTATTTGCCCTTGCTCTGACCTTTCTATTAGGCTACCGCCTACGGCAGGTCTGGCAGCGAGGCTCGACCCTTGTCTAAGGCAACTAACCCATCAGGAGTCCAAAGTCCATGGCCGTGTCGAATCAGAGTCCCCTTCCCCTGGCCCCCATGGGGTGCGGCACCTGGGCCTGGGGTAATCGCCTACTCTGGAACTACGACCCAACCATGGATGGGGAGCTCCAGCAGGTGTTTAACCGCTGCCTGAACCAGGGAGTGACCCTCTTTGATACCGGTGATTCCTACGGTACAGGACGCTTAAATGGCCGTAGCGAAACCCTGTTAGGCCAGTTTGCCGCTATTTACCAGGGCCCCAATCAGGACCGAATTTGCCTGGCCACTAAACTGGCGGTCTATCCCTGGCGATGGACCGCGAGATCGGTAGAGAAAGCAGCTATGGCTTCTGCCCGGCGTCTCCATCGCCCCATTGACCTGGCTCAGATGCACTGGTCTACTGCCAACTACGCCCCCTGGCAAGAAGAACCTTTTTTACAGGGACTGATGAATCTCTACAAGCAGGGACAAATTCGAGGAGTGGGGCTGTCAAATTTTGGTCCCCAGCGGTTAAAACGGGCTTATCAGCACTTTCAAGAACAGGGTATCCCGATTACCAGCTTGCAGGTGCAGTACTCTCTGTTATCGACCTACCCAGTCACCCATCTGGGTCTAAAGGACCTGTGTGATCAGTTGGGTATTCAGCTGATTGCCTACAGCCCCCTGGGGCTGGGGCTGCTAACAGGTAAGTATACTAGCCCTGCATCCCTACCCCGGGGTTTGCGGGGCCTGCTATTTCGCCAGTTGCTACCCGCAGTCCAGCCCTTACTGGCGACCTTGGCGGCGATCGCTGCAGACCGCGATAAAACCCCAGCCCAGGTGGCCCTTAACTGGTGCATGGGTAAGGGGGCTATTCCTATTCCAGGGGCTAAAACCCTAGCCCAAGCTGAACAAAATCTGGGAGCCCTGGGCTGGAGCCTGGATAGTGGAGAAATGGATGAACTGGACCGGGCTAGTAGCCAGTGCGATCGCCAAATGGTGCAGAATATCTTTCAGTCCCGCTAGATAGACAATAGGGTTAAGCCCGTAATCGCCATCCTTAAATTATCAATGGGCCCAGCCATGACCAGGAGCTTGTCACCGCCAACAACACCCGTTCTCCGTCTCGAATCTTTAACCAGGCGCTATGGCCCTGGCGTGGTGGCGGTCGATGGCATTAGCCTAACCCTAGCCCAGGGCGAAATTCTAGCTCTTCTGGGACCATCGGGGTGCGGTAAAACCACCTTACTGCGACTGATCGCCGGGTTTGAAGCCCCCGATGGAGGCGATCTCTACCTGGGCCATCAGGGTCGGGCCGGAGTTAGTACCCTCCCCCCCGAAGATCGAGACGTGGGGGTAGTGTTTCAAGACTATGCCCTATTTCCCCATCTGACCGTAGCCCAGAATATTGCCTTTGGCTTAGAAACCCGCCGCCGTCGCGGCCGCCTATCCCCAGCAGCCGTACAGCAACAAACCGCCGAGGCCCTAACACTGGTGGGGCTAGCCGGATTAGAAAAGCGTTTTCCCCATCAGTTGTCAGGGGGGCAACAACAACGGGTAGCCCTGGCCAGGGCTTTAGCCCCCCGACCCCGGTTGGTTCTGATGGATGAGCCCTTCAGCAACCTGGATACCCAGGTCAGGGTTTATCTACGGCAGGAGGTCCGATCAATTCTGCATCAAGTACACGCTTCAGGTATTTTCGTCACCCACGATCAGGAAGAGGCCATGGCCATGGCTGACCAGTTAGCGGTGATGCGCCAGGGCCGTCTAGAGCAATGGGGCAGCCCTGAGGCCGTATACCGTGAGCCGATCTCACGGTTTACAGCAGAGTTTCTTACCCAGGCTAACTTCCTCCCCGCTGAGGTAGGTCCGGCTGGTTGGCAAACAGAGATCGGTTGTTTTCCTGGAGATTTAGTCACTCAGGTCGGGATTGGAGTAGATACTCTGACTAGTTTCACCCGAGCCGAAGTGATGATTCGCCAGGAAGATCTGGGCCTGGTAGCCGATAGCCAGGGGACTCTAGTGGTGCGCGATCGCCAGTTTCTAGGTCGGGAATATCGCTATTACCTGACCACTGCCTCCGGTCAGGGGCTCTATGCTCGCCTACCCCTTGGCCGTAGCATCGCTGCCGGCGATCGGGTACGACCTCTGGTAGCACCCCAACAGGTCCGGATTTATCCTCCCGCCCCCAGTAACGCTCCCACTTCTCGCCCAGCCATCGATTATTAAAAGCGGCCTGTCAGTACATCAGCCCACCAGGTGATGACTGAGGGCAAACCGCAATAGTTCTGAACGGTTGGTGGTATCGGTTTTCCGTAGCAGACTGCTGACATACTTTTCAACGGTTCGGGGACTGAGAAAGAGGCGATCGCCAATTTGCGCATTCGAAAGCCCATTGGACAGGAGCATCAGCACATCTTGTTCGCGGGCAGTCAGGGCTGGACCGAGAGCCATCGGATCCACCCTAGGGGCAGTAGGATAGGAGAGGGACTGGCGACTTTCAACCTCAAGGGCTAATTGCTGAGCGGTATGCAGGGCCACCTGCTGAATCCAGGTGGCTTGCATGATCTGCGATCGTTCCAGCAGATTACGCACAACTACGCCTAATTCCTCTAACTCAAAGGGCTTAGGCAGATAGACATCCCCCCCCACCTGATAACCCTTAATCCGATCCTCAGTCTGATTGTGGGCAGTCAAAAATATCACCGGCAGCAACCGAAACAAAGGATACTGTCGTACTCTTTGCACCAGAGCATAACCATCTAGATGGGGCATTGCTATGTCGGTAATAATCAACTGGGGTTGACGCTCAAAGATCTGCTGCAAAGCCAGTTCACCATCATAGGCAATAACCACTTCATAGCCCTCTAAAGCCAGATAATCAGAAATCGATAGGCAGGTGGCCTCGTCATCTTCTGCCAATAAAATGGTGAGCGGCATAGTAGGTAACGCTAATCAGCTAAATTTAGATTCGCCTAACTGACCTAGCCCAGTCGATAGCCAAAGCCCCGGACAGTTTTCAAGTAGGTGGGATGGCTAGGGTCAATCTCTAATTTTTCCCGAATCCAACGAATATGAACATCGACAGTTTTATTATCTCCCATAAAATCATGGCCCCATATTCGATCAATGATCTGATCGCGGGACCAAACCCGACGGGGTTGTTCCATAAATAACTCAAGAATGCGAAATTCCTTGGGGGAAAGACTAACCTCCTCTCCCCTAAGGAAAACCCGACACTCCTGAGGATGGAGGGTAATGTCTTCAAACTGCAGAATTTTTTCCTCAGGGGCAATGGTTTTAGCTTGCTGACGCCGAAGTAAGGCTCGACAACGGGCAGTCAGTTCCCGCATGCCAAAGGGCTTGGTGAGGTAGTCGTCCGCGCCTGTTTCCAGTCCCAGCACCCGGTCGGTTTCCGTACCCTTAGCACTCAAAATCAAAATTGGAATATTAATAGACTGATGACGCAGTAAGCGACATAGATCTAATCCATTCATGCCGGGCAGCATTAGGTCAAGTACCACCAGATCAATTTCAGGACGCTGAGTACGGCTGGCAGTAGCAGTTCCCCCCAGCATATCAAGGGCAGTTAAACCATCTGCGGCGACCAAAATATCGAAACCTTCTTCCACCAGGCCAAGAGCTATCGACTCCCGAATTAGCTCCTCGTCTTCCACCAATAAAATACGACCCAAACGGACCCGTATATCAGATTGAGACTGAGGTAAAAGCGCTAGGGAACTCATAGGAAGGATGACAGGTTGTTCGGACTTATCATATCAGCTCTGGGCGGTCTAACCGTTGGAGCAAAGTCTAAGACTTAATAAAAAGTTCATCTTCCCACCAGATCAAGTGCTCATCCTTGCAGGGATCAAGACTTAATTCAACCCTGACTTAACTATAGATTAATCTGCCACAACGAAATTGACCAGCTTTCCAGGTACGACAATCACCTTTTTGATTTGCTTGCCCGCCAGGTAACGCTGGGCAATATCAGAGGTACGAGCGTATTGTTCTAGGGCGCTGCGATCGGAATCCGCTGGCACCGTTAGGGTACCTCGGGTTTTACCCATCACCTGAATTACCAGGGTAATCTCCTCCGCTATCAGGGCGGCGGAGTCGTAGCTAGGCCAGGGAGCCTGGTGTACCGATCCCGGTTGGCTGAGGCGATGCCAGAGTTCCTCGGCCAAGTGGGGAGCAAAGGGAGCCAGCAACAGCACCAAGCTATGAATGCCTTCGGTGTAGACTGGGGAATCTTTACAGGGGGCATCAGCCAGGGCGTTACTAAGCTTCATCAACTCCGAGACGGCGGTATTGAACTGGTAATCGCCGTCAATATCCTCCGTAACCTCCTTGATGGCGGTATGGATAGCCCGGCGCAGAGCTTTTTCTGGTCTGGATAGGGAAGCGACCGAGGAAGCCCTGGTGGCAGTGCCGCCATCGATAAACTCTGTCACCAGGCGCCAGACCCGGTTGAGGAAGCGAAACTGGCCTTCCACGTCAGCAGCATCCCACTCCAGGTCCTTTTCCGGGGGCGCTTTAAATAAAATAAACATCCGGGCAGTATCGGCACCGTAACGGGCCAGCACCGACTGGGGATCAACGCCGTTGTACTTGGACTTGGACATTTTCTCGTAGAACACCTCCAGCCTGTCGCCGGTGTCAGGGTCGGTGGGTTGACTGGGATCAGCAATCGTCTCAGCCGCCACGTACTTACCCGTCTTAGGGTTCTTGTAGGTAAGGTTCTGTACCATTCCCTGGGTCAGTAACCGATGGAAGGGTTCGTCGCAGTTTAGTAATTGGCGATCGCGCAGCACCTTAGTCAAAAAGCGAGAATAGAGCAAATGCAAAATGGCATGCTCAATACCCCCCACATACTGATCCACCGGCATCCAGCCATTGACCCGATCTGCAGCAAAGGGCTGATCGGGGTTTTGGGCATCGGTATAGCGCAGAAAATACCAGGAGGAGTCAATAAAGGTGTCCATAGTATCGGTTTCCCGTCGGGCCGGGGTACCGCAAGAGGGACAGGGAACATTTACCCAAGTCTCTAACTGAGCCAGAGGTGAAGCGCCCCGACCAGAAAATTCCACCTCCTCCGGCAGAGTAACGGGTAGATCGGCATCGGGTACGGACACCACCCCGCAGTTGGGACAGTGGATCACGGGAATCGGCACGCCCCAATAGCGCTGTCGAGAAATCAACCAATCCCGCAGGCGATAGTTGGCTTCCCCCTGTCCCAGGCCCTGTTGCTCGAGCCACTCAATCGCCGCCGCCACACTCTGACCCGGCCCTTTACCAGCGGGTAAATCATTCAGAGGTCCAGAATTGACCATTACCCCCTCACCCGGCCAGGCCACCGTTAGGGTTGCCCCTACCAAGGTTTCTCCCGGTGGCCACACCACCACCCGCACCGGTAGATCAAAACGACGGGCAAACTCAAAGTCGCGCTGGTCGTGGGCGGGCACTGCCATAATCGCTCCAGTCCCGTAGCCCATCAGCACGTAGTCAGCAATCCAGATGGGAATTTCCTCGCCATTCACCGGGTTAATACCGTAGCTACCGGTCCACACCCCGGTCTTCTCACGGTCTTCAGCCGTACGGTCTAGATCGCTCTGAGCGGCTGCCTGCTGACAATAGTCCACCACGACAGCGGCTCGATCCCTGGTGGTGAGCTTCTCCACCAGGGGATGCTCCGGTGAGAGCACTAAAAAGGTGGCCCCCCAAAGAGTATCGGGGCGGGTGGTAAAAACAGGTAGTTCGTCCCCATTGGCCGTGGTAAACACGACCCGAGCCCCACTGGATTTACCGATCCAGTTAGCCTGCATGAGTTTTACTCGCTCTGGCCAGCCCGATAATTGATCCAGAGAGGTAAGCAATTCTTCAGCGTAGGCAGTAATTTTCAGAAACCACTGGCGCAGCAGTTTTCTTTCCACCAAGGCCCCCGACCTCCAGGACCGGCCTTCACTATCCACCTGCTCATTAGCCAGCACAGTCTGATCTATCGGATCCCAGTTGACCGCCGCTTCCTTCTGATAGGCCAAACCCATCGCCAGCATCTGTAAAAAAATCCACTGGGTCCAGCGGTAGTAATCAGGGGCACAGGTGGTCACCTCTCGGCTCCAGTCATAGGAAAGGCCCAGTTGTTGTAACTGCTGCTTCATCTGGGCAATGTTCTGGTTGGTCCACCGGGCCGGATGGATGCCGCGATCGATAGCGGCATTTTCCGCTGGCAGGCCAAAAGCATCCCACCCCATCGGGTGCAGCACCCGGTAGCCTTGCATGCGCCGCACCCGGGCCACCACATCGGTGATAGTGTAGTTACGCACATGACCCATGTGCAGGTTTCCAGAGGGGTAGGGAAACATCGAAAGGGCATAGAACTTAGGCTGATGGGCATTTTGCTCAGCCCGATCCAGACCCTGATCGGCCCAGACCTGTTGCCACTTGGGCTCAATTTCCCCGGGGGTATACTTGGACTCCACGTCCCTGGCTCCTACTGCTGCAATAGTGAGATCAAAACCAAGCTATAGCCATAGCCACCTAGAACGGGGCGAAGGCGAGCCAGAACGCCTACCCAGTCTTGGCTTTGATGGTTCAACTGGGTCTTAAGCGCTCTGGCCAAGGCTATAATTCTACTCCATCCTATCCTTATGCCGGTGCGTTTTACCCACGGCCCAGCCGCAGCCTAACGGCAATCAGCCCGAGATCGATACTTTTTACAAACACACTTCATCAGCAAAGCTGGTCCGCCGCTGAAAATGAAAGGGTCCCGCCAGGGCACCCCAGATATGCTCATGGGTATTAGGATCCCGACCCCGGTCCCAACTGATAAATTGATGCTGGTCAATTTCAAACTCACTGTCCAGGTAGGTGAGCCTACCATTGCGCTCCACCATACAAGCCTGACCTGGTTCCACCGATCCCTTAAAACTATGGCCGGTCCAACGTACGATCATGTCGCAACCCGGAGTTTTCTCAAACTGATCAGAGGTAAGCTGGGCCAGGCGATCGCCATCTCGAGAAGCCCCGTAAAAGAGCTCCGGATTTTTGAGGGTGTAGTTCTCAATACGAATATGGTCATTGTGAACTAGCAATCGCATACCCCGCGCCCGGTAGGGACGCTGTAATTGAAAATCGTAGGCCTGTTCCAGATAAAACCCCACCCCGACCAACAAGTTCAGCGGCAAAGGCCGCATACACACTCGAATATGGGCAAATAGAGGTGGATTATCAAAAGCCTGCTGCTGATTGCTAAAATCGGCTGCCATCCAAGCAGCCAGAGTAGAAATATCAGTGGAATACGCCATGAAACGAACTTATAAAGATAAACCAGCAGGACAAGAAAGTGACCTATGCCCTGTATTCCATATAGTTGATTATAGCCCTGGTCCAACCTCTCAGAACCTCGTTAATGGGACGAGGTAGGGCTATGGGTAAGCAAAAAGTCCAGAGTTGTAATCAACTCTGGACTTCAGAAA
>JBMOHM010000071.1:0-14318 GCA_049317845.1 Nodosilinea sp. | reverse complement strand
CCCAGGGCCACGGGTAACGAGGTATGTATATCCCTACCTTAACCGAACTGTTTCGGTTTGTAAACAAATCTGGGGCGAATCTTAAAAGGGCCATGGCAGCGGCTGGGGAGTCCTGGAATTATTCCTGCGGGGCGACGGGATCGATCTGACTCTCCAGCCAATGGAGGTAGGGACTGAACCCGGCCACAATGGGCAAGGCAATAATTTCCGGAACCTCGTAGGGATGGTGCTGGGTAATGAGCTGGGTTAAATCGGTGAGGCCTCTCAGATCGGTTTTAATGACTAACTGCCACTCCCTCTCGCTCTGGAGGGTTTCCTGCCAGCGATAGATAGATTGGATGGGGTTAAGACTGACGCAGGCCGCTAACCGGCTCTCCACCAGTTGGCGGGCCAGGGCCAAACCGTTAGCTTCGCTGTCAATAGTGACCAGGACGATGCCCAGGTTTTGTCCTGGGCTAAGGAGGTCCTTTAGATTGTGGGTATCTCTGGCCATCGCCCCTAGTTCTCCACCTGGTAACCAAAGTCCTGCAGGCGGTTCCGGGATTGCCGCCAACGGGGCACTACCTTGACAAAGAGCTCTAGATATACCGGTCCCATCACCAGTTTCTGAATCTGCTGGCGAGCTTCTGATCCGATGGTTTTTAGCATTGATCCCTGCTTACCAATCAGAATCCCCTTTTGGGAATCCCGTTCAACGTGAATTGTGGCCAGAATGCGGGTGATGGTATCGGCTTCTTCCACCCGGTCAATGGCGATCGCCACCGAGTGGGGTACTTCTTCCCGGGTATGCAGCAGGATTTGCTCCCGAATGAGCTCTCCCATAATGAACCGTTCGGGCTGATCGGTAACCAGATCGGGGGGATAGTAGTAGGGACCTGGCTCCAACTGGTCAATCAGCAGGGCCAGTAGTTGATCTAGATGGCTGGTTTGTAACGCCGAAAACTTTACCAGGGGCCAATGATGGGCGGCGGCCAAAGCTGCGTAGCTAGCATTCAGGCTATCGGCCTCCGTAGGCTGGAGGTCCACCTTATTGACCCCGACAATCACCGGGTTCTGGCTATGGCTGAGCAACTCGGCTACGAACTGATCACCCCGTCCCGCCTCTACCGCCCCGTCTACCACCAGCAGGGTAACATCCACCGCATCAATGGCCAGACGGGCGTTTTTGACCAGAATTTTACCTAACTCGTGGTGGGGCTTGTGAATACCAGGGGTATCTACAAAGATAATTTGGGCCTGGTCGGTGGATAAAATTCCCCGCAACCGGTTGCGGGTAGTCTGGGCGGTGGGGGAAGTAATGGCTACCTTCTGGCCGACCAGAGCATTCATCAGGGTAGACTTACCCACATTGGGCCGTCCCACAATGCCCACAAAGCCAGACTTGAAGTCTGGTGGCGGGGTAGGAATGGGGCTATAGCCAAGGGGGTCAAGGGTAAAAACCATGGGTAGGAGTGATCGGAGTTCTTTCATCATATAACTTTGGCCAGAACCCCTAGAACCCAGGTGATCGGTAACAGCCTCGGCTGACCAGGGGTTCTGACTTGCCCTGCCTCTGCCAACCTAGCCATAGCAACAATTACCGTTCTAGGGATCTGGGGCTTGTTTTATGAAGCGCTGTTTTACCCGGTTGGCTAATTGGCCGATTTCGGGAATCGGCAAGGTGAGGGCGATCAGGATAAAGGCTACCAGCCCCCCAGCCCCTGGGATGAGGAGTTGGAGGAGTAGATTACCGAACCCAACCATTCCCAACCAGTGTTGTAAACCCCACAGGGTCAACCAGGCCAAACCCCCGGCCAGACCACTCACCCCGGCCAGAGCCGCGATCGCCCCAGCCCATTTTCCTAGGGGTAGTCCACCCAGCCGCTGGTGTAAGATGACCACCATGGTCAGGGTGGCAAACAAATTCACCCCCACCGTTGCCAACACCAGGCCTGGGGCCCCCAACCATTGGATGAACCAGTAGTCTAAGAGGGCATTTAGGGCAATATTAATAAGGCTGATGCGAAAGGGTGTTTGACCATCTCCCATGGCGTAAAAGACCCGCACTAGCACATCCCGAGCCAGGTAGATAAACATCCCTAGACCGTAGACAATTAAAAGGGAGATAACCAGGTTGGAGGCTTTTTGATCAAAGGCTCCCCGTTCATAGATGACCCGCACGAGGGGGGAGGCCAGCACTACAAACAGCACCCCCAGGGGTAACATGGTGATGGCGGTAAATAATAGGCTCTGGCGAATCCGATCCTTTAACTCAGGCCAGTGGAGGGGATCGGCCAGGCGGGCAAAAATCGGCAAAAAGGGTACCAGAATCACGTTAGAAATGATTCCCAGGGGGGTTTGCACCAGCAGATTAGCGTAGCTGAGGGCGGCGGCGGTACCGGCGATATAGGAGGCGAAAAATAGGTCGGTAAATAGGTTAATTTGCAGCATCCCCGAGGATAGGGTAGCCGGTACCAGTACCCGAAAGACCTGGCGGACACCGGGTATGGACCAGTCAAAGCGCAATGTCAGTCCCCCTAACCCCGATCGCCACAGGGCTGGCACCTGGGCTAACCACTGCAAAACCGCTCCCCCCAGGGTACTGGCGGCCAACACCGCTCCCCCTAGCAGGTAGAACTGGGGACTGGTCATGGCGGGGCCAATTAGCACGTAGAGAACCCCCAGGGCCACCAGAACTATGCCACTGGAGAAAATCGGGCTAATGGACGGTAGCCAGAATTGATTGTCGGCATTGAGGGCACCAAAGCCAATACCAATTAAGCCAGCCAGCAGCGCCATGGGGGACATAATCCGCAACTGCAATACGGCAATATCCTGGGCTGTAGCCTCTAAGCCGGGGGCGATCGCATGAATAATCGGTTCGGCCAGCAAAAATAGGATAATCACTAACCCCACCAGCAACAGTCCCACCAAACTATTGATCGCCTCAATCAAAATGGCGGTATCTTTACGGTCCTGGCGGGCCACCACGCTGACAATGGCACTATGGAATGGGCCGTTAATTCCCCCCAGGAGAATTAGCAAAAAGCCAGGAATGATGTAGGCAAAGCTGTAGGCGTCAGCCACCGGCCCGACGGCAAAGGCTGCCCCAATGGCCTGCTGGCGAAAGAGTCCGGCCAACTTACTAAGGACCGTAGCTACGGCTACGATACCCGCAATCCCCGCCAGCGATCGGGTAGGTTTAGTTTCAGACACAAGGCCTCACAGGAACGAATAGGGCTTGCCAGGATCAGCGATGGTGACCCGATGGGGTGAGCCATGGATTATAGCGCTGGCTCCTGGGTTTAGGCTAGGGCCCCTGGGGATGGAAGCCGAAGGGCGATAGAGGCTTGCGTTCTGTGTCTATTTTTCCTACCCCCTAAGCTTTAGCGCTAGGATCAAGGTGAATGATTAGGTCTCTGGGGCATAGAGCTTTCTGTTTATCTATACCGTGAGATGTTTTGATGTTGCCTGTCCCTCAAGAACCTTGTTTCCATTCCGTTTATTCCCTTGCCTATGGCTACCCTTTATCAAACTATCGATCAAACCACCTCACCCTAACCACAGGAGTTGATTATGCCTACCAGTAACCCGTTTATGCTCAGGGAAGAACCCATACCCAAGGCTGAGTTACTGGCTCGCTACGCCTTGGGGGAACGAGATTTTAAATCCATCAAACTAGAGGGAGTAGATTTAAGCGGCGCCTGTTTGGGGGGCATCGATTTAAGTCGATCTCATCTGATTAAGGTTAATCTGGCCCACGCCAATTTGCAGAACGCTAACCTGAGTGAGGCTAACCTGGCGGGGGCTGACCTTTCCCATGGCAACCTGTTTGGAGCCTTTTTAAGCGGCGCTAATCTAAACCAGAGTCGTCTGGGATCGGCAAACCTGACGGAAGCTGACTTGAGTGGATCTTCCCTGGTGGAAGCCGACTTGAGTGACGCCCTGCTGCATCTGACCTGTCTTTCAGAGGCTGATCTGCAAGGGGCTAACCTGACCGGGGCACGCATGTGTGGGGCCCGGCTGTGGAAGGCCAATCTGGCCAACGCTAATCTGCGGGGAGCCGATCTCTGTGATGTTAACCTCTGTGAGGCAAACCTCTGTGGAGCCAACCTGGAGGCCGCCGATACCAGCGAAGCCGTGCTGACCGGGGCAACCATGCCGCCTGGCACGGTCCATGATTGACGCCGGACTAAGACGATATATTCCGTAGCGTCAATCCTCCGTCGATACAGCCGTCAGTTTTTCGGTATTCATCAGGGATATAGATCTCCAGCTGGGTAGCCCTGGCCCCGTTTGCTGGGTCCTCAGGGTTCTAGTCAAGGCGGTCCTATTGCAAAGAGCAAATAATTGTTGAGATTTATTTGCCTGATTTTATGAACCAATCCTAATTTTGCTATTGAATTTAAACAGTCTGGGATAAAGGCTAATAACCCTATTTTACACTTTCATTTTGTGCAAAGGATACTGGCCAAAGTCGTGATTTCAAATCACAAATTAAGTCATAAAATCATGGCATTTATAGGCAGATATTTTAATTTGTAGGAACTATTCTGATCATGCGGATGATCTCAGGCAATCTAAATTAATCTACTGTTTTTGCCTGTCCCCCTCGCCTGGAGAGTCAGGCCCTAGTATGTTCCCATCCCCAAGGAGCTTCCATGACAACCCCAAAACGTATTGGTATTCTCACCAGTGGTGGTGACTGTCCCGGTTTGAATGCCGTCATTCGGGCTGTGGTTAAATGCGCGAATCGACGCGGTTGGGATGTGATTGGCATTCCCTACAGTACGGATGGCCTGATCCATATTACGGAGGGGCGCTATAGGCTAGAGGACTTGGTGCTGCGGGAGCATGGCTACGATATTCCCGGCATTCTCCAGGGTTTAGATGTGCTGCAATTTCTCAGCGGTTCCATTTTAGGTTCCCTGAATAAGGGCCATCCCGAAAATCCTGAAGCGGTGGCCAAAATTCTGGAGGGTTACCGTCTACTCAATCTGGATTGCCTGATTGCCATTGGCGGTGACGGTAGCCTGGATATTATGTATGATCTGGCCCAGCGGGGTGGCTGGAATCTCATCGGCATTCCCAAAACCATCGATAATGATGTGCCCTTTACCGAAAAATCCATTGGTTTTAACACCGCAGTACAGACAGTCACCAGTGCGCTCTACGACCTGACCTTTACGGCGGCTAGCCACGATCGCGTCATGGTGGTGGAAGTCATGGGTCGAGATGCGGGTCACCTGGCTCTGCACTCGGGCATTGCTGGGGGTGCGGACGTTATTTTAATTCCCGAACTGGTACCTGAACTGAATCCGCCCATCATTACCCACATTTGTCAGGAAATTGCCGCTATGCGCCAGCGGGGTCGTAAGTTCGCCCTACTGGTGGTGGCGGAAGGGGTGCATGGGGAAGGTGGGGAGAAGGTGCATTCGATTGGAGAATATCTGGCCAAACTGGTGGCTAACCGCAGTTGCACCCTCTGTCAAACCGGTGATGCTAACTACTGCGATATGGATCAGGTGGAAACCCGGGCGACGGTCCTGGGTCATATTCAGCGCAGTGGTACCCCCACCGCCTCCGATCGCCTCCTGGCCTCTGCCTTTGGCCGCAAAGCCGTTGACCTGATTGAGGAAGGTCGCTATAGCCGTCTGGTGGTATGGGAGGCTGGAAGGGTGAGATCGAAGGACCTGGGGGAGGTGATTGGAATTATCCGAGAGTGTCACCAACAGGGCATTTGTCCCGGACCTGTGGAAACCGATAGCACCATGGTAAAGGTGGCCCGGTCCCTGGGAATTTACGTGGGTCCCGATCCGGGTTTAGCCGCTGAGAATGTGCAGGCAGCCTTGAACCTATGGGAGGCTGAGGCCCAGGTAATCTAAGTTGGGGCATAGTCACGCTTGTCCTCTTCCTTGAGGTACAGCGAGGAAGGGGCGGTCTATTTACCCGGAATACCGGGTAAGTGGTGATAGATTTGCTGCCAAATCGCACCGGGGCCAATGCCGAAGATAAAGTACAGCGCCAGGAGTAAAAAGGCCACCAGCAGCACTGTCTGCAGGGTGTTTTTAACCAATTTCAGCAGCCAACCCGCTATCAGTACAATGATGACCAGGGCGGCTAGGGTAATTAGAATTTCCACGTCGATCTCCTATCCGAGGGAAACCACGGTGGGCTGGGTCAGACCCTGACTAACCCGATCCACTTCCTGCCTGGCCCACTGATCAACGGTGAGAATGTCACTCAGGGTAGGATCGGGCCGGTGGTCGTTGCGGTGGCGATCGCACACCTGCTCGATCACCCGGGGAATCTCCAGAAAGTGAATTTTTTCTTCCAGGAAAAGGGCTACGGCCTGTTCGTTGGCGGCGTTAAGCACGGCGGTCATGGTGCCCCCGGCCCGGCCCGCCCCGTAGGCCAGATCCATACAGGGGTACTTACTATGGTCGGGTTCGCGGAAGGTGAGATTACCTGCCTTCACCAGATCAAGGGTTTCCCAGTCGGTATGGAGGCGATCGGGCCAGGAGATAGCATAGAGAAGCGGTAGGCGCATATCGGGCCAGCCCAACTGGGCCAGCACCGAGGTGTCCTGTAGCTCAATCAGGGAGTGGATAATGCTCTGGGGATGGATAACGATGGCGATGCGATCGTAGTCAACCTTAAAAAGATAGTGCGCCTCAATCACCTCCAGCCCTTTGTTCATGAGGGTGGCGGAGTCTACGGTAATTTTTCGACCCATGGACCAGTTGGGATGTTTAAGGGCGTCGGCGACGGTGACCTGGGTCAGCTTTTCCACCGGCCAGTCACGAAAGGCACCACCGGAGGCGGTCAATAAAATGCGCCGCAGTCCCCCTGGGGGCACTCCCTGTAAACACTGAAAAATCGCCGAGTGTTCGGAATCTGCGGGCAGTAGTTTGACCCCATGCTTTGCCACCAGTGGTAACACCACAGGCCCCCCGGCAATCAGGGTTTCCTTATTGGCCAGGGCAATATCCTTACCGGCCTCGATCGCCGCTAGGGTGGGCAATAATCCAGCACAGCCAACAATTCCCGTTACGACCACCTCAGCGTCACCATAGGCAGCCACCGCTACGACCCCCTCTTCTCCCGCCACAATCTGGGGCTGGGGATCGACGCCGGCCAGGGCCTGGCGTAATTCTCCTAACTTCGCCTGGTTGCTGATAGCCACAATCTCCGGCTTGAACTGGCGCACCTGCTGGGCGAGTAAATCCACATTATTACCAGCGGCAATACCCACCAGGCGAAACTGATCGGGGTAATGTTCCAGAATATTTAAGGTCTGGGTACCGATGGAGCCAGTTGATCCAAGCAGAGTGATAGCTTTCACGGAGGATTCTCAGAAGGGATATACCATAACCCTAGAATCTCATGTTGCGGTCTTTTATGGATGGGTCTGGAGCTTTTAGCCGATCCCTCACCCCATCTGTGCCAGCTCAGGGAAAGCCCGATAGTATAGACAACTATAGACAGGCCCGGATCTAAAACTGGCATAGACCTGGATGCCGTAGGTATGCTAGGTAGGCCATCCTGGCCCTGTGAGGATCGGACTGATCGAGCCTAGCCCATGGTATCAGCCACTATGTCAGCCTACTGTGTAGCCCTTTCCTATTCGCCCTGCCTCTGTCTATGGTTTTTCGTTGTCCTTCCCTGACTCCCCTGGCCGCCGGCCTTACGGTTTTGGCTACTACCCTGCTCACCCCCGGCCTGAGTCGGGCCAGTGATTTTGGGCAATTGGCCATTCCCCCGGATCTGGCCATCGCCGTAGCCAGCCCGGTACGCGGCGGGACCTTCCACAACCTGATGATTTTGACCCAGGTGCCCCACCGCCGTCAGTGCTGGCAGGAGCAGGGCAGTAGCCCGGTGTTGGTGGATCCCCTATTGTTGAATTTCGATTTCACCGGTGCCTGCGATCGCCAGACCGATGGCAACGGCTACTCGGTCCGGGTCAACGGCCAGGACCTGGGGGTAACCTATCGGCTGGAAATTTCTACCCGTGAGACGGATCTGGTGTTGCTGGCTCGCCCCACCCGCGATCGCCAACTGCCGGTAATTGAAGTTGGCCGCACCTATGGTCGCCAGCAGGGCTTTTTAAAAATCCAGCTGAATCCCGGCTGGCAACTCACCCGCCGTACCTACAATGGTCAGCCCGTCGGCCATATCTACCTGACCCACGACCAGCCTCTGGAACTGGTCGCATCAGGTTCCCCAGTCCCGGCTCAGCCCCCCGCTCCGGCAGTTGCCGCCAGGCCCTTGCCACCCCGTCGGCCCGCTCCGGCGATCGCCCCCACCCCTAGCCCAAACCAGCCCACCGCCCCCTACTTTCGGGTAGTGGTTCCCATCGCCAATGGGGACACCCTCCAGCAGGTCCGCAGCGTGGAACCCGAGTCCTTTGCCACTACGATAGATGGTCAGTCGGTGGTACAGGTGGGTCTCTTTCAGGAGCAGCAGCGGGCCCAGGAAGTCTACCAGGCTCTGGTGGCGGCCAGCCTACCGGCCCGGATTCTAGCCGCCCCGCCCCTGCCCGGGGCCACCATTCCCCCCTTTCAGCCCCCCTTGCCCCAGGGTCGCCTGCTGGTGGTAATTGACCCTGGTCATGGCGGTCGCGATCCAGGGGCGATCGGTATTGGGGGTGTACAGGAAAAAAACATCAATACCATTCTGGGGAATCGGGTGCGGACCCAGCTTGAAGCAGCGGGCATAACCGTATTAATGACCCGTAGCGATGACCAGTGGGTGGATTTGCAGGCCCGGGCTGACCTGGCTAATCAGGCGGGGGCGGCGGCGTTTGTGAGTATCCACGCCAATGCCATCAGTATGGATCGACCCAACATCAACGGCCTGGAAACCTATTACCTGTCTACCGGCGATCGCCTGGCCCAACGGATTCATGCCAGTGTGCTACGAAATACCGATCTGGCTGATCGGGGTATCCGTCAGGCGCGCTTCTACGTTCTGCGCCACACCAATATGCCATCGGTGTTGGTGGAAACGGGCTATGTGACCGGTGCAGTGGATGCGGCTCGATTTCGCAACCCGGCGGCCGTCAGGCAAATTGCCGATGCCATTGCCCGGGGTATTCTGGATTTTCTTGGCCGTTAGGGGCGATTGTCCGGAAATCCGCTAGAGTGACTACACAGCTTATTGATAGCAGTTGCCAGCCCCCTTAGGATCGGAGCTAACGGGCGACGGCTGTAGATGGCTGCCGGGGTAGGGCTCTACCAAGTAGCATCCACCGTCCTGACTAGTACGACATCTATGAAAAAAGTCTTTGTCCTCGATACTAATGTATTGCTTCACGACCCCACGGCAATATTTCGGTTTGAGGAGAACGATGTGGTTTTACCCATTACCATCATTGAGGAGTTGGACCGATTTAAGAAGGAAACCGCTGATACGGGCCGTAATGCCCGCCATGTTTCTCGTACCCTGGACGAACTACGACAAAAGGGCTCTCTGATACAGGGTATTCCCCTACCCCAGGGCGGTCACCTTAAGGTGGCCCTCTGCCACCGCGATACCCTGAACCAACTTCCCCCTGAATTAGAGGGCGACAAGGGAGATAATGCCATTCTGGCGGTGGCCATGGAGTACCGCCAGCACCATGATCTGCCGGTGGTGTTGGTGAGTAAGGACACGAATCTGCGGATCAAGGCCGATGCCCTGGGGCTGGTGGCGGAGGATTACGAAACTGACAAAGCTAACATTGATGACCTTTATACCGGCGCCCTTGAGGTGATGGTATCTGCTGCCACCATCAGCCAACTGTTTAGCGAGGGTGGCCTGCATCTGGATAGGCCCCTCTACCCCAACCAGGCCCTCACCCTGGTGGATGAAGCGAACCCAGCCCATACCGCCCTGGCCTTTGTGCGGGGTAAAAGTCACAAAATTGAACCCCTGGCCAAGCTACCCCACGCCGGAGTCTCGCGGGTGCAGCCCCGCAATCGGGAACAGCGCTTTGCCTTTGAACTGCTATTGCAGGATGATATTTCCCTGGTCACCCTGGTGGGCAAGGCGGGCACGGGTAAAACCCTGCTGGCGATCGCGGCGGGAGTGCAAAAGGTGGCGGACGAGCGTCTCTATTCCCGGTTGTTAATTGCCCGGCCCATCGTCCCCCTGGGCCGAGATATCGGCTACCTACCTGGTGATCTGACGGAAAAGCTCAACCCCTGGATGCAACCCCTCTACGATAACTTCGACTTGATCTTTGGTACCCAGGATATGCGCGGTAAGCCCGAGCACTGGCGCCGGGGTCACGAAGAAATGATGGACCAGGGATTACTGCAAATTGAGCCCCTGACCTATATTCGTGGCCGTTCTATTCCCAAGCAGTTTTTAATTGTAGATGAGGCCCAAAACCTCACTCCCCACGAGGTTAAGACCATCCTTACCCGGGCTGGAGAAGGTACGAAAATTATCCTAACCGGCGACCCAGACCAGATCGATAATCCCTACGTAGATGCCGCCAGCAATGGCCTGATCTACGTGGCAGAACGGTTTAAGGAGGAGGTCATTGCCGGTCATATTACCCTCTATAAAGGGGAGCGATCGGAACTGGCGGAGCGATCGGCGTTGTTGTTGTAAATTCCCGAGGCAGGCAGTCCTGGGCCTAGGGCTGGATTTCCACTGGGTAGCTTTCTGGACCCCCTGCAGGTGGCTACCACTGAATCACTTTCCGCTCAGACCAGGTCATTTCGGAGCACTCTCCCCATGGGTTATCCTCAAAGGATCTGGTTCATTAAAAATTTTTCTACCCTGGTAACAGCGCAGGGGAATACCCGGAGTACAAACCCATGCCCCAGTCGGATAGCGATCGCACCATCCGCCAACTACCGACCGTAGCCGGAGCCTTAGGGAGCATTTTGCTGTTGACCAATCGCCTACTCACCCCGGGCTTAACGGAGTCCCAGGCTCGATCCGATGTCATGGGGGTGATTTTAAGTGCCCTCCTGATTCTCACCGGTTTACTCTGGCAGCGGGTTCAACCCATCCCGCCGGAGTCCGTAATCCTGGAGGGAGAGGAAGGCTTTGAGTTAGATCCAGACCTGCCGGACCTCTGTAAAACTGAACTAGCCTGGGCTTCTCACCTGCTGCTCACCAATACCGTTACCCGATCGCTGGTCGTTTATTACCAGGGCAAGGTGTTACTGCGGCGGGGCACCCTGGGTCCTACCCCAGAACTGAGTCCTGGCCCCATTTTGCAGCGGGTGCTAGCCACGGGGCAGCCAGTCTATTTGGTGAACCTCAAGCTCTATCCAGGGCGAGTTGAGTTTACCTACCTGCCCCCCAATACCCAGGGAGTCATTTGCCAGCCCCTCGGTCGGGATGGAGCCATAATTTTAGCCGCCAATGCTCCCCGTAGCTATACCAAACAGGATGAAACGTGGATTCAAGGGATTGCCGATAAGCTCACCCATAGCCTCGCCCAAGCCAGCCTTAAATCAGTTTGAAGATTAGTCCCCCCAGTCCTCCCAGGCATAACCCCACGATTCCAGTAGTCAGGAGGATTGCCCTAATCTGATGGGGCTTTAACCCAGCGGTTAACAACTGGCTATTTAGGGTTCGAGTGCTGATCAGACAGAGGGCGGCCAGCAAAAAACCAGCCAGGCTGACAAGGAGCACCTGCATTCCCAACTCCCCCAGGGTTAACTGATCGATCTGATTGTTACCCAGGTGGTTCAGCGTAATGGCCAGTACCATCGTGAAGAGGGCTGAACCCAGGAGATCGGGGCGCCAGACTGGTGATGCCCTATCGGCAGAATGGCTCAGGCTGTAGACCTGAAGCCAAAAACCCAGGACTGCTAAGGGCCAGAGCCCTACCCAGGCGATCTGGGGTAACCGGGTAAGTATGAAGCCAGCCAGGATGTAGAGGCCACCACATAGCCCAATCAGACCTAAATCAGGAGCGGTTCGCCAGCGATGAATCTGTTGGCGAGAGCGGTGGAGCCTGGACTGGCGCTTGGGTGACCGGGTCATGGGAGCTTACGTTAAGCAGAATAAAACCAATGCCTGGAATAAAAACATCCTTGGTTAGCCCTATCTTGTCATAAAGCCTGGCCAATTCCCCATACCCCCTACCCCGTTTTGTGATACAACCGGATTTGAACATCTATGGACTGGTGCGCTGGTATCCAGATTCGCTTCAGGGAGATTGACTAATGGCTGAATTATCGACATCCCTTCAGGGTCAGGTTGCCCTCGTAACCGGTGCTTCCCGGGGTATTGGCCGGGCCATAGCCCTCAGTCTAGCCACGGCTGGGGCTAAAGTGGTGGTTAACTATGCCCAGTCTGCCCAGGCGGCTGAGGATCTTGTCCAGCAAATTGAGGCGGCGGGCGGTCATGCCCTTGCCCTACAGGCCGATGTGGCCCAGGTTGATCAGGTGGAACGGCTGGTGGCTGAAACTGTGGAAAAACTCGGCCCTATTAATATTTTGGTGAATAACGCCGGTATTACCCGCGATACCCTGCTGCTACGCATGAAACTGGAGGATTGGCAGGCTGTGATTGACCTGAATTTGACCGGCGTGTTTCTCTGTACCCGGGCGGTGAGTAAGGGTATGTTAAAGCAGCGATCGGGCCGCATCATTAATATCGCCTCTGTGGCTGGACAGATGGGCAATCCTGGTCAGGCCAACTATAGCGCGGCTAAGGCGGGTGTGATTGGTTTCACCAAAACCGTGGCTAAGGAATTGGCCCCTCGGGGGATTACGGTTAATGCGGTAGCCCCAGGTTTCATTGCTACGGAAATGACCGAAAATTTGCCCAATGGTGAGGAGATTTTGAAGTTTATCCCCTTGGGGCGCTTTGGTCAGGCTGAGGAAGTCGCAGGAATGGTGAAATTTTTAGCTGCCGATCCCGCTGCCGCCTATATTACGGGCCAGGTTTTCAATGTTGATGGGGGTATGGTGATGGCCTAGACCCGATCTGTTTTCAGGTAAGGTAGGTTAGGGAATCCTGGTGCCTACCCCTGGCGATGGCCTCAAAACCAGAGATTGGCAAGCATCGATTCCCTACCTGCAAGTGCTATACTAAGAAACACAATTACGGCGGGTGTAGCCAAGAGGTTAAGGCAGTGGATTGTGGTTCCACCATTCGAGGGTTCGATTCCCTTCACTCGCCCTGGTTCTAGACTTTGAGAAAATCGGCTGGACACTCAGCTGGACATTTTTCAACTAGGACGATAACACAGTTAAATAGGCCCCACCTCACTCCAGGTATAAATCATCACCAGCTCTTACCCTGCAGTGATGCCCTATGGAGAACGGTTGGATTTTTTAGAGCGTCCATGGATGTTAAAAGTTTGCACAGATTGGATCAGGACTTCCTAGGTCAGAAAGGCCATGCACGTGCTAACCCTCAACTTAGATCGCGTACACCTGACCGATGAGCAGTTCTGGCAACTGTGCCAGCGCAATCGAGACTGGCAGTTTGAACTGACCGCGACGGGAGAGTTAATGGTCATGGCCCCGGTGGGTGGAGAGAGTGGCAATCAGGAAGCCAATCTGAACGGTTATGTCTGGGCCTGGAATCGGGAAACGGGCCTAGGTTATGTTTTTAGTTCCTCTACCATTTTTAAATTACCCAAGGGGGCCAGTCGATCGCCGGATGTGGCCTGGATTCAGAAAGACCGCTGGGAAGCCCTGACCCCTGAACAACGGCGCCGGTTTCCCCCCATCGCCCCTGACTTTGTGATTGAACTGAGATCGGCCAGTGATCCGCTGGAGCCGCTACAACTGAAGTTGCAGGACTACATGGCCAATGGGGTGCGCCTGGGCTGGCTGGTGAATCCTCAGGATCAACGGGTTGAGATCTATCGTCCCCACCAGGCCGTAGAGGTGCGTTCCCTACCGACCGAGCTATCGGGGGAAGCGGTGCTGCCGGGCTTTTTACTGCCCCTGGCGATTTAATCCAGGGCAAAGGGCCCATACCCCTGCCGAAATAACGGTAGCCGCTGGAGGATTGAGGTGGGCGATCGCTAGCTTCGCCGCTCTGGAAACTACCCTCAAAACCTATACCCAGGGAGTGCTCGATGCTTTCAAGGATCTGGGTTCCGCCAATGTGGACCAGGTCAAGCTAGAGTTCGGTGTCAACCTTGCCGGTGAAGCGGGGATCCCCTACATCACCAAGGGCACCGCTGAATGTAGCTTGAAAATTACGGTGGAATGCTCCCTTCCCCCAGACAGGATGACGAACTAAAGCATGGAGAGTGCCATAGTCTGTGGAATTCGGAACAGCCTACAGCCGGGTTAGGGCACATTAAAAGCCTATTTCACTTTCTACCGTAAGTGAGTATCATAAAATAGGGTACATCTTAAAGGTAGATA
>JBMOHM010000070.1:0-15510 GCA_049317845.1 Nodosilinea sp. | reverse complement strand
TTGAATACCCTAAAGGCCCTGGAGTCAATCTTCAGGGCCTTTCTCTATCCTTACCCGCACCAAGGCCAAATTCCCTCAAACTAATGGGATTTTCGTTTTGGGTGATCCGAATCGAGTGCACCAGGAGAGCAGTGTTTCCACCCGAGGAGGGAGTGGTCAGGAAGGGCACCACATCGGTATGAAACTCTATCTTGGCGTCTCCGATCCGGGTTGACTCTACGAGGGTCTTCGGTTCAAGCTTTGAGAAGTCGAAGCTCAGGAGTGCCTCGGGAGCCTCCTTGGCAATTTTGTGCCTCAGGGCGGTCAGGGTTTCAAGGGTATCGGGGTTGTTGCGGAAGGAGATCGGACCGGCAAGGAGGGTCAGATTCAAGAGCAGTGATCCCTTTGGGGAGCGTCCACCGAACAGACCCTTCGGAAGCTCAAAGCCTTCTTCGATCCTATGACTCGAAATGACTAAAGCCGAGCCAAAAAATTGAGTTCTGTAACGTAGCTTCCGCTTTTACCTGGGGATCGGATAGGGTAAACCTGAGTAAAATAAATTATTTGATTCAAGTTTAAGAATTCGTCAACACGCTTAGATGTTATTGGGTCTTAGTTCAGGGAAATATTAGGGGGCCAAGCGCACTATGGCAGCTACCGTTGCACCCACTACCTCGTCATCTCAGACAGGAAAGCCAGACCTCCGCTTCAAACGGTTAGATATCACCATGAAACGGTACCAGTATCGACCTGATGCCTTAATTGAAGTGCTCCACGTCGCTCAGGAAGTCTTTGGCTTCCTGGAAGCCGATGTAATGGCCTACGTTGCCCATGGGCTGAAGTTACCCCTTAGTAAGGTCTACGGAGTTGCCACCTTTTATCACCTGTTTTCTCTGAAACCTCTTGGGATCCATAGTTGCGTAGTGTGTATGGGTACTGCTTGCTACGTTAAGGGTAGTAGCCAAATTCTGGAGGGTTTGCAGGCTGAGTTAGCTATTCAGGTGGGAGAAACCACCGCCAACGGCCAGGTTTCTCTGACGGCGGCCCGCTGTCTAGGAGCCTGTGGTATTGCTCCCGCTGTAGTGTTTGATGGTGAGGTGGTGGGCAAGTTAGATCCTTCAGCGGCTATCGCCAGAGTCCAAGCCCTGCAGCAGCAAGCTCCGTCCTAATTCCTATCCGCCGCTATGGAACTTCAAGCCCTACAAAACATCGCCAATAACGAGCGAGCCCGGCAAAAACCAGTTCGTATCTATTGCTGTACCTCCACTGGCTGTCGGGCGGCAGCGGCCCTGGAGATTATCGAGACCCTGGAAGGTGCAGTTCAACAACACCATCTGCAGGACCAGGTAGAGGTGGTGGGAGTAGGCTGCATGGGTTTCTGTGGCCGGGGTCCATTGGTGCAGGTAGCCCCCGATAACCTGCTTTATCAGGAGGTGGTGCCCGATCAGGCCGCCAGCATTATTGCAGCCCTGCAGGGAGGGGAAGCCCAACCCCAGCGGGGCAATCTTCACCATCCCTTCTTTACCCGCCAGATGCCAGTGGTCAGAGAATACAGCGGCAAAATCGATCCGGAGCGGATTGAGGAATACATCGCTGTGGGGGGTTACCAAAGTCTCTATCGGGCCATCTATGAGATGACCCCGGCCCAGGTGGTAGAGGAAATTTCCCGTAGCGGTCTGCGCGGTCGTGGCGGCGGCGGCTATCCCACCGGCTTGAAGTGGGCCACGGTGGCTAAGATGCCTGGGGATCAGAAATACGTGATCTGTAACGGCGATGAGGGGGACCCCGGTGCCTTCATGGATCGCAGTATCCTGGAGAGTGACCCTCACCTGGTACTAGAGGGCATGGCGATCGCGGGTTACGCGGTGGGGGCTAACCACGGCTACATCTACGTCCGGGCCGAGTATCCCCTAGCCATTGACCGCCTGCAAAAAGGCATTCAACAGGCTAAGCGGTACGGTCTGCTGGGCAGTCAGATCTTCGACTCCCCCTTTGACTTCAAAATCGACATTCGGATTGGGGCAGGGGCCTTTGTTTGTGGAGAAGAAACCGCCCTGATTCACTCCATTGAGGGGGGCCGGGGTAACCCGGTGCCGCGCCCCCCCTACCCGGCGGAGAGGGGTCTCTACCAGTGCCCCACCCTGATTAACAATGTTGAAACCCTGGCCAATATCACTGCCATTATTCGCAATGGGGCCGCCTGGTACGCTGGCATTGGCACAGAAACCAGCAAGGGCACTAAAATCTTTGCCCTCACCGGTAAAATTTGCAACAATGGCCTGATTGAAGTACCCATGGGCATTACCCTGCGGGAAATTGTGGAGGAGATGGGGGGTGGGGTACCGGGGGGCGAAGTAAAAGCCATCCAAACCGGCGGTCCCTCCGGTGGCTGTATTCCCAAAGCTCTGTTAGACACCCCGGTGGACTACGACTCCCTGCGTCAGGTGGGGTCGATCATGGGGTCCGGCGGGATGGTGGTAATGGATCACAGCACCAGTATGGTGGAAATCGCCCAGTTTTATATGGACTTTTGTCGCGAGGAAACCTGCGGTAAGTGCGTTCCCTGTCGTACCGGCACGGTGCAACTTTACGCTCTGCTGACCAAGCTATTAGAACGCCGGGCTACCACCGCTGACCTAGCCCAATTGGAGGCCCTCTGTGCCATGGTCCGGGATACCAGTCTCTGTGGTCTGGGCCAAACGGCCCCCAACCCCGTACTCAGTACCCTCCAGTATTTCCGTGAGGAATACGAGGCTCTACTGGTTGCACCCCTATATCATCCGTATCAACCTGGAGAAGTCCACCAGGCCGTGTCAGCCCTAGGATCAGTCCCGGATTCCATGCTTGAAGGAGCCTAACCATGGCGGTAAGAACCCTAAAAATTGACAATAAGGAACTGGCGGTAGAGGCGGGTACCAGTATCCTGGAGGCGGCCCAGGAGGCGGGAGTCCCTATCCCCCGGCTCTGTCATCTGGAGGGGGTAACACCGGTGGGGGCCTGTCGCCTCTGCCTGGTGGAAATCGAGGGGCTCAATAAGCTTCTACCCGCCTGTGTGACGGAGGTGGGAGAGGGGATGGTGATTCACACCCAAACCGCTAAATTGCAGGAGTACCGCCGGATGACGGTGGAGTTGATCTTTGCTGAGGGCAACCATATTTGCGCTATCTGTGTGGCCAACGGTGACTGCGAACTGCAGGATGTCGCTATTCAGGTAGGTATGGACCACAGTCGCTTTCCCTACCGTTTTCCCGATCGCGGCATCGACCTTTCCCATCCCCTCTTTGCCATCGACCACAACCGCTGCATTCTCTGTACCCGCTGTGTGCGAGTCTGCGACGAGATTGAAGGTGCCCATGTGTGGGACGTGGCCCAGCGGGGTCCCGACTGCTACATTGTCTCGGGGTTGAATCAGCCCTGGGGGGAGGTAGAGGCCTGCACCTCCTGTGGTAAGTGCGTAGATGCCTGCCCCACCGGCGCCATCTTTAAACAGGGCAGTACCACGGGCGAGAAACACGCCGACACCGCCAAGCTAGAATTTCTATCCACAGCTCGGGAGAAACACCAATGGACAAGATAAGATTTGCCACGGTTTGGCTGGCAGGTTGTTCGGGCTGCCATATGTCCTTCCTGGATTTAGACGAATTTTTAATCGATCTCGCCGACTTGGTGGAGGTAGTTTATAGCCCCGTGGCCTGTGATCTGAAGCATTACCCCGACAACGTCGATGTTTGCCTGGTGGAGGGAGCAGTGGCCAACCAGGATAACCTGGACCTGCTCTACGAGGTGCGACGTAAAACCCAGTTGCTAATTTCCTTTGGCGACTGCGCCGTTACCGCCAACGTCCCGGCCCTGCGTAATCGCCTCAGTGAGAGTGCCGCAGGTGTGCTGGATCGAGGCTACCTGGAACTGGCGGATACCAACCCCCAACGGCCCTATGCTCCTGGTATTGTGCCGGAGTTAATGGAACGGGTTACCCCCCTGCACGAAATTGTACCGATAGATATTTTCATGCCCGGCTGCCCCCCCTCCGCCGATCGCATTCGAGCCACTCTGGAGCCCTTGCTTCAGGGCCGAACCCCAACCATGGCTGGACGGGAGATGATTAAATTCGGTTAGGGTTCCCGTAAACTAAGTATTGGTTAACTTACCTGAGGAGAATAGGACCTATGAGCGTGGATAGCGCTAAATTTAACGAAGAGCTGCAAGCGGCGATCGACTACGCCCATCAGATCACTGCCGAAAAAGGGGAAACTTCCCCTGAGGCAGCCGCCGCCTGGGACGTGGTAGAGGAAATGCGGGCGGAAGTTTCTCACCAACACCAGGGACCCAAGAAAACCGGCTTTGACCAGTACTTGGAGGATAATCCCGAGGCGATCGAAGGTTTGATGTACGACACCTAAGGGGAGAGGAGGAGCAGCGGTGACGGGGAGAGGGGGTGACGAGGTGACTCAAGATGCCACTTCCCCCCCTCCCTAAGTTCCCCCAGTCTCCTTTTCCCCCCCTCCGTAACTCCCCTGGAGAGCAACCATGGCAAAAACCGTAGTTATCGACCCCGTTACCCGTATTGAAGGCCATGCCAAGATCTCCCTATTTCTAGACGATGCCGGGGAAGTCAGGGATGCCCGTTTCCATGTGGTGGAGTACCGGGGTTTTGAAAAATTCTGTGAGGGCCGTCCCTACACGGAAATGGCAGGAATAACAGCTCGCATCTGCGGTATTTGCCCTGTTAGCCACCTAATCTGCTCAGCCAAGACCGGCGATAAAATTTTGGCGGTCACCATTCCCCCCACCGCCGATAAGCTCCGGCGACTGATGAATCTGGCTCAGTTGACCCAATCCCATGCCCTTTCCTTCTTCCACCTGAGTAGTCCCGACTTTCTTTTAGGTTGGGATAGCGACCCAGCCAAGCGTAATGTGTTTGGCTTGATTGCCAACCATCCCGACCTGGCCCGTTCAGGCATTCGTCTACGCCAGTTTGGTCAGCAGGTGATTGAGATCTTGGGAGGACGCAAAATCCATGCCGCCTGGACCGTCCCCGGCGGCGTGCGGGAACCCCTGAGTCCCGAGGGTCGCCAATGGATTCTAGATCGGCTGCCGGAAAGCTTAACCACCACCCGCCAGGCCTTGAAAATTTTTAAGGACTTGATTCACGGTCCCCTACGCCAGGAAGTCCAGGTATTTGGTGAGTTTCCCTCTCTGTTTATGGGCCTGGTCAGCCCCGAGGGTAACTGGGAACACTACGGCGGCCAGCTGCGCTTTGTTGATCACCATCGCCAGATTGTAGCGGATGATCTGCGGGAAGACGACTACCAACAATTCCTGGGGGAAGCGGTAGAACCCTGGTCTTACCTGAAGTTTCCCTACTACAAGCCCCTGGGCTACCCAGCGGGGATCTACCGGGTGGGGCCTCTGGCCCGGCTAAATGTGTGCGATCGCATCGGTACCCCTGAGGCCGACGCCGAACTCCAGGCCCTGCGGGACTATGCCGGTGGGGTGCCCACCTCCTCCTTTCTTTACCACTACGCCCGGCTGATCGAAATTCTCGCCTGTCTCGAGCACATTCAAATCCTCCTGGATGACCCAGAGATTCTCTCTACCCGGGTGCGAGCCCAGGCGGGAGTCAACGCCCTGGAGGCGGTGGGAGTCAGTGAAGCCCCTCGGGGAACCCTATTCCACCACTACCGGGTAGATGCTAACGGCTTAATCGAAAAGGTTAACCTGATTATTGCCACAGGTCAGAACAACCTGGCCATGAATAAAACCGTAGCCCAAATCGCCAAGCACTACATCCATGGAGAAGATATTCCCGAAGGCTTTCTCAACCGGGTAGAAGCGGGCATTCGCTGCTACGATCCCTGCCTTTCCTGCTCTACCCATGCCGCCGGCCAGATGCCCCTGCATATTCAACTGGTGGCGGCTACCGGTGAGGTGGTACGAGAGGTCTATCGGGGCCATTAGGCTAGACTTCAGTGGCCTCTGTCAGTTTCTCTTCCATCACCAGGGTGAGGCTCACCCAAGTTCCCTGAGCATTGTAGCCCCGCACCAGGCGATGGCGTAAAGTCGGGGTAACCAACCATCCTGCTTCTAAAAAGAAGGGCTGGCCGGGTTGAATCGATTGGGGAAAGGTGGCCGAGGCTCCGCCTGGCAACAGCAGTAGGTTAACCGGTTGGGAGCCCTGGTCAAAGGCCAGGGTTGAGCCCCGCACCACGGCCTCGGACTCAATTACTTGGCCCCCATCCAGATACAGGGACTGTTGCAGACGATCGGTCCCCTGCCTTTTGATCACCAAGCGGGTTGAACAGCTTTGATCGGGCTGCCAATCGGGGTAAACGGTCACCCCCCGCCCTACCCAGGTTCCCACCAATTGGTCGAGGGTGAGGGGTTCTCGTGCGGGGGGAGTAGTCCCCTGTTGGTGTTCCCGAATTAGGGTGAGGCTACCCAGGTGGGGCTGACGGGGAAACAGCAAGACCAGGCGGAGGCGATCGCTCCCCTCTATCAATCCCATCTCAGCGCCAAATTCGCTAACCGGGCTCCACTGCATAGCCCCCTGGGAAAAAGCCCCATTTTCACAAAAAAGCACCCCCCGCCCCAGGGACCTGTACTCCAGAACCGTTTCCCGGGGAGACTGACCCGCCGCCGTCAGGCGAATTTCCTGACGCATGACCGCACCCTCCTGGAGGGGTAGAAGGGATACCTCGCTGGGGGTATCCTGCACAATGGTGCCGGTGGGATCGAATTGGGTAAAGGAGCCTACCCAGGTCCCCTGGTTCTTCAGCAGGCGTTGCCATTGAGTTGCCATGGGCATTGATTCCAGTCAGAGTGGGATGACCTGTAGACTGCTTACCCCCCAGGCTAGTTCTGGGTCAGCCGTAGGGTATAGTCGGTTTGTGCCGGATTACTATTACCAATATAGAAGGAATAGGTGTCCCGATTCAGAAGTCCAGGGGCACTTATTTTACCGTTGGATCCACTAGCACTATGGCATTCACTAAAACCGCTAGCGCCTTGAACCAATAGGGTTAGGCCCGGGCTACCGGTAACGGTAATATCCAAAGAAACAAAGTCCTGATTCACCTGCAATACCTGGGCCGCAGGTTGGGAGAGGAACCCACAGCTAGAGGCCTGGTGGGTATTCACCGATCCACTCACCTCTAGGGGTGAGGAGAGGGGAGTTTGGGCTACGGGTTGGGCGAGGGCGGCCCTGCCCCCGACCGCCAGACTCAGCACCAGAACTGGCAAACTCAGAAGGGATAGTAAAGATTTCATCGCAGCCACGCTTTTGGAAAAATCGGTAAGGGAATGTTCGGATATTTCTATCCTAGCCAGGCAGATCAGTGATTGTGACAGATGATGTGACAGTTCTTGGGGTGTTTCCATCTTTTGCCACTCATCCAGCCGAGTTTATTTAACCAGCGGTATACTTTGTTCCCATTGTGGTCCTTCTTTGGGACTTTCCTTGGGGCTTTCCTTGTAGCCCTATCCTTAAAGGCATTGACTATGGCTCAAATGTTCCGCGACCAACCGTTAACTGCTCAGGTATCAACCTCTCGGGTGGAGGGAACCCTCTATGGTTTACCCCTGAGGCGATTACTGGCCTGGAGCCTGGAGGTGGGTTTGCTGGTGGGTAGTATCGCCCTACCCTGGGGCCTGGGGGAAATGGTGCGATCGCGATCGCAGGCTGATCTGGTACCCTTGAACCCCGTTGCTAGCTTTGTCCAATCGGCGATCGCCCGGCCTTTAGGACTCCCTCGTCAACGCCTGGTCACCCAGGTTCCCCCCCTCACCAATTGGCTCTGGTTCAGTGCCGTTGTGCTACCCGGAGTCCTCACCCTGCATCAGTTCCATAGCCTGGCTAAGGCAGGTAAGACCCTCCCCAAGGCCTGGCTTGGACTCCAGGTAATCAGACTAGATCACACCATGCCAGGCTATCGCGCCGTAGTAGTGAGGGAAGGGCTAGGACGCTTTGGCCTACCCCTGAGCCTGGCCTACTTAATCTGGATTGGTAGTGGCACCTTTCCCGCCCTACCACCCCTGGCGGGGATGGCCCTGGTTCTAGGGCTAATGGAAGGACTCACCGCCCAAATTAACCGATCGGGTCGAGCCTACCACGACTACCTGGCAGGTACCCGGGTAGTGCTATTACGGGGAGGACAATTACCCAGTAAATACTGGCCAGAGAGGCAAACAAGCCCTCAAGCTGGGTTAGGGTTGCCCAGCCTTCCTGCTTTCCGTTCCCAAGGCCCAACTCTGACCGAAGAGCATGGCGGCCTCAGGGCGATTGTCCTGTCTCCCCTGGTGGGAGGATCGGCGACACCACCAGCTTCCCCCAGGTTCCCTTTACCCTTGAACCTACCCAGAATAGGAGCCTGGATGACAGTACTAGCGGTAATAGGAGTAGCCGGTCTTGGGTTTTGGACCCACTATCAGTCCAGCCAAAGGCAGGGTAAGGACGATTTATTCCTGGCCCTGGTGGAAAAGGTTAATCTCCATCCTACCGATGTGACGGAACAACAGGCTGCGGTCCTGGCCCTGGCCAGCAGTAATGATCCTCGGGCGACTACTTTTTTAGTGGAGTTGCTGGCTCAAACCGAAAAAACCACCTTACTCAACACCCTTCAAGCGGCCCTGGTGTCTGTAGGGACCCCGGCTATTCCACCGCTACAACGATTAAACCGGGCTCTCACGACCGATCTACTCACCCTTGCCCCTGACCAGGCCAGGGAGGTTCGTCTACAACAACAAACTGTTAAGCAAACCCTGGCTAAGATCCTGATCCTGGCCAGTGGCAAGCTGAACGAGCTTGACCTGAGTACTATTAACCTGGCTCGCGAAGGGGAGAGCCCTAGCCAATTCACTCTGAATTTAGAACAACAAAACCTGGCGGGCACCATCTGGCGAGGCGCCCAGCTAGAGGGGGCCCGGTTTCGCAAAGCTATTCTCTTTAATGTCGGCGAGGATGGGCAACCCCATAGCTTTGATGATTGGGTGACGGATTTTAGCGACTCGAACCTGACGGAAGCCAGTTTTGTGGCGGCCCACCTGACGGCAGCGTTATTCCATAATAGCCATCTACTCAGGGCTAATCTGAGTAACAGTCAGGCTGATTATGCTGACTTTTCCGGTGCTGATGCCAGCAGTGCCTGGTTTATTGCAGCTACCCTTAACCACGGGCAGTTTAATCAGGCGAACCTGGTGGGAGCCGATCTAACCGCCGCCCAACTACAGGGGACAAGCTTTCTGGACACCCGTTTAGACCATGCCACCTTAGTGGGAGCCGACTTGACGAACGCTAATCTGAGCCGATCTGATCTAACTGAGGTTGATCTGAGTAATGCCAATCTCAGGGAAGCTAACCTGACCCAGGTCAATCTGAGTCACAGCCGTTTGAACGATGGCGATCTAAGTAACGCTAATCTGGAAAACGCCAACCTACAAAACGCCAACTTGACCGGCACCTTGCTTAAGGGCGCTCGCTTAACAGGCACAAACCTGGCGGGGGTGACCTTCTTTGTGGCCGAAAAGCGTCAGCCCGAAAAGTTCATCACCACCATCTTGACCCATCAACCAGGAGACAATCTAAAGGGGGTAGACTTTTCTAAAGCAATTAACCTCGATCCGAATCAGTTAGACTACCTCTGCCATCAGGGAGCCATCCACCCTGACTGTTCTCCTACCTCAGGAGGTCGATCCAACTAGACCTGGAAGGTATAGCCCTAGCCGTGGGGGCAGAAGTAAGCCAGGCTGCGCTTTCGTCAATAAACTCTGGCCCAGGCGGTATAGCCAAAGCTATACTATATTTTCTGCTAAGTTTATATAACCCTGGCCCCATTCAACGGGGTGGAGGGCAGTCAGAGCACCTACCCAGGATCTACTTTCACCGATCCACGGTGTGTCCAGTGTTCTGGCCAAAGCTATAGGTCTGTAAATGTAAGGCTTTACTGCACTATAAGAGAATTGTCTTAGACGTTGTGGCCCCTAAAAAACCGCCTGCTAAAATTATCCGTAAAGGGGACCAGGTCCCTCCTACTGTTACTTCAGCGGCGTTGGGTTCCCAGGGCTTCAGGGTGCAGGTATTTTACCTGGCTGGTCGGAATACCAATCCCAACGCCCCTATTAAGGATGCCCTCTGGTTTGCCACTTACCCAATTATTCCGCGAATTGGTGACTGCGTATTCCGCGACGGTGTATACTACCGAGTAGAACGGGTTTTTCTCTACGAAAACCTGGCCGCCGGTTGGTGCGCCGATGTGGAGGTTGCTTTTTACGGTCGGCGCTAGATCAAGACCTTTCCCCCATCTCTATAGCTCTCTCCGCAAGAATAGCGATGATTTATTACCAGACCCCTTATGCCATAGTCCTTATGCTAGAGTAAGCGGGTAACATGTTTTGCTTTCGGTGGGCTGGTTAATCACAGTCTGATCTCAATTTTCGGGTAGCGGGTGAGTACCACTCCGAATCGAACTTGTCTACGTCTATGTTTCATTTGGAGTTGTGCTATGTCGATTTATGTAGGAAATTTAGCCTACGACGCTACGGAGAATGATATCAGGACGGTTTTCTCCGAGTATGGGGTAGTTAAACAAGTATCGGTACCTACAGACCGAGATACCAAACGTCCTCGGGGTTTTGCCTTTGTAGAGATGGAAAAAGAATCTGAGGAAACCGCAGCCATAGAAGCCCTGGATGGCGCCGAATGGATGGGGCGCGACCTACGGGTTAATAAGGCTCGTCCGAAAGAATCTAGAGAAAAGAGACCTACTGGCCATAGTGGACATGGTGGTGGTAGGAAAGAATTTTCTCGCTGGTAGATTTTTCTCTGCCCATCCCTTCCAGGAGCAACCTTAACTATCTAGTAGAAAGGGTGTTTGAAGAAACAAGGTTTTTTGTCTAGACCGGTTCTTTTTCAAACACCTATTTTTGTAGCTGTAATCCTATATAACGGGGCAGAAGCACCGCTGAAGACTTAGGAAGACTTAACTTTTTGACATCGCATAACTCCAGACCCTCTCGTCAGTTAGGAGATAGACCTTTGACCGCGTAACCCTATCTATCCCAAGCTGGGTGAGCCAAGCTATCCTTAAGGGGCAAATATCCATAGCCAAATCGGTAAGGTAATCAGTAGGCTAAGGGAACTGAGACCCACACAGGTAACAGACAAATCTCGATCCAGATCGTAGGTTTCAGCCAGAATTAAGTTGGCAAAGGCACTGGGCATGCCTGCTTGCAAAATTATTGTCAGGCGGGTTTGTCCCCCTATACCCAGGGCCGTTAGCCCCAAACCTACAATCAGGGGAATTAGTAGCATTTTAATTGCGATCGCAACGGCTGCTCTGGGCAGGTGTCGTCTGGTGGTTAGCTGCTGAATACGTAAACCCATCAACAGTAGGGAGAGGCCCACCACTAACCAGGCGATCGCGTAGAGCAGGGAGGTTAGCCACGTCGGCAGCACCAACTGTTTGAGGACTAACCCCAGACCAAAGGCTATAATAACGGGATTACGGCCGATTTGTCCAGGCCATTGCCACCAGCGTTTAACCTCTGTCGGCTGGGATGGATCACCCTGACTAGCGGCCAGAATGGCTCCCAACCCGTAGGACCCTGGTAGAGTGCCCAGGGCATCATAGAATAGGGCCCAGCCAAACACCTGCAGGCCCAGTTGGGGCAGCAGTAACACGATTGGGTAGCCAATGAAGCCCGTATTACCCAACATGGCCGCTAAAGAAAAACTCACCTGGGTAGAACGGGGCCAAACCTGGGGCTGGATTTTGATCCAGAAACGACTACAGACCAGGCCCAGGATCATCGCCGTCCAGGCCACTAGAGGAGCCAGGTAGAGGTGACCGGTCAGATCAACACGCCCCATAAAACCGATCACGCTGAGGGGTAGCCCCACCCAGAACAACCCCTTACCTAGAGCTTGAGGCAGGTGCTGGTGGAGGTTACGGTTGCCGCCACGGGACCGATCCAGACGCATCAATAGCCACCCCAGGCCCATACCCGTGCCTATAACCGCCCCAATCGGTAGATATAACCGTAGTAAAATGCCCGGGGATAGAACCATTTTTCTCCTGTTTCATGGATTGATTGAACCTTCTAGAGCCAGGACCATCGGCGGGAAGTGGGTCAGGCTCCTTCCAGTCAACTCAGGTTTTACCCCTACTATCGGTGGCGTTAGATGGAATACTCTTAGTATCCTTATATAGGGGGATGGGTAGTAAAGGCTAGGCCAGAGGCCGTCCAGCTTAGTCGCGATCGCCTTGACTCCCCAGGGTCATAATAATAGGACCCGATCTACAATGTCGCGACCAACTCTGCCAGGATTCTCGCCATGCCTCCCCTGGATGACATTCCCGAAGCTACCAGAGACCTTCCGTTGGGTACGGTCCTCTCCCCTGACCGCGATCGCGGGCGGCTGTTCCGACCCTCCCGTCGCCTGATACTGGTGATTGGAGTCGCTGCGATCGCCCTGGGGAGTGGGGGACTTACGGCCTGGTACCAGGCGACCGGTAATAGTCCCTTTTCCCTGACCAAGGCTCCGGAGAAAACCCCAGGTGAGGTCATCCCAGCGGCGGTTACCCCACCCCAGCCTGACAATGGTCCACCACCATCGACACCAACAGCTACCAACCCGACTCTCTTAGGTCACCACGCCTATGACCAGGCTAGGGAAGCTGACCTGGTCAACCTGACCAGCCATCCCACTATACGCCTGCGCCCTGCTGCCGCTACGGCCTTTGAAACCATGATCCGGGCAGCAGCCAGGGCGGGTGTGCGCCTGGTGCCCCTATCTGGCTATCGGTCCTATGGCGATCAGGAAAAGGTTTTCTTTGGGTTACAGACGGCCCGCCATCAGACTGTACAAACGCGGGCGGAGGTCAGTGCTCCCCCCGGATATAGCGAACACCATACGGGCTACGCTGTTGACATTGGCGATGGAGCCCAACCGGGTACCAACCTGGATGAAAACTTCCTGCATACCTTAGCCTATGAATGGATGAAAACCAATGCCGTCAGTTTTGGCTTTGAGTTATCCTTTCCCGCCGATAATCCCCAGGGCGTGGCCTTTGAACCCTGGCACTGGCGCTTTGTGGGCGATCGCCAAAGTCTGGAAACCTTTTATCGTAAATAGCCTGCCTACCCATGCCCGATCCTACCCTGAACGCGATTGCCCTCGTGGTTTTTGCCCTCACCCTGGCCAGCTTGCTCGGCCCCTTGGTGAATCTATCCCCTGGGCCAGTAGCCACAATAGTGGGCATCGGGTTCGCCGTCTTCGCCCTCGATCAACTCAACTTCCAGGGTCGCTTGAGGGACCTGATGGGAAATTCCCTGGCCTGGCTATCTCCAGCCCATCGACAGCGGGTGTTACACCATGAGGCTGGTCACTTTCTGGTGGCGGTTTTACTAGACATTCCGGTGCAATCCTACAGCCTGAACGGCTGGGAAACCTGGCGGCAGGGCTTACCAGGCCAGGGCGGTGTAGTATTTGGCTGGCCCGAAGGGGATCTCCATAGCCGACTGCAACTCCAGACTCCCCAATGGATCGATCGTTATTGCCAGGTCTGGATGGCGGGTATTGCTGCCGAACAGATGATCTACGGTGAGGCCCTGGGGGGTGAGAGCGACATCTATGCCCTCAGGCTCTTCTGGCAGAGCCTGGGACGACCCATGACAGAGGCAGCGATCAAAGAACGCTGGGCTGTTTTACAGGTTTCCACCCTACTGCAAAAGCATCGCCCTACCTACGATGCCCTGGTTCAGGCCATGGCCGATCGCACCGCCGTGGAAACTTGCTACGCCATGATTCAAAATTCCCCCAGGACATAGACATTCTATTGAAGGTGCAGGGCCGATGGGAAACTCTGGGTAAGGAGAGCTAGAACGCCTACCCAACCCTGGGTTTTACCGATCAACCCGGTCCTAACCGTTGGTTGAATCCATAACCTGGGTAAAACTAACCTATGATGGATGGCATCGATCATCGATAGGAATCTTTTTAAGCGCAAGATTAGGAGGAGAGAACTATGGCGAATCACAAGATTTTGGTGATTGATGATAGTCGGGTAATCCGCATGCGGGTAAGGGATATGCTGCCCCAGGGTAACTTTGAAATCATCGAAGCCAAGGATGGAGTCGAAGGCATGGATGCGATTCGCAGCCAGCGTCCTAACCTGATTATGCTCGACTTCTTACTACCTCGCATGAGCGGTTGGGAGGTGTTTCAAGAAATTCAAGCCAATCCTGATTTGCAGCGTATTCCCCTGGTGTTGATGTCAGGTCGTAAGGAAGAGGTCACGGAAAAAATGACCGAACCCTTCGAGTATTTTGAATTTATTCAAAAGCCCTTTGAACAAAAGGAACTGATCGAAGCCATTAAGGCGGCCATGGGTAAGGCTCGCAAGCCCCGTGTCAGCCCTCCGGCCAGGGTTGTTGCACCGCTAGTTGCCCCCAGCCCAGCCCTGAGCGTCGATCAGCCTACCGTTAGCCTTGCCGAATTTCAAGCCCTGCAGACCCAGGTGCAGCAGCTCCAGGCCGAGGTGGGGCAGCTCAAGGGACAATTGGCTAAAGTCCTCGCCTTCATTAAACAGCGTCTCAAGTAAGGGAACCTGAAGTCTTGTTAGCCGAGCTAATCCCGCCCGCTTAGGGCGCGATCGGTTTCCCGCTTCTCCTGCTTCTGTTTCAGGGCTTCTCGCTTGTCGTGGAGCTTTTTACCCCTGGCCAGAGCAATACTCACCTTAATCCAGCCGCCTTTCAAATACATCTTCAGAGGCACCAGGGTCAGTCCCTTTTGTTCTACCTTGCCAATTAACTTACGAATTTCGTCGCGGTGCAGCAATAACCGACGGGGTCGCTTAGCCTCGTGGTTATAGGCCTTGTTGGTCATGGTGTAGGGGGAGATGTGCACATTATGTAGCCACAACTCACCATCCTTAAGCTGGGCATAGCCGTCTCGCAGGTTAACCTTGCCCTGACGAATGGACTTAACCTCAGACCCCAGCAGTTCAACCCCAGCTTCGTAGGTCTCTAAAACTTCGTACTGATGTCGGGCCTGGCGATTATCACTAACCACCTTATACCCATTGTTTGAATCGGCCATAGGTTTTCCTTACTCCACCACCACCCGCCACTCATGAAGTTCGTAGTCTACGCAGCGGTGCTCAATTAACGGATCGGCGGCAACGATAGCTTCCGCTTCGGCCCGAGAATTAGCCTGAAAAACCAGCATACCACCCCCATATTCTGCCCAGTAACCGGTTTTAGCCTGGTAGCCATGGGCAATTAGATTTCGGACATAGGCCAGGTGGGCAGGTACGTATTGATCAAAGGTAGCTTTGTCAACAATACCCTTCTCTATTTTGACAAACCAGGGCATAGGTAAGATGAAGGTAAGGAAGAAAAGTCAGCCTAACCAGGGGAATAGTCGGGAAAAAGGATGACAGTAGCTAGGAAAACAAACCCTCTAGCCCGTCAAACAAACCGAGCTCTTTCAACCACCCTGGCTCTCTTAGACCCCTCGGATGGCCTTACCATACC
>JBMOHM010000069.1:0-16046 GCA_049317845.1 Nodosilinea sp. | reverse complement strand
CTAGTCCAGGTCGATCCTCTCGATCACCATCAGGATATCCAGAAGTCCTATAGAGGGTAACTCTATCCTACTGCTGGGCCTAATAACTATCGCACCTCTAAACTCGACCAAGCTTTCGTGGCAGGTTACTGAGGCTTTTCCCTAGCTGCCCTAGGGCGACCCTAAGCAGGGGTCATCATTAAAACCAGGGCCCGTTTGTCGAGGGCTTGCACCTTACCGGCTTCGCCAATATCCTGGACAATACGGTCCAGGAGCTCTCCGGCCCTATCCCGATGCTGGTGCTCCCGACCCCGTAGCCGAATGATGAACTTCACCGAATCCCCTTTCGAGAGCCACTCGGTGGAGCGCTTAATGCGCAGCTGATAGTCAGATTCACCGACATTGGGACGCAGCTTAACTTCCTTAAGGGAGGGTTTAGAGCTTTGCTTCTGACGTTTACTCTGCTGGTACTGAAGCTTTCCATAGTCAAGGATTTTAGCCACAGGAGCATCCTTACCGTTGGAGACAACGACCAAATCCAGTCCTTCGTCTTCCGCCAGTCTTAGAGCATCGCGAGTATCAACCAGGCCCCGATTCTGGTTCTCATGATCAATCAAAAGAACCTGGGGAGAACGAATCTGCCGGTTTACCAATTGAGTCTTAGAAATAAGTCATTCCTCCAAGAATTCGACAATACCGAAATAATTAGCTTTTCAGGCTAATCCACCTGTCTGGACGTGATCACAGGGTGCTGTTACTAGAATAACTCAGCTTTTATGGCCTGATGGTATCACCATGCCCGGTCTTAACAAAACGGTAGGCCCCGTACCAACCTGGTGTCGTCCTAGACAGAGCCAACCTTTTAAGCCGGAATAGTTTAGTCCATAGGGTCGGCTACCACGACGCGATTGCGACCTGCTCTCTTAGCTTTGAATAGGGCTTGATCGGCCCGTCTTAGGAGGGTTTCCAGGCGATCTCCAGGCTTCGCGATGGCGACCCCAAAGCTGGCGGTTACCTGACCAACCGATGGGTGCGGATAGGTCTCCAGTCGTTGGCGCAATCGTTCAGCGGTTTGATACAGCTCATGGGCCGTAGTCGAGACCAGCACCACTAAAAACTCCTCCCCGCCCCAGCGAGAGGCAATGTCTGTCTTACGCAAACCCTGGTGAAATAGCTTTCCGACCTGCACCAGGACCTGATCACCGATACCATGCCCAAAGGCATCATTGATTGTTTTAAAGCGATCGATATCAATTAACATAACTCCAATCGATGACTGGGAATTACTGCTGAGGGCGGTCTCAAGGGCACGACTAGCAGCCCGTCGATTAGCCAAATTAGTTAAATAATCGATATCTGCATCGGTTTGAAACTGGGAAAAAGACTTTTGCAGGCTAGCTACCGCAGTAAAAATAGAAATGTAAATGGGATGGGTAATAATCATATGCAGCAAATAGGGAAACGCCTGCTGCTGAACCGGTAAGATATGCCCCAACCAGCCACAGAGAATAGCAGATAACCCCAAACATCCATAGACCCCAAGGGAGAACAACAGGGCATATTTCTTTCTGACGAAGAGAAATATCAACAAATAAATTAGGGGAAACCACTGCACAAAAGCAGCTAGTTTGTAGCTATCGGTGACAGGTAGATAGCCCCAGATAATTGCTTGCAGGCAAATCAGCTGATAGGCTGTTAACACCCCTACTATGACCATCACGGAGATCTTATAGGCACTGGGGTTAAGCTGCAGGAGCAGTAGAGAGATACTGGTCAGCGATAACAGGACTGGATAGGCAAGTTTATCCATGGGACTGAGGCAGCCGATCATAAACTCCCCTATCCACAGGCTGGTCAGGGCAACCAAGAAAATGCCCGATAAAATCTTCAGCCACTGCTGTCGAATTGCCTCTAAGGGCTGTGCTTTACTTGACGGAGGAAAGTCAGATCTCCAATTGTCGGCCATAATTCAAATTATTTTTCGGAACCAGATGTCCTCCTAACCTCCTAACTCAAGCATGCCTCAAGACTTGTCTGACGCCTGTGATCAGAGCCTGAGTCGGAAATTTTTCAGCCATTTCCCTGAAAGTGATCTACCGTTAAACTTTTAAAAGCTAGGGGAAAGTGGCCAACACTTTGCGCTATCTTTAAAACTCGGGTTATCCACAACTCGTCCCCAGGGCTGTGGATAACTTTATGTTTGTTGTTGAAAAAATAGTTATTTAGGCTGGAATAACTTGACTTTAGGGACTTTCAGTTAATCCTAAGAAAATACCGATTCTCTGTTACCTGTGGAAAACTTTTATGAACCTGCAACCTCAGCCACCCCTGAGGAGGGGACTCAACCGCAACTGCGGGAGAGTTCTGAGCTAAAACAATCTTCAGGGTGGCGATGGCCAGGGCGGATTGCCATCGCCCTGGGTATGGCAGGCTTGGCCGGAATTGGCTGGTTTTTCCTTCGCCAGCCAGCCCCTTCCTACCTGCTGGATCTATCTCCGGTTGCCAGTCGCTATAAGGCTAGCGATCAAAAAACGCCCCTGGTTAACTGGCAGATTAGCAATCCCAACCAGATTGGGGGCCTGGTACTAAAAACCCTATCCGCTGACGGTAGCCTGGTGGGGGAACCTAAACACTACGATCTATCCCGATCCTTGCCCCTGGACCTGCGGCCCTACTGTAGCCAAACCGCTCAGCGGTTAACCTGCGAGAAGGTTCCTACCGAAGTACGGCAGGCTGGGCAGTATCGCTTTGAGCTGACTTTATTACCCCGGTCTGACCACCAGGCCCCTGACCAGAAAACCAGTAGCCTGGTAACTATTACAGATACCCCCATACCCCTGGTGTTGGGCCTGGTACCTCAGCAGGTGATCTATTCGGAACCTGGCCCTAAAATTCCTAGCCGCAGCCCTAACCAGGCTCCACCGGTAGGTCCAGCTGGTATTCAAGTCAGTTGGGTAATTCGCTATCCAGAGTCGATTCAGGACTTATTGCTGGTGGTACGGCAGCCAGGAGGGTCTACCCTAGGTGGCCGACGCTTCAGTTTCCGAGAGGCTAAGAACCCAGGTCAATTGGTCATTCCTGTAGCCTTAAAGCCCTTTTGTCAGATCCGTCCGGAACTGGTTTGCCGGGGAGTGTCTACGGGCATGATGGCGGTAGGTCGCTATCAATTTGAGCTAACCCCCGTCCCCATCAAAATGGAAGCCAATGCGGCTCCCTCTACCCGGATTAGTGAGGTGGTAGAAATTAAACCCCGGCCTGTACGGATTGTCGCCTTTACCGTGAATGGTCGGGAAGCCCAGCCCAAATACTTGGTCCCAGTCGATCAGGGGCAACGCCTGCCAGGCTTCCGTCTCAGTTGGCGAGTGGAAGGGGGTTCTACTACCAAAGTAGAACTACTACCCTCTCCAGGTACGGTACCGATGCAGGGTAGTTTACCTATTCCTTTTGGTCCAGCCAGTACCACCACCATTACCCTGCAAGTTAGCGATGGGTTTAATCCCCCCCTGATTCGAGCCGTCACCGTAGAAACCTTTGATCCAACCCCGAATGGATCGGCTAAACCGCCAGCCAGCCTGCCTGCGGCTCCCCCAGCCCCAACTCCTAGCCAGCCCACCTTACCCCATCCCAGGCTACCGCCCCCTTCCCCTCGGGGTGGTACAGGCCCTGACCTACCCCAAGACTTACAGAACCGATCGCCCACCGATTTAAACCTGCGATTTTAGAGTAACCACTCCAATCCCAGACCCCAGCGACTGTCGTAACCCAAACGGGAACTTTGAAATTGTAAATCTGTTGCCAGGCGTAGTTGGGAGGTGACGGCATAGCCCAGGGCCACACTGGTCACCCCTACCTCGCCCTCCTGACCGGGGGAAACCCATTGTTGACCTAACGCCAGATCGGCCCCGCCGCCACGGGATGGCACCAGCATCAGACGCAGCCCTACAGCCATACCACCAGTACTGTAGTCAGGGGTAGATAGGTCTCGATAACCCAGGGTAGGAGCCAGATTAACGTAGCCCCCCAAGGGAAAGAGATAATACCTGGCTTCCAAACCGTAGGAGCGGTGCTGACCATTGCCATTACTACCATAGTCGGCACTAAGGGCTAAGCCTGTCCCCGGCATCAGAAAAATATCCTCTAACCCCACCTGAAAGCCGCCGGTTTCCCCCTTAGCAGGAAATCCATTGTAGGTACCCCGAAGGCGGGGGCGAAAGGCCGGTTGGTAGTTAATTTCCTGCCCGACATCGGGAACGGCCTGAAGCCATCGTTGCAGTACCGGACTCTGGTTAAGGATGGCCGGATCTAATTCCAGAGAATGATTGGGTAGCTGGCTGAGCCAACCAGTAGGCTCAACCCAGGGCAGTTCCCCTGTACCTGGGTCAGCCTGCAAAGGCTGCAGGCTAGCTGCAGCCGTCACTAGACCAAAGCAGGCGATCGCTGCGGGCAAATGGATAGGTAAGGGAACTCTACCGTACCTGGCCACGGGTAGGAATCATATCAATGGGTTTGAGCAGATACAGTTGTATGATTTGCCAGCAAATTGTAGCAATGGGAGGAACTTGAGCTAACAACTTCAGTACCCAAGGTTGATTAGAAGCGGAAACCTCGGTCAATTTCATATTAGCGGCCGCTGCCACATCTAATCGCTTAAAGAAACTAGGATGATCCACATTCAGAATAATGGGAAAGACCCGTCCAGCCGTTTCATTGGTCTTCTCAATCACCTCGATATCGTAATCGCGGGCATTGAGCCCCAGGGAGGCATAGAACCCATTGCGCTGAAGATCATTCAGGTACATGGTGGCGAACACTGACAGCAGGAAAAATCGACACCACAGCTTGGCCTTCCAGTCGTTGAGAATTCCGGGCTGGGCCTTCATCAGAGCGGAGAAGAAATCTCCATGACGGTTTTCGTCCTGACACCAATTTTCAAAGAATCGAAAAATGGGGTAAACCTCGTTCTCAGGGTGAGATTCCAGGTGGCGAAAGATGGTGATATAACGCCAGTAGCCTATTTTCTCCGAGAGGTAGGTAGCGTAGAAAATAAACTTAGGCTTAAAGAAGGTGTACTGCTTGCTCTTGGTCAAAAAGCCCAAGTCCAACTGCAGGTTAAAATCCCCCATGGCCTTGTTGAGGAAACCAGCGTGACGAGCCTCATCCCGGGACATGAGGGTAAAGCACTCCGCCAGCAGGGGGCTCTTGTCCTTGAGGCGCCGACCCAGTTCTTTATAGAGTAAAAATCCTGAGAATTCGGCGGTGCAAGAGCGCTCGAGAAACTCTATAAATAACTTGCGGGTTTCCCCATCGATGTGGTCCCAGGATTGATCAAAGACCTGGCTACGAACAAAGTGGTGACGGTTGTAGTCAGCCCGAAACTCCTCCAGGATGGCCTGTAATTCTTCCTCGTTAATGGAGATGTCCATGGTGGCCATCTCATCGAAGTCGGTGGTATAGAACCGGGGAGTGAGAATGGTATCTTTAGCCGGAGCCTTAACCCCAGGACGGATTTCTTCAAATTCAGGCTTTTTAAGGGTGTTTACCATGGATCGATACAAGATTCGGTGACTAAAAAGGTCAGGCTGATCTGTCAGTCTATGGCCTGAGAGATTAACCAGAGCCAACTTTAAGGAGTAAGTGTTAGTTTATCAGGGCAATTAGTGGATCTGCCGGGGTTTTAAGTTTTGCAACAAAGAGTTTCCTGGGGAAGATTGCTGGCTTAGAAAGGGTACTGGCTAGACGTTCCTTGACAACCCTGTTGAGTAGAGAATGGTAGCGGGACGCTGGTGGAGCAGGTCCGATCACCAGGATACCGAATCCGTGCTCCCCTCTCCACCCCAAAGCTCCACTATGGTAAACTAAAAAACCCTGGCATCAATTACCCTGGAAGACTTACTCCATGACTCTATTGCAAGCCCGTAAGCAGGAGATTATCTCCGATTACCAAGTCCATGAAACTGATACCGGATCTGCCGATTTGCAGATTGCCATGCTAACCGAGCGGATTAATCGCCTTAGCTCCCATTTACAGAGCAATAAGAAAGATTATTCCTCCCGTCGGGGCCTGCTGAAAATGATTGGTCAACGCAAGCGCTTGATGGGCTATCTACAAAAGCAGGATAGCGATCGCTACCGAGCACTGATTCAAAAACTGGGTATTCGCGGCTAAAGTTATAGCTTTGGCCAGAGCACTTAGGACAGAGTTTATCGGTAAAAGTGAGGGCTGGGTAGGTATGCTAACCCACCCAAATTTCGTTAAGCGTTGCTACGGCTATATTTTACTTTCTTCCTATGCCCCCTGAATCTTCCCGTCAGCGGCTACCCTTTGAACCCAACGGCAAGGGTAAGGTTTCCACCAATCCTCCAAGCCGATCCGGCTCTTTCAAGAGTCCAGCCCCTCAGTCTAAATCTGCTCCAGGTGCCTCTCCTTCCACCACTGGCATTCCCGAGGTGGTCAGTCAGCGCATGCTGCGACGCATGTTGTTCTTCTCTGGCATTCCCACAGGGCTGGGGGTCATTATTTTCTTTGCCAGCTATTTTCTAATTGTCAAAGCTGGAGTAGAATTACCCTCCTACGCAGTGCTACTAACTACCCTGGGCTGCTTTGGTTTGGGGGTGGTGGGACTAACCTATGGGGTACTTTCCGCGTCTTGGGATGAGGATCGGCCAGGGGCCTGGCTAGGGCTAGAGGAGTTCAAGGTCAACTTCGGACGTATGACCAGCGCCTGGGGCTCCAGAGCCAAATCTTGAGGGATGATCTATACAATCTAGTTTCCCTTTTTCTGCTCTCGATGCACCAGTTGGTAGGTTTGGGACGCCATGGTGTTTAAGAGGGTATTAAGGGTTACCAGGGTATCTAGGGGCGGAGTTTCAAACATGAACTTCTGACTACTGCGCTGACCAATAAGCTGCAAGCGATTTTGCAACTGTTGGGCAAGGATTAGGGCATCTCGACTCAGTTCACTGATTTGCTGCTTTTGGTAGAACCTGAGGGCCGCTCCCCGCAAAATTTGCAGCGTAGCGTTTTCTCCCTGATCGTTAGGCATAACTCGCAGCCGCAAAAGAATAGGTTCCTGACCATAAAGCCGTTGAGTCTCTGTTTGTCGGCTACCGTTAGCCGGCATGGTCGGCATTGCGGTTAACTGCTTCAACGCATTGATCACCTCCTGCAGCCGGGTTCCCTCAAGGTCTTCCAAAATCGATCGGACCTGACCATCCTGACTACAGACCACCCTACCTCTGGGAGGCCGATGTTCGAAATAAAGGCGACCGATTCCTGCCGCTAGCACCTGATGCAGGAGTACGGCTAGTAAGGCTTTAGGAGAAAGGCGATGAATCTCCGCCAGAGGATCCGTAGGAACGGTTAAAACCTCTAATTCCAGCGGTACTAGGGGCGACACCTCAGATGTCGATAGGGCTGACTCAGGCAGGGGTGGACTAACCGGTGTCGGCGCAGGGGATGGCGGGACCTCTGTAGGAACAGATGGAATCTGCCTTGATTCGGTATCCTCAAGGGGAATTTTTTCAGGGCTATCAACAATATAGGTGAGACGCTCGTCAGCTCCACCGTTTTCCTGGTCTAGCAAAGGTGAGGATAGGACTGTATCGACTACATTGGATTGGCCCTGCCGTAAGCGCTGTTTTGATTTGGCAGAGTAACTCAGGTATTTGGACAACATCTGACGATGCCAGTCCGAGGTCACAGGCCAAGCCACTACTGAGTAGTGGATATAGGAAACCTGCCGACGGGCGTAGTCGTTAGCCTGAAGGTCCTTGGGGTTTACCATACCCAGGTTGAGGTGACTAGATTCAATGGAGAGTGGAATAATCTGATAGAACAGGCAGGCCTCGAAGGGCAAAATACTATCAATCAAAGACAGCATTTGATCCAGATTGACCCGGCTGTCGAGCATAGAGGAATCCGCAAGGACACTATCCGGAGGCAATCTAGGGGGCTGTCTCGAATCGGCTGGCACGGGCATGACTTGGTCAAGCAATAAAACTAACTCTATCCTAGGTCGGGCTTTTCCTAGTGCCAAGTATAGTTATAACCAGGTTTAAGGAGGCGGAGACGAGCCAGCCAGCCTGATCAGTATCGCTTGGCCCCAGCCACTCTATCCTCAGCGTTGTGGCCGAAGCGATACTGATTTCTGATTAGGTGTAGGACCCGGCCAGGGCTGGTACCCGGGCCGACTGCACCACCACCTCGCCAGCTTCGTTCAAGTCTAGTTGGGCCCTATCCCCATCGGCCAGACGACCCTCCAGAATTGCCTCGGCCAGAGAGTCTTCGACCAACCGGGCAATGGCCCGCCGCATCGGTCTGGCGCCGTAACGCTGGTCGTAACCTTCCTGGGCTAGGCGATCGCGAAAAGCCTCAGAAAAACTAATGGTAATCTGACGATGGACCAATTGTTGATTCACCTGCTTAAGCATAAGATCGGCCACCTGATTCACCTCCTCCCGGGTCAACTGCCGGAAAACAATGATCTCATCTAGCCGGTTCAGCAACTCAGGACGAAAATATTGTTTCATCTCTTCGTTAACCAGGTTGCGAATGTTGTTGTACTGGGTATTCATGCCATCCCCAGTGGAGTCAAAGCCCAGGCTCTGGCCGCCCTTCTCGATCACCTGAGAACCAATGTTAGAGGTCATGATGATCAAGGTATTGCGAAAACTCACCGATCGCCCCTTAGCATCGGTCAAGCGACCGTCCTCCAATACCTGCAACAAGATGTTAAAAACATCGGGATGGGCTTTTTCAATCTCATCCAGCAGGAGCACACTGTAGGGGCGGCGGCGCACCGCTTCCGTTAACTGCCCACCCTCATCGTAACCAACAAAACCAGGAGGAGCGCCAATTAGCTTGGATACGGTATGGCTTTCCATGAATTCTGACATATCTAATCGGATCATGGCATCTTCGGCGCCAAACAGAGCCATGGCCAGAGCCTTAGAAAGCTCCGTTTTACCCACTCCCGTAGGACCCGAAAACACCAGACTGGCGATGGGACGGTGAGCACTGGCCAGCCCCGACCGGGCTCGGCGAATGGCCCGGGCGATGGCAACCACTGCTTCGTGCTGACCAATTACCCGCTCGTGCAACACCTCCTCCAGGTGCAGGAGGCGAGCCGCTTCGGTTTCGGTCATACGATTGACCGGAATTCCGGTCCAGGCGGCAACAATGTCGGCAATACTGTCTTCGTCAACCCGGGGTAGGGTCCGGGGCGCTGCAGCCGGATCGGTGGAGCCGACCTGGACCTCTTGCCGCAGCCGATCCCGTTCCTGTACCAGAGTTTTGGCTCGATCAAAGTCCTGCCGTTGAATGGCCTCATCCAGATCTTGGTTAAGTTGACGCAGCTGTTGCTTTAATTCCTTAGCTAGATGGCGGGGCATAAACCGCAGTTTCACCTGGGAACCAGCTTCATCGATTAAATCGATGGCCTTATCGGGCAAGTGGCGATCGCTGATGTAGCGATCGGACAGTTGGGCAGCCGCCGTCAGGGCTGCATCCGTAATCACAACCTGGTGGAACTGCTCGTAACGGCTACGCACTCCCTGTAAAATTTCCACGGCTTCATCCACGGAGGGAGGGTTCACCATCACGGGCTGGAAGCGTCGTTCCAGGGCAGCGTCACGCTCAATGTGTTTGCGAAACTCATCGAGGGTGGTGGCCCCAATGCACTGCATCTCTCCTCGAGCCAGGGCGGGTTTCAACAGGTTAGCCGCATCCATACCCCCCTCCAATGACCCCGCACCGATCAGAGTATGGATCTCATCAATCACCAGGATAATCTGGGGATCGCGGCTCACCTCCTGGACCAATTGGGTAAGTCGCTCCTCAAAGTCACCCCGAAAGCGAGTACCGGCCACCAGAGAGCCCATATCCAGGCTAATCACCCGCTTATTCAGCAAAGCATCGGGCACGTCCTGGTTAGCAATCCGCTGGGCCAAACCTTCGGCAATGGCAGTTTTGCCCACCCCTGGTTCCCCGACCAGAATAGGATTATTCTTCCGGCGCCGCCCCAGAATCTGCACAACCCGTTCAATTTCCTGGGACCGTCCGACGACGGGATCAATTTTACCCAGGACCGCCAGGGCAGTTAGGTCAGTGCCAAACTCGTTCAGAATTTTACTGCGTTTGCGGTTATCGTCGCGATCGCGACCCGCTTCTCGCTTACCAGCCGGTACAGCCGCCACTTCCCCAAGTTCCTGAATGACCCGAGTCCGGACCTTGGCTGGGTCGATGCCCAGATTAGTTAGCACCCGGTAGGCAACACTTTCCGTATTGTGGGTAAGACTAAGGAGCAAATGCTCGGGCTCGATGTAGGTAGCATCCATCTTTCGAGCCTCCTGAAAAGCCTGCTCGAAGACCTGCTTAACCTTGGGAGTAAAGGGAATTTCTGGGGGCACAGTGCCACTCCCCCGACCAATGATCGCCTCTACCTCTGTCCGGGCGTCGTTTAAAGTGACACCGAATTCATCTAGAATTTTAGCGGAGATGGTGGAACCCTCCTTAATCAATCCCAACAGAAGCTGCTCGGTCCCCACAAAGTTATGGCGCAGTCGGCGAGCTTCCTCCTGGGCCTTCATAATCACAGCAATAGCGTTATTGGTAAAATGTTCAAACATGGCGTTTATTAAGTGCTGCTAAGGGTAACCGCAACCAGAAGAAATTTTATAAAGGTAAACTAGACGCTTAGTGGACGTTTAGAACCCGTTCCTGGTGATTTCTAGGCCCGGAGTTATGAATAGCATCGCTGCTTAGTAATACTTTACGTAGTCGGTAGAACTCCTGCAGGTGGGGACAACCGTAGACTAAGGGTAGGATTACCCCAGAACAACCCTGGGAGAAGACAGGCAGACAGGACACACCCCTAAAACGGAATTAAAAATCATTCCTGAGAATAAAAATTTACATTCGTTAATAAGTAATTGTACCTTGTTGGACGGTCTTTGGAAACTCCGGTAAAGGTCTTATTGGATACCGTTTTGGCCAGAACCCCGAAGCTGCAGTCTAGATCCCCACTACCTGGCTAACTCTCCTCTGGGATCAGGCTCGCCACTTAAGTTGCTGAGTTTTGACGGGTGTATTAAATTCGCGATTTTCTGTTTGGCAACGTTGATATTCTTTCTTAAGCTGGTAATACCAGCGAGCCAGGGTATCGGAATCTTTGATTAATCGTAGAACCGATTCGTATTTAAGTCCCTGCTGCTGTTTCATCACCACATCCCGATCCTGTCCCAGAAAAGATCGAATTAACCAGGGCAGAATGGGTTTAAGCAGGTTACCCCAGGGTAGATCCCAGTAAAGCTCGAAGGTGACATCGGTTTCATTGTCCGTCAGGGGCGTAACCGTTGTCAGGTTCACCACCCGATGCTTAGCGGTCGTGGTTTCCTCTGTACGCACCCCTGGCAGATAAAAAATAATTTCATTATCGGGGACTCCCCCTATTAACCAGTAGCCCCGTCCCATATTCGCCATGTGATGGCGACGCATGGTAAAGCCATAGGGCGAGGGATCAAACCATTTGACCTCCTCGTTAAGGGTGCCACCGCGCCACCACCAGGATCGGTGGACAAAGGGGGAATGGGCCGGATCCATCAACCCCACAACGGCATGGTCAATGTAGCAGGGAAAGCGCATCGTATAGGTAAGCTGGGGCTGGGCCTGATCATCAAAGCCAGGCACCCTGGGCACATCAAATCGGGGCGGTTGAGCCGGATGACTGTCTGAATCGGCCATGTAGATCCAGATATTACCCTGGACCTCCTTGAGGTCGTAGCGACGCAGGTCGAAACGACTTAAATCCATAGCCTGCTCTGGCAGCAGGGAGGGAACCTCAATACATCTACCCTTTTCATTAAAGCGCCAACCGTGGTAACAGCACTGTACCGCCTCACCGTCATACCAACCGCAACTGAGGGGAACGGCCCGGTGGGGACAAATATCTCGGACGGCAAAGGCTTCTCCCTGGTTAGTCCGGCCAAAGAGAATGGGTTCATTCAGTAGGGTTTTGGCTACCATTTCCCCCGGCTTCAGGCTATGGCTGGGCATAGCGTGGTACCAGATATTGCGTAGCAGGTAGATATCGTTAACGGCGACCACAGAATTTAGTCAAATTCGATAGGTTTAGCATTCAATACTTTAACAGAGGGCGTCCTCTTCCTATGCTTAACTATGAATAGGAAACAGTTCGGATGAATGAAGCGTTCTGCAGGTACCCGGTGTTAGACGAACAGGCCAAGAAAACCCTTCTGCGTAAAATTCCCCATGGTCTCTACATCTGTGGCGTCAGGCAAGCAGACGACCTGAATGGATTTACCGCCAGTTGGGTAATGCAGGCCTCCTTCATCCCGCCCCTGGTGGTTAACTGTGTTAAGAACGACTCTACCTCCCATGCCATGATCAAAGCCAGCGGCGTGTTTGCCCTGAGCTTTTTAGAGGCTGGCCAGAAGGATCTGGCCCAACGTTTCTTTAAGCCCCTGCGGCGAGTGGGCAATAAATTTGAAGATATTGAGTTCTATGGCGCTCCAGAAACCGGCTGTCCGGTGATTCAGGACAGCCTGGGTTACATTGAGTGCCGGGTAACCGGAACGGTAGAACAGGGGGATCACACCGTATTTGTCGGCGAAGTGATTGGGGCCGCTCTCCACCGCCAGGGAGATCCCCTGCTGCTAGAAAGTACGGGTTGGAACTACGGCGGTTAGAGTAGTCCGGATCAAGCCTAAATCTAAGTTTCCAGGCACCACCATGGCCGTTTTGATTGCCTTTAACCTGATCGTTGCTCTGGTGGCGCTAGGTCTGGCCCAATCCCTATGGCGACTGGGCCGAGTTCTATCCCGCTTTAATCACCAGATCGGCCGTTGGCAGTCCAATCACGATGATTTAGGTTTCCTGGAAATCGCTGGGTTGATTTTCCAGGGCCAGACCAGGGTGGCTAACCTGAGACAGGGGTATGGTCAACTCCAGGCGGGCTTAGACCGGTGGCGGCAGGTGGTTCTGCTGCTATCCCTGATGGTTAAAATAAGCGGTTGGACCAGGTCTTATCCCGCAGGTCGGCAGCCATGGGGTAAATTCAGGGTGAAAGGCGATAGGATTGCATAGATAGGAAAAGCTCAACTATAAGCAGAATTGGGTGAGGGTGATGGGGGATAAGCAATCGAGTGGATTTATGGGAGGCGTGGTGGTAGGTGCGGCTCTGGGAGCCCTAACGGGGTTACTGCTGGCCCCCCGGTCAGGTCAGGAAACCCGGCGAATTCTAAGGAAGTCAGCTGATGCGCTGCCGGAAATGGCGGAAGATCTAGCGACGACGGTGCAACTACATGCCGATCTACTGTCGGAAACTGCTCTGGCTAACTGGGCCCATACCCTGGACAGGCTACGGGCCGCGATCGCGGCAGGACAGGCAGCGACCCGGCAGGAGTACACCCACCTGACCCAGATCAACCCCTCCCCACTGCCCCACAATTCTCAACAGAACTAGGCCTGAAGGGGACCCATCTTGACCGATCCGTTGTTCTGGCTGGCTTTATCGCTGCTGCTCTTAGCCGTTAGCTTAACAACGGTTTTATTAGTGGCGGTGCCCACCCTACGGGAATTAGGTCGGGCTGCCCGCAGTGCCGAAAAACTCTTGGATACCCTCGATCGCCACCTGCCCTCCACCCTGGAGGCGATTCGCCTGACGGGCCTGGAAATCGGCGAACTGACCGATGACATGAATGCGGGGGTCCGCAGCGCTGGTCAGGTGGTCAAGCAGGTGGAGGAGGGCATTACGGTAGCCCGGCAGCATGCCCAAACCTTGCATACAGGCACCAGAAGTGTTTGGGTGGGGCTAAGGGCAGCATGGCAAACCTGGATTGATCAACCCGAGCAGGCTCCCCATCGCCCTACCCTGCGACCCAAAAAGCTCGGCCATCGGCGATCTACCTTACCGGATCAACCCAAAATTACCCAGGTTAGTCCTCCAGACCGAGAAGACTGGCGCTCTCACCCCAAGCCCACCACCTCGCCGATCAAACTACCCCAGGAATGCCAAGAGGAATTCTCCCCCCTGGCTGACCCCTGGCTGTAGGGTGGGAACCTCAGAGCTGGACTCCCTGGTCAGCTTTACACCTCGTAACTGACCAGGGAGTCCAGATTTAGGAGACACAGAAGCTAGGCCAGAATCGAACTTCTGCCCCCCGCCGCCCCCTTACCCAGGACTGCAACTGTAGTTTTTTGATTAAGTAGATGTAAATAAGTGTAAACAAAGATATAGTCTAAATTAAGGTATCTGGGCTGTGGTTCTCAGCTTGGCTGTTCAGTTCTCATTTCTTACTTAAGCCTGCTTTCTATGACGCTTTCTTCCTGGCAAGTCGGTGTGAAATCTATTGTTAAAATTTTAGTAATTGGCTTGGCGCTATGCTGTCTTGGTCTACCGACGGCTCCAGCCCAAGCCTACGATAATCCAGAGCTATTGCCCGACGGCGAAACCGTCATTATCGACCTGGCTAAGTCCTTGACTCCGCGCCAGGAAGAAGACCTCAATACCGAACTCAGCCAATTTGAAGCGGAAACAGGCTGGAAATTGCGGGTATTGACCCAGTACGACCGGACTCCAGGCCGGGCCGTCAAGGATTTCTGGGGACTCGATGATCGTAGTGTCATGCTGGTGGCCGATCCCCGGGGTGGTAATTTACTCAACTTCAGTGTGGGGGATGCGGTTTACGACCTGCTGCCACGCACCTTTTGGATTGAGCTGCAAACTCGCTATGGTAATCAGTTCTTTGTGAGGGAAAACGGCGAGGATCGATCGATTTTAAGTGCCCTGGAGTCGATTCAAGGCTGTTTACGCCAGGGGGGGTGTAACGTTGTGCCTGGCCTGCCTCAAGAGCAGTGGATTTTAACCTTGATTACCTCCATCGTGGGCGGTCTGGTCTGTGGCTTTGCGGCCCATCCCCGCAAACCCGGCCAAGGTCTGGCCTGGCAGTGGGTGTTAATTTTTTCGCCTCTGTGGGGTATTTTATTTCTGGCCTTCGGGATTGGGCCAGTGGTAACTCGTACCAGTGAGTGGTTACCCATTACCCGAAATATCGCTGGTTTTCTAATTGGCGCCCTGGTGGCCTACCTAACCCCATCCTTTAATCGATCCTCCTCGGCCCCAGAAACCTGAGTCTCTGGTAGCCAGGTAGACCCCCTGGCTACCAAACACCTTCCGCAGCCCAGATCATGGATCTCTTCACCGTTGTTAGGTACCGAAAGCGAGCCAGTCTATCCGGTTGCCAGGGGTTTTAGCCAAAGGAATAGGCCACCGGTTGATTCCTGACAGGGATGTAACAGAAATTCTGTCCAAATATTTGACGGACAAGAATTTTAGTTCCCCATGGTATAGTGTTATGATGCTGGTAGGGTTGGACTCTGTTTGTGGAATCGCCAGAGTTAACCTTTACCCAGGCGGTCCTTTTGCCGAGCCTCATCCGCTCCCCAATTGCCTATTCTTCGAGATCCCGCTCCACAATCCTATTTTTTTAGCGTAAAACCATGAGTACCGCCGCCTATATTGAAAGCGAAGATCAGTTTAACGAGTTAATCGCCAGCGAGTCTCTGGTGGTGGTAGATTTTACTGCCACCTGGTGTGGTCCTTGCAAGGTGGTAGGTCCCCGAATGGATAAGTTGGCGGCGGAGTACGGCAATCGTATCCAGGTCTTTAAGCTAGATTTAGATGCCCATAATGCAGTGGCCAAGCGTTTCGAGATTCGGAGTATTCCAGCGGTGATGCTATTTAAGCAGGGCAAGATTTTGGAAACATTGGTGGGAGTAAAGCCCTACGAAGCCTTTACTAAGGCGGTTGATGACTGCCTTCTATCTAGTACCTCATCTGACACCCCAAAGGATGCCTGAGGTCTAGGCTAACCAAAACACTCGCCCACAAGATATTAACTTGACTGACCAACCCTGTCCTCAGGGTTATGGTCAAAGCTATAAAATGGCATATCCAATTGGATATGCCATTTTCAATATGTTAGAGTAGCCATAACGCAACGGGATGTAGCGCAGCTTGGTAGCGCGCCTGCTTTGGGAGCAGGATGTC
>JBMOHM010000068.1:0-16187 GCA_049317845.1 Nodosilinea sp. | reverse complement strand
CGGGGCTAGTAAGGACCCAGCTTTGACGCCAGTGGGAACGGCCCCAGGAGCAGGCGGTACGGCATTGACCAGAGCTGGATTGGCGGTGGCCAGGGCTGCAGGATTACCGGCTGTCGCGGCTGGTAAAGACCGGGTAATCGCCACACTATCTTTCTCTGGATCGGGAGGAGGAATGGCCCCTTCCTTCGATTGGCCCAGGGGCACTAACAGAAACAGACCATGCAGCCCTAGGGACGCCAACACCATAGGGGCTACCATGGTTTGCCACAGGGGTTTAGAAGCCTTAGGGAGATTAACGGAGGAGGTCATACCAGGCAGCCATCCAGGGTACACAGAAGGGTTAGTAAGGTTGTTAATAATATACCAGCAGTAAAAATAATTATGGAACAGGCCAGGGTGCAAGTTTTTACCTAACTGGCTCGCGGATCGGTGGCCCAAAGAATCACCAATCCCGTTGCCTGGTGGCCCACCGATCCAACGCCGATGCCGACAATGGAAACAAATAGGGGTGAGCTACCTGGCTGGGAAACCTGAAACAGAGGAGAGTTGCAGTAGCCTCCACCAATACTATCAATTTGAAACCCGGAGAAGCTGCGCGGTAGATCCTGACTTTGAATCAGTTCGACGTTGCGAGATAGATAGCGCAGGTTGGCAATGCCGGGACGCAGGGCGTAGGCTGTGGGGCTAACTTGGGTAAAAAAACAAGCCTGCTGTTGGGCTGACCAATCCTTAATACCGTGGGGCACACTGTAGGCCTGGGCAGGAAAGGCTGTGGCCGTAATATCGTAGTCGCTTTGTCCCGACCCCCGACTCAAACTGTTGGCTAAGTCTATGGCCTGTTGGGACTGACCGGCCTGGGCAGCCTGGGCGTCTGCCGCCGGGGCCGGACCCGCTTGAGACGGTGGAGCCGCCTGGGGGGGTGGCGTAACTGGGGGTTTAGGCCCAGGAATGACCATGCGGGGTAGGGATGTAGCCAGGGCTACTGGCTTTGGCGGTGGTGGCAGGGCCGTCTGAGGTTGGACCTGGGGGGGTTTAGCCTGGGGCGGGGCAACCTTGCCAATACTGAGTAAATCGACAAAGTCATCCTTTTTCTTTTCCTCCTTGGGGGGCTCGGGCTTGGACTTGGGAGGTAGGGGGAGCACGAGCAAGACCCCGTGAATACCCACCGAAAGCACCAGAAGAGGAGCCGCCAGGTATTTAATTCGGGATAGGAGGGAGGAGGCTGGGCGAGGCTGGGCGACTTCTTCCATAGGGGGAGATGGGCGAGATTATGGAACCTGGTCCAGACTACTCAGGTCATTGTGGAATATGGCAAGGAAAGCTGGGTAGGTGGTTTAAGTACTTGAAAGGGTGGTAGAAAAGGTCATTAGCCGCTTTAGGGCTGGCATAACCTAATCCAACACCCGTACCCCGAATGGTTTTGGGATTAACTTCAACCCCTACCCTATTAGAGGTTTACAGCTTGTTCAGGGCCGCAGTGTAACGGTTTTCTGGCAAAGGCACGTAACCTACGTCAGAAATGATGGTGGGATTCTTGAGCATAAACTCTACAAAGCTCTTCACCTTAGGATTACCAGAGAGACTGGACTTCTTGACGTAGATGTAGAGGGACCGAGCCAGGGGATGGTAGGCCCCGTTATTAATGGTCTCAGGAGAGGGCATGACCCCATTCACTTGGACGGCCTTCAATTTGCCTTGGTTTTCTAGATAATAGGCGTAGCCAAAGTAGCCTAGAGCGCCCTCATTGCCTTCAACCCCCGTGACGATCACGTTGTCATCTTCGGTGGCGGTATAGTCAGCCCGACTAAAATCTTCTACCCCGACGATGGCGGCGGTAAAATAATCGAAGGTACCAGAATCTGTACCTGGACCATAGAGCTTGATATCTTTTTTAGGCCATGCTGGATTAATCTCATTCCACATGGTAATTTTCTTTTCAGCCTCTGGTTCCCACATCTTCTTCAGTTCGGCAGGGGTGATGTTAGTTAGCCAGGTATTTTTAGGGTTCACCACGATGGTAATGGCATCCTTACCAATTTCGATTTCGGTGTACTCAATGCCTTTGGCTTTACAGGCTTCTATCTCAGATTTTTTGATGGGGCGAGAGGCGTTAGAAATGTCAGTTTCACCAGCGCAGAATTTCTTAAAACCACCGCCCGTACCGGAAACACCCACGGTAACTTGAGTCCCGGAGTTGGCCTTCATAAACTCTTCGGCCATGGCCTCAGAAATGGGGTAAACGGTACTGGAGCCATCGATTTTAACAGTGGTGGCACTTTGGGATAGGGCACTGGTTGCGCCAACTCCCAAAGCGGTAGCCAGGGTTACCACGCCCGCCAAGGCATAATGGCTAAATTTTTGTCTGCTAAGTTTCATGGAACGCTCTCCGTGGCCTCTGAAGAATAATTAATTCACCATTGCAGAGTCTAGGGAAGCAAGCCTAAGAAACCCTGATGAAAGGACTAAGATTTGAGTCAGTTTCGGTTAATTGGGGGTTAAGCCTCAACTCCTCAGGCCTTGCCCCTAGATTGACTGGAGCGATTACGCAAAAGAATAGCCCCACCGTTCATTAACAAAAGCATGACCATCAGCACGATAATGGCGGCCGCCGCATTGTCATGGAAGGCCTGTTGGGGGCGGCTGACCCAGTTAAAAATCTGAATCGGCATGGCGGTGAAGGTGCTATGGAGCACCTCCTTTGGACACCGAAGCATATCGGTTGGGTTGAAGTAGGGAAACTCTTTGGTGCAGCCGGGGGTAAAGGGCACAAAGGCAAGGGCACCCAGGGCGATCAGGGGTGCCGCTTCGCCGATCGCCCGGGATAGGGCCAGAATCATACCGGTTAAAATTCCAGGCATAGCGCTAGGCAAGACGTGGGCCCAGACTACCTGCCAACGGCTGCCGCCCATGGCTAAACCGGCCATGCGAAGGGAATCAGGTACCGCCCGCAGGGACTCCCGCGCGGCCACAATGATAATGGGCAACACCAGTAAGGCCAGGGTTAGAGCTCCAGCGATCAGCGATCGCCCGCCTGTAATCGGTTCCATAATCCGCACAAAAACGGTCAAGCCCAGTAGACCATAGATGATGGAGGGAACCCCGGCCAGGTTGTTGATGTTGATTTCAATTAAACGGCTAAACCAGCTATCTTGGGCAAACTCCTCCAGGTATAGGGCAGTCCCCACGGCCACGGGAAAGGAAACCAAGGCCAAGATGATCATGATCCAGAAGGTGCCCGCCAGAGGGGCCACAATTCCCGCCTTAGCAGCCCGGCGGGAAGGAAAGCTGGTGAGAAACTGCCAGTCCAGTCGATGCCAGCCCTGTTGGGCGATATCCAGCAGTAACCAGGCCAGAACAGCGATCGCCAAGACCGTAGCTATCCAGGCCAGCAATTGAAACAGCCCCCCCAGGGTTTTGCGCTGGGCCAGAGAGGCGATAAAGGTGACGGATTGCGCCCGCTCATCGGGCTGGGATAGGGGATTGGCCATTAGTCGTATTTTTCTCGAAAGCGGCGGACAAACCAGTAGCTGACGATATTCAGGCTGAGGGTCAGCACAAATAGGGTCATACCGACAATAAAAATGGTTTTGTAGGACAGGGTGCCAAAGGGCACGTCGCCCTGGCTCACCTGCACAATAAAGCTGGTCATGGTCATGACCGGTATCAGGGGGTTAAGAAAGTTGAGGCTGGCGTCAATGGGTTGGGGATTTTGCCCAGCCGCCAAGCTGACGATCATAGTCTCCCCAATTGCCCGGGACAAAGCCAGGATGATTGAAGCCACAATACCCGAAATGGCGGCTGGCATTACCACCGCCTGAATCATTTCCCGCTTGGTTGCTCCCATGGCCAGGGCGGCGTGACGCAGATCCTCAGGAACCGCATGGATGGCATCTTCGCTGAGGGAGGCCACCAGGGGTAGGACACAGATTCCCAATACCAGGCCAGCGCTCAGGCCATTAAACACCTCAATGCCAGGAATAAAGGTCTTCAAGAAAGGCGTGACGGTCAGCAGGGCAAAATAGCCAAATACCACCGAAGGTACCCCGGCAATGAGCTCCAGAATAGGCTTAATTAGCTGACGTAGGGAGGGTGGGGCGTACTCACTCAGGGCAATGGCAATTAATAGGCCGAGGGGAATAGCCACTACCATAGCGATCGCCGTGGTCATCAGGGTGGCGCTAATCAGCACGAAAATGCCAAAGTCAGCCTGCTTAAAGAGAGGGGTCCAACGGGTATCAGTGAAAAACTGCTTGAGGGCGTAGGCGACACCGGCCCCTGCTCCGGGGGCAGTCAAACCCATGGCCTTAGCCCGTTCCACCAATTCCCGGGGATCGATCGCCTCAATTTGATCCTTAAGGGACTGGGCTTGATTCCCAGCGCCATGGGCGATAGAGTTGGTCAGTTGTTCTAGCCACAGAGCCTGACGAAAGTAGGGATCCAGAAAAAAGTCAATACTTTCGAAGATCAGGGTAAGGACAATTCCCAGGGTGGTCAAGATGGAAATAGTCGCAAAGACAAAGCAGATACCCCTGACTAGGAGATCAATCCGACGACTACGCTGGCGATTAGAACGCCAAAGACTAGAATCGGGGGGGGCAGAAGGCAACTCTGCAGTCATTGGGTCAGTCCTTTCCGAGAGCACTGTGCAGTCAGCAATCGGTTTCTTACATTGCCATAAAACTGGTGTTGAGAAAACACCAGTTTCTTAACCTAGCCTTTACAGATGGGGCTTGATCCTGGTGGGTTGACCTGACCAATCCAGTATTGAGGCAGAAGGCCCCTCCTGGCCCTACTTTGGAACCTTTTGGTGGGTGCGGTAGCGCGGTGTTAGCCGCAGCCTTCCCAAATGTGGGTATGGGTTTGCTGGGGGTAGCGCCGGCCTTCGGTTTAACTGTTCTGACCATGGTCTGCGCCATCGGCCATATCTCCGGTTGCCACCTGAGTCCAGCAGTTTCCTTTAGGCTTTGGGCTTTGGGCTGGCGATCTTTGCTAATCTTGCTAAAGATCCCCATACTCAGATCCCATGAAACCAATCCTCAGACGTCTAACGGTTTTGGTGTTTTGCAGTGTTCTCTTTGCAAAACCATCTTCTGCGTCGGCCTGTACGGGCATTTCTCTGAAAAGCCAGGATGGGGGGGTGGTAGTTGCTCGAACCGTTGAGTGGGCTCTGGGCGACGCCAAGCATAACCAAATCGCAGTGTTTCCTCGCGGCCATTCCTACCATGCCCAAACTCCGGAGGGCAACAATGGTAAAGCTTGGACTGGAAAGTTTGGCTTTGTATCAGTGGCGGCCTACGATCAGCCCTACGGTCCAGATGCCATGAATGAAAAGGGTTTGTATGTCGGCGTCTATTATTTTCCTGGTTTTGCCGATTACCAGAAATTTGATAGGGCAAATGCCAGTAATTCCATGAGTGTGGGTGACTTCATGCAGTGGATGCTGTCGTCCTTCCAAACCGTAGAGGAAGTCAAACAAAGTCTGCGTCAGGTGGTGGTGGTGAATGTGGACGACCCCCGCTTTGGCGGGGCACCCCTCCCCTTTCACTGGAAGGTTGCCGACTCCACTGGGGCCAGTATCGTCATTGAAATCGTTAACGGTGGAGAGGTTAAGGTTTATGACACCTTCCGGGGGGTTATAGCCAACTCGCCTACCTACGACTGGCACCTGACCAACCTGCGTAACTACCTTAACCTCAGTCCCCAGCCCGCCAGCCCGGTCACCATCGACAATGTCACCTTTGCACCCTTTGGCGGGGGGTCTGGCCTGGTAGGACTGCCCGGTGACTTCACCTCCCCCTCCCGGTTTGTCCGTGCCGCCGCCCTGACCGCCACGGTGCGTCCTCTGGCCACATCGGAAGATGCTGTTTTCGAAGCATTTCGCATTCTCGATAGCTTCAGTATCCCTGTCGGCGTAACCGCCCGCCATGGACAGACGGCCCAGGATATTGAGAGTGCGACTCAGATCACCGCTGCCTCCGATCTGACCAATCGACGGTACTACTTTCACACCATGAGTAATCGCGAAGTTCGCATGATCGATCTATCGAAGATTAATTTTGCCACGGTCAAAGAGCAGATCATTGATGGCGATGATGGCCAGAAGCATGGGGTGCGGGAAATTTCCGTGGCGAATTAAAGCCCCCATGGCGACCATGGTCCCTGGGGAGATCGCCGCTGCTGAGGGTGTTAGGGATCTGCCTATTGTCTAAGCCTTTCCCCCAGATTTAACTGTTTAGGTTTTACTCCTGATAAAATAATCAGCTATCCCATGCTTTGGTTTGGCTGACCTGGTAACGGGGTAGCGGCGGCGGGTCAGAACGCTTACCCAGCCTTCGCCTTCAACCATAAACTTTGTCCTCAGCGTTCTGGCCCAAGCTGTACTACCGCCATGATTAACCTGCGCCCAGCCGCCCTGGAAGAGCTGAAGCGATTACTCAAAAACCCATCCGGTCCCCCCTATCGGCTACGCCTACACTTAGAGGCGGGTGGTTGTGCCGACTGGACCTACTGCCTTAGTCCGGTGGATCCTGAAACATCCCCATGCCAAGATGAGGCCAGGGTTAGCTGTGGTGATATGGATATTTTAGTTGCCACCTCTATGCTTCCCCATATGGAGGGCTTAACCATTGACTATGCAGAGGATTTAATGGGGGGTGGGTTTCGGTTCATCAATCCCCAGGCGGGCTATACCTGTGGCTGTGGTAATTCCTTTTCTACCGTGGCATCAGAAAGCAGGGCTGACTGTGGCGACTTTCCGTCGGCCTCTAGTTGATCGATCAGGGGTAGGTGACTATCGATCCAGCGGCAGTTTTGAGCTTGGCTACCGGGTTGAATAGGACTGTGGTTTTTGTTCACTCAATTTTCAGGGTAAGAGCATCTAGCTTTTGCTAATCAAGGATTTTCTAGCCAAGATGATAGGCTGTAATCGTGATACTTGCATCAGGGCTGTAGATAGCCTCAATACGCCTGTGGGTTGGATGGTTCCACTAGACTTTTATCCGATTGCCCCTGGCAGGGGCAGAGCCTAGGCGCTGGTAGCCTGCGCCTAATAGCAAGGCTTCAAAATTTTCAGCAGGCAGGGTTTTTGCAGTAATTTGTGCAATTCCATCCAGCTTGTGTTTATCGAGGGTCATAGTCACCCTGATAGGTACTGAAGATACGATAGCCCGGTAATACCAGGGCCAGCCCTGCCCTACTATGAATTGTCCCCGGATAGTCTCGTTCCGGTAGGCTACCGCCCAGTCGAAGCTTGATCGGCCCTAGCCAGAAATAAAAACCAGGAAGTAGGCAGTCAAGACTGTAGGCGATCGCGCAGAGCCGTTGATCAGCTGCATGTTTGGGTGTGCCAGGCTGGGCATGGGCATCGTCTGTAAACATAGCCAGGCTCATGTAAACTTCCTTCTGGCTTTATGTTATCCCAATCACCCCAGGGAGGGTGAGCCCTGGCTACCCTATCCCCTTAGGACAAGACTGCGGGTAAGGCTATAGCTATAAGCCCTTTTCTACCGTGGCATCAGAAAGCAGGGCTGACTATGGCGGCGTTCCGTCGGCCTCTAGTTGATCGATCAGGGGTAGGTGACTATCGATCCAGCGGCAGTTTTGAGCTTGGCTGCCGGATGGGGACAGATGGGGTTTTCCCCACAGGATCTGCCCGCTACCGGGCGGTAGGGTGGGGGCGGGTTGGCCCGAAGCGGTAATCCACACCAGGGGAGAGCGGGGTAGGGTCGCCAGGGTAGGGCCGGGGGTAGGTAGGACGGTGGCTAGGGCCGTAAGGACCGCAGGTCGGTCCCGTAGACCTTGGGCTGAGCCGGGTCCGCTAGGTAACCACAGCCTGGCTTGCCATCCCTGGTGTTGCAGGTAGCTGTAAAGGGAGGCCGTGGCTATCACCGCCTGTTCAAAATCCGACGCTGACCAGGGAGCGGTGGTGTTGAGGGCCAGGACAGGGCTGGTTGGCTGGCTAGGGGGTTCGATTTCCCGTAGCCGAAAACTACCGTAGCGAGCACTGCTGCGCCAGTGGATGAGGCGGGTGGGATCACCCCAGCGGTAAGGGCGCAGCGATCGCGTCGTTCCCTCTTGAGGCCGATCCCAGCTGCGGTGATCGGCGGGAGTGGCTCCCCAACCCTGTCCCAGCGTCTCTAGCCAGGGACACTGGCGCAGGGCTAAAATCTGCGGGTAGACCAGGACTCTAGCCGCTACAGCCCACTCTCCTTGGCTCCAGAATAATCCCAGGGGGGCGGCGGTTCGCAGGGTGAGGCAGGGCCAGCTATAGAGTCCCCGCTGTCGGGCGGTTAAGCGATAGGATTGCAGTCGAGTTTGGCCGGGTCCCAGGGCTTCTACCGCTACAGGGGGCATGGATCCCAGTCCAGCGGGAACTGGATCAATCAGTTGCCACGGCCCCTTCATAGAGGGCTGGGGATTATGCAAACGGACTTCCATCACCAGGGTTTCTCCTGCCATGGTGGGCTGGATGGGCCGCCGTTCTACAACCAGGCCCTGGAGATGGCGGCGGGTGAGGTTGGCCGCGATCGCCAGTAGACCCAGCATTAATCCGCTGATCACGTAGAGCCAGCCCGCCAGGGTATTGGTAGCCGCGGCGAAGAAAAACACCGCCAGGGCCAGAAGTAGCCCACCACTATAGGCGGGACTGACCCACCGGGCTTCTAGCCCATGGGTCAGGTAGGCCAGTCCTGGGCGAATGCCCTGCAGGAATCTGACCACCCCGGAAAATCTCCTGGCGATCGCAACTGTTTCCATAATAGAATCGAGACTAATTGGTCTATCGCCTATGTCTTCCCCCGCCCCGTTGCCGACCACCGAACTTACCCCCCATTATCCTATACCCCTGGCGGTGATCGCCTTAGCCCTACCCTTGCTCTGGTGGCAGCTCTGGCTCGGAGCCCTGGTGGGTGTTTTTGGCCTATTTCTATTGGTGCAAACCCTGACCCTGAGGTTACGATTTACCTCCGAAGCCCTGGAGGTATACCGCCAACAAACCCAGATTCGCCATTTTCCCTACGCTGACTGGCAGTACTGGGAGGTGTTTTGGCCACCTCTACCGATTCTGTTTTACTTTCGGGAAGTTAAGAGTATTCATTTCCTGCCCATGCTCTTTAACCCTACCGAGCTGATTACCTGTCTAGAGCAGCACTGTCCCCGCCAAAGTCCTGTAGAACCCTAATGGTTTAGGGGTGCGGGCCTTGCCTGCTACCCTGGGGTGGTCTCCAGTCCCCTCACCCCGGAGGACTCTGAGACCGTTCCAGGATCTGCTAGGCTGGCAATATCTGGCATCGGTATTGTATAAGGATCTTCATGGCTGCTGACGATTTACCCAAATCAGACCCTTTAAGTTTTTCTCCGAAGGGTGGCGAATCCCCCAGCCCCCTCGATCTTAAGTCCGACTGGAGCAGCCGCATTGAAGCGCTGAAACAACAGGAAACCGATCTGAAGCGCACCATTGCCGATTTGCAGGCAACCTCTCGACGGTTGGGGGACGATCGGCTCGGCCAGCTTCAGGCTGACCTTAACCGCTTGATTGCCCAGGGAACGGTGGATCTGGAACAGCGCAAACGCACCCTGCAACTTGAAATAGAAAAGCTAGAGCGGCGTCAGGAGCGAATTCAGGCAGAAATGCGCTCTACCTTTGCCGGCACCTCGCAGGATCTGGCCATGCGTCTCCAGGGATTTAAAGATTACCTGGTGGGTAGCCTGCAGGATTTGGTAACCGCTGCAGAACAGCTCAATCTTTCTCCCCAGACCCCACCCGCTGCGCCCGATCGCGGCCAGACCCTCGCCCCAGCCACCAGTCAAGTCCCCTCTGCCCAGACAACTCCAGGTTTTGTCCCGAATACCTTTGAGGACCAGTGCGATCGCATTCGCAGTCTGCTAGACCAGTACCGCATGCGACCGGACTACTACGGACCGGCCTGGCAGTTTCGCCGCACCTTTGAACCCATCCATGCCGATCGGGTATCCAACTGGTTTTTCAGCCAGGGAGGGCGAGGGGCCATTAAGAGTATGGGCAGCCGCTTGCAAAATGTATTGGTAGCCTCGGCGGTGATCTCAATCCTATACACCCTTTACGGCAATCGTTTACACACTCTGGTACTCTCCAATAGCCCAGAACGCCTGGGAGACTGGCGCCGGGGCCTCCAGGATTGCCTAGGAATTTCTCGAATCGATTTTGGCACTGGCCAGGGGGTGATGCTCTTTGACGCCCCTGAACCCCTGGCTCAACGCGCCGATCGGCTAACCCGGGAAGGGGGATTACCCTTGATCGTGGTAGACGAGGCTGAGGCTGTCATCAGTCTGGCCCTACTCCAGTTTCCTCTGTGGTTAGCCTTTGCTCCCGATCCCATGAATCCTATGGATTACCCCCTCTAGCCCCTCACCCATGGGGCGCGGTCAGGTCGGGCTATTCTGCCGCCGTCGCCAGTTCGGTGCTACCCCGCCGGGTACGGGTGGTCAGACTGTTAAACAGCATTTGCCCGATCGCCTTAATCAGGTTACCTTCCAGCTCTTTAAACATAACCATATTGAGGCCGAAGGCATCGTTAGCCTCCTGGACAATCTGGGCGATCATGCCATCGTCTAGGGGTGCCTGATCAACGGATTGACGATAGCGGGCCTTGAAGCCCTTCTCGTCGGGAATCTCGGGAAATTCATAGAAGGCTGTGCCTTGGCCATCACTCAAATTCATGGCTCGCTGGGCAATCCCCTTGAGAATTTGCCCCCCCGATAGATCACCGATATAGCGGGTGTAGGAGTGGCTCACTAGCAACTCAGGCTGAGTATTGGCTACCTGGCGCAGACGATCAACGTAGGCTTGGCCGCCACTGGTGAGGCCAATTTGGTCGCGCCAGGTGGGACCGTAGTAATAGGCCAGGTCGGTTTCCAGGGAAGCCTTACGGTGCAGTTCGGGAAAATACACGGTGGAGACCACAGGATGATCTTTGTAGCGTTCCAGCTCTTCCTCCATGGCCCCGTAGATAAAGTAGAAATTGGCCACCAGCTTACGATAGGATTGCTTTTCTACAACGCCACGCAAAAAGCAGCGAACAAAGCCCATGTTCTCTGCCATGGTGTGGGCTTTTTTGGTGCCTTCCCGCAATTCAGCCGATAAGTTGGTCATACTAAGGGTCTCACTCTAAATCTCGATTATTTTTAAAACACTTTAATGGTTAACTTAGACCGATTTGGCGAGGGTTTCCATTACAAATTCTTACAAAGCTTGCAGTCTACAGTCAGTCTACCGATACCCAGACCCATCTTCTGGGATGGCGGGCTGCCATGCTTCGGCTCTGGCCACGGTACAAATGCCTGCCACCCTAATTCCCTCTGATCTTAAAACCTGGGTTACCGCCAGGGCCGTAGCCCCAGTGGTAAAAATATCGTCCACTAGCCACACCGATCGCTGGCGTAAATAATCCACTCGTTTGGGGTTGATGGCAAAGGCCCGCATCAGGTTTTGCTGTCGAGCCCTGCGGGTGAGGCTGTGTTGGGCCTGGGTCGCCTGCACCCGTAGTAACCCGTCCGCACAGAGGGGTACTGGCCCGCTGCGGCTAACCCAGCGGGCTAGCAATTCGGCCTGGTTAAAGCCCCGCTGCTGGAGTCTGCTGGGGTGCAGGGGAATGGGCACCAGGGTGATGCTAGGGGCGGGTGCGGCGGGTCGGTAGTGTTGCCAGGTTTGGCCCAGTTCCCTACCCAACCATCGGGCCAGATCCCATTGGCCATCGTACTTAAAAACCCCGATCACCCGTTTTAAGGGGCCGTCGTACTGTCCCCAGCTGATCACCGCCAGGTCAGCGTGACTGTACTGGAGGGGGGTAGATAACTGACACTGGCGCAACTGGCGTTGACAGGAGGGGCAGGGGCAGGTTATCGTCGATCGCCGACAGAGGGGACAGGGGGCCGCCAAAAATAGGTTGAGAACCTGGTGCCGCCCCCGTTGCCATAGGGTTTGCCCGATCTCCATGGAATTACCCCTCCTGGTTCAGATTAAGGTTTACCCCTGGCTCCATGCAACGGCCCAGATCTGAGCCAGAGGACCGACTCAGTCCTTAGATTGCATCGCCTTTTCAACACCCTTTTTGCCCCCTCAGCCGGGGCTAGAACCCTAGTCCACTCCGCCAACGGTTGGGGTTTCCCTTAGGGTGCCCACTTACCAGGGGCGGGGCAACGATAGCTGGGGCCAGCAGCTGCAGGTTCCCTTCACGGGGCCAGCGCTAGACCACCAGAGGGGTGCTATCTGCCTGCAGGGAAGGGAGTTGGTTAGGGCTGTTCTGGTCGGCTATCCCCTCCGTTAGGGTAGGGGGTTGGCTGCAATCTAGCATCTCGATCAACTGATCAATTTGGGCCAGGCTGGATGCCAGACTAATGCCCTCCTGGGTTAGCAAACCCACTAAGCGATGGGGCGAGTCTTGGGTTAAAACGGGTAGCTGATGTAAACCCCGGGTAGCCATACGGGCGATCGCCTCGGCCAACGGTTCTTCCCTATAGGCTTGTTGGAGGTCGGTTGAGCACAGGGTTTGGATAGGCTCCTGGAGGCGGGATAGGGGTTCGGTGCCATCCTTAACCCGATGGAGGAAACGAATTGTGTCCTGTAAGGTCAGGATACCAATTAGCTGGTGATCATCCAGGACCAAGGCACAGCGACAACGCTGACGGCTTAAGGCTTGGGCTGCGATCGCCAGGGATGTATGGGCCTCTAGAACCAGGGGGACGGGGGTAAGGGCGGCGGCAACATCCAGACTAGGGTCGGTTTCCGGTTTTTGCAGCACCATTCCGTCCGTACTTTGCTGCTCTCCATCGGAGTCAAGGCGCGGTCCTTGTAGCCGCTCCACCAGCCAGTTACTCAGGCTCACAGCGGCCATCAGGGGTAGCACAATACGGTAGTCGCGGGTCAGTTCAAACAACAAGAGGATAGCGGTCAGGGGAGCCCGTACCGTACCCGCCAGTACCGCTGCCATACCCACCATGGCGTAGGCCGGTGGAGAGGCAATGTAGGGTTCCAGTTGGGGCAGGGCGATCGCCAATAGCTTACCGTAGGCGGAGCCCAGGGATGCCCCCAGAAAGAGGGCGGGGGCAAAGATGCCGCCGACAAAACCACTGCCGCAACTGATCGCCGTCATCACCAGCTTGAGCAGCAGCAATGCGGCTACAAATTGGAGGGGTAGCTGGACATCCTGCAGGATAGATTCAACGGTTTCGTAGCCTACCCCAAGAATTTGCGGGTATTGCAGGGCGATCGCCCCAATTCCCAGGCCACCCAGAAGGGGGTGCAATGGCTGGGGAACCTTAGCTAACCAGGCCAGTCCCCTCACCTTTCCCTGAAAGGACCTTTGGGCAAAGCTAATGGCCTGTTCAAAGAGCAGGGAAACCAGGCTCGCCAGGACACCCAAGCCAACGTAGAGAGGTAACTCCAACAGACTGCGGGTTTCATAGGCGGGTAAGTCAAAGGCCGGCTTAGCCCCCAGACTAATCTGGGCGATCCAGGCGGCCACCACCGCCGCCAGTAAGACGACACTGGCGCTGGAGGCTACGGAGGTTGTACCCAGGACGACTTCGAGGGCAAAAAATACCCCCGCGATCGGGGCATTAAATCCTGCCGCCAAGCCCGCAGCGGCCCCGGCCGCTAGCAAAAGATGTTGGCGTTCCTTAGAGACCTTTAAAGCCTGACCCAATCCAATACTAAAATTGGCCCCAATTTCCACACTGGGCCCCTCTGGGCCGAGGGAGGCGCCGCTACCCAGGGAGACTGCAGCCGCGATCATTTTGCTTAAGGGCTGGAGCAGCGTCACTCGCCGTCCATCCCGCAGGGTAGATACCAGAGCTCCCAAGCCAGGACCAAAATCCTTCAACCCCCACCGCATTAGACCGACGATTAGCCCCCCCATCAGGGGAATTAGCCCCAGAGTCCAGTGCCCCCAGGTGGACAATTGCCCCAGCACTGGACTAAACATCAGGTGGTAAACTCCCTGAATTAAGGTGCGAAATAATACGACCCCTAACCCAGTGCCACTACCCACCAAAACCGCCAGCAGTAGCAAAATGGTTTCTGGACTGGAACGCAAGCGATCCAGCCAAAGGTGTAGACCCATTGCAGAGGATTGGGAGGGGTCCGTTTTAAGTTTCGGATCAGGAGTCGCGATCATTCACCGATCTAGGGGGAGCAGGAGATTCTATAGCTGTAGCCAAGAAAACAGGGCGGAAGCGAGTCAAAACCCCTACCCAGCCTTCGCCTTGACCGATCCGAATCAACCGATCACCCCTATCCTTAGCGTTCTGACTAAAGCTATATCTTCTATTCTGACTGCTATTCTGCTAATTGATACAATCGTAACCCGCCATTCCGTCCCTAATATATGCCCCTAGCCAGCTATATAGAACAAAGGGCAATCAGGCTGGGAAGAACTCCAGGCCGACGCCAAAATGTTCGGAAATGCCCCGCAGGTCTTCCAGGCTATGGGGCCAGGCAAAAGTGCGCTGCAGGTTAATCACCTCACTGTGGGCTATGCAGATGTGGTCAATGTTGGAGTGCTGCCCATCGATCAAACGCCGTACTGGATCATTATCCCCAAAGGTCAGGCAGTCCAGGTTCGCTTCTGCCAGGGCCTGACGCAAGGCCTGCTTATTCCGGCGGGAGCCGTAGTAAGGCAGCACATTCAGGTCCTGATTAAAATCCCCTGCCACGATCAGCATGGCCTCTGGATAGGTGGCTTGCAGTTGCTTCCAGTCGGCCTGGTTACCCCTGAGAGCCTCCATAAAAGACCGCTCATGGGCAACATCGGGGTAGGGATTTTCTGGCAGAGGTAAGACCATGCCGTAGATCAGACAGGATTGCTCCCTCTCCAATCGGACTAAACCACAGACACTGGTGGCAGGATTGCGGGTGACTATGGGGGTAATTGGTGGATTTCGTACCCAGAGCTGAATCCAGAGTTCCTGCTGTTGGTCAGCGGCAGCGGAGGGTTGACTAAGGAGGGAGTGGTAATCAGGCCCGGGGGAAATTTCTGGATTGGTCTCGGTCAAAATCCAAATGTCAGCATTAATACGATCTAGCCACTGTCGCTGAAGCAGCGCTTTAGGGCTGTGGGGCAGAACCCGCTGAAGATTCCAGGTGGCTATTTTCATGCCAGATTACCGATTCCCAGGGCTGAAGCTGTAACAGTCTTTACTAAAGCCCGTCGGCTAAAATCCTGTATAGCATCTGTAATACAAAGCCTTTGCCTAGACTTACATCTACATTTCAGAGTCTGGCCCGAATAGCAGAGGGACTCCCATCTATAGCCTGGGTCTATGCTCCCTGTGGCTACCCATGATCTTCCCTCGTAAACCGCTTGCAGGATTAAATCCAGTAAACTTTAAAGTCCAGCACAAAAGTTCAGAAAAATCTGGGGTAGTGCTCAGGTCCTTCTAACCTGTAGCCTTTTATCTGGGGTCTATTTTTTACTATATTCTGTTGATTTTCTATTCCTGATCTATGGCCCATCGTCTATCCGTACATCGCAACTCCATTGACTATGGGCGCCTTCTAAAAAACCTGATCCGGGTGATGGAGGCTAGCTGTAGCCGTAGCTTGTACGAAGTTATCCCGAAGGGAGTTCAGGTATGGCTACCGGCAGAGCAGCGGGGTGTCTACCCTGACATCTGTATTATTGCTGGAGAACCCCTCTTCCATGATGGTCATCCCAATAAGCTCACGAATCCCTGTCTGGTGGTGGAGATTCTAACGGACCTGACCCCGATTTATGACCCTATGGCCAGAACCATGGCAGACCGGAGTCGATTATTTCGCCACTGCCGTCAAATTCCTTACCTGCAGGAGTACGTATTTGTTCACCAGCAGGAGGTCAGAATAGAACAGTTTCATCGGGTACAGGAGAACCTCTGGACCCTGGCGGTGCATCAGGGCATGGACTCGGTAGTTGAACTCAATCTGACCGACACGCGCTTGCCTTTGATGGAGGTGTACGATAGGGTCAGTGCTAGTCATTGAGGATCGTTACGCACCCTTGAAAACCTTATTGATTCTATCCGTTAGTAGTGGCAAAAACCTGGAACTGGCTCGTACCTTTGCGGAGGAGGGCGATCGCCAGGGTTTCGTAACGGATCACATCCACCTGCCCGATCTAGACCTGCCGTAGCCCTGGCTACCCACAGTGGCGGCAGTGGACAAAAGGTAGTGCTGG
>JBMOHM010000067.1:0-16504 GCA_049317845.1 Nodosilinea sp. | reverse complement strand
TGGCCTGGGAACTACCGGAAGGGTCGTGGCCGTACTGGCGGGGGCGCCTGACTGAAATCATCTATGATTTTGCCTGATCAGTGAGTCCGGTAGGATAGTTACAGCCACCAGTGCGGTGAAAGGCTATGGACTGAGGTCCGGAGTCTGAGTCGCCTCCACCCAGTTAACCCTGACTAAAGCTATAGTACTAATCGGAATAGTTCTACTATTTATCCAGGTATTAATGATATGGCCGACCAATCAACGGCTCAAGCCGCAAAAGCATCTTTTCTGCCAGCGATGCGGGAACTGGTGCGAGCATATCAGGCATTTTCTTCCTATTCTGAGGCCCACATTCGACAATTTAACCTAACCCCGGCTCAGTTTGACGTCATTGCCACCCTGGGGAATACTAACGGACTCAGCATGGGTGAAATTGGCGAAAAAACCTTGATCACTAAAGGTACGTTAACCGGTGTCATCGATCGCCTTGTCCAAAAACAACTGGTGTTCCGGGAAGTCCCCGCAGACAATCGTCGTAACGTAATTGTGCAATTAACCCCCCAAGGACAGCAGGTCTTTGAACAGTCTTTTCCTAGCCACATCAGCCATCTTAAAGAACGATTTAATCGGCTCCAACCCACGGAGATAGCAACCCTCACCAGCCTACTTATTCAGCTAAAGCAAGCCTTTCAGAGATAACCTTGCCGGATACCCTTGACAGCCAACCCAAGGCTTGACTAGAATAGTTCTAACTGGAACTATTCTAACTGAAAGATATAAAGAAAATCCCTAAAACTTTGGCTCAATGAACCTACGGGCCAGAACCGACTAGCTGTGTAATTAACTTGAAGGAGATATGACCATGGATAACAGCTTGCCAACCCTGTTTCTTTCCCACGGGGCGCCAGATTTAGCCCTGCGAGGCGGGGTCGCCGCAGAATTTCTGAGATCGCTCCATCAATATTTTGTAAAGCCGCAAGCGATCGTGGTGGTCTCAGCCCATTGGGGTTCGACCATACCCAAGGTGAGTGCGGCCGTAGCTCCTCAAACAATCCATGACTTTTCAGGATTTCCAGCGGAACTGTACAGCCTCAACTATCCGGCTCCCGGTTCACCAGCCCTGGCCGATCGCATCGTCACCCTACTGGGACAGGCTGATATTACCTGCCAAACCGATCCCCGCCGGGGCTTCGACCATGCTACCTGGCTACCCCTGCTGCTGGCCTACCCAGCGGCAGATATTCCGGTGGTACAGCTATCAGTTCAGGAAAATCGAGATGCCAGTTACCATTGGCATCTGGGACAGGCATTAGGGACCTTAAGGCAAGAAGGGGTGCTGATCATTGGCAGTGGTGGGGCCACCCATAATCTGCGTGAGTTTAGGGCCCAGTATGATGCGGCACCGCCCAACTGGGTGCAGCAGTTTGATGACTGGCTAGGGGAGGCGATCGCCCAGCAAGACTGGCATCGTTTGCTTCACTATCGTCAACTCGCCCCCTACGCCAAGGAAAATCACCCTACTGAAGAACATCTCTTGCCCCTATTGGTGGCGTTGGGAGCCGCCGGACCGAATCCCAAAGGAATTCAACTACACCAGAGTTATACCTATGGAGTTTTCAGTATGGCTGCCTATGCATTCACGTAATATCGTGTCCGATCTAGCATTGATTAGCGAACCTGGAGTACTCTTCCTGAAAGCGAATATCCCCTTCAGGAACTGTCCATGGCTGGCCCCACCTATAAATAAACTCGGGAAAGGTGCTGCTGCGTATGCCCAGGCCAGCCTTAAGCACCTGCTGACTAATGCCAATTTCTCCCTGTTCTATTAAACCCATTTTACCTAAATCTGTGGCCCTACCCAGAAAGCCATGGGGAAACACCCGATCCAGCACATCCATACTGGTGTATAGGAAGAAAGACTGAACATGGGGGGAAAAACTATTATCACTATGGGTGATGTGGGAATTCATGCTAATGCCGCAAAGTCCAGTATCCGGCTCTGCCTCAAACAATTTTTTATATTTCAGCAACCATCCATCGGTTTCCGGACCCCGTACCGATGAATTAACAAACAAGACATCGCCCCTATGGCCTTGTTGACGGAGGTAGCCGATAAAAAAGTCGTAGGCACCAATATCCTGATTGATGTTTTCACGAAAGAATGTTCTGTGGATAAAGGGATATTCTTTGAAAAGACACTGATATTTTTCGCAAGAATTAGTGGCTACATTGTTAATTAATAGGGGTCGAAATTGAGGCACCCGGTTTAAGGTGGCAATCAGAGGACTAACAGCAGAAAGGGAATGCTGATTAATAATCACACTGCACTCGAAGTCAATGCCAGCGTCATACTTCTGAATATTTTTAAGGAGTTTACCAAGGCCACAGTTAATAAACCGACTACCAATCTGCTTCTTCCTGAAAAGAGGATAGCCCATCCACTCTACCAGTACCACCTGGATCTTTGACATAGGGTAGTTACCTTAGTGACTCTAAAATATAGTGAGCGCAGTCTAAAGACCACTGAAAAAAACAATCACAACAAAAACAAGGAGGAAAACTAATTCCCCGAACGTTAACGTTTCGTTTAAATAGACTAGCAGCAAAAGAATATAAAGTAGTGTAAATAAAAAGTTTTAAAATCCGCTTAACATTAAAGATTTGTTATAGCTCTTGATCAAATGATCTATAGTTGTAGTCCCGTTCAACGAGCCGGAACGCTTACCCAGCCCTAGCTTTGACCGATCAATCCGGTCCTAAGCCTTCTAGCCGAGGCTACCTATTGAATAACAGCCTATTTTTAAGAGTCCTTCTCCAGTCAGAAGGGGAACCGGGAGTTCTCAGGCAAGTCCCGGTTCCTTGTTAGGGCTAGACCCTGGCTTCTTCCTTGACTAACTTTTCCCAACCCAGGTCCTTGAGGCTGTGGTTGCGGCGTAGGGGACGGGTGACCAGTTCCAGAATGTCACGGGCGTTACTAAAACCGTGAATTTGGGCAAAGGTAAACTCCACTGACCACTTGGTGCTAATACCCCGAGCTTCGAGGGGGTTGGCGTGGGCCATGCCCGTAATCACCAGGTCGGGTTGTAAGGTCTGGATACGCTGGATCTGGTTGTAGTTATCGGGCTTCTCGGTAATTTTAGGTAGGGGTGTACCCATTTCTAGACAGGTTTTTTCCAGAAGGGCCAATTCTGCCGCCTGGTAGCGCTTGTCCATGTAGGGAATACCAATTTCCTGTACGGTCATGCCGCAGCGAGTCAGAAAACGGGCCAGGGAAATTTCCAGCAGGTTATCCCCCATGAAGTAAACCGACTTACCGCGAATAATTTCCAGGTAGTCCTCCAGGGATTCCCAGATGCGGGCTTCCCGCTCCGCTAAACCCTGGGGTTCGATGCTAAAGACTGAACAGATTTTCTCTATCCAGGCGCGGGTACCATCGGGGCCAATGGGGAAGGGGGCTCCAATCAGTTTGCACTTGCGGCGGCGCATCAGGGTGGTGGCAGTGCGAGAAAGGAAGGGGTTAATACCGGCGACGTAGTAGCCCTCATCGACTACCGGTAGTTCGGTGTAGCGTTTAGCGGGTAACCAGCCCGACACCTTGATACCTTGCTTTTGTAGCTCCAGGCTGATCTGGGTAACGATGGGGTCAGGAACCGATCCAAATAAAACCAGGGGTGGATGATCGTGATATCCCGAAGCCTCTGCCTCCACCTCTTCCTTTTTGCGACCAAAACTGAGTAGTTTCTGCAGGCTATGACGTTCTTCTTTCTCGGCCACAGTGGTGACTTCTTCACTGGTGGGACAACGCTGAGCCATGGCCGCCAATACCGTATCTTCTCCTTGGGTAAAGGCGTAGTCGAGGCCATTAGCCCGTGCGACCACAATGGGGATACCGATTTCCGCTTCCAGTCGGGGGGCCAGTCCTTCTAGATCCATTTTGATGATTTCGGTGGTACAAGTACCAATCCAGACGATCACCGAGGGATTGCGATCGCGCTTAATACTGTCACACAGCCGCTTGAGCTCCTCGTAGTCATTCAACTGGGCGGAAATATCTCCCTCCTCTAGTTCTGCCATGGCGTAGCGGGGTTCGGCAAAAATCATCACCCCCATGGCATTTTGGAGAAAGTAGCCGCAGGTTTTGGTGCCGATCACCAGGAAGAAACTGTCCTCAATTTTTTGGTAAAGCCAGGCAACGCAGCTAATGGGGCAAAAGGTGTGATAGTTACCGGTATCACAATCAAATTCCAGGTTAGAGGTTTGGGGTTGGGGTTGGGCAAGGGTCATGGCAGAAATGGGGGATATAGGAATACTAGGGTCTGGGTCTATCGTTCTCCCGATCGCCAACGCCAGTGCAACTGTCATCCTCGTAGGCTAGGGGTTGAATCGATTCCAGGACGACCTGGGGCAGACCACTGCTGGGGAGCATTTTTTGTTCCTGTTCCAGGGCTTCCAGGGCGGCGACTGGATTGATACTGAGCCCCAGGGCGGCGATAATGCGATCGGGGTTATTACTGAGTTCAACCACCAGGGGCAAGAGGCGATTTAGGTCAGGCTCGAGGGTAGCCAAAATCCCTAAAATAAAGCTCGCCGATGGCCGCCGCTGCCCCTCAACGGTTACCCAGATGCCCAACTTATCGATCCACTCGCGATTATTGCCGTAGTAGGTTAACCACTTAGTCTTGAGCGATCGCCGTAGTTCTTTACTGTTCACAGATCCTCGGGGGTGGGGTTTGCCAACCTCATATCCAGAGATTGATTAAACCAGAAAAACGACCTGGAGAGTCTGAACCTTGGGCCTCTGGGCAGAGGAATTAGACCATCATCAGGTCCATTTCCTCCATTTCCTGTTTAGGCGCACCCTCGGGAGGGTTGAGGTAGAAGTCAGAAAGCAGACTAAATAGGTCGCGATCGGCGGTTTCCTGAGGCACGATGCCTTCGGGACGAGCCAGCACCTGGTCAGCAATATTCAGATAGTACTGACAAACGGGTTCAAGGCTGGGATCGGTTTCGGCCATTTCAAACACCGTCTTGCCCTTTACCCGAGAAATGCGAATATCCTCAATCAGGGGCAAGATCTCGAGAACGGGCATGGGAACATGCTCAACGTATTTATCGATCAGGTCTCGCTTAGAGGTGCGGTTACCAATCAAACCGGCCAGTCGCAGGGGATGGGTCCGGGATTTTTCCCGCACCGAAGCCGCAATCCGGTTAGCGGCAAACAGGGCATCAAACCCATTGTCTGTAACGATCATGCAGTAGTCAGAGTAGTTCAACGGCGCGGCAAAGCCCCCACAAACCACATCTCCTAGGACATCAAAGAGAATCACATCAAACTCATCAAAGGCATTCAATTCCTTCAGCAGCTTGACGGTTTCGCCGACTACGTAGCCGCCACAGCCAGCCCCCGCTGGAGGCCCCCCGGCTTCGACGCAATGGACCCCACCATAACCTTTGTAAATCACATCCTCGGCCCATACATCTTCGTAATGGAAGGACCGCTCCTGAAGGGTATCGATAATGGTAGGGATGAGGAAACCAGTCAGGGTGAAGGTACTATCGTGCTTGGGGTCGCAGCCAATCTGCAAGACCTTTCGACCCCGTCTAGCCAGGGCCACCGAAATATTGCAACTGGTCGTGGATTTGCCGATGCCCCCTTTTCCGTAAACAGCGAGCTTTAAGGGTTGATGTTCCATGGGGTGACGATCCTAACGTTACTAGGGCTTGATTGGGATAGATGGAACCACATCCAGGCTAGGAGGTCCCTGAGGATTGCTATCAACCCCATAGGACTAATGCTGGATCTGGACTTAATCAGGTAGCAGGGCCTACGCCAGTTGTCTGACGCAGGCCAGAGTGTTTCGGCTGATTGGATTATGGCCCTACAGTCAGGGCCTTGGGAAGGGAGGCCAACGGTGAACCTAGGGCGAAAACCAGATCTAAACAATACATAAAATAGAAAAAGGATTCAAAAAGGACTTTAAAAGCCAAAAAATCTCAAAAAAAGCTATTCAAAAATTTTTTGGCTTCTATTTATATTAAATAAAAACAATAGCAAAATAAGTCGGACCAGGGCTGCCAGTCAGGTTTAACCCCTGAGAAAATCAAGGCAATAGGGGAATTCCCTGGTAATGGCTCCAATCTGTCAAGGCCGCCGCCGGGGATAGGTTCTATTCCTATAGATTTGTAAAATTTCTGTTTATGTAAGGCAATGTAACAGAATCAATCAAATCCCCAATGGTTAAGTAGGAGCAGGGCAGAACCTCTCCACCGCCGGTACGGTTCTACCCACTCTTAAGGGTGATACCCCCTGTTACCTTAGGGGTACAGGTTAGTTATGGTTGTATAGCTAATCTTTGGGCTGACCTATGGAGCCTAGCTTTTTGCCAGGCTTAAAATCTGACCACAGAGCCCGTTGTTACTGGTAGTCAAACGAGGTATACACTGTGAGCAACTCTTCCGGTAAACCCCCTGAACTCTTCAACGGCTTTAGAAATCCTGACCAGGCCAGTTCTCTAATGCAGTACATCTATGGCATGAGTCCAGAGACCGTTGCCCAACTTTCCAATCCGGCCTCGGCTGAAGTACAGCAGATGATGGAAAACAATATCATTGGTCTGTTGGGGGGGCTGCCATCGCAGCATTTTGATGTAGAAATCACCACCAACCGCGAAAACCTAGGGCGGTTACTGGCCTCCGCCATGATGAGTGGTTACTTCCTACGGGGAGCCGAGCAACGCATGGCCATGGAGCACTCTATCTTCTTTTCTGAGTCTGGGACCGGAGTTGAGTGACCCCCCTCCATACCCTGATAGCAAGGGTCAGATTAAGGACGCTGAGGGCTTCTACGATCGCTCCACAGGTGACGGGCGAAGGCATCGGTCCAGTCATCCGGCTGGGTCAGAGATAGATCTGCCGAATTTTGATTTAAGCAATCTCAGACATCAGCTCCTGGGTTGGTATGAACGTCAGGGGCGATCGCTACCCTGGCGGCATACTGAGGACCCCTACGCCATCTGGGTATCGGAGATTATGTTGCAACAGACCCAGGTGGCCACGGTGTTACCCTACTATGGCCGCTGGCTAGCTCAATTTCCTAACCTGGAAACCCTGGCAGCGGCAGATTTACAAGCGGTGCTAAAGGCCTGGGAAGGTTTGGGTTACTACGCCCGAGCCCGTAATCTCCACCGCGCGGCCCAACACATGGTGCTTCAGCATGGGGGCACCATACCCCGTGACTTTGAGGCTATGATGGCGCTTCCAGGTATTGGCCGCACCACCGCTGGCGGTGTTCTCAGTGCTGCCTTTAATTTGCCCTACCCAATTTTAGACGGCAATGTTAAGCGGGTACTAGCCCGTCTGGTGGCCTTACAGCTACCCCCTACCCGCGCCCTGGCCCACCTATGGCAACTTTCCGATCGGATTCTGGATCGCCGCCAGCCCCGCGACTTTAACCAGGCCCTGATGGATTTGGGGGCGACGCTGTGTACCCGTCACCAACCCGCCTGCGATCGCTGTCCCTGGCAGGGGCACTGCCGAGCCTACAGTTTGAACCTACAGCAAACCATTCCCATGACCGCACCCAAAGCCCCCCTCCCCCACAAACAGATTGGCGTTGGCGTCATCTGGAACCAACAACAGCAAATTCTCATCGATCGCCGCCGTCAGGAAGGTCTGCTGGGTGGTCTATGGGAGTTTCCGGGGGGCAAGCTGGAAGCGGGGGAAACGATAGAGGCATGTATTCGACGAGAGATTCTAGAGGAACTGGGCATTCTGGTGGAGGTGGGCGATCGCCTCTGCACGGTCACCCACGCCTATTCCCACTTCAAGGTCACTCTCCATGTTCACCACTGTACTTACCTCAGCGGCGATCCCCAACCCCTGGAGTGCGAGGAAATCCGCTGGGTTACCCTGCAAACTATTGGGGAATATCCCTTTCCCAAAGCAAATATAGAAATTATCGAGGCCCTGCGTGCTAACTCCCGAGCTTTACCGAATAGTGACAACCTTTAACCCAACTCTGGGGGATAAGGGCGTTATAATTCTAAATAGTTCGATAAGTTCCGTTGAGGTCTGACTATGAGTAGCCCCGAGCTCCACGCTTTTTTTGTTGGTCGAGCCCTGGCTGAGACTCTCAATGATAGGGCTCAGCATATCCTCACCGACACCCTCAGCTGGTTAGGTAAGTTCGACGCTGAGCAGCGAGAGCAGCTACGCCAGTTCACCGAAGACGTGGTCACCTGGGCCCAACAAACAGAATCAGGGGTAGGGGCCAGTTCCTCCGCCCAACCCACCGGCGGTGCTGATACAGAAGACCTACAGGCCACCATCGACACCCTCAGGGCAGAAATTGCCCAAGTACGGGTAGCCCTACAGCAATATCGATCCAGTTCCCAGGGCGAAGCCTAGGGATTTTGCCCTGGTGTAAAGGCCTATCGTTCCCTTTCTGCCCAAATACCCCGGTCATCCAATCAGTTAGGAGTTTGAGTGTCTGCCGTTTTTGATCCTTCTGCCCCAGTTAGTTCTGTTCCATCCCAGGGGGATGAAACGCTCCATTTAATGTCTCCTGATGTTAACGGTAGGGAGGAGAACGCCGATAACCAGGAAGTGCATAGGGCAGAATCAGCCCCTGGGGCGAATCAAGACTCGGCCACATTGCCGCCCTTTAGCGCCAATTCCTATCGCTGGAACCGGGGACGCTATTCCCGCCGACGTAGGTTTATCGACATCTGGGGATTTGCCTTGCGGCTGCTGGGGGCTCGCTGGTCCTTCGGTAAAGCCTGGAGTTACGGTGGCACCATTACCCCCGAAAAGCAAGCCCAGCGGCGGCGGCAGCTGGCGGTATGGATTCGGGAAACGTTGCTAGATTTGGGCCCCACTTTTATTAAGGTGGGGCAGCTCTTTTCTACCCGAGCCGATATTTTTCCGATCGAGTTTGTGGAAGAACTGTCTAAACTTCAGGACCGGGTACCGGCTTTTAGTTACGAACAAGCTCGGGAGATTATCGAAGCTGACCTGGGCAAGCCCATCCAAAGTCTCTACCGTAGCTTTGATCCGATTCCCCTAGCGGCAGCCAGTCTGGGGCAGGTGCATCGGGCTGAACTCCATAGTGGCGAAGAAGTCGTGGTCAAGGTACAGCGACCCGGGCTGCAATCGCTGTTCACCATTGACCTATCCATTCTCAAGGGCATTGCCCACTACTTCCAAAGCCATCCCTCCTGGGGCCGGGGTCGCGATTGGATCGGTATCTACGAAGAATGTTGCCGGATTCTCTGGGAAGAAATTGACTATCTCAACGAAGGGCGTAACGCTGACACCTTTCGTCGTAACTTCCGTAATATGAACTGGGTAAGTGTTCCCAGGGTATTCTGGCGGTTAACCTCTTCCCGGGTACTCACCCTGGAATACCTGCCGGGGATCAAAATCAGCCACTACGAAGCTCTAGAGGCGGCCGGTTTAGATCGCAAACGCCTGGCCCAACTGGGAGCCCAGGCCTACCTCCACCAGCTCCTCGATAACGGCTTTTTCCATGCCGATCCCCACCCGGGTAACCTGGCCGTCAACGCCGATGGGGCCTTAATCTTCTATGACTTTGGCATGATGGGCCAGGTGCAACCCCTGACCCGTCAGCGGTTAATGGGTACCTTTATGGGCATTGCCCAGCGTGACGCGGACCAGGTGATGAGTTCCCTCGTCGATCTAGGGGCCCTGTCTGAACTGGATGACATGGGACCGGTGCGGCGATCGATTCAGTACATTTTAGATAACTTTATGGACAAGCCCTTTGAGGAGCAGTCCATTGAAACCATTAGCGACGATCTTTACGCCGTAGCCTACGACCAACCCTTTCGCTTTCCAGCTACCTTTACCTTTGTGATGCGAGCCTTTTCCACCCTAGAAGGGGTAGGTAAGGGCCTTGACCCTGAGTTTAACTTCATGGAGGCGGCCAAGCCGTTTGCGTTAAAACTTATGAACACAGGCAATTCCACCGATGTTTCCAATACCCTGCTGGGCGAACTGAGTCGCCAGGCTGCCCAGGTCAGTACCTCAGCCCTGGGGCTACCGCGACGCATCGAGGACGCCATCGATAAACTGGAACGGGGGGATATTCGGGTGCGGGTGCGATCGGTAGACACCGACCGGGCCCTCCGGCGCATGAGTAGTGCGACTATGGCCAATAACTACGCCATCCTGGTCGGCACCTTGACCCTTGCAGCTACGGTGTTAGTTCTATCGCAATGGGTTTGGCTCGCGATCGTGCCAGGGGTGCTAGCGGGGGCAGCGGGGATAGCCTTTATCCAAACCCTAATAGCCATGAACCGCGCCGATCGCATGCCTTAGACTCTAGGGAGATCCACAGACTCTGCCATAGTCGTCCCTAAAGGGATAGGGTGTCGAGGGAAAATTCCCAGACCAACGCAGTAGGACAACTTCTTCTCGCATCTGCTCCTTAGTAGCCGTTGATAAACGGGTTCGGAATAGTTCAATGCCGACAAGTTCGTACCCCAAAGCCTGGGCGATATCACCTAACAGGGCACCTGTCGGGATCAAAATTTGCAGATAGGATTTTTGATCGCCCACAACATAGGCTAACTGAGCACCTGGACGAAGCACCAGCCTCAAATCCGCCAGATGCTTTGCCATACCCCCGAAATAAAGCTTTACAGCTCGGTGATAGAGGCGTTCAAAACCACTGGTCTTACCTAATGCGAGTCGTCGTTCTTCAATGGAATTGGCAATTTTCTGAATCTCTAAATGTTTAGACACCCAAACATCATCATGGTCTGCCTTAAAAACATTTCGAGTATTAGAACGAATTAAGCCTTCCTTTAAGAGCCGTAACTCTTGTTTATTGCGGATAAAGCCAAGTAGAACCGACTCTAATCGAGTTGTTCGGGTATAGTCTTTTTCGTTAGGATAGGGCGGCGATGTGATGACGGCATCAATTGAGTTAGGCTCTAAAACCCCTAAAACCTGGCGGGCATCTGCGTGATGAATGATACCGGGCCCATCCTTTAACGGTTGTAACTGGGACAGATCCTGGGCTATTTGGGTAACTTCTTGAAGCCAGGCCTCTACAACGGGAGCATCACTCTTTGCTTTTCCTACCCCCACCTCTGGACCAAAACGCAGGTTACTAATAGAAGTAACCACTGCCTTAGCCAGGGCCAACTGTAGATGGGGCGCATCCGTTGCTTTAGCATTTAACTTGATTTGCTCTAACAAAATCAAGGTTTTGTGAAGGGGTAAGGGGCTTATAGAGTTTCTCAGGATAATTTTCTGACTGTCATCAGACAGAGTCCGAAGTGGCTGATCTTGCTTCTCTATAAGAGTCTTGGCAGCTTGACTAATTTGCTGGGCTGAATCAAACAGGTGGGTTGGGTCAGGCCGCCAATCTAACTTCACGGAACCGGCAAACCAGGCCATGGGGTTTGCCTCAACTCCCACACTGGCAATGCCCTGTTTCTTAGCCTCAACCACCGTGGTTCCAGTGCCACAGAATGGATCAAGGAGTCGGTGGTTAGAATCGAGCTTAAATCTATTGATGTAGTCCTGGACCAAATGGGGCGGGAAAGACAGTACAAAGCGATACCAGCTATGAACAGCACAGTCCTGTTCACGCAGCTGATTCAACTCCGGGTTGCTAAGGCTACCAGAGGGGTTAGTAGTTTTGGATGGGGCTCTCAAGCTAGTCAAGACTTCTAGGTAGCTACGCTATATTGCCTTAATCCCTATGATCCAGGGCCACCACCCGCATGCTGGCCTCCCCCAGGTAGGGAAGGTGGGCCTGCAGGTGATCTGCCAAATCCGCGGCGATCGCCTGTCCCTGGTCAACGGTCAAATCCCCCGCCACCCCCAGTTCCACCTCAACATAGAGACGATGGCCCAACCACCGCGCCCGCAGACTATTGAGCGTTACCTCCTGGGGCCGGTGGCTGAGGGCGTGGTGGATCTGCTCTAGCACATCAGGGCCCACCCCATCCAGCAGCCGACTAAACACCGTAACCGCCGATTCCCAAACAATCTTGAGGAGGATCAGGGTAATCACCAAGCCCATCACCGGGTCCACCCAGTCATAGCCCATCCCCAGCCCCAGGGCGCTCACCAGCACCATCAAACTGACCAGACCGTCAGCCCGGGCATGGAGCCCATCCGCCACCAAAGCTCCACTGTTAATCTCCCGACCCACCCGAATGCGAAACAGGGCCACCAGTTCATTACCAATGAAGCCAATGATAGCGGCCATGCCCAAAGCCCCCAGGTGGGTCAGGGGCTGGGGATGGAACACCCGGTTAATGGACTCGTAGGCGGTGAATAGGGCGCTAAAGAAAATGATCCCCACCACTACGACGCCAGCCAGGTCCTCTAAGCGGCCATAGCCGTAGGCAAAGCGATCGCTGGGGGCACGACGACCGATCAAAAAAGCCACCCCTAGGGGTAGGGCGGTCATGGCATCCCCCACGTTGTGGATCAGGTCCGCCATCAGGGCGACGCTGCCCGACAGCCAAAACACCCCCATTTGGGCGATCGCCGTGATCAGCAGGCCCACAAAGGACCATTTCACCGCCCACAACCCCCGTTCCGAACTGGCGATGGCGGGATCAACCACGCCATGGCTATGGCTGCCATCACCGGCATGGTGATGGGGGTGGGAGGGTGGGCCATCGGCCTGGGCGGCAAGGGTAGGGACCATGGCAGAAAAAACAAATTTAAAAGATGGGAATCGAAATCCCATTATATAGCCGTGGCCAGGTAGAAGGAGCCGGAATGCCTCCCCAGGCCTAGGGTTATCGATCAACCCTATCCTCAGTGTTCTGGCCAAAGCTATAGCAATACAAAGACCCAGGAAACGTCGTAGCATTTCCTGGGCCGAAGGCAGAACCGAATTAACCCTGGTCAGGGCCTGGGGTTAACCCTGAAACCGTCAGACTAAAGGGTAGCGACTGCAGCGGTCTTAGCATCCAGTTCGCCCTTGGCGTACTTGGCGGCGTAAACCTCTACGGGCTGCTGCTTGATCTTGCTAGCCTGGCCAGCGGTACCAAAGGCGGTGTAGCGCTCGGCACAGACTTCGGTCATGTACTTGATAGAGGGTTTCATGAAGTGGCGAGGATCGAAGTTAGATGGATCCTTGAAGGCCGCTTCCCGAATCGCAGCGGTAATAGCCAGGCGATTGTCGGTGTCAATATTCACCTTACGTACACCGCTCTTGATACCCTTTTGAATTTCTTCGATGGGTACACCGTAGGTTTCAGGAATTTGACCGCCGTACTCGTTGATCATATCCAACCACTTTTGGGGTACGGAGGAAGATCCGTGCATTACCAGGTGGGTGTTGGGCAGACGTCGGTGAATTTCTTCAATACGGCTGATGGCCAGAATCTCACCGGTAGGCTTACGGGTAAACTTGTAGGCACCGTGGCTGGTACCGATGGCCACCGCCAGGGCATCCACCTGGGTAGCTTCCACAAACTGTACCGCCTCATCGGGATCGGTCAACAACTGATCGTGGCTCAGGGTGCCCTCAAAACCGTGACCGTCTTCCTTGTCACCCTGTCCTGTTTCCAGAGAACCCAGGCAGCCCAGTTCACCTTCCACGCTGCAACCGATGGCGTGGGCAACATTGACCACTTCCCGGGTAACCGCAACGTTGTACTCAAAGCTGGCGGGAGTTTTAGCATCAGCTTCCAGGGATCCATCCATCATCACGCTGGTAAACCCATTGCGCAGAGCGGAGTAGCAGGTGGCGGGAGAGTTACCGTGATCCTGGTGCATAACCACCGGAATGTGGGGATAGGTTTCTACCGCTGCAACCACCAGGTGCCGTAGGAAGTTTTCCCCAGCGTAGGTGCGGGCACCCCGAGAGGCCTGTAGAATTACAGGGCTATCGGTTTCATCAGCGGCCTTCATAATGGCCAGAATTTGTTCAAGATTATTTACGTTATAGGCTGGAATGCCGTAACCATTCTCAGCCGCGTGATCTAGCAGCAGCCTCATTGGGACAAGCGCCATAAAATTCCTCCTAGTGTGTTCTCGCCGTCAGGCCATCAAGATAGGCAATTAGGTAGCCCTACCCAATTCATCTTAGGACAGATCGTTGATGTATGACGAAATGTCTGGAGAACCTAAAGAAAAGTTGAAGACGAAGTGGAAGTTCACGCTTTGTTAAAAATGGGTCGCCTGGGATTCGAACCCAGGACCAATCGGTTAAAAGCCGAGTGCTCTACCGCTGAGCTAGCGACCCGCTATGTCAATCTAGGACACGGTTAATCATACTAACACAGGGAGAGGTTTCTCCGGGACGAAGTTTAGAACCTCTTCAGGAACAGAATCCTACCCGGTTTGAACCGAACTTAACCCTACTGGACTCAAGAACTTGATTAAGGAACGTAACCAGTCGCTTGTCTTGACGCTAGAATCGGGGTTTAGTGTGTTAAGTATCTTAACCCATGCCATGGGGGCCTTTCCCCCACTCGCCTATGTTTCCCACCCATCGTCCCCGTCGTCTGCGCCAGCATCCCCAGCTCCGTCGCATGGTGCAGGAAAATTTGATTACCCAGGCCGATCTGGTTTACCCACTGTTTGCCGTACCCGGCGATCAGGTCGCTCGGGAAGTCAGTTCTATGCCAGGGGTCTACCAGCTTTCCATCGACAAAATTGTGGAGGAAGCCAAAGAAGTCTACAACCTGGGGATTCCGGCGATTATTCTGTTTGGGATTCCCGCCGATAAGGATGGGGAAGCTACGGGCGCCTGGCATGAGTGCGGCATTGTGCAAAAGGCTACCACCGCCGTTAAGGAGGCAGTCCCCGATCTACTGGTCATGGTGGATACCTGCCTCTGCGAGTACACCTCCCATGGCCACTGCGGCTACCTGGAGGTGGGGGACTTGAGTGGCCGGGTCCTCAATGACCCTACCCTGGAATTACTCAAGCAGACCGCCGTGGCCCAGGTGCGGGCTGGGGCCGATGTGATTGCGCCCTCCGGCATGATGGATGGTTTTGTACAGGCGATTCGATCGGGCCTGGATGAGCAGGGCTTCACCGACACCCCCATTCTCTCCTACGCCGCCAAGTATGCCTCGGCCTACTACGGACCTTTCCGGGATGCCGCCGAATCGGCTCCCCAATTTGGCGATCGCCGTACCTACCAGATGGACCCCGCCAATGGTACGGAAGCCCTCAAGGAAATTGCCCTGGACATCGCTGAAGGGGCAGATATGCTAATGGTCAAGCCAGCGCTGGCCTATATGGATATTATCTGGCGCGTAAAGCAGGCCACCCAACTACCGGTAGCCGCCTATAACGTTTCTGGTGAGTACGCCATGGTTAAGGCTGCCGCCCTCAACGGTTGGATAGATGAACAAAGGGTGGTGATGGAAACCATGACGGGCTTTAAGCGGGCCGGTGCAGACCTGATCTTGACCTACCACGCTAAGGATGTGGCCCGCTGGTTAAGCTAGCCCAGCCTTAATTTTTACCGATCTACCCATAGGGAGCTTCTCCCCACCTAACCGGGGTCTACAGACTGAGAGCAAGGCGAAGCGCGATCGGCCACCCACCGTTTAACCCCTTCCGCGAGGTCCAGGGCGGCGGCACGCCCTGGGCGAGGGGGTCCGGGGGAAATCGCCATTCCCCCGGAAAGAACAACCCCAACGTTAGAATTTAGAAGTTAATCGCTATGGGCATAGGCTAAACCTTCGGTTAGCTAAAGGATAGTTTGCTCCCTGGGGTGATTTTAAATCGAGGCGCTACGCGCCGGGGAACGGGCGATCGGTTGGAACATATAGGGTAAGAGGGTAAAAGGGCTAGAGGGTTACCCAAGAGCCCTGGGCGGCACACTCACAACTCGAAAGCCGATGACGAAGAGACGGTAGTCGGGGACGTCGTCGAGCCGATAGGCGCAGCGACAATCCCGAGGATCGTAGAACCAAGAACCGCCGCGTAGCACACGAACGTCACTATTCCCTCCAGTCACCCAGACACTGCCATCGTCGGGAGCGCCTTCGTAGCTGGGGTGCCAGTGGTCCAGGCACCACTCCCAGACGTTACCGTGCATGTCGTAGAGGCCAAAGCCATTGGGAGGAAATCTGCCCACATCGGTAGTTTCTTCCCGATAAATTCCCTTGGGGCCAGCTCCATAGGTGTGGTTGCCATCGTAGTTAGCTAGATCGGTGGTAATCGTTTCCCCAAAGTAAAAGGAAGTGGTGGTACCCGCTCGACAGGCGTATTCCCATTGGGCTTCGCTGGGCAGGGTATAGGGTTGACCCAGTTTTTGAGACAGGCGATCGCAAAACTCCATCGCCTCATTCCACGACACCTGCTCTACCGGGCGGTTGTCGCCCTTGAAACTGGCAGGGTTGTTGCCCATGGTTGCCCGCCATTGCGCCTGGGTGACGGGGTACTTACCCATCCAAAACTCTGGTAGGGTCACCTGATGCCGTGGTCCTTCATCGCCACTTCGGCCAGCTTCGCTATCGAGAGAGCCCATCATGAAGCTGCCGCCGGGAATCAGCACCATGTCCAGGGT